>NZ_JBSSFA010000001.1:0-615530 GCF_054062215.1 Bacillus sp. TE9106W
TTTCTCCACCAGTTGCCTGTCAGCTACTAGGCGACTTGGCTCTTACCTAGGCTGGACTTTCACCAGCAAGCAGTGCCCAGCTTAGCTGGGCACGCAAAATAAAAAAGAGAGCAATAGCTCTCTTTTCTCATTAAATTATTCTTCCCAAACTTTAACTTCTTTCATTACATCACCTTGACGCATGTTTAATACTGTTTCAATACCGCTTGTTGCTTTACCAAATACAGTATGTACACCATCTAAGTGTGGCTGTGGCTCATGAACGATAAAGAATTGGCTCCCGCCTGTGTTACGGCCAGCATGAGCCATAGAAAGTGATCCTACAAGGTGTCTATGAGGATTTCCATCAGTTTCACATGGGATAGAGTAACCTGGGCCACCTGCACCTGTTCCTGTTGGATCTCCACCTTGGCTTACGAAGCCAGGAATAACGCGGTGGAATGTCACACCATCATAAAATCCTTGCTCTGCTAGTTTTTTAAAGTTTTCTACAGTTTTTGGTGCCTCTTCTGGGAAAAATTCTAATTCGATTTTTTCACCATTTTCCATTAATATGTATCCTAAAGTTTTCATACGTATATGTCTCCTTTCAACTATCTCAGCACTATATTACCACATTCATGACTAGAAACAAAAAGAATCCGACAATCTACATACTTCTTTTTTGAAATGTGGAAAAAGCTAGGTGACAAATAAGAAATATATACTATAATAACTGTGTTGCCCGAAAATTTTAGAAAGAGAAAGGGAGCGATTTTTCGTGAAAACGAAATTACTAGCTCTGCTATTAGCTGTAGCAGTATTTATGATACCAACAGCTTCGTTTGCAGACATCATCGAAGGAGAATCAATTGTTACACTAGGAGAAAACTTGTCTGAACAACAAAAACAAGATCTGTTAAAAGAAATGAAAGCACCAAAAGATGCTACAATCATTACTGTGTCTAATGCGGAAGAACATAAATTTCTAGAAGGGATTGTTCCAAAAGCACAAATTGGTACGAGAGCAATTTCCTCTTCTATGATCACATACACAAAGCCAGGTTCTGGTCTCATTGTACGTTCAAAAAACATTAATTCAATAACAGATGCAATGTACACAAACGCCCTTATTACAGCGGGTGTGAAAGATGCAGAAATCCAAATTACTGCCCCATTTAAAGTTTCTGGAACTGCTGCTTTAACTGGTTTAATGAAAGCCTATGAAACAACATCAAACAAAGCAATTCCTGAGGAAGTAAAAAAAGTAGCCAATGAAGAAATGGTGCAAACATCCCAGCTCGGCGATAAAATTGGTGAAGAAAAAGCAGTACAACTTGTTGCAAAAATTAAAGAAGAAATTGCGAAAGAGCAACCACAAACGACTGAAGATTTACGTTCATTAATTAAAAAAATCGCGGATCAACTTGGTATTACATTAACGGATGAACAGTTAGATAACTTAGTTGCGCTATTCGATAAAATGAAAAATCTTAACATCGATTGGAATCAAGTTGGCAGTCAGTTAAATAAAGCAAAAGAACACGTTTCTGCCTTTTTAGGATCTGAAGAAGGGCAAAGTTTCCTAGATAAAGTTAAAGATTTCTTCTCAAGTATCATTGATTTTGTTAAATCGTTATTCAAGTAAAAAGAAGCTCGTCACTGACGAGCTTCTTTCTTATGCAAGTAATGGCAATTTCATAATAGCTTCTTCGACCGAACGAACTATATGATTTGCCTTCTCCTTCACATATGGGTGAGCATGATGCAAAGTGAATGAATGCGGGGTTACTTCAAACATGGAAATATCATTGAAAGAATCTCCAATGCATGCAACCTCATTTGCTTCAATTTGCAAATGTTCCATTAGTCTCCTTAAAGCACTTCCTTTACTTACTCCCCTTGGCATAATGTCAACATAGCGTTTACCAGACATGAAAACTTCCGCTTCGCTCTGAAATGTATATCGTAATTCTTGATCTAACGCTTCAATTGTCTCTTCTTCCCCAAAAACAAACAATTTCGCAGGGTGTACAGTTTTACCAAATTCCTCTTCCAAAGCTTCTATCTCAGCAATATGCACACCCATATACGTTTCAAAAGTATGATGATGTTCATTCTTTCTTTTTGTATACCGTTGCTCATTTGCACAAACAATATCTGCTAGTCCCTTTTTATGGATATATCGATATATTTCCTGGGCAACCCCATCTTCAAAACTTGATTCATGAAATATTTTCCCATCTGGTAGTAACATCGTCGCTCCATTTAAACTAGTTGTGTAGTACGGGAATGCAAACCTATTTACGACTTCATCAATTCGATGAGTAAAGCGGCCCGAGGCAAAACAAATATTTGTCCCTTTTTCAGCTAACCAACAAATTGCACGTTCATCTTCTTTTTGCATATCATTCACATTGTAAACGAGCGTGTCATCTAAATCACTTACAAATAATTTAATCATGTCCTCTTCCCCTTCCATACACAATATCTACTCTAAGTGTACACAAAAAATGTTTGATTTTTGTTAAAAAACAATAAATTTTTGCTAAAAAAATAAACGGGTGTATAATCCCGTTTATTTTTGTCTTTTTACATTTTGAGGTCTTACAATACTTGGTCGTACTTTTAAACTAGACATCGTCGGACGGAGTAAAATTTTTGTTAATGCGCCCCAATCAAATGGTAAAAATGGCCATAGGTAAGGTGTTTGCAAACTTTTTATAGACGTTAAAAATAAAATCAATATCGTCATACCAATTACAAATCCCATCTCATGGAAGAGGCCTGTCAAAATAATAACAAACAATTTTCCAACCTTATTTCCGAGTCCCAATTCATAACTCGGTGTTGCATATGCCCCGATCATAGAAACTGCTACATACAAAATAACTTCTGGTACAAACAAACCTACATCAATTGCTATTTGACCAATTAATATGGCAGAAATTAATCCTGCTGCAGACGATAACGGCGTTGGAGTATGAATGGCTGCCATCCTTAAAAATTCAAGTCCTACTTCTGCCATTATTACCTGTAATAGAATGGGTAAATGTGTCATCTTAGTCGGTCCAATAAAAGCAAGATTTTCTGGTAAAAGAGTTGGATCAAATACAAACACTAACCAAAACGGTAGTAAAAACAAGGAGAATAAGACACCTAAAAAGCGTACCCAACGTAAAAATGTTCCGACAGCTGGATTTTGTCTAAACTCTTCTGCATGCTGTAAATGATGAAAATATGTTGTTGGCGTAATCATAGCACTCGGTGATGTATCAACTAGTACTAGAACATGTCCTTCTAATAAATGATTTGCTGCTACATCCGGTCTTTCTGTATATCGAATAAGCGGGAATGGATTATAGCTTTGCTTTACAACAAATTCTTCCACTGTTTTATCCGCCATCGTAATGCCATCGACATCGATGTTATTTAATTCTTGTTTTATAATCTTTACTAAATCTGGATTTGCAACATCTTGTACATATGTAATACAAATATCCGTTTGCGATCTATCCCCTACTCGAATAATTTCATTTCGAAGACGTGGATCTCGAATTCTTCTACGAATTAACGCTGTATTTACAACGATATTTTCAACAAATCCATCCCTCGCACCGCGTACTACTTTTTCGGTATCTGGCTCTGTCGGTGTTCGTCCTGGATAGCTACGAACATCTATCACGAACGCTTCTGTTTCGCCCTCCACAAATATAACAATAAGCCCTGATAACGCTTGAAGCATTACTTCATCCATCGTTTTCACTTTACTTACTTGCTGATGAATTAAACGATTCTCTAAAAGCTTTACAGTATCTTCTTCAACATCCCTTATTTCATTCGTATCCACAGCTTCTTCTAAAATAGGAATAATATAATTTGTATCACAAAGTCCATTTACAAATAACACTGCAATTTCTTTATTCAAAATTTGAAATTTACGAATCCCAACATCAAATGTGACGCCTAATCCAGCCGTTTGTTTTAAATAATTTTCATTGTCACTTATGAAAGTTGAAATAGGAATATCTATTTTTTTAGGCTTCGTCATAAAATCCACTCCTTTCCAAAATTAACTGAATTGCTTTTTTCGTAATTGGTGAGCCTCTCTCCCATTCATCGTTTCCACACATCTTACCAATATCACCAACGCCAACAATGACTGGAACATTCAAATCATCTAAACAATAAATTGTATCTCCGCTAATTCTGCCAATTTCACCATCTGGAAGTCCAAATTTATCAACACCGTATTCCGTTAAATTCCCGTTCCGATCTACACTTACATCTACACGTGCCCATTCCCAATGGTGTGTATTAGACGCTACTGCCAAAATCCCAAGTACATCAATTTGTTTATGCGTGGCTACATATTTTAAAGCTTTTTCACCAGATCCTTCTCCAATAAATCCACTGTCATCAAACATGACAAATACAGGGTCATATGGCGTTTGCATAATAAGCTCAACAACTTTCTTCCCTGTCAATTTGGTTGGATTACTTTGTGATGCTGAAATACACCTTCCCCCAAATTCCTTCGTTAAAAGCTCAATTGTTCGCTTTGCATATTCATCTCCATCTGTAACCAAAACAACCCTTCGTCTCATTTGATTTATCCTTTCGGTTTACATATAAGTGCTACAAAAAATGAAAATAATATTGCTGCAGAAATACCTGCAGACGTTAAACTAAACATACCCATACCAATCCCTATATATCCGTGTTTCTCTGCTGCATGCATTGCCCCGTGTAATAGGGAATGTCCAAAACTTGTAATAGGAACTGTCGCACCAGCACCAGCAAACTTTATAAGCTTATCGTACAATCCGAATCCATCTAAAACTGCTCCTATAACTACAAAGGTAGCCATTAAATGGGCTGGTGTTAACTTTGCGAAATCTAACAACACTTGTCCAACTACACAAATAGCGCCTCCTACAAGAAATGCATAAATATAATCCACAATTCACTCTCCCTTCACTCTCTCAAATACGACACCATGTGCAATTGTTGGAATTGTTTCTTTCTGCTGCATCATCATCGGGCTTAATAAAGCACCAGTGGCAACGACAAAAATTCGTTGTAAATTCCCTTTTTGCATCTCGCTTAATAAATGACCATATGTGACAACAGCTGAACAAGCACAACCACTACCACCAGCAAATACTTCTTCTTGACCGGAATCATAAATCATTAATCCGCAATCGTTATATATATGCCCAATATCATAACCTTCTTCCAGTAACAGTTGTTTCGCGATTGGTGTCCCAATAGCTGATAAATCACCGGTAACAATCAAATCGTAATCATTGGCACTTCTCTTCAAATCCTCAAAATGTTGCTGAATTGTATGAGCCGCAGCAGGTGCCATCGCCGATCCCATATCTAGCGGATTCGCAATTCCTAAATCTTGCACTTTCCCAATCGTAGCCGCTGTAATTTTAATGGCGCTTTTTTCTTTACTAATTAATATGGATCCCGCACCTGTAACAGTGGAATTGGCTGTTCCTGGTTTTTGTCCCCCATACTCTGTTGGATAACGAAACTGTCTTTCAGCTGTTGCATTATGACTGCTTACTGTCGCTAAAACACGGTTTGCGAATCCGCCGTCTATAAAGGCTGATCCAACTGCTAACGTCTCCATCGAAGTCGCACAAGCACTAAACATCCCTAAAAAAGGAATTCCCCACTTACGCGCAACGTAATTTGCTGTTACTGTTTGATTTAATAAATCACCCGCTAAAAAGAAATCAATTTGTGATGTTTCTACATTTCCTTTTTGCATGACTTGTTGAATAGAATCTGACATTAACCTTCGTTCAGCAAGCTCCCAATTTCCCTCTCCGCAATGTAAATCATCATATGAAATATCAAATTCCTTTCCAAGAGGGCCTTCAGCTTCTTTTGGACCGACGGCAGTACCGGTTGCATTCACATAAATATCATTTTGAAATACCCACGTTTGTTTTCCTGTCAACCTCATACTAGCCCCTCCTTTAAGACATAAAAATTTTAAAAGTATATCTTATTAAACCAATAATGTATGCGCCAACGACCCCAAAAACGATGACACTTCCCGCTAGCTTAAACATGTTTGTAGCAACGCCAAGCACAATTCCTTCACTCTTATGCTCTAGCGCAG
Organism: Bacillus sp. TE9106W; assembly: GCF_054062215.1. Taxonomy (NCBI): domain Bacteria; kingdom Bacillati; phylum Bacillota; class Bacilli; order Caryophanales; family Bacillaceae; genus Bacillus; species Bacillus sp. TE9106W. The sequence goes on from NZ_JBSSFA010000001.1 coordinate 6,122, forward strand.
CACTCGCCATAGAATTCGCAAATCCCGTAACAGGTACGGCCGACCCTGCTCCAGCAAATTGACCGATTTTATCATATACACCACAACCTGTTAAAATCGCCGATAATAGTACAAGAGTTGCAACTGTTGGATTCCCTGCCTCTTGTTCACTGAAATGAAAATAATGTATATAAAATTTCATCAATACTTCTCCGATTGTACAAATGAGTCCACCTACAAAAAATGCCTTAACACAATTTATAAAATAATTTGGTTTCGGATGGTATTCCTTCACTTTATTTACGTAATCATCCTTTAGTTTTCGCCCTGTCATTTATATATTGCCTCCTACTTTACGAAATAAATCCAGTGAAACAACGAGCCTATTACTTTTCCAAGTACAAGAGCAATGAGTAAAACAACAATCTTCCCCTCTACCCCTACTCGTTTCGCTAAAATAGGTAAAACATTTAACACTTCTGTTAATGCCGCAGCGAGCATTCCAATGAATGTGCCACAAAATATTCCTAATATTACAAGCCAATATTGCGACGTTTGAAATGTAATGTTTTTCAAACTACACCAAGCTCCTGTTAACGTACCTGCAATAACTGCCCATTCAAAATATTGAATGTGCTTTCCACTTCTCGTTAATTGAGCTAGACGGGGGATTATACCAAGTACAGCTAAAAATGCAACATATCCGCTACCTACAGCAATTCCTCCTGCTAAAGCAATTAAAATAACGAATCCAGACTCAATCATCGGTAAGTTGTTTCATATTATCCTTGTTTTCATGAACAATTACATATTGGTCAAGTGACTGCTGGTATTGGAACATTTCCACTTCTAACGGACTCGGTTCTTCATTAATTCGCTTTTGAAACACATGATTAAAAAATAAGACCATACCTAACCCAAGACCTAATGAATAAGGAATTTGAAATAAAAGTGGTTGCGCCTTAAATTCTCCCGTAATCATGTAGTATAATCGTTGATGCACTTGTTGCATGCTTACATCTTCATGGAAATATATGATGGCAAGAGCCGCTCCAATAAAAAGTAACAACCATACAAGTCCGAAAAAAATCGGATGTACTTTCTTTTTTTCATATATAATTTCAACAAGAGTTTGTCCAGAACCAAGTAAATTAATTTGTATATGAGCGGCTTTTTGCGTAATAATCTCAATTATTTTCATAACATCAATGACAACATGCGTTTTATCACGCGCTGTAATTTTATAAATTACCTCATCCTGTAACGACTCAACTACTACAGCATCTCCGGCAAGTTGAGCAACATCACCAAGCTTTACTTCATACGTAGGAGAAACTTTTAATCGATTACGCATTTTAATATAAATTGTTTGTTCCAATTTCCATTCACCTCTTCACTCTTCCTCGTAGTTGTAGTATGGTTATTCAATTTTTTTCTAATACAATTTTTTCACAAAAAAACATCTGTACCATTTCGGTACAGATGTTTTTTTGCTTATGCCTTTTTCTTAAATAAATTTGCAATACTTAATGCGAGCCCTCCCCAAATGACTACTATTCCAATAACCATCATCATAATCGCTGATCCACTCATTATGAAACACCTCGATCTTTCCATTCTTTTTCAAGCTTAGCAGAATCCGAATGTATTTGTGCATTCCATTTTTTCAAACTAATAATTAGCGCAACGATAAGGAACGCTGCTGCAATTGACCAACCATATGTTACGACAAACTCCGTTGGGTAACCTCCATAGTTCTTTTTAATATTTTGGATTGTACCATCAATTAACATATACCCTAACATAAGCGGAGTAATAACGAGTAAACTCACTCTCCAAAACGTCCCTAACTTAATATCAGATACGAAGTTTGCATGATTTTGATAAACTGGTAAACGGCGTAAAATGAGCCCTATCGTAACTACTTCCACTAGTGCAATTGTAATTAATCCAAAGTTATTAGCGAAATAATCGACAACATCTAGGAACATAAGCCCGCCACGTGTTGCAAAAACTAGAGAAACTAGTACGAGAAGCGTCCCCATAATTCCAATTGTTTTTTGGCGACTTAAGCTGAACTTTTCAGATACAGCAGCAAAACATACTTCCGCAAGCGAAATGAGGGACGTAATTCCAGCAACCGTTAATGATAAGAAAAATAATACACCAAATAACGGTGACATCGGTAATTCATTAATAATTTGCGGGAATACTACGAACGCAAGCCCTACACCCGCACTTGCTACTTTATCAACCGGTACTCCCATATTGTGTGCCATAAACCCAAGAGCCGCAAAGACCCCAATCCCTGCTAATAATTCAAATCCTGAGTTTGCAAATCCAGTAATAAAGGCATTATTTGTTGTATCTGAGTTTTTCGGTAAATAACTAGAATACGTAATCATAATTCCAAATGCTAAAGATAAACTAAAGAAGATTTGACCGTAAGCAGCAAGCCATACTTTCCCATCAAAAATGCGACTCCAATCTGGTTTAAAGAATGCATCTAATCCTTGCATCGCACCTTCCATTGTCACTGCACGAACTACGATAATAAGGAACATAACAACTAGTAAAGGGATGAAAATACGGTTAACAACTTCGATTCCTTTTTTAACTCCTTTAAATGCAACACCAAGCACAATAATCCAAACGAGAGCTAGTGGAATTAATACTTCCGGTACGAGCCCTCCAAACTGTCCAGGCTTATCTGCAACATGCAAATACTCTTTAAATAAAAATGATTCCGTGTCTTTCCCCCATGCGCCAGTAATTGCAAAATACGTATACGAAATAGACCAAGCAATAATTACTGCATAATATGTTGAAACGATAAATGTTACACACATTTGCCACCATCCGATAAATTCAGCACGCGGATGAATACGAAAGAACGTAAGTGGTGCTGAACCACGGTGACGGTGCCCAAGAGCAAATTCGAATGCTAACAATGAAATACCAGTCGTTAATAATGCGAATAAGTACGGTAAAAAGAATGCGCCTCCTCCATTTTCATACGCTGTATAAGGAAAACGCCATATGTTTCCTAATCCAACGGCAGAGCCGACCGCTGCGAAAATAAATCCAGCCCTCGTTCCCCATTGTTGCCTCGTTTCCATACTTCCTTCCCCCTTTGTGACAAGTTCATAATTGGATTATATTTTAAATTTACTAAATTATCAATAAATTCTGTTAATTTTTACGAAAGTTTATAATCTCCTCCTATTACATTCATAAAAAAAGATCGAATAGATAACTATTCATCTATTCGATCTTTCATCTGTTTTAATATTTTCTTTTCAAGTCTTGAAACTTGCACTTGAGAAATACCTATTCGTTCCGCTACTTCTGATTGCGTTTGATCTTTATAGTAGCGTAAATATACAATTAAACGTTCTCGCTCATCTAATTCTCTAATTGCTTCTTTTAAAGCAATTTTATCAAACCATTTCGTTTCAGATTGATCTGCAATTTGATCTAAAATAGTAATTGGATCTCCGTCGTTTTCATACACCGTTTCATGTATGGATGAAGGAGCACGACTCGCTTCTTGCGCCAGAACCACTTCCTCTGGCGTTAGTTCTAACGCTTCAGCTACTTCATTAATCGTTGGAGCCCTTCCAAATTCTTTCGAAAGCTCGTCTCTCATCTTTCGAATTTTGTTTCCTGTTTCCTTTAAAGACCTACTTACTTTCACTGATCCATCATCACGTAAAAATCGCTGTATTTCGCCAATAATCATTGGAACTGCATATGTTGAAAATTTCACGTCGAAAGATAAATCAAATTTATCTACCGATTTTAAGAGCCCAATACATCCAATTTGAAATAAATCGTCTGGTTCGTATCCGCGGTTAAGAAAACGCTGTACAACCGACCATACGAGACGCATATTACTTTGAACGATTGTATCTCTCGCTTGTTGATCTCCATCTTGACTTTTTTGAATTAACGCTTTTAGCTCGTGGTCCTTTAACTGAGGTTTCTTCTTCTCATTTTTGACCTCTATGTCCATAGGCTATTCTCCTTAATTGCATAGAGCGTTACTATTTGATAAGTATTTTGTCAAATGGATTGTTGTCCCGAAAGATTCGTTTGAAATAACTTCTACTTCATCCATAAAATTTTCCATGATAGTAAATCCCATTCCGGAACGCTCTAATTCAGGTTTAGTTGTAAAAAGGGGTTGTCTCGCTTCATCTAAATTAAAGATGCCAATCCCTTCATCTCGAATCGTGAGTTTCACCATTGCTTCTTCCAAAATTACAGAAATATAAACAACACCTTCTGCATTTCCTTCGTACCCATGAATAATTGCATTTGTGACTGCTTCTGACACAACTGTTTTAATCTCCGTAAGTTCTTCCATCGTTGGATCTAGTTGTGCAATGAAAGCAGCTACTGTAACGCGAGCGAACGATTCATTTTGACTTAATGCTGAAAATTGAAGGTTCATTTCATTTCTCATTTATGCCACCCCCAACGTCGCGAGCGCATGCGCTTCACTTTCTTCTAGACGAACAATTTTAAATAAGCCCGACATTTCAAATAAACGTTTAACAGGAGGTGAAATTGCACAAACAACCATTTCTCCACCTAATCCCTTTACATGCTTATATCGGCCTAATATAACACCTAAACCAGAACTATCCATAAACGATAAGTTCTCTAGGCTCAAAACAATATGATGAACACCATTTGTCTCAATCATATCTGTTACTTTCGTTCGCAACTCCTCAGCAGTATGATGATCTAATTCACCCGCTAGTCTCACACATAGGACGTCACGTTTTACTTCTAATTGCATGGAAAGACTCACACGATTTCCTCCTTATGCTCAAACTTTACTCATTTACATACATAAAGATTTTCGTGATACAACATAAGAATCCTTCCTACTGACAAAAGAAGAACTATTTCGCCATAAAGTGAAACCATTCAGCAATTATTTACTTACATACGAATAGAAAAGCGGCAAAATGTTTGCCGCTATTTTGATGTTGAAAACATCCCAAAACTTCTTTTAAATAACTCCCACCAGCTCGCTGCAGCAACATCTTCTTTTGCTACAATTGTTTGTTTTAATAAAACATCTTTATCTTTTTTAATAACAAGCGTACCAAGTGCATCACCTTTTTTAATCGGCGCTTTCACTTTCTTTTCAGCAATTACTTCTTGCTTTACCTTGTCCATATTTTCGCCCTTCTTCATAAGAAGAGATACATTGTCTGACGCAACTAAATCTACTTTTTCTTTTTTCCCTTTTCCTACTTGGACAGTTTTAATTTTTTCGCCTCGTGTATACAATTTCTTTGTCATATATTGACCAAATGCGTAGTCAAGAAGCTTCGTTACTTGATTGTTCCGTTCTTTTGATGTAGGTGCTCCCATAACAACTGAAATAACACGCATCCCATTCTTCTCAGCCGATGCTGTTAAACAATATTTTGCTTCTGTCGTAAAGCCCGTTTTTACACCATCTACTCCAGGATAAAAACGTACTAACTTATTCGTATTAACGAGCCAAAACTTCTTATCCGTATCTTCACGTAAATAGTCTTCGTATTTACCTGTGTATTTGCGAATAAGTGGGTACTTCATCAATTCTTTCGCCATGATAGCCATATCATTTGCTGTAGAATAATGGTCTTTAGCCGGAAGACCTGTTGGATTTTGAAAATGAGTATTTTTCAGCCCTAAATCTTTCGCTTTTTTGTTCATCATATTTACAAAACCTTCTTCTGAACCAGCGATATGCTCCGCTACTGCAACAGACGCATCATTTCCAGATGCAATTGCAATACCCTTTAGCATTTCATTTACAGTCATCTCTTCTCCAGGCTCTAAAAAGATTTGTGATCCACCCATTGAAGCTGCATGCTCACTCGCTCTAACTTTATCGGTCAGTTTTAATTTTCCTTTTTCAACTTGTTCCATAATTAATAGCATTGTCATAATCTTCGTCATACTAGCAGGCGGTAATTTCTCATTTGGATTTTTATCAAACAAAACTTTACCTGTATCTTGTTCAATTACAATTGCTGACGACGCTTGTTCTGCTAACTTCGGCGTTGTTTCTTCTGTTTTATCCTGCTTCGTTTTCTCAGATTGTGCGAAACTAACTGAAGTACCAGAAAGCAATAACATGAAACAAACAAGTATTCCAAAAACTCGCTTCATGACCAACCCTCCATTCTATATCAAACCTATTTTTTCCAATTTATTATTTTTTAATACCATATTTTTCTAACATTTTCAGTTGACAAACACATTCATCACCTATATCGTATTAAGTGTACTACACACATTAGTACACTTAATACATATCAGGAAGGAGACATTGCTCTTGCATATTCAACTTGATCCAAGAAGCAACACTCCGATATGGGAACAAATTGTTCAAAATATAAAAGAACTCGTATTGAAAAACATGTTAGCTCCAAGTGATAAACTTCCTTCTGTACGTGAACTCGCTTCTTTACTCGTTATTAATCCAAATACAGTGAGTAAAGCGTACCAAGAGTTAGAGCGACAAGGGATTATTGAAACATTACGAGGAAAAGGAACATTTGTATCCCAATCGATTACCCCAACATTAGACGAAAGGAAAATCGCTATGGTTGAAAAGCAATTTCATCAATTACTATTAGAAGCCTCTTATCTTGGTGTTACGAAAGATAAAATTCACGATTGGATAGATTCATACTACAAAGAGATTGGAGGAAATGCAGATGCTGAAAGTGACAAGCTTGAAGAAAACGATTGATAGTCAAACGATTTTAGACGATGTTTCTTTCACATTACAGAGAGGAAGTATCATCGGATTACTCGGAAGAAACGGTGCGGGGAAAACAACTTTATTACGAACGATGGTCGGTATTTTAGACCCTGATGAAGGATCTGTTACATATGAGGATACTGACATTCATAAGAATCCTGAAACGAAACAAAAAATCGTATATGTTCCGGATTCTACTAACATATTGAACGGATATACAGTAAAAGAAATTGTAAAGTTTTATAAAACCGTTTATACCGCGTTTGATGAAGTATATTTCTATGAACTGTTAGAACGTTTTAACTTACCAAACAAACGAATTCGTAGTTATTCAAAAGGAATGAAAGCACTGCTTGCCATCATTTTAGCTATTTCTACAAAAGCAGAATATATCATTCTAGACGAACCGACAAACGGACTTGACCCTATCGTGAAAAGGCAAATTTTACAGTTTCTCGTAGGAGAAGTGGCAGAAAAAGAGATTACGATTTTCGTCTCAACTCACCATTTAGATGAAGTGGAACAAATTGCAGATACAATCATTATATTAAAAGGCCATACTATATCGTCTATTACATCACTAGACGATACAAAATCACGATTCGCTAAAATACAAGTTGCTTACGAACGTTCATTACCTCAAAAACTAGAAAACTTAAGCAATATTAAAATATTAAATCAAACAGGAAAAGTATATACAATCTTAATTGAGGGAAATGTGGCTACAACACTGGAGAAGTTTTATAAAGAACAACCACTGCTCATTGAAGAATTAACAATGTCACTTGAAGATGTCTTCGTTACGACACTGGAGGAGGATGGATATGTTTCATAAGGCGTTATGGATGTGGAATTGGAAGCGCGGGAAATATGCTGTGTTACTATTCTTCTTTAGTTCGCTTTATCTTTTATCTTTCGAATACTATCAAGCAGCAGAAGTGCAACAGTCTCTCTTTCTCCACCCAGAAAGACTAGGGGAAGAAAAGTTCTACTACCATTATTCTTTTTATTCCTCCAATAGCTTTGGGTTAGGTATTATTACAATTATCCTAGCCTGTATATTAATTGGTTGGGAGCGAAGTAATCAAAATGGAAATTCACTTTTGACATTTCCATTTAAAAGACGTGATATATTTTTATCGAAGTGGGTTTTCGGTGGATTTTTCATTGTACTATCACTTCTAATTAATTGGAGTCTTATGTATTTTATTTATAAATCTACTATTCACTTTGATTATCAATCTTTCGAACCGTTTCATCGATATTTTCTATATGCAATTCTCACATATATTGCTATCTATACTGTCTCCTTATGTATTGGGACATTTACTGGCAGTATTCTTTCACAAGGTATCTTTAGCATTACTTTTTGCATTATGGGAATGGGAATCTTTTCACTCTTGCTCGTTTTCTTTACAACTCACGCTGAGGCTATACAGGGGAATAAAAGTTATACGACTTTCGAAAACATTTATAAATTCAATAAAAAAACCAATATTTCAAGCGCCATATTAGACTTTTCAATTAGTTATAATTATCATCCTACTGCCCAATCATATGAAGATCATGGAAAAACAATACAAAGAGGACCTACTTTTCATAGTTACTACTCTGCAAAAGTAATCCTTGTTCCTATCTTCTATACAATTTGTAGCTTACTTATTGGTATGTTTCTTTATACAAGATCACCTAATGAGCATAATAAGAAAATCTTCCTTTTTCAAAAATACAACTCACTCTGGATATGGAGTACTATTTTTTATTTCGCATTAATAGGTGGACAAATGTTAAAACGTTTTGATTTATTATTTAGTTACTATGTTGGGGTCTTTTTATTTGGAATCGTCACATATTTTATATTGTCACGTCTTACAAACTATAAAGTTTTTTAAAGGAGAGATCCTATGTTTCAAAAAGCATTATGGATACATGCATATAAACAAAGTAAATATATAGTTTGGTTATTTTGGTTAGTAAGTTTCTACGTACTATCATATAAATACTATTTAGCAGCTGCCGAGCAACTAAAATATTTACATGAACATAATGAATGGAAATATATATACCGATACAATTATCATCTTTCACTTACCGATGCTATCATGATTCAAGGAGCTATCATCACTGTATTAGCCTGCGCACTTATTGGATGGGAACGTCAAAATCAATCAAGTGACTTTCTATGGTCTATGCCATTTAAACGGAAAGACCTCTTCATGACTAAATGGCTTTTTGGCGTATGTAATATAGTAGCTATCGTTATTTTAAATTGGGGTCTTTTTGCTATTATGAAAAAGACAACCTTTCATAATAAATATCAAATATTTTCACCATTTCATACTTATTTCTTATACATGGTCATCGTCTTAATCGCTATCTATACACTTGCATTATGCATAGGTACAATTGCTGGTAATATGATCTCACAAGGATTCTTCAGTATCTCTATACTTGGACTCCCTTTTATTTTACCTACTCTAATTGTTGGAGTTATTTCTATTCATACTGGTAACCATACTATCTATACGGAAAAATATGTAGATCGTTACGGCTCAATAATAGAAAAAGTGAGTGTTTTAGCGCCAGTTCGCGAATTCAAGATTAATTTTAATTATGACCCTCAACGTGCTTATACTGATGAACAAGGCATACGTCATGACGAACCGAATTTTACGTATATTCCTTCAGCGACGAAACTTATTGGTCCAATCGCAAATATACTTATTCTATTACCTTTAGGAATGTACTTATATACAAGATCACCTAATGAACAAAATGGAAACTTTCTATTATATCCGAATCTCAAAAAACTATGCATGATATGTTGTGTAATCTTTATTGGAATGTTCGGAGGAATGTTAGTAGGCGGAAGTCGCTCTATCTTGAACTATTATATTGGTTTCATAGGAACTAGTACGATAGTCTACTTACTCTTATCTCGCTTACTAAAACTTAAATTTTCCTGGAATGTGAAATAACCTCCTCTTATTGAGGAGGTTATTTCACATTCTCTCTTCTTTTCCCATACTCTTTTTCTTGCTTCGTTCCAAACCCGTCACCATTTGCAACGATTTGATCTGTTGGAGCAACTATACTTTCAGCAATTCTCCATTCTCCCCCTTGTTGAATAAACACTTGCATAAAATAATTCATTCCATTTAATTGATACGGATTTTCTTTTTTTACTTCATAACGAGCTGCAACATAATACACTTGCACATTCTCAGCCTCAAACTTAGAAATATATTGTGATAATCTCGGGATGTACTGTGATGCTTTCTGAAGTGGAAGTTGTTTTACTTTTACAAGAGAAGACTTTGTTACATTGCTTATCGTATCTTCATGCCGAATGTTATCACTGTGATGAAATAAAATAGCATTCTGCATTGAGCGAATCCATAGTTTTGAGTATAAAACAGGTTGCTTATTTGAAATGTGTTGTAATTCTTTCTGAACGACTTGAAGAGGCGTTGCAGCATCTACGAATTGATGAAAGCAGAAAAAACTTCCAATCATAATGAAAAGCGTACAAATACGTTTCATAATTTTTCACTCCGATTCTTTTTAATTAAAGTATTGGAGTTTCAAAATGTTTTTATTCAAAAGAAAAAGGATAGGAAAGCTTTTGCTTCCTATCCTCATTTATTATAATACGCGGCCAAATAGCTCTAACACCATTTCTATTTCTTGGTCGCTCCAACCTTTAAATCTCTCTTTATAATATTCTTTACGCACAGCTTCAAGTTTTTCAGTTACTTCTCTTCCGTGTTCTGTAATTTCTAAGTACACGATACGACGGTCTGAATTTGAACGCTTTCTTTCTACAAATCCTTTTCGTACGAGACGATCAGTAACAGCTGTAATATGACTGGAGGTTACGTTTACTTCACTCGCAATTTGCGAAGCCATCTGTGGACTGTTTAAAAATAACGCGCGTAATACAGAAAATTCATTATATGGCATATGTTCTGCAAAACGTGTATTAATATCATTTTGTAATAAACGTATCATCTTCCGAAATGATCCGGATAACTCTAAAATCAATGTTTCTCTTTTTTCGTTCACTAGCCTCGTCCCTTTTTTATCATATTTACACATATTATAATCTATAAATACCTATGTTGTATATGCTTTCTTCCCTCAACATTCTCATTTATGTAACTTTTTTCATATAAATTTCTTTTTTGTTCACACATATACATATAAAAAGGATGGTGATGAAAAATGCAGGGTGGAATAAATCCTTATTTACACAACGTACGCACAGCTAATACTGGTAAAGAAGCGACTATTACTGTACAAGGTGAAGGCGTTGTAAAAGCAAAACCAAATGTTGTTATATTAACGATTGGTATTCGTACAGATCATAAAAATGTAAAGCAGGCACAAGAAGAGAATGCAGTGCAATCAAAACAATTATTAGATGCACTAAAACAACTAGGTATTGCTGACAAAAATATAGAAACCATTTCATATACGATTACGCCCCAGTACGAGTATGTAAATGATAAAGCGTTACTACAAGGATACCGTGTGGAACATTTGTATGAAATTACCGTTTTAAATGTACAAAAAGCAGGGGAAGTATATGATATAGCCGTTTCAAATGGAGCAAACGTAGCAAAAGGATTACGTTTTCGAATATCTCACCCAAATAAATATTATGAGCAAGCTCTCGTTCAAGCTCTGCAACAAGCGGTAGAAAAAGCTCGTGCTATTGCGAGTACATACAATTTAAACATTAATCCTGTTCCCCTCTCATTCGTTGAAGAATCTGCCCAATTGCCACGGGAAGTGACGGCCTATGCTACTTTACATGCACAAGCAGCTCCTCCCATTCAATCGGGAGAATTAGAGATCATTTCTACAATACGGGCGATTTTTACGTATTTATAAATAATTCCATTTATAAGTAAACGTTATCATTTTCCTTGTTGTAAAAACATGATGTTCTGATATAATAAAGGACGGTGAGCTCTTACGAAAGAGATATCACGGGTGGGAGAGGGATATGAAAAAGAAGGTTTAACATGAAAGGAATACTTGAAAGAACTTTTAAATTAGGTTTACACGAAACATCACCAAAACAAGAAGTTTTAGCTGGAGTTACGTCATTTTTCACAATCGTATACATTATGATTGTAAATGCATCCATTTTATCAGATGCTGGCATTCCTCTTGAAGCTGGAATTTTAGCAACTGTTTTCAGTTCATTTGTTGGATGTCTGCTCATGGCATTTTGGGCAAATGCACCTGCTATTCTTGTCCCTGGTATGGGTGTAAATGCATTCTTCACGTACACTGCTGTGCATACGCTCGGATTAACTTGGCAGGAAGCATTAGCAGCTGTCTTCATCTCTGGTATTATTTTTGCAATTGCTGCGTTTACACCAATCGCTCGCGTGCTTTCCGTATCGATTCCAAAGTCATTAAAGGAAGCTATTACTGTCGGTATCGGATTGTTTTTAGCGTTTATCGGATTGCAAAAAGGTGGTTTAGTCGTTTCGAATCCAAATACTGCTGTTGCAATGGGGAAATTAAGTAACCCTGTCGTTCTTGCGACCGTGCTTACTCTTATCGTTGCACTCGTATTATTTATTCGTAACGTACGTGGAAATTTTTTATGGACGATTGCAATAGGAACTGGTATCGCATGGCTATTTGGTCTTGTTGATACAAGTCAAGTTGGAAATAGTTCATTCTCATTCGCTAATTACGGCGATGTGTTTGGAGCTATGTCATTTGGCAAACTCTCTTCCTTACCGTTTTGGATTGCAACATTCTCTTTAAGCATGGTGCTTATTTTTGAAAACATGGGACTTCTGCACGGTTTATTAGAAGATGACCGTAAATTCCCACGTGCTTACCAAGCCAATGCAATTTCAGCAATGACATGTGGTCTGTTTGGCACAAGCCCTACCGTATCAACAGTAGAGAGTGCCGCAGGTATTACTGCAGGCGGAAAGACAGGTCTGACGTCTATCGTTACAGGGCTGTTATTCTTTGCATCACTGTTTGCACTTCCGTTTGTCAAATTAATTCCTGATAGTGCCATTGCACCAATCCTAATTATTATTGGCGGCCTGATGATTACAAGCATTCAACAAATTCCTCTGAACGATTTTTCAGAAGGATTTCCAGCGTTCTTAATTATCGTCATGATTCCGCTCACATATAGTATCGCTGATGGCATTGCGTTCGGATTTATTGCTTATCCTATTTTAAAAGTTGCTCTTGGAAAGCGTAAAGAAGTCGCACCGTCTATGTATATCATTACATGCTTATTCTTAGCCATGTTCGTATTACATGCTATTGGTTAAGTAAAAACACCGAGGAAAATTCCTCGGTGTTTTTTTACTTAAACCATCCTTTTTTATAAAACCAAACCATCATACCACCGCCAATTAAAGCCATGATAAGTAAACAAATAAAATAACTATATTGTCCACCAAGCTCTGGCATATGCTCAAAGTTCATTCCGTATACTCCCGCAATAAATGTTAATGGCATGAAAATAGTCGAGAATACCGTTAATGTTTTCATAATGTTATTCATATGATGCGAGTTTAATGAAAAATAGCTATCTCGAATATCTGCTGTTAACTCCCGGCTTGCTTCAATCATTTCTGTCAGTTTAAGCAAATGATCATGTATATCTTTAAAGTAAATTTCATGATCACTTATACCGTAAAAACGGGTCGAATTTAAAATACGATACAATAAATCACGCATCGGAATGATTGTACGCCTTAGCTTTGATAAATCTGCACGTATATCAAATACTTCTTCTAGTACACTTCCTGCCGTCTCACCCGTTAAATTATCATCAATTGCATTTAAATGATCCTCAATGTAATATACAGGTGCAAAATAGTCATCTACAATTTGATCGATAATTGTATGCGCTACGTGTAAAGGACTATTTTTAATACGCTTCTTTTCTCCAAGTGTTTTCCATACTCTTTCGATTGCATTGTTATGAGAAAAATGGAAAGAAACAATATAACGATCACTTATAAATAAATCAATCTCGTGCGGTTCTAATCCATCCTCACCAAATGCATGAAGAACTAAAAAGTTATATCCATCATAAAAATCAACTTTTGGCCTCTGTACATATTCTATACAGTCTTCAATTGCAAGGGGATGGAACTTAAAATGATCTTGCAAAATGTATGTATACTCTTCTTTCGTCGGCTTATATAAATCTAGCCAATACCATACAATATGGTCTTTCGTTGTTTCCTCTAGCGAAACATCATATAATACTTCATCTGTTTTTGTTATTGCACAAATTCTAATCATAATTTCACCCATTATTATTATAAACAAAAAATAGCAAAAAAAGCCAAGGAGAAATACTCCCTGGCCCTTCTTTATTATTCAGTAACGATGCCGTGCACTAATGTTGGTGCATCTACATGCTCTTTAGAGATCTTCATGTTCTCATAAATTTTTGCTTTTACATCTTCTACATTTTCACGGTTTGCGTAAATGGTAACAAGGGATTCACCTTTTTTCACGCTGTCCCCTACTTTTTTGCGCAGCATTAAGCCAACTGCTAGATCAATTTCAGATTCTTTCGTCGCACGTCCTGCTCCTAAAAGCATTGCTGCTGTTCCAATTTCATCTGCAACGATTTCTGATACATAACCGTCTTCCTTCGCTTCCACTTCAATTTTAAATTGTGCTTGTGGTAATTTAGAAGGATCATCAACAACAGATGCATCGCCGCCTTGTGCTGATAAGAACGTTTTAAATGATTCTAGCGCTTTACCGTTGTTCATTACTTCAATTAATTTCTCACGCGCATCTTCTAAAGATGAAGCTTGTCCAGCAAGGTATACCATTTGACTTCCAAGCGTTAAACATAACTCTTCTAAATCTTTCGGTCCTTTACCTTGTAATGTATCAATTGCTTCTTGTACTTCAAGTGCGTTACCAATAGCCTCACCAAGTGGTTGACTCATATCAGAAATAACAGCCATCGTATTACGACCAACGTTATTACCAATGCGCACCATTGCTTCTGCTAAACGTTTTGCATCTTCATCCGTTTTCATAAATGCACCTGCTCCAGTTTTTACATCAAGAACAATTGCATCTGCACCAGCAGCAATTTTTTTACTCATAATCGAGCTTGCAATAAGCGGAATTGAGTTTACTGTTGCCGTTACATCACGAAGTGCATACAATTTTTTATCCGCAGGTGTTAAGTTTCCACTTTGACCAATAACTGCGATTTTATTTTCATTTACAAGACGCATAAATTCATCATTTTCGATTTCAACATGGAATCCTGGAACTGCTTCTAATTTATCAATTGTACCGCCAGTATGTCCTAGACCACGTCCAGACATTTTTGCAACCGGTACACCTAAAGCGGCTACTAATGGACCTAATACAAGTGTCGTTGTATCACCAACGCCACCCGTTGAGTGCTTATCTACTTTTACACCTTCAATAGCTGATAAGTCGATTGTATCACCACTATTTACCATTGCCATCGTTAAATCTGCACGTTCTTGATCGTTCATATCTTGGAAGAAAATTGCCATTGCAAGTGAACTTACTTGATAATCAGGAATATCACCATTTGTATATCCTTCAACAATAAAGTTAATTTCTTCTGTCGTTAATGCATGTCCGTCACGTTTTTTTGCAATTAGGTCCACCATTCTCATTGTGAGGTCACCCCTTCATTTGTTTTACAATTGCTTTTACTAATGCTAAGAAGTTAGCTTTAACACGTTCTGTCGTTTCGATTACTTCATCATGGTGAAGTGGCTGATCTAAAATACCAGCTGCCATATTTGAAATACAAGAAATACCAAGTACTTTCATACCAGCGTGACGCGCTACAATTACCTCAGGTACTGTTGACATACCAACTGCATCTCCGCCAAGTGTACGAAGCATACGAATTTCTGCAGGTGTTTCATATACAGGACCTGTCATTCCAACGTATACCCCTTCTTGTACTTTAATATTTAAGTCTGCTGCAACTTGTTTCGCCATTTCGCGTAGCTCCACTGTATATGATGTAGACATATCAGGGAAACGTACACCCATTTCAGAATCATTTGGTCCGATTAATGGATTTGTACCCATGAAGTTAATGTGATCTGAAATTAACATAAGATCGCCTGGTTCAAATGATGTATTTACACCACCAGCTGCATTTGTTACAACAACTGTTTCTACACCTAGTTCTTTCATAACACGAACTGGGAATGTTACTTTTTGCATATCGTATCCTTCATAGAAGTGGAAACGTCCTTGCATTGCTACTACTGTTACACCTTGAAGTGTACCGAATACTAGTTGGCCTGCATGACCTTCTACAGTTGATACTGGGAATTCAGGGATTTCACTGTAAGGTACTGTTACTGCGTTCTCGATTTCATCTGCTAATACACCTAGTCCAGATCCAAGGATTAGTCCTACTTGTGGTGTCTCTTGAAATTTCTCTTTTAAGTATGAAGCTGATTTTGTAATAAGTTCACGATTCATTTGTTTATCCCCCTATTTCTTTAGCTCGTTTAAGAAGCTTGTTCCGTATTCTGGCATTTTCACACCGAAGTTTTCTGCTACAGTTGCACCAATATCAGCAAATGTTTGACGAAGTGGTAACTCTTGTCCGCCTTCTTTCATGCTTGGGCTATATGCTAATAACGGTACATATTCACGTGTATGGTCAGTACCGTGGTGAACTGGGTCATTACCGTGGTCTGCTGTAATTAATAATAGATCATCTTCTTTTAGTTTTTCGAATACTTCTGGAAGACGTGCATCATATTCTTGCAGAGCTTCTCCGTATCCTTGTGGGTCACGACGGTGACCAAATAGTGCATCAAAGTCAACTAAGTTTAAGAAGCTAAGACCTGTAAAGTCCATATTTAATGTATCTACAAGCTTATCCATTCCATCCATATTAGACTTCGTACGAAGTGATTCAGTTACTCCTTCACCATCATAGATGTCAGAGATTTTACCGATAGCAATCACATCATAATCACTATCTTTTAATTCATTCATTACCGTACGGCCAAATGGTTTTAATGCATAGTCATGACGGTTCGGTGTACGTGTAAAGTTTCCAGGCTCACCAACGAATGGACGAGCGATAACGCGACCTACCATGTACTTCTCATCTAACGTTAATTCACGTGCAATTTTACAAATTTTATATAACTCATCAAGCGGTACTACTTCTTCGTGTGCTGCGATTTGCAGAACGCTATCAGCAGAAGTGTAAACAATTAAAGAGCCTGTTTCCATTTGTTCTTGACCAAGTTCATCAAGAATTTCAGTTCCAGAAGCTGGTTTATTACCGATGATTTTACGGCCTGTTTTTTCTTCTAATTCATCAAGTAATTCTTTTGGGAATCCTTCAGGGAACACTTGGAATGGTGTATCAATGTAAAGACCCATAATTTCCCAGTGTCCTGTCATTGTATCTTTACCAGTAGATTTCTCTTGCATTTTTGTATAATATCCAAGTGGTTTTTCTACTTTAGAGATGCCTTTCATTTCACGAATGTTACCAAGACCTAATTTCACCATGTTAGGCATGTGTAATCCATTCATATGTTCAGCAATGTGACCAATTGTATCAGATCCTAAATCACCAAATTGTTCAGCATCTGGTGCTTCACCGATTCCAACAGAGTCCATTACGACTAGGAATATACGTTTATATTTATTCATAACTGCGACCTCCTATAAGTTCAGTTCTACTTCTTGTAGTATGTTCAAAACGCTATAAAGTGAAACTGTTCTCCATAAGAATTATCTTTCGTTCTCATTATCAAACAGTACTTCTTTAAATCATTCTCTAACCTATTTCGTTTACCTTGAAACGACGCAAAAACATTTCTAGTTTTTTCTAAGTCAGATGTCAGACATCTGATACTGATATCATAACATGTTTACGCTTTCTTTTTAATACATTTTCGTAGAATTTCTCATTTTCTTCACACTTCTATTGTAATCCATTATGCACAGAAGTGCTAATCATTTTATGATTTATTTCTTCATACTAAAGTGAAATTTTACCCCACTGATCATTTTTCAGGATAAAAATAAAAAAGCAGCTCTAAAGAGCTACCTTTTTTATTTTACCTCTACTGTTTCTTCTTTATGTTCATGCAATTCGCCTTTTTTAACATGAACTTTCACTTTGTAAGAACCGTTTTCTTTGAAAGTATGTTTTGTTTCATACTCCCCTTTATTTCCTTCTTTTGCTGGAATGAATTCGTGTTTTTCCACACCATCTTTCCAAATTTCAAGTTGTACTTCAGCACCAGTTAACGCTTCTTCTTTTTGTTTTAAATGAACTTTCATTGTTGATTCAGCATTTGCTTTTATGTCACCAGCCATAAGGTGAATCATTGTATCGCTTTTATGATCACCATGCCCTGCACCATGATCACTATTTTCTTTTTTCGCATCTTCTACTTTCGCATTTCCTACAGCCACTTTTACTTCTGGCATAACATGCATTTCACGCGCATTTGTGTGAGCAATAATATGGTATACTCCATCCGTTTCGAACGTTTTCTCTACAGCATAAACACCTTTTCCTTTATGCTTACCTTCTAGCATCTCGTGCTTTTCGTCGCCAGCTTTCCAAACTTCAAACTTTACATCATCAGCATCTGTTACTTTTTCTTTTCCTTGTGTAACAAGTGCTTGTACTTCTGTTTTTTCACCTGGTTTAATTTCTTTCGGATTTGTTTGAACTGCTACTTTTACAGCTTCCAGTTTCTGTTCTTTTTTCGGTTCTTCTTTGTTTGTATTACAGCCAGCCAATGCTAGCATCGCGATAAATAAAGTCATAATAAGTTTTTTCATCATCATTTCCTCCTTCATACTTTATTTAGTATAGAGGAAAAACATTGTAATATTCTAGTCTTCTGCTGAAAACAATGTACGAAATGTTTGTGAAGTTTCTGTGAAGTATTATAGCCTTTTGAATCTATGAAAAAAGAGCATAGTAACTATGCTCTCGGATGAAACTGTTTATATACATCTTTTAATCTAGTTTTTGAAACATGCGTATAAATTTGTGTCGTTGAAATATCTGCATGTCCAAGCATTTCTTGCACAGCACGCAAGTCTGCTCCATTTTCTAATAAATGCGTTGCAAAAGAATGGCGCAACGTATGAGGTGTAAGCTCTTTTTCAATATTTGCTTCTTTCGCTAATCGTTTTAAAATTTTCCAAAATCCTTGTCTTGATAATCGATTTCCATGATGGTTTAAAAAGAGTGCATCTACTACTTTTTTTCCCATCAATTCTCTTCTTCCCTTTTCAATATACTTTTGAATCGCTTCCGTCGCTAAGCTTCCTAGTGGAATAATTCTTTCTTTATTCCCTTTCCCTACGCAACGAACAAATCCCATCGTTAAATGTACATCTTCTAAATTTAATGCAATTAATTCTGAAACACGAAGTCCTGTTGCATACAGTAACTCTAGCATCGCTTTATCACGAACCCCAAAAGCACTCGTCATTTTGGGTGTCTGAAGTAAAGCCTCCACTTCATCAACTGACAATACTTTCGGTAATTTCCGTTCTCCTTGCGGCGTTTCAATATGTACGGATGGATCGTGCTCTACTGCTCGTTCACGAAGTAAAAATTGATGAAACGAACGAATCGATGCAATATGACGTGCTAATGTTTTCGAAGATTTTCCGTTTTCTTTTAAGTGCTGCAGAAAATTAACAATGTGCAAGCGTGTCACTTCGTGAAAGCTTTTCGCTTGTTCTACCTTTTGCAAATACTTTACATAACTTTTCAAATCACGTTCATAAGATACTACTGTATTTTTCGCTAGCCCTTTTTCAACAACCATATAATGAATAAAATCTTTTAATTGATCTTCCAATCTACACTACTCCCCATTTTCATAGAAAAACATCATTCTATTTACGAAAGCATCCTTTGCCGGCTCTTCATTCCCTGATACTTTTTCTACAGTCTCTTCTTTTGGCTTTTCATAACGATGATAGCTTTCATATTCTTCATTTATCCATAGTATAGCGAAATAAAACAAAATCGTACAACTTGTAAATAATAAAAATACTTTTATTCCATCAAAAGTTAATTTTAAAACTCGGCGCATTGTAAATTCCTCCAAAATATAAGTTATTACAACATATGCCAAGCTTTCACCAATTTATACCTTATTCAAATAAAAAACCTCTTCCTAGTTAAATAGGAAAAGGTTATTTTTCATCCGTTTCATTTTCTTGACAATTTTTACAAATCCCATGGAATGTTAAACGATGATCCTTCACCTTAAAGCTCCAGTCATGTTCTACTTTCCTTTCCACTTCACCAAGTAAATCTTCTTGTATTTCTTGTACAGCACCACATTGTGTACAAATCAAATGATGGTGGAAACGCTGCGCACCTTCTTGGCGTAAGTCATAGCGTGAAACACCGTCTCCGAAGTTAATCTTATCGACAACTTTTAACTCAGATAATAGTTCTAAAGTTCGATAGACGGTTGCTAATCCGATCTCTGGCGACTTTTCTTTTACAAGGAGGTAAACATCTTCTGCGCTTAAATGATCTTCTTCATTTTCTAGCAGCACACGAACTGTTGCTTCACGTTGCGGTGTTAATTTGTAGCTCGCTGCATGTAATTGCTTCTTAATTCGTTCAATTCTTTCTTCCATTCGGTACTACTCCCTCCTCGCCACTCTTACACCATTATATCAGAAGAAGGGCTTCTGTCAAAAGAAAAACAATAAAAACAAATTGATAATTATTCTCATAAAGTATTTATTGTTTATTAATAGCCTCAACGACTTCTTTCATTAAAACTGGTGATGCATAAGCTTCTACACTAGAAGCAAGAGCTAACACCGCTCCAATTACAAGAAAGAAGCATGTATAACGGATCAATAATGGTAATAGCGGCTCAGTTATTTTCCGGATAAATTGATGCCTAATCATGCGTAAAGAAAAGCTTGCGGCAATTGTTGTCATAACGAGAAATACTGGGATAATAATGAGGTTTTGTGGCAATACAGAAACGAATGCTAATAATAATCCATTCCATCCATGCTGACTTACTAAAAAACCTACTGTAAATCCGACAACTACCCCTTTTGCAAATAATAAAATAAAAATAAGTGGCAATCCAATAATTGAAATTCCTAAAATCCAAATAAATCCAATGTATTTTAATTGTGAAAAGTAACTTTCTCGAAACATTTCGCCTGCAATAGCAAATTCTCCTTTAGAAACTTGTCCAAAAAAACGTTGCAAATAAAATGATAGATCTTGTTTTTGATTTAATTGTAAACTATTTACAAGAATCGCTCCAAATATTACTCCCATCAATAACAAAACAGCGTTAAATATATATAATGAAGAGTTTTCCTGTATGTGAGACATTACACGGTCTTGCCAAGTTTTTCTCCACATTTTTCTTCCCTCCGTTCACACTCTTACTAAAAATGTATGAAAGAAAGAAAAAAGTATGACGAATTAACATTGAAATTCCGCTCTACTTTGCTAAACTAAAAAGTAGAGAATAGGAGGGATTTCTCTTGAAACCATTATTATTAGATTTTCCAACATTATTTCAAACTGAACGCTTACAAGTGCGTAAGCCATTTCCAGGTGATGGTGCAGAAGTGTATGAAGCAATCCAAGCTTCTCTAGAAGACTTAGTACCGTGGATGCCAATTAACGCTGAAACAGAAGAAAGTGCTGAAGAAATCGTTCGTAATGCTCACGGACAGTTTTTACTTCGTGAAACACTTGATTTTCACTTATACGATAAAGTATCTGGTACATTCATCGGAGCTATAACGCTCAAGCCTGAGAACTGGGATATTCCAAAGTTTTCACTTCACTTCTGGCTACATAGCGCTTATACAAAACAAGGCTATATGACCGAAGCTGTTAAAGGTGCCATTCAATTTGCCTTCGATAAGCTAAGTGCTAGAAGAATTGAAATTCGTATTGATGCAACAAATACAAATGCATGTAAACTAGCAGAACGTTTAGAATTTATTCTAGAAGGTACAATGAAAAATGATTTCATAGCACCAGATGGTAGCTTACGTGATGCACGCGTATATGCAAAAATTAATTAAAAAACACTCGCCTTTGGCGAGTGTTTATTTTTGTAGTTGTAAATATTGTACTGCAAACATCGTCTTCGCATCATGAATACGAAGATCTTTCATAAGAGTAGTTGCTTCTTCTAATGATACTTCCATCAATTCCACAAACTCATCTTCATCTAACGCAGCTTTATTTTCTTTTTTCGTCAAACCTGTCGCTTTATATACATATAAAATTTCATCTGCAAATCCTGGAGATGTATAGAAAGAAGTAATAAGCTCCATATTTTCACATACATAACCTGTTTCCTCTTCTAATTCACGAACTGCTGTCACCTCAGGTTTTTCACCGGGTTCTAACTTGCCGGCCGGAATTTCTATAATCGCCTTTTCAAGCGCTTTACGATACTGCTCAACAAGTACAATTTTCCCCTCATCCGTAATAGCAATAATAGCAACTGCACCAGGGTGATTTACAATTTCACGTTTACTCATTGCTCCATTTGGTAATACTACATCATCAACACGAACTTTTATAACTCTACCATCAAAAATCGGCTCAGTTTTTACTGTTCTCTCTGCAAGATTACTCATACTACTTCATCTCCCTGTTCTATTTCCTATTCTTTCCTCATACATTTTACCACATTGAAAGGAGCGTGATAGAAATGAAAGTTTATATTTTACCAAATCGCGTCACTTTAGTCGGAAAAGCATGGCAAATTCGCCATAAGCTAAAACAATATGGCAAAGAGTATACAACTGTACAAGAGTGGATTACAGCTAGTAAAAAGTAAAAGTTTGTCAACCTCTTTTCCCTTTCGTACAATAAGAGTAAGGAGGTTGACTTATGAAAAAACGTCAATTAGGAAACTCAGATTTATTTGTGACAGAAATGGGACTTGGCTGTATGTCTCTCGGTACATCTGAAGCAGAAGCTATGCGTATTATCGACGAAGCAATCGATTTAGGAATCAATTTTTTTGATACAGCAGATTTATATGATTATGGATTAAACGAAGAATTTGTTGGAAAAGCATTAAAAGGGAAACGAGATCAAATTGTTCTTACAACGAAGGTTGGAAATCGATGGACAGAAGAAAAAAACGGCTGGTCTTGGGATCCTTCTAAAAATTACATAAAAGCTGAAGTGAAAGAAAGTTTACGTAGACTTCAAACCGATTATATTGATTTATATCAACTTCATGGCGGGACGATTGAAGATCCTATAGATGAAACAATTGAAGCCTTTGAAGAATTAAAAAAAGAAGGTATCATTCGCCATTACGGTATTTCTTCTATACGTCCAAATGTCATCCGTGAGTATGCAAAACGTTCAAATATCGTCAGTGTACTAATGGAATATAGCCTTTTAAATCGTCGCCCTGAAGAATGGTTCCCGCTTCTTAATGAACATCAAATTAGCGTCATTGCCCGCGGACCGCTTGCAAAAGGAATTCTAACTGACAACAATGCAAGAAAGATAGAAAGAGTAAAAGAAAAGGATTACCTTTCTTATTCTTACGATGAATTATATGGGACACTCGCGAATGTAAAAGAATTAATCGTGGAAAGTTCTTTAACAGGAACAGCTATTCAATATTGCTTACATAACGACACTGTAGCAGCTGTAATACCTGGTGCAAGCTCTATTCAACAATTACGAGAAAATGTACAAGCCTGTAAGCAAACACAGTTAACAACAGAAGAATATATACAGCTTCAGCAAATCGCTAAATGTGATACGTACGCTTTACATCGTTAAAAAGACGCTACCATACTGGTAGCGTCTTTTTATAACGTATCATATTTATCAGGGTTCGTTCCTACATGTAAATTACGATTTAACGTATTAATTTCAGTCATCTCTTCTTCTGTTAGTGAAAAGTCAAAGATAGAAAAATTCTCCTGAATGCGAGATGGTGTAACAGACTTAGGAATCGTCACAATCCCGCTTTGAATATCCCACCTTAATATAACGTGCGCAGGTGTTTTTTCATATTTAGTAGCAATGGCCTGAATAATCGGGTGCTGAAATACTTCTCCACCTCTCATTAATGGACTCCATGCTTCCATTTGAATTTGCTCACCTTGACAAAAATTACGCAATTCAAATTGTGTTAACATGGGATGCAGTTCCACTTGGTTTACCATCGGCTTTATTTTGCAATTTGGTAATAGCAGTTCTAAATGATGTTTATGGAAATTCGAAACACCAATCGCGCGCACTTTACCTTCTTCATACAGTTTTTCTAATGCTCGGTACGTATCAACATACTTCCCTCTTATTGGCCAATGTATTAAATATAAATCTACATAGTCCATTTGTAATTTTTTTAAGCTTTTCTCAAACGCCTCAAGTGTTTCCTCGTATCCTTGATCGTCGTTCCAAACTTTTGTTGTAATAAAGATGTCTTCTCTCGGAATTCCTGATTCACGAACCGCTTCTCCGACACCGCTTTCATTTTCATATACAGTTGCTGTATCAATCGAACGGTATCCAACTTCTAGCGCTGTTTTTACTGCTTGTTTTACTTCGTCGCCTTCTTTCGCTTTATAAACGCCTAAACCAATCAGCGGCATTTTTACGCCATTATGAAGTGTAGTTGTTGGAATGTGCACAGTCGTCTCCCTTTCATTATTACATTTTTTTATAAGCCACCACTTTATTTGAACAAGATTCAACCAAAAAGTCAAAACATATGTACAGTTTACATAATAAATTTATACATATTCAAAAATAATGCGAACTCATTCATTCGCGCTATTTTCTATCCATTTCTTCGCTTTTTCATCAACATTACGTACAAACTCAGTTTTCCCTTCCGAATATAACGCACCATCATATGTATACTTTTCAGCTAATTCTTTCTTTAAAGTTGCATATGCCTCAGCTTCTTCACAATGAGCCATCATATAATCACGAAATGCTAAATGCCTTACTATCTCAGGATCTCCTTTTTCAAACACGTGTAAGTGATACGAACGTTTTTCCTCCGTTCCATGAATAAAATAGCGGCGTCTTGGAATACCATTTTCTCCTTTTGCGATGTAACCAAGCTCTATAAATCGTTCATTCCACCTATCTACTCTATCGATATTCTCTACTTCCATAATCATATCTATAATTGGTTTAGCTGCCAGTCCTGGCACTGACGTACTTCCAATATGATGAATTTTCACCGTTTCTGGCATCGCAGCTTTTAATCTTTCAGCCTCTATTTGAAATTTTTCACCCCAATGATTTTCATGCGGAACAACTACAATTTTTCTCATTCTAACTCCCCTTTTCTTACAAGCTCGTCAAAAAAATGATCAGCGTTATTTCACTGATCATTTTCTTTATTATTTAAAGTCTTTCCAAGTAAGGTTACTTTCACTTAACAGTTCTTCAAATGATTTATTCTTTTCACGTTCTTTTTGTTCTTGACGCTTTCTTTCCAATTCTGCTGCCTCTTTTTTCTCTTCTCTCACTTGCAACTCTTTCTTCTTATCCTTTAATTGCTGCATAAGTGAATCGTTTAATTGATCACCTAATGTAAGAGATTCTTTCTTTGGTTGATTCACTTGCGATTGTCTTTGCATTTGTCTTTGTTTCTTTTTCTTCATGCTGCTCACCTTTTACTTTTTTCTCCATTATAGTAGATACACCATGAAATCGACAACAAAAAAGGAACGTTACTCAATTATTCACCTTTTGTAAATATGTTAATTTTTCGAAAAAACTAAATTTTTATATAGATATAATCCTATGAATCTATTAAAATTATGTCGTATGATGTCAGATTATAAAAAAAGGAGAATTATATTATGTGGAAAAAAATCATTCCTGCTGTTGCCGTTTTAAGTACCATTACTTTTTCAAGCGTATTTGCCGCTCCCCCATCTCAGACTCCAGCTGAACAAAACCGTTACATAGACGTACAAATACTTGGTATTAATGATTTCCATGGACAACTAGATACTGTTAAAAAAATTAATAACAAAGAAGCTGGTGGCGCTGATTACTTAGCTACTTATTTAAAAGAACGTAAAAAACAAAACCCTAATACACTTCTTGTACATGCTGGTGATATTGTAGGTGCTAGTCCACCAGTTTCAGCATTATTACAAGATGAGCCTACAATTGAATTTTTAAATGATTTAAAATTTGATGTTGGTACAATCGGAAACCACGAATTTGATGAAGGTATTGAGGAAATGCGCCGCCTCATTTATGGCGGTTACCATGAGAAAACTGGCAATTTTAAAGGCGCAGACTTCCCTTATGTCGCTGCAAACTTCTATAATAAATCCACTGGCCGCTTATTTTTACCGCCATTTACTGTCAAAATGGTAAATGGTGTGCCTGTAGGATTCATTGGCGTTGTTACAACTGATACACCAAATGTCGTGATGCCTACTATGCTTAAAAATGTAGAAATCACTGACGAAGTAGAAGCTATCAATAAATCCGCGCAACAATTAAAACGTCTTGGCGTTAAATCCATGGTCGTCCTTGCTCATGTTGGCGGAACAACAGATGAATCTGGTGTGACAAATGGAGACCTTACTCGAATTGCAAATGAAACAGATCCGGAAGTTGATGTTATTTTTGGTGGGCATAGTCATACGTATGTAAATGGTACTGTAAATAATAAACTAATCGTCCAAGCGAACTCTTACGGAACAGCTTTCTCAGACGTAGATGTAACAATTGATCGTAAAACAAAAGATATTGTAAAGAAAAAAGCTGAAGTTGTTACAACATACCATGAAGGTGTAGAACCTGATAAACAAGTAAAGAAAAAATTAGATCAGTATAAAGAAAAAATCGCACCACTTGTAAATGAAGTTGTCGGAAAATCTACAGCGCCTATCGACCGTAAACAAAACGATGCTGGTGAGTCCACTCTTGGAAATTTAGTTGCCGATGCCCAGCGCCAAACGATGCAAACTCAAATCGCACTTATGAATCCAGGTGGCATTCGTAATGACTTAGATGCTGGTGATATTACATGGGGCGAATTATACGGTATTCAACCTTTTGGAAACCAATTAATTAAAGTAGATTTAACAGGCCAAGATATTCGCGACATTTTAAATCAACAATGGCAAAAAGGAACGACGAGAATGCTTCAAATTTCAGGTATTCAATATACGTGGGATGCAAATAAACCAAACGGTGAAAAAGTTACAAATATACGTTTAACAAGCGGAGAAGAATTATCTCCATCTAAAACGTATAGCGTAGTTGCGAATGCTTTCTTAGCTTCTGGCGGTGATGGATTTGTATCATTTAAAAATGGTAAAAATACAGAAACTGGTCCAAATGACTTTGAAGCGCTAGTCGATTACGTAAAACAATTAAAAGAACCTATTCAGCCAATTATCGATGGTAGAATTCAAAAAATAAATTAAGTACACTCATAATAAACAGTCTTAATTTTTTATCGTAAAAAATACACATGGACCTTTTATTTTATCCGTCATATATGTGAAACCTAAAAAGGATACTCGTTCTTACAATGAACATAGTATCCTTTTCTTTAGTTATCAAAATGTGATGTGTTGTTAAAATCATATTGTTGTAAAAATTGTTGTAACGCCTCTTCTACAAGTTTAGATTTTTGAATTCCTTTCGATTCTGATATAACGTCTAGTTTTGCTAATATTTCTTTATTAATAGAAAAGGTACGTTTCTTTTTTTCTGTACTTATATTCATAATGGGCACAATTACTTCTTCTCTCTTTCTTAATAGCTCATAAATACTTTGTAATTGCTCATAAATTAATAGTTGATAATCCGTTTTCGCATATTGAAGGGCTGTCGCTTCTTGGAGTTGTAAGTGACGCGGTTCTTCTCCATCTCCTACAAAAATACGCTTTTTCTGTTCTCCATCATATTCATATCCAATCAATCTTAATTTCTTCGATAATGTATACGGGCTTATTTCAAGACGTTTTGCTATAATAGCGATGGATTCACGTCTATTTAAACAATCGATAATTTCTCCAATCGTCACATTTTCCCTCCTCCCGTGTTGAAATGACACTAGTATGGTATGTTACAATGATTTTCTAACAGTATATGCAAAACGTAGAGCCTGTGCGATTCATACGATTTTAGAAAAGGAGGTTTTCAATATGCTTTTTCGTAGCTATACCCCGCAGTTCTATAATGAAAATAAACAACCCATTCCAAATAGTATCGCTACGATGGAAAGCGTTATGATTAACAACCGAAAACAAACTCTCCTTATTCGCGGGCAAAACGTAGAGCAACCTATTTTATTATGCTGTCACGGTGGACCCGGTATGGCACAAATCGGATTTATTCGTCATTTTCAAAAAGAATTGGAGAAACACTTTATCGTAATTAATTGGGATCAGCGCGGGGCAGGTAAATCCTTTTCAACGAAAGATTTTGGAGCAAATTTTACAATCGAACAATTCATTTCCGATGCAAAAGAAGTGATTCAATATGTACTGAAAAAGTTCAGTAAACAGAAACTATTTCTCGCTGGTCATTCTTGGGGCAGCATTATCGGACTTAACATAGCACACCAATATCCACAATATATCGAGGCTTATATCGGTATTGGGCAAATTGTACATATGAAACAAAACGAAGAATTACTATATCAGCATTTAATTCGTTCTGCGAAAAAACATGATCATAAAAAAGCATTAGCCTCCCTTTTAAAATTAGGTAAACCGCCATTTTTAGATACGAGACGTCTTATTATTCAAAGAAAGTGGCTTGGCACATTCGGAGGAGCAATCCAAAACGGATCTTCCTTTTCGTTCATACGAAAAGGTTTCTTTTCTCCTGAATATACGCTATTAGATTGGTTCAAGTTTCTAGCAGGAAATTTGAAATCTGGCGTTTTATGGGAAGAAATGTTGACAATCGATTTCTTTTCTTCTATTACGAGTTTATCTATACCTGTTTATTTTTGTTCTGGTCGCTATGATTATCAAACTCCTTATGCACTTGTTCAGGAATATTGTGATGTGATAGAAGCACCCATAAAAAAGATGATTTGGTTCCCAAATTCAGCACATTCTCCTGATTTAGAAGAACCAGAATTATTCGCTCATTCTTTACAATCAATTAAACAAGAGCTAGCTTTTCAGCATTAATAACAAAAGGCTCTTTTACATTTCATAGAAAACAATTTATAATAATATGTCGCAACTATGTATAAATATAGCAAGGTGCTTCATATTTACTTGCCTTAACACAATAAAATTTTGGGGAGATTACATTTATTATGAATGCTGTACTCGTCGCAGTAGCAGTTATGCTATTGCTTAGTTTGTTACGTGTCCAGGTCATTGTCGCCATTATTGTTGGAGCTTTAACAGGCGGAATAATCGGTGGACTCGGTATTTCAGAAACTATTAACACTTTTACAACTGGTCTTGGAAACAGTGCTCCAATCGCTTTAAGTTATGCAATGCTTGGCGGTTTTGCTATTTCTCTTTCCAAAACAGGACTTCCAGATGCTATGATTCAAACTGCATTAAAATGGATCGGCAATGAACAAGACACGAAAAAACAAGTTTATTCTAAAATACTTATTCTATTTATCATTTTAACGATGGCTTGTTTCTCACAAAATGTGATTCCTGTTCATATCGCTTTCATCCCCATCTTAATTCCAGCACTTTTAAAAGTATTAAATGAGCTGAAAGTGGATCGCAGACTTGTTACATGTATTATTACATTCGGATTGATTACTCCTTATATGTGGATTCCAGCAGGATTTGGAAAAATTTATCATGACGTATTGCAAACAAATGCTGCGCAAAGCGGTCTTACATTTGATGTCGCGCTTATTCCAAAAGCAATGACTATTCCAGCAATCGGTATGATTATCGGATTATGTGTGGCGGTATTTATTACGTACCGAAAACCTCGTACGTATGAAACAGAACAAATTCATACTACCGAAAATGAAATCGTTCCCTATACAAAACGAAGCATTACTTTCGGGCTAGTATCTATCTTAGCTACATTGACTGTTCAATTAGCAACAGAATCAATGATTTTCGGCGCTCTAGCGGGGATTATCGTTTTATCAGTTAGTGGTAGTCTACCTCTTAAAGAAGCTGATGCAATTTTAACAAGCGGAATGCGTATGATGTCCTTTATCGGATTTGTTATGATTTCTGCCGCTGGGTTCGGAGCTGTTCTTCGAAAAACAGGACATGTTGAATCTCTTGTACAAACGAGTGCACATATAATTGGAAATAACAAACCACTCGCTGCATTTCTTATGCTTGTGATTGGACTTCTCGTTACGATGGGGATTGGTTCATCCTTTTCAACCATCCCTATTTTAACAACCATTTTTGTACCGCTTTGCATTCAGCTTGGATTTAGTCCAATGGCTACAATTGCAATTATCGGTACGGCAGGAGCGCTAGGCGATGCAGGATCCCCAGCATCAGATAGCACACTTGGACCAACATCCGGTTTAAATGCTGACGGTCAACACCATCATATATGGGATACATGTGTACCAACTTTTCTACATTACAATATACCTTTACTTATATTTGGCTTTATTGCCGCAATTACATTATAAAAGGTGCGTTTTATACGCACCTTTTACTTTTTTATTTTTTCTTTTAATTGTTGCAACGCTATTTCCCCATTTTCTTCGATACAACTTTCAATTTTCATAAATGACGGCCCTATCCACTCACTGTCTATACTCCCGTTCAGTCCAATAATTTTTAATTTATCCGGTATACGGATATTTAAATTTTTTGCTGCTTGAATTAACTCAAAAGTAACCTTATCACTTCCAGTTACAATTCCATCTATATACGGATTGTTTCGCAATAATGTAATAAACTGTTTATTCGTATACCCTTGTACACATACTTCTCGATAAGAGATTCCTCCCTCCCAAACAGCGTCTAAAAATCCTGATATGTGATTTTCCATTTCTTCACTATCTTCTCCCTCACCGAAATAAGCAAGGAAGTGACAGCCTTTTTCTTTTAATACAGAAACCGCTCTTTGTCCACTTTCATAATAATTTACATGCGATTTTTTTTCATCAATCACAACAAACGGAAGTGGAATTTCTCCTATACTTTTAAAAACCGATCTTGTCAAAATAACACCTGCAACGTTATTTTCCTTCAACATATGTATGCATCTATCTTTATTCTCTATATTACAAACAATGATTTGATATCCTTCTTTATATGCTATTTCCTCAATACAATGTAGCAAAGTGATGTTTGATGGATTATATAAATTATCTACAAGTAATGCAATTATTGTTGAATTCTCTTTAAATAATGGCTTTGCTGCACTATTTGGCCTATAACGTAACTCCTCAATTGCTTCCTTTACTTGTTTTACTGTGTCCTCATGAACGTATCCTTTTTCATTCATAACTCGTGAAACGGTTGCGACTGAAACACCTGCCAATTTTGCAACATCACGTATAGTTGCCACATCGTCACCCCTTAATATGGTAATAGATTACAATTTTACGGTAACCTAAATTACAATATTCGTCAAGGTTAATAACTTATATTTCTGAAAATTGTTACATCATTTCATTAAACGATACTCTAACTGAATCTCATGTAAAATTGGGATATTATCATACCCAATACGTGGAATTTCTTTCTTTATTTTTCGTGCCTTTTCCACTGCATTCACATATAAATGAGTCATCACAAAATTACGTTTTTGGTAAAAACGTAACGCATTCATATTATCATTTGTTGTTATAAGCCAAATCTGCCTGCACTGTTCTTCTTCTGCAACTTTTAATACACAATCCACAAGTTTTGTCCCTATTCCTTTTCTTTCTTCAAAGCTATCTAACGATACAATTTCGCACATATTTCCGATCACTTCATACGTTATAATTCCGATTATTCTGTCTTCTGAGAGCGCAACAAATCCTGGCAACTCTTCTAACCGATGCCCCTTTCCACGTGAAACCATCAATGAGCTCCCCCAGTTCTCACACATGAACATTCGGATTGTTTCTTTCATCGCTGGCGTAATTTCTTGTATATGCACCATTTCCTATTTCTCCCCTTTTCTATCATTGTGATACAATATAAGTGTATCACATGTAACGGTATTTGGAGGATGAGGTAAAGTATGAAACGTTTTTTTGCAGCATTGTTTACTATACTAGGTGCGATAACTGCCCTTGGAATTTTCTTTACAAATAAAGTGATGTACTTAAAGAAAAAAACAGAGGAAGAAGTACTCGAAAGAGAAACGAAAAAACATTTTCGTATAGAAGATTTTGATGCTCTTCATAAAGAAGAAATTCATATTCCTTCGCAATTCGGATATGATCTCCACGGATATTACATTCCTGCCGATCATTCCAACAAATTTATGATTTTCTGTCACGGCGTAACTGTAAATAAAATGAACTCTGTAAAATATGCAAGGTTATTTTTAAACAGAGGATATAATGTCGTTATTTACGATCATCGTCGTCATGGTAAAACTGGTGGGAAAACAACAAGCTATGGATACTATGAAAAGCATGATTTAAAATCCGTAGTTGACTGGCTAAAAAGTCGTTTTGGAACAAATATAACACTCGGTATTCATGGTGAATCGATGGGAGCTGCAACACTTCTTCAATACGCAGGACTTGTAGAAGATGGCGCTGATTTCTATATTGCAGATTGTCCTTTCTCTGATTTTTACGGACAATTACAGCACCGTTTAAAGGTTGAATTCCATTTACCGAAATGGCCTTTATTACCTTTAGCAAATGCTTTCTTAAAAGTGCGTGACGGTTATACGATTCGTGAAGTTTCACCAATCGATTGTATCAAGAACATTAACAATCCCGTTCTCTTTATTCATAGTAAAGATGACGATTATATTTTAGCTGATATGACAAAAGCGTTATATGAAGCAAAAGAGAATAATAAACAACTTTATATTGCAGAACACGGTGCTCACGCTTGCTCTTATAACGAAAATAAAGAAGAGTATGAAGCGGCAGTCGATCAATTTTTAAACTCATATGTAAAAGAAACAAAAAACAGGCTTGCATAAGCCTGTTTTTTTATTGCGCTAAAACGTCTGTAACTTGTTCCATATTTTCAGAAATCCATTGCATTGCATCATCTAACGTTGGAAATTCTGTCGTTTGAAATGTTACCTCATCTTGCAGTAACCAAACATCCTTCGACTCTTGTCCTACACCAGCAATGGACCAATGTAACAAACTATATGGATGATTATCATTCAAAAATGAAGCCCACGTGCGCTCATTTGCAATATTTCGTAATGTACGTAATTGTTTATCCATCTTTCGTCACCTTACTCTAGTCAGTTATAAAAAACATTATAACACTCTCTTCTCTCCCAAAGAAAGTGCTCTTTTTATATTGTCAAGTACTTCTCTTGATTATATGATGAAATTAAGCGTTTGGGAAGGAGGGATAGCGTTGGCTAAAGTACAAATTAAAGTAAATGATAATGGCTCTTTTCGCGTTACAGGGGACGTGGAATTAGTTGATTCACAAGGGAATGTATTCCCGGCAAAACCGGCATTTTCTTTATGTCGTTGTGGTTTATCAAAAAATATGCCTTATTGCGATGCTTCGCATAAAGGGAAATTCGAATCTGTTGTTAGAGCACCAGAGGCAGAATAATTTTACATGTGACATGCACATTTTTTTGTGCATGTTTTTTCTTTTTAACAACTCCTTTATATCCCTTCTCCTTACAACATTTCTAATACTTTTGTCTCCATTCCAGCCTACATATATTTTCACACAATTCTTCACATTCGAATACTTTTTGCTAGCCTTTTATTTTTTTTGTGCTATAATTTGAGCAAACAGCATCCTTCGGGGTCGGGTGAAATTCCCAACCGGCGGTGATGAAGTGCAAACTTCTAAGTCCGTGACCCGTTTTCAACTCGAAAACGGTGGATCTAGTGAAACTCTAGGGCCGACAGTATAGTCTGGATGGGAGAAGGATATGTTTTCTAGTAATTTTATATAGCGAATACACTTTTATTTCAGTATGCATATTTTTATAGATTCAATTCAAATCTATATATATGTTTTATTTTGTATACTTATCTTTCTATGCTGAAATAAAAAGATACGACTAGCGTTTGAAAAATTTGATATTTTTGCTAGGTTTCTTCCTTATGCCAAAATATCAATCATCGTTAGGTTTCTTTCCTATACTTTCGTATTCGAACTATATTTCTAGAAATCACGTCTCCCAAACCCCAAGGATATTAAAATCCTTGGGGTTTTTTGATTTTTTTAGGAGAGGTGAAGAAAATGACAGATCAAGAATATATGAGGATTGCCCTGCAATTAGCAGAAGGAACATGTGGGCAAACAAGTCCAAATCCTATGGTTGGTGCTGTTGTTGTAAAAGACGGAAACATCGTCGGTATGGGAGCTCATTTACGTGCTGGTGAAGAACACGCAGAAGTTCATGCTCTTCATATGGCTGGTGACAAAGCAAAAGGAGCCACCGTGTATGTAACCCTTGAACCATGTAGCCATTTTGGAAAAACACCACCTTGCTGTGAATTGCTCATCAAAAAAGAAGTCAAACGGGTTGTAATTGCTACTCTTGATTGCAATCCGCTCGTTTCTGGTAATGGAAAAAGAAAATTAGAGGAAGCTGGCATCGAAGTAACTACCGGTGTTCTGGAAGCAGAAGCAGTTTTATTAAATCGCTACTTTTTTCACTACATGAAAACGAAACGTCCATTTGTAACAATAAAAACAGCGATGAGCTTAGACGGAAAAACAGCAACTGTTACTGGTGAAAGTAAATGGATTACAGGTGAAGATGCACGCGCTGATGTTCATCAATATCGCCATACACACGATGCGATTCTCGTTGGAGTGAATACAGTTATAGCTGATAATCCGCATTTAACGACAAGAATTCCTAACGGGGGGCAAAATCCTATACGCGTTATTTTAGATACCCATTTACGAACGCCACCGTCTTCTCATGTCATAACAGATTCTTTAGCACCGACATGGATTATGGTTGGCAGGGATGTAAATAAAGAGAAAATAGCTTCTTATGAATCTGAAAATATAACGATATTCCAAATGAAAACGAAACAGATTGAAATTCAAGATATTTTAGATTTACTCGGTGAAAAACAAATCCTATCTCTTTTCGTTGAGGGTGGGCAAACCGTCCATGCAAGCTTCTTACAAACAAACAATTTCAATGAAATTGTAACTTATATAAGCCCAAAATTAATTGGTGGGAAAGATGCCCCTACTTTATTTGGCGGCAATGGTTTTTCAACATTACAAGATGCACTTTCCTTAAAAATTCAAGAGATGAAACAAATTGGCGATGATATAAAAATCGTTGCGCATGCCCGAAACGAGGTGACGAAATGTTTACAGGAATTGTAGAAGAATTAGGAACGATAACAAATATGCAACAAAGCGGAGAAGCAATGAAGTTAACGATACATGCCAATAAAATTTTATCAGATGTTCACTTAGGTGATAGCATCGCGATTAACGGTATTTGCTTAACTGTAACGAGTTTCACAACAACTTCATTCACAGTGGATGCAATGCCCGAAACGATGAAATCGACATCACTTCGCCTACTCAAATCACAATCTAAAGTGAATTTAGAGCGAGCAATGGCTGCAAATGGACGATTCGGTGGACATTTCGTTTCAGGACATATTGATGGCATCGGGACGATATTAAACAAAAAACAACACTATAATGCCATCTATTACAAAATAGCTATTTCTGATGAACTGCTGCGCTATTGTTTGCATAAAGGATCCATTGCTGTTGATGGAACGAGCTTAACAATATTCGATATAGACGAATCTTCCATTACAATTTCACTCATCCCGCACACAGTAAGTGAATCTGTTATCGGAGAAAAGAATGCCGGTGACATCGTAAACATTGAGTGTGACATGATTGGTAAATATATCGAACGATTTATTACTAAGCCTGTAAAACGAACAGGTTCAATGACCGAAAACTTTTTACAAGAAAACGGATTTCTATAAGGGGGAAGCATTATGTTTCATCGTATTGAAGAAGCTCTAGAAGATTTAAAACAAGGAAAAGTCGTTATCGTATGTGATGATGAAAACCGTGAAAACGAAGGCGATTTTATCGCTTTAGCAGAGTATATTACGCCCGAAACAATTAACTTTATGATTACACATGGACGCGGTCTCGTTTGTGTACCGATTACGGAAGGATACGCAGAACGTCTACAATTAGAACCCATGGTATCTCATAATACAGATTCGCATCATACTGCATTTACAGTGAGCATTGACCATGTTTCTACAACAACAGGCATTAGCGCTCACGAACGTGCAACTACGATACAACAATTGTTAAATCCTGCATCAAAAGGTGCTGATTTCAATCGACCTGGACATATCTTTCCATTAATCGCGAAAGAAGGCGGTGTCCTGCGTCGTGCTGGTCATACAGAAGCTGCTGTCGATTTAGCACAGCTTTGCGGGGCAGAACCAGCTGGAGTCATTTGCGAGATTATCAATGAGGACGGTACGATGGCACGTGTACCTGATTTACTACAGTGCGCAAAACAATTTGATATAAAAATGATTACAATAGAAGATTTAATTGCTTATCGCCGCCATCATGAAACACTTGTGACGAGAGAAGTGGAAATTACATTACCTACAGATTTCGGTACTTTTCAAGCAATTGGCTATTCTAACTCATTAGATACGAAAGAACATATTGCACTCGTAAAAGGTGATATTTCAACAGGTGAGCCTGTACTTGTACGCGTTCATTCAGAGTGCTTAACAGGAGATGTATTTGGCTCGTGCCGCTGTGATTGCGGACCACAACTCCATGCTGCACTTGCTCAAATTGAGCGTGAAGGAAAAGGCGTTCTTCTTTATATGAGACAAGAAGGACGAGGCATTGGCCTTCTTAATAAGCTTCGCGCTTATAAGTTACAAGAAGAAGGCTTCGATACTGTAGAAGCAAATGAAAAGCTTGGTTTTCCCGCTGACCTTCGTGATTACGGTATCGGCGCTCAAATATTAAAAGATTTAGGTTTACAACATTTACGATTATTAACGAATAATCCAAGAAAAATCGCTGGCTTACAAGGTTACGATTTAACAGTTACGGAGCGCGTACCGTTGCAAATGCCAGCAAAAGAAGAGAATAAAACGTATTTACAAACGAAAGTAAACAAATTAGGACATTTATTAAACTTATAATTAAAGGAGAGATTTATTATGGTATTCGAAGGTCATTTAGTTGGTACAGGATTAAAAGTTGGGGTTGTTGTTGGACGTTTTAATGAATTTATTACAAGTAAGTTACTAGGCGGAGCTTTAGATGGGTTAAAGCGTCACGGTGTAGAAGAAAACGATATTGATGTTGCTTGGGTTCCTGGCGCATTCGAAATTCCTTTAATCGCTAAAAAGATGGCAAATAGCGGGAAGTATGATGCTGTTATTACGTTAGGTACAGTAATTCGAGGTGCTACAACACATTACGATTATGTTTGTAATGAAGTAGCAAAAGGTGTTGCATCTTTATCACTTCAAACAGACATCCCAGTTATTTTCGGTGTATTAACGACAGAAACGATTGAGCAAGCGATTGAACGCGCGGGCACGAAAGCTGGTAATAAAGGCTATGAATCTGCAGTTGCTGCAATTGAAATGGCTCACTTATCAAAACAATGGGCATAAAAAAATAAAAAGAGGCTGCGGCCTCTTTTTATTTTTTTACTTTTTTCCGTACATCTTTTATTAATTCATTCATTGTTTTTCCTTCTGTTTGTATACGAAGTGTTTGTGCTGTTCTCCATACATTCTCTCTTTTCTTCACTTCTTCTATAATAGTAATTTCTTTTCGTACTTCCTTTAAATCTTTCCCTTCTGTTTTCAATCCAAAATGTTCAGCTTTCGTTCGAAAATGTTGTTCAATTCGTTGTTGCATCTCTTTTTGTTCAGGATTTTCGGCGGCCTTAACTGGATCAGCACTTATTGCTTTTAGTAAAATGAGACAAGTCATAATCGCTAATATATATTTGTGCATGTAAAATCCTCCAACCCAATATAAATTACATATTTACTATGTACAATTGGTGCTTGGAAAATTCGTCCACCAAAATTCTTTTTTCGCTCAAAAGCCACTAGTATCAAGCGTTCACAACTATTTATTACATTTTATTTACAAAAAAAGCAAACTCTTTTACAAGTTTGCTTTTTTCTATCTTAAAGTGCACATTCTTCAATCTCAAATCCTAAATCTTCAATCATACCCCAGTCTGCAGTCGGTTCTTGTCCAGCTGTCGTTAAGTAGTCTCCAACAAAAATAGAGTTTGCTGCAAATAAACCGATTGGCTGTACAGAACGCAAATTGATTTCACGCCCTCCTGAAATACGAATTTCTTTCGTTGGGTTTACAAAACGCATCATCGCCAACACTTTTAAACATTCTACTGGTGTTAACTCCTTTTGTCCTTCAAGCGGCGTACCCTTTACAGCAACTAGGAAATTACATGGAATTGAATCTGCATCTATACGTTGTAATTCGAATGCAATTTCAGCGCGCTCTTCTATTGTCTCTCCCATTCCAAAGATTGCCCCAGAACATGGTGAAATACCCGCTTGTTTCGCTTTTTGAACTGTATCAACACGATCATCATACGTATGAGTGGAGCAAATGCTTTCGTAATTATTCGCATGTGTATTTAAGTTGTGATTATAACGATGTACACCAGCTTCAGCTAAACGTCCTGCTTGATCTTCGTTTAAGAAACCTAAACAACAACAAATCTTCAAATCTGTTGTTTCACGAATCTCCTTAACGGCTCCAATTACATGATTCACCTCTTTATCCGTCGGGCGGCGACCAGATGCTACAATACAATATGTACCAGCTTTACGGCGAATCGCTTCATGTGCTCCTTCTACAATCTTTTCCTGCGTTAACCATGCATATTTATCAATCGGTGCTTCTGAAATAATCGACTGTGAACAATATCCGCAATCTTCAGGACATAATCCAGATTTCGTATTAATAATCATATTTAATTTTACTTTCTTACCAAAGTAATGATGGCGAATAATGTAAGCAGCATTCATAATCTCTAAAACTTCTGTATCATCAGCTTCTAATA
Source organism: Bacillus sp. TE9106W (assembly GCF_054062215.1). NCBI lineage: Bacteria > Bacillati > Bacillota > Bacilli > Caryophanales > Bacillaceae > Bacillus > Bacillus sp. TE9106W. Next base: position 45,127 of record NZ_JBSSFA010000001.1, read on the forward strand.
TCGCTATTGCATCCTCTTTTGCAATCATTTTTTCTTCTACTACGTCATATGCAAGTTTTTTCCAATCCCTTTTTGTTTGTACTTGTTTCATTTCATCTCTTCCCCTCTTTTGTTATATGCATAAATAAAGCGTGATACGTCGCCATTATCCCTTCATTTTCCGTGAAGTCTCTTTCGTATATGCGAAGCATCGCACGAAAGAGTGAGGGACTTTGACAATATGATTCTTCATTACTATTGGTCGCTCCTACTTTTCGAATAGAATGTAAAAACTCCCTAACTTCTGTAAATCTCTCTATGTAACATGTTTCAGAAACATGCACATCCCCTGTTTCTATCTCACATATATGGCGTAATTGATTTTTCGAATAAAAACGTTGCCCAATCGATGTTTCATTTTGTATATTTTTTTCTTCTTTCGCCCGCTGGAACGAAGTATGCAATTCTTGAAATGTTTCCTGTCCAAACGTTGAAAAGAGTAATATCCCATCTATAGACAAATGATGAAATAAATTTCTTATCACTTGTTTTAAATCATTTAGCCATTGAAATGTGGCATTCGAAATAATGACATCATATGTTTCTTCTAGTTGTAACCTTTCGATATCCTCACAGTAAAACATTACATTTTTCACATTTTGTCTAGTTTTGGCAACTGCGATCATACTTTCAGCAAAATCAATAGCTGTAATATGTGCTTTCGGAAATAAGTTTGATAATTGCTCTGTAACATATCCTGTCCCGCATCCAAGTTCTAAAATACGTATCGATGAATTTGCACTATATCGCCGATCTAATTTAGAGAGTAATGAATGTGCCATCTTTTTTTGTACATTTGCATATTGATCGTAGGATACAGCCGCCACGTTAAACCGTTTTTGTAGTAACGTTTTGTTGATCATGTCGTATCCCCTCTACAAATTGAATTATCTCATTTACACAATATTCAAAATCCGTTACACATAATGCGTGTCCAGCCTCACTCACTACCTTAAGCTTGGCCGTCTTATTCTCAGCCATACTACATGCTGCAGACAATGGGCATATTACATCCCGCTCTCCGTGAATAAGTAGTATAGGGACGTTAATTTCTTTCAATGCTTCTCTCATATCCGTTTCTATTAAATAATCCAAACCGAATTGTAAAGACTGGATAGAATCACCTTTAAAATGTTTTACGATGTCTTCAAAACTTTTATTTTCTTTCAACTCATCTTTCGTAAACATATTTTCATAGAACCGCTTGAGCGTATCTTCTTTCCTTCTCGCCAAATTTCTTTTCAGCCGTTCTACATGCAAAGCATTCCAACCATTACTATAGTCACTTGCATTTGTAAATTTGGCAGTACCACCAATTAGTACGATACCCTTTGCCTTAATTTTTTTATAAGCTTGAATTGCCGCTAACGCTCCTAGTGACCATCCAACTAAAATTACATTTTCATCCTTTGCTACATCTATTATTCGCCCCGCAAATTCACTTTGTTCTTTCACGTTACGCCAATCAATGCATTGAACAGAATATCCTTTAAAATGCGGAAGTACTAAATCCCAAATATTTTCTTCCATTCCCCATCCAGGGATAAAAATGATTTTCAGCTCTTTCATACGAAAAGCTCCTCTTCTTTCGCAATGTGGGTAATTCGGTCAATAGCCCATTTTAAATCAGCTATTGTATGTTGAGATGTAACTGCAAAGCGAATTCGAGAACTATGGACCGGTACAGTGGGCGGACGAATTGCAATAGCTGCAATACCTGCCTCTTGTAACCTTTTGCTAAACCGTAAAGTATTTTCATTTGAACCAACTACAATCGGTACAATATGAGTTGAACTATTCCCTATATTAAATCCAGCTTCTCGTAATTTACTCCTGAAGTATTCTCCATTTGCTATAAGGTTCTCTCTTCTCTTATGATCTTCTTGTACAATTTCAATTGCTTTTTGCACTGCTCCTAACGTACTTGGCGGTAAAGCTGTAGTAAAAATAAAGCTTCTCATCATATTTTGTAAATACTCCATATAAATTGCATCACCTGTCAAATACGCACCATAACACCCTAAAGCCTTGCTAAACGTCCCCATATGTATATCTATTTTTTGAGCAAGATCTTTTTCTATATGAGATAATCCTGCTCCACCAATTCCATATATTCCACTCGCATGTGCTTCATCAACTATAATGATTGCCCCGTATTTCTCTTTCAGCTGCACTAACTCCCTCAAATACGCAGTATCACCATCCATACTAAAAACAGTATCTGTTACGATTAATTTCCGCTTTTCAGGAGATGCTGTTTTCAACAACGCCTCCAGATGATTTAAATCATTATGTCGATACCTTTTATGCTCTGCCCCGCTTAATATAATTCCATCAACAATGCTCGCATGATTTAATTTATCGCTAAAAACAATATCGTGACGACAGGCTAATGAAGAAATCGCTCCAACATTTGCGGTAAATCCACTATTTACAACTAAGGCTTTTTCAGTGCCTTTCCAATTGCATATACTTCTCTCAACCTCTTCATACAGTGAATAGTTTCCTACCACGAGCCTTGATGCTGTCGCCCCAGTTCCATATTTTCTTGTGCATACGATAGCAGCTTCTTTTAACCTTTCATCTCCAGCTAACCCTAAATAATTATTTGACGCTAAATTTAGCATCCTTTTCTCATCTCGAATAAGCCATGTCTCTTCTGCTTGTTCTGTTACGTGCAAATTGCGATACTGCCCTTGCTCATGTAATTGTTGTAACTTAGTTTGAAGATGTGTGCGCCACGGTTGATTCATTTCGGATGAACTCCTCTAATTTTGAAATCATTATATATTCTTTAGCAGATTCCAATACTTCTTCTCTTGTAAACTTACCTTCAAAGAATGGTAATAAGCCTAAAACCGGTACCCCGCTTAGCTCTTCAATCATTACTTTATTTTCTTGTACCCTTTCCATTTCACATTCTTTACAGCCAGATAAAATGACACCTGCTACTGTTAAGCCATGTGCCTTTGCATAAGCAATCGTTAAAACTGTATGATTTACCGTTCCTAATGTAGGACGTGCTACTACAATAAGTGGAAGCTGTAATTCTTTTGCGAAATCAATTACTAAAGCGTCTTCTGTATATGGAACAGCTAGTCCACCTGCACCTTCTACAAATAGGCTATTAAAATCTTTCAATCGCTCATTATAGTGGTGAATAATGTCTTTTAACGTTACTGCCCTTCCAGCTCTTTTCATGGCAAGTCTCGGAGCAAGCGGTTCTTCAATAGAATAAGGGCAAATTTCATCTTCTTTTGTCGGTACACCTGATAATACTTTTAGCCTTGCTGCATCTCCCTCTGGATTTGATGCAACATGTCCACTTTGCAACGGTTTATATACCCCTATGTTATATCCTAATTCTCTAAATACACCTGCTAATGCACCTGCAACTACAGTTTTTCCCACTTCAGTATCCGTCGCTGTTATAAAAAAACCGCTCATTATTCTCCCTCCGTAATATCCGAGATTGCTTTATATAAAATACGTAACATATCATCAATCTCATCAATTGTGGAAGCAAGGGGAGGCATAAATACAATCGTGTTACCGAGCGGACGCAAAATCATACCCAGCTCTCTTGAGCGTTTACATACTTGAACACCGACTCTCTCTGTCCATTCAAACGCTTCTTTCGTTTCCTTATTCTTCACAAGTTCAATTCCAACCATTAACCCACACTGACGAATATCCCCTACATGTTTACATGCAAAGAGCTCTTCTAATTGTGTCGCCACATATTCTGTTTTGCGCGCCACTTCTTCTATTAAATTTGTTTTCTCGTATAGTTCTAGATTCGCAATTGCTACCGCACAACCTAACGGATTCCCTGTATAACTATGACCGTGGAAAAACGTTTTTTGTTCTTCATAGCTCCCTAAAAAGGCATTATAAATTTCATCTGTCGTTACGGTGATTGCAACTGGTAAATATCCGCCCGTTAAACCTTTTCCGGCTGTCAAAATATCCGGCGTTACATGTTCATGTTCACATGCAAACATTTTCCCAGTACGCCCAAACCCAGTCGCTACCTCATCTGTAATAAATAAAACGTTATATTTTGTACATAAATTACGTAGCCCTCTTAAGTATCCTTTTGGCATTGTAATCATACCGCCAGCACCTTGCATTAAAGGTTCTACAATAATCGCCGCAATTTCTTCATGTTTATCTTTCAGTAGCTCTTCCATTTCTTCTAAATGTTTTTTTACAATTTCCGCCTTATCATTTCCATAAGGAGAACGATATGTATATGGATAAGGCATTTTAATTGCCTCAAATAAAAGTGAACTATACACTTGGTGAAACAAGTCTATTGCTCCTACTGAAACAGCTCCAATTGTATCACCGTGATACGCTTCTTTTAATGTAACAAATCTTTGTTTTTTCGGTTTTCCTTTATGCTGCCAATATTGAAAGGCCATCTTAATTGCAATTTCAACAGCGCTAGAACCGGAGTCCGAATAGAATACTTTTTTCAAGCCTTCTGGTACAACTTCAATTATTTTTTCTGCTAATAAAATAGACGGAACGTTAGCAAGCCCTAACATAGTAGAATGGGCAATTTTATTTAATTGCTCACGAATTGCCTCATCTAATTCTGGCACTTGATGCCCATGAACATTTAACCAAATAGACGAAACACCGTCCCAATATTCATTTCCATTTACATCATATAGCTTTCTTCCCTCTCCACGTTCAATAATGACAGGATCTTCTTCTAAATAATCCTTCATTTGTGTAAATGGGTGCCATACATAGGCTTTATTTTTTTCCGATAACTCTTCATATGTATAAAATGGTTTGTCAGTCGTACTCTTACTAAAAGTCACAATTGTCACCCCTAATGTTAACTAGTTTATAAATATAGTTAACATTAAATCTAAATGACTGTCAATTCTTTTTAAATCAAGTAGTTCTTAAAAAAGAACAACTTATCATACGATAAGTTGTTCTACTTTCCATGTTGTATCTTTCCAATTTCTAAAATAATCTCTTCATCTTTTTTTCCTTCTGTATCAATTCCAAGTTGCTTAGCATGCTCAATTAATAAATCATGACGCTGCTCAAATCTAGCCTTATTTACTTCTTTCGTAATTTCTTCTTTTGTTTTTCCATCCGTAGAAACTCCTAGTTTCGTAGCTGCTTTTTCCATCGACTTCTTCTCTTCAGCTTCTTTCGCTTTCTTCACTTCTGACTGCTGTATTTGCTTTTGCTTCGCCTGCTCTGATTCAGCTGCAAAAGCTGTGTAAATTCCAGCACTTCCGCCAATGACTAGTAAGGTGGTAAAAAGAATTATTTTTTTCTTCACTCTTTCCTCCCCTTTCAAATTCATTATAACGCACGTTTTTCAGTGTTAAAACCTATCTCCTTTATTTCCCTAAAAAAATATCATACATTTTTATTGACATGTATGATGAATATATGATAAAAATTTAACTAACATCATATGAATCGGCGTTGATAGGATTTAGTAGTATTTCGATTTCTGATTTCAGAGAGCTGGTGGTCGGTGCGAACCAGTACAGAGCGAATTATGAATTACCCCCTGGAGCTTCTTTTACGAAACGTAAGGAGTAGTGAAAGACGGTTATAGACCGTTATGTCTAAAGAGTGGTGAAACGAAACTGTTTCACAATTTAGGGTGGTACCGCGAATTTTTCGTCCCTGCATATATTGCAGGGACGTTTTTATTTTATTAACGCATATCATACGACCCTTTATTTTGTGATACATTCATTTCACAAGCTAGGGTGGTACCGCGATTTCTTCGTCCCTGCATAATTATATGCAGGGGCGTTTTTTTATCCAATCATTTCCACATTATATTGAGATATGGACAATTACCGGTAATTTGTCACAAAATTCTAAATTTTAGAAGGAAATAAACAATATTGGCGAATTTTATATAAAAAAGAGTTATTTTAGATTACTTAGGAGGGGAAAACAATGGTTTCAAAAATTGAATCTGTTCTTTTAACAATTTTTATCTTTTTCTGCATTGGCTTTAGTGTTATCAAATTAGAAGTTTCACCACACATCCCAATTTTATTTGGTATCGTTCTTTTATTAGCATTTGGATTTATAAAAAAAATTGATTGGTCTACTATGGAAAAAGGAATGATAAGTAGTATTTCAGCTGGTATTCCGTCTATTTTTATTTTCTTACTTGTAGGCGTATTAATTAGTGTTTGGATCGCTGCCGGAACAATTCCAACTTTAATGGTATACGGCTTCCAACTTGTATCTCCTAAAATTTTCATTCCAACTGTTTTTGTTGTGTGTGCAATTGTTGGAACAAGTATCGGTAGTGCCTTTACAACTGCTGCTACTGTAGGACTTGCCTTTATGGGTATGGGTAGTGCTCTCGGATACGATCCAGCTCTAATCGCTGGTGCAATTATTTCTGGTGCATTCTTTGGAGATAAAATGTCTCCTTTATCTGATACAACAAACTTAGCGCCAGCTGTAACAGGTGTAGATTTATTTGAGCACATCCGCAATATGCTTTGGACAACAGTTCCAGCTTTCATTATTGCTTTTATCGCATTTTTCATTTTAGGAAGCGGTACTAGTGGAGACGTTGACTTCACAAACTTCATTAGCACATTAGAGAAAAATGCAACGATTTCTATCTTTACACTTATTCCAATTTTATTACTGTTCCTATTCGCATTTAAGAAGGTACCCGCAGTTCCAACATTACTTGCTGGAATTATAGTAGGGATCATTATCCTCTTTATATTTAAACCTAGTACTTCTTTAACTGATTTAATGAAAATTATGCAAGACGGTTACGTTTCTAAAACTGGTATAAAAGATATTGATAGCTTATTATCTCGCGGTGGCCTGCAAAGTATGATGATGTCAATCGCTCTTATTTTCCTAGCTCTTTGTATGGGAGGATTATTACAAGGGATGGGTATTATCACGCAGCTAATGAATATCATCTCTAGCTTCGTAAAAACTAGCACACGCTTAATCATCTCTACTGCCTCAACTGCAATCGGTGTAAACTTCTTACTTGGTGAGCAGTACTTATCTATCGTCTTAACAGGACAAGCATTTGCTAATAAATACGATGAAGTCGGTTTAGAACGTCGTAATTTATCACGTGTATTAGAAGACGCAGGTACAGTTATTAACCCCCTCGTACCATGGGGAGTAAGTGGTGTATTCTTATCGAACGTCCTTGGTGTTCCGACATTTGATTACGTTCCATTCGCAATCTTCTGCTTAGCTTGTCCAATCGTAACAATTATTGTTGGTTTCACTGGATTTGGCCTTTCATGGAAGAAAGAAAAGGCAGTAACAATTTCATAATATACGAAAAAGGATTACCTTAATCGGTAATCCTTTTTCTATTTCTCGATTATCTATTTGCTTTCTTTCTTCTAAATAACAGAAGGAATCCAGCTCCGATAAACGCCAAACCTGCTCCAATTGTAGACGCAACACTTGTACCTGTTTTCGGTAAATCACGTTCTTCTTTGTTCTCACTTACAGTTGTTGTTTCTTTTGAGTTTTGATTATCCGTTGTAGTTTGTCCAGATCCAGCATTATTACCTTCATCTGTTGATGGTGTTGTTGGATTTCCTCCATTATTCCCTTCACCGGTTGGTGGTGTCGTTGGATTTCCTCCATTATTTCCTTCACCGGTTGGCGGTGTTGTCGGGTTCTCTCCATTATTTCCTTCACCAGTTGGCGGTGTTGTCGGGTTCTCTCCACCAGTTTCCTTATCATCATCGGTCTTCTTCGTTATATCAATTGCATATTTAGCAAATTCATTTTCAGATGGTCCAACATATGATATGTTCCCATCTTTCTTTATATACTTTTGTGCATTTGGTGAAGAATCAAATGTTGTATTTAATTTATCTGCAACAATCGGTTTAAACGTCCAATTTTTATCTGCTGCCGGATCAATAACTGGTGTTTCTTGCATATACTTCACAATGATTTGACGTGTTTCATCTTGTGATTGGTATACAACTTCCCCTTTACTTACACCTGGGAACGTTTGGCTACTTCCACGATAGTTATTTGTAGCGACGATAAACTCTTGATTGTCAGCTACTGGCTTACCTTCATATGTCATATTTATAATACGATTCGTATTAGCATTTATAACTTTTCCATCTTTATCGTATTTCGCTGGTTGTGTTACATCAATTTCGTATTTTAAGCCATCTAAAATATCAAAGTTATATGTAGGGTATCCGATATTTACTAATGGCTGTTCTTCTGTTTTCTTTGGATCAATTTGATTAAACTGACCTGCAGACATTTCAAGCCATTCTTTTACTTGTGCCCCATTTACTTTTACAGCATATAACGTATTTGGATATACATATAAATCTGCAACGTTTTTAATCGCTAACGTTCCAGCTGGAATATCCGTATAATATGTAGCACCGTTTCGGCCACCTGCTTTAAATGGTGCACCTGCAGATAAAACTGGAATTCCTTTATATTTACTATACTGTCCATTTTCAGCAAATAACTTTTCTACATACCATTTCTGTGCATTTGTCACAAGTTGTACAGAAGGATCATCTTGTACTAATGAGAAATAACTATTAATTGGCGCTGTCGTTTTTCCTACAGCTGTATTCACATAATCAATTGTCGCTTGATGATCATCTTTAATTTCATTAACTAAATTTTGATCAGATTGTACGAGTGGGTTTCCTTTACTATCAGCAATCGGACGAAGTTGCGGCTTCGATTGCTCTTTTTGTACTTCCCATTTTCCATTTACTTTTTTCAATTGCATATCAATAATACCTAAGTTACTTCCAAAGACACCAGGCATTACAACTGGAACACCATTAAATACATCCTTCATTTCAGTATGTGAATGTCCCATTAATACTGCATCTACACCAGGAATCTCTGTTAAATAATACGACGCGTTTTCCATACCGACGTTGTATCCACTCTTATCAACACCGGAATGCGCTAGTGCAACGATAACATCCGCACCTTCTGCTTTCATTTTTGGCACCATTTTCTTCGCTGTTTCAACTATATCTTTTGCTTTCACTTTTCCTTCTAAATTTGCTTTATCCCAGTTCATAACTTGAGGTGGAACAAATCCCATTACGCCAATTTTCACTTTTTGTTTTTGCCCTGATTCATCTTCTACTTCTTTTTCAAAAACATGATATGGTTTAAAGTAATTTTGGTCGTTCTCTTCATTATTATCTTTATCATCTTTATAGACGTTTGAGTTAATAACCGGGAACTCTGTTTTACTAATCACTTTGTTTAAATAATCTAAACCGTAGTTAAATTCATGATTCCCAAGAGAGATGACGTCATACTTCATTAAATTCATTAAACGATATAATGGATGTGTATAACTAGGATCCACAGGCTTCTTCGGATCATTTATTTTATTCGCTACATAATCTCCAAGCGGTGTCCCTTGTAATGCATCCCCATCATCAAATAGGACAGAGTTCTTCGCTTCTTCACGCGCTTTATTAACAAGTGTTGCAGTTTGCACAAGACCTACTTTATTATCTGTTTTCGTTTGGTAATAATCGTAATTCATTAAGTTAACGTGAATATCTGATGTTTCTAGAATTCGTAAGTTAACTGTACTCTCCCCAGTTTTCTCATCCGCATGAGCTGTTGCTGGCAATACTTGCGGCGCTATTACACCAATAGCAAGAGTTGCTCCAGCCAGCATTTTTTTTGACTTTTTCACAAAAAATCCCCCTTATACAATTACCAAAAAATAATGAAATGAATTTCTATCAGTCTCTAACCACATACCTTTTTTCTTCTATTAGATACACGATTTTCATTTCACCCTACGCTAACGGGTAGTCCCCTTAAACGATCAATTGATGAAGACTAGCAATTAACGGGAGATAAAGCTCCCACTATGTAGAATTTTACCTTATCTGACATTATCATATATAATGTCCTTTCATATCGTCAATATTTTTTGACATACTTCTACAAATTTTCTGTAAAGTTATTGTAAACTTTTCATAAACATATAATATGCCCTTACATTGTTAATACTGCTGAATATGATACAATTACCAATTACAAGGAGGATGAATTTATGAAAAAAGTCATCTTAACAATTGTTTGTCTCCTCCTTCTAATCATTTCTTATTCTTATTTTGAAAAGAACGATGAGACAAAACAAAATGAACCCGCAGAAAAAATAGAAAAAACATCTACTCCCAGTTGGATTGATAAGCAAACAAACGATTCCTTTTATCATCTCGTACTAGGTGATTCGCTCGCCAAAGGATATGGATCGACACAAGGTGGATTTGCTGAATTAGCCTCTACACAAATAGAAGCACAAATTCATAAACCAATTACTGTAGAAAACCTTGGGATAAACGGTCTTACAACAGATCGCCTCGCTAAAAAAGTTCAATCAGAAGATGTAAAACAAAAAATTAGAGCAGCAAATATCATTACAATTAATATTGGAGGAAATAATTTATTTCGCTTAAATCGTGATGTCGGTGTTATAGACGGTATTAAAATGTTAAATAAGGAAAAAGCTCATTTTGAAGCGGATGTAAAAAATATTGTAAAGACAGTCCGAGATCAAAATCCGGATGCTTTACTCATTCTTTCTGAACTCTATAACCCGTTACAACTCGATGACTCCATCGCAAGTTATGCAGATATGTTTTTAGATGGCTGGAATGAATCCGTTTATTCCATTTCAAAAGCAAATCAACCATCTATCGTTTTGCCAATTCGTAAATTAATATCGAATGATAAAAAAGAATTACTCTTTGACCAAGTACACCCAAATGATAAAGGCTATACGATTATTGCCGATTCATTTACAAAAAAAGTGTTGGCCTACAAATATTAAAATTCCTATGAAACAATTCTATTTTTATAACATGTCTTTTTTGTTACAATGAGAGTGGAAGGGGGCCTTTATATGGAATCACGCGAGTGGGAACGTATTGTTGATCATCTTCTTTCGCTAGTGCCTCTTTTTTATCGCAAATTTATGCTTCCTGGAGAATTTTCTTCTCAAAGACATATGCCGCCATCACATACACAAGTATTACTGCTTCTGCATGAAAATGGCACATTAGCAGTTTCCGAAATCGGCAAGCGGCTAGCGATTTCACGGCCTAACATGACACCTCTATTAAACAAACTGATTCAAGAAGAACTAATAGAGCGTCATTATAGCGAAAAAGATCGACGGGTCATTTTAATTTCCCTAACAGCTGAAGGGAAATTGTTAGTAAATCAGTATCAGCAATTCATTTTAGACAAACTAAAAGAAAGTTTTCAAACATTATCTGAGGAAGAGCGTGAAAAGCTCATCCACTCTCTTCAAACTATTCAAAATTTAATTTTGAAAACAAATGTATAAAGCTGCTTCTAAATAGAAGCAGCTTTATGATTCGTAATAATTACCATAATATACATTTGAATATGGCCATGTCGTTAAATATGGTTTTTGATCTTGCGTAGGTTGTTGTGATGGTATTTGCAGTAGTTGCGGTACTTGTTGTTGTCGATATAATTCATATTGCCTACTCGTATCATAAACCGGATAATAATTTACATATGGATATACTTGCGGTACGTAATAATAATACATTCATTCTCTCCCCCTTTTTCTTAAACATATTCAAAGGAGAAAATGAGTGTGACACTCTTTATATTTGCACGAGTGGTTCTCTCACTCGTTTCTTTCTATTCTTCAGGCGTAACTTACGGTTCTTTTCATATAAATAATGCACAACAAAATATGAAACTACACCAAACACAACTCCGAAAATCGTCATTCCAATTAATACATACACTTCACTCTGTAATAAGCTCTTTAATATCGTAAAAATGTGACTTGAAAACAAGTCTGATATCGTAAATGGTTCATGATATATTTTTTGTACATGAAATGGATAAATCATTTTCCCAAGCGCATACGCAAGTGGAAATAAAACTACTGGGAGAAACGATATTTTTCCAATAATATTGCCAATAACCGCAGCAGGAAAAGATCCCTTTACTAACCTGACGATTGGATAAAATATTACATATACGAGCGATGCCGTATATATAACCAACATTTCTAAACCAAAACCAATTGCAAAACCTAACGATACTTTCTTTGCTCCTTCTGGTGATCGAAGTAACTTATAATATTGAAACTTTAACATTCTCCACATCCGCTGAAAAAACGAATATGTTTTCTTAGTTGTTTTCACTCTCATCATCTCTTTAACTATATTTTTATACCTAGTATGCCCTTACACACTCCGAAAAACAAATTTCATTTTCTCTTTTATTATAGATGATATCGAAATGGTTAACTAAATATACATATGACATTTCAATATAAAAAAATACACCCCAGTTGTTATTCGTATCTAGCAACTGGGGTGTACATCCTTTAGGAAAGCTCTTCTACATTTTTAAATAAACTTACTAATAATGCTTTTTGCGCATGCAATCGATTACCAGCTTGCTCAAAAACAATAGACTGTGGTCCATCTATAATCTCGCCTGTTACTTCCTCTTCACGATGGGCAGGTAAACAGTGTAAGAAATGATATGTTTGTTTCGCATGCTTAACAAGTTCGTTATTAATTTGATATGGTTGGAATAAAGTATATTTCTCTTCTTCTCCCTCTTGCCCCATGCTCATCCAAACGTCAGTATAAATGAAATCTGCTTCATTCACCGCTAATTCAGGGTTATGCAAAATCTCAATTTCAGCTCCTGTTTCCTTGGCAATCGCTAACGCTTTTTTTACAATCTCTTCATTCGGTTCATACCCTACAGGCGTTGCAACAGTCATATGCATTCCGACTTTCGCACTCGCTAACAACAATGAATGACATACATTATTTCCGTCACCTACGTAAGCCAATTTTATTCCTTTGAATGTATTTGTTTCTTCATATATTGTCATTAAGTCTGCCAATGCTTGACAAGGATGATGATCGTCCGTTAAACCGTTAATTACAGGTATGCTCGATTCTTTTGCAAGCTCTTCTACATTAGCATGTGAGAATGTACGTATCATGATCCCGTCAATATAATGAGATAATACTTTCGCAGTATCTGCAACTGTCTCTCCTCTCCCCATTTGCATCTCTTTTCCATTTAAAAACATTCCATGTCCTCCGAGCTGTACCATTCCTGCTTCAAAAGATACGCGAGTACGAGTTGAATGTTTATCAAAGATAAGCCCTAATATCTTTCCTTGTAATAAAGGCTCCTGCTTATTCTTTTTTAAATATATAGCGAACTCAATTAAAGAAATGATTTCTTCTTGCGTTAATTCTTCTAGTGTTAAAAGATCTTTCGTATTTAATTTCGGTACTTGTACAGTTGACATGAAATTTCCCCCTTATATAATTGATACATTTTTTGTACAAACTACTTTTTTTATCATATATACTGCCTGTTCTAACTCTTCATTCGTTACAATGAGCGGCGGTAATAGCCTTATCACATTAGGCCCTGCTTGTAATACGAGTAGTCCCTCTTTTTCTAGTTGCTCTATAAAACTTGCAACTTCATGCGTACATTCAATTCCAACCATAAGGCCCTTACCACGTATATTTTGAATACATTCGACATGTTGTAATTCCTCTTGCAACTTCTGTAATACGTACTCGCCCTTTTCTTGTACTTCTTTTAAAAACGATAGTCTTTTACTTACTTGTAATACTTCTTTCGCTGCAGCCATTGCAACATAATTTCCGCCAAACGTTGAACCGTGCGATCCTGCAGTGAACGACGTTCCGAGTTCTTTCCGGCCAATCATTGCTCCGACAGGAATCCCATTTCCAAGCGCCTTAGCGGTAGTAACGATATGAGGATCTATTCCCATTTGTTCGTAAGCAAATAATGTACCTGTTCTTCCGATCCCTGTTTGTACTTCGTCTATAATAAATAAGGAACCAAACTTCTTACATAATACTTCAATCTCTTTCAAAAAAGATAGATCGGCAGGTATGACTCCTCCCTCTCCTTGAACAACTTCTATCATTACTGCCGCAACTTCTTCATTCATTACTTCCTTGAGCGCCTTTATATCGTTAAATGGAGTATGTAAAAAAGACGGAAGGAGCGGACCAAATCCTTCTTTCACTTTATTTTGCCCCGTCGCACTCATCGTTCCGAATGTTCTACCGTGAAAAGACTGCTCACACGTTACGACGAGAGATTTTCCAGTATGCTTACGGGCTAGCTTCAAAGCTGCTTCATTCGCCTCTGCCCCGCTATTACAGAAGAACACATAATCTAATGCTATATTTTCTGTTAATAATGACGCGACTTCTTCTTGTAAGCTATTTGTAAACAAATTAGATATATGCCATATATCATTAAGTTGCTCTTGTACCGCTTTCATAACAGTAGGATGGCAATGCCCTAAATTACATACACCAATCCCTGATGTGAAATCTAAATATTGTTTACCGTTGTTATCAATGACTTTCATTCCATTCCCCTTTACAAACTCAACAGTTCTTCTCCCATACGTTTGAAAAAGATGACTTATCATACGATACTCACTCCCCTCGTTACCGTCGTTCCAATACATTCCCCTGTATCTTCAGTAAAATCTTTTGTACCATTTACGATACTTATCTTTTGCACTCCCATTTTTAATGACGCTAGTGCTGCCTGTACTTTCGGAATCATCCCACCTGTAATAACTCCTTTTTCTATAAAAGTTGCAATTTCAGACTCATCTGTTTTCTTTACCAGTTTCCCTTCATGTAATATCCCATCTACATCCGTAATCAAAATGAGTTCTTTTGCGGATAGTGCGGCCGCAATCCCAGCTGCGGCGGTATCCGCATTTATGTTATAAATCTCATTATCATGGATCCCGATTGGAGCAATAACAGGAATATAATTCATATTTATTAATCCTTTTAGTAGGGCTGTTTCTACATAGCTTACTTCTCCCACATATCCAATCTCCTCGCTGACAGGTTGAACTTGAAGTAATTTGCCGTCACACCCTGAACAACCTACCGCAAGTAAATTATGCTTTTGTAAATTCATTACGAATTTTTTATTCGTACTTCCACATAGCACCATTTGAACAACATCCATAACTTCTTTTGGTGTTACCCGTAATCCATCTCTTTTTTCTACGTTGATGTTACAATCTTTTAATTTAGCATCAATTTCTGGGCCGCCACCATGAACAATCACTACGTTATACTTCTGTTGCAATTTCTTTATACAATCAAAAAACACATCATTTAATTGATTCAACATACTACCGCCGCATTTCACTACAATATAATCGCTCATCTTCCCTCTCCTTATGTACGATAACACGCGTTTATTTTCACATATTCATAGCTTAAGTCACAGCCCCAAGCTGATCCGGTCTCTTCTCCTAAATGTAAATACACATCAATGATAATTTCATGTTCTTGTAATCTCTTTTTCATTTCCTCTTCAGAAAACATTTGCGGTTCACTATTTTTCAGCACAACGATAGATTGAAGAGTAATATCAATTGTATTTGGATTAATTGCTACTTCACTTTGTCCAATACTGCTAATAATTCGCCCCCAATTTGGGTCTTCACCATGTATTGCTGTTTTCACAAGACTCGAACCGACTATTTGCTTTGCAATTTTTTTTGCCTCTTCACTAGCTTTCGCTCCTAGCACATTTACTTCTATTAACTTCGTAGCGCCTTCACCATCTTGTGCAATTTTTTTGGCTAAATCTTCACATACCTTCTGTAAAGCAAATACGAAAGTTTCCCAATCTGCATGTTCCATATTGATTGGTTTCGTTTCTGATAATCCACTTGCCATAGCGATGACCATATCATTCGTAGAAGTATCTCCATCCACCGTAATTTGATTAAATGTATGATTCGTTATTTGTGATAATGCTGTTTGCAATACGTCATGCTCTATATGAGCGTCTGTCGTAATAAAACTTAGCATCGTTGCCATATTTGGATGAATCATCCCTGAACCTTTTGCAACACCAGCAATCATCACTTTCTTCCCATCAATACTCATTTCATAGCAAGTTTCTTTCGTTATAAGATCCGTCGTTAAAATTGCTTCAGAAAAAGAATGAGCTCCATTTTCTTCCTTCGCCGGTATAAGAGTTACAATTCCCTTTCGGATTATATCCATCGGCAGCGGAACACCAATTACACCTGTTGAAGCTACTGCAACATACTTTTCTTTCAATCCAAAATGTTCCGCCCCTAATGCACGCATCTCGTAAGCATCTTGCAACCCTTTCATTCCTGTACAAGCATTTGCATTTCCACTATTAACGATAATAGCTTGTAGTTTTCCCTCAGTCGTTATACTATCCTTCGTCACTTGCAACGGGGCTGCTTGTATTTGATTTGTTGTATAAACAGCAGCACATGATGCCGGTACATCACAAACGATTGCCCCTAAATCCTTTTTCTCCTTTTTCAGACCAATTGTAGTACCAATGGCCGAGAAACCTTTTGGCGTTACAATCGAACCATTTTCTACTTTTGTAATAGACGCTATTTTTATCATCATGTCCCCCCCTTATAAATAAAGCGGCATATGTTGTAAACCTATTGTTTCTTCTAGTCCCGCTACTATATTTGCATTTTGAATTGCTTGCCCAGCCGCACCTTTCATCATATTGTCTATAACAGAAACGACTGTCACTCTTCCTGTTCTTTCATCGTAAGCTATCCCCATATCACAATAATTTGAGCCTCTCACTTCTTTCGGACTTGGAAACTCTCCTTGCATGCGAATTCGAATAAAAGCCGATTGTTCATACGCTTCTTCATATAATTGTTGAAGTTGCTCTATTTCCATTTCTCGCTTTACTTTCGCATACAGTGTAACCATAATCCCACGTGATATCGGTATTAAATGTGTACTAAACGTGATTGGCTTCGTTTCTCTATTCCACTCCGCGAGCATTTGCTCAATCTCAGGAATGTGTTGATGCTCATTTACTTTATAAATACGCAAGTTGTCGTATAACTCAGGAAAGTGAGTCATCGTTGTTGGCGTTTTACCTGCTCCAGATACTCCTGATTTCGCATCAATAATAATTGAATCTTCTTCAATTATGCCGCTACGAACTAACGGCAACACCGCTAATAATGCGGCTGTAGCAAAACATCCCGGGTTTGCAATTAAATTTGCCTTTTGAATTTCGGACCTTTTCCATTCACTTAACCCATATACAGCTTCCCTAAGAACTCCTTCTTTTGCAGCTGCCCTTTTATACCACTGTTCATATATGAAAGGATCTTTCATACGAAAGTCTCCAGATAAATCAATTACTTTTAAACCTACTGCTAATAATTTTGGAGTTAGCTCTGCTGATACTCCTGCTGGGGTTGCTAAAAATACAATTTCTGCTTCCTTCCCTATTTCCTCCACATCAATTTCTTGTAACGTATGAACAAGAACATTTTGAAAATGCGGATATACATTTGTTATACACTCGCCAACTTGTGAAAAAGAATGGAGAGATGCTATCGAAAAATATGGATGTTGCTCTAATAACCGAATTAACTCAATACCTCCATACCCAGTTGCTCCAATAATCGCGACTTTCATATGCTCCTCCTCATATTGATTCTTTAAATTAAGTATGATTATAATATTGTATATTTATAGAGTCAATTAAATATTTATAAATTTTATAAACTTAAAAAACTTAATTTTACTAGAAAAACAATATGCACAACCGAATTTTTATACACAAATAGTGCATAGTAGTTTTTTCATTTCACTTCAAGTACAATAAAACAATACATATGTACATACAGGCGGGGAAAACATGAATGAAAAATTAATTGAGAAAATGATTATAAAAAGTTTTCAGCAATACCAATGTAATCCTATTTCAAATGAGGATCAGGAAATGCTTATTAAACATATTCAAACGATTATTCATTCCAATACTAAAATTGATGTATACGAGGCAATTGAGGATATTGTTTACGATTATGTGACTGGAAAATAAAGTGAAACTTTAATCAGTGGGGGTTTTCTTCATCCCCCACCTAACTTCTTTGCTTTCGCTGAATTTTGAGGTGGGGGTGTTACTGCCCATTAAAGCGGGATAAAAAAATAGGAGGTTTCCATATGGAAACCTCCTATTTCTTACTTAATGATTTACCTGCAACACGCTCAAATAAACCTGGGAATAAAGCATACAGTTTCGGACCTATGCCCATCCATTTCGGTAAGTTTACTTCACGCTTTTTCGTTTGCATCGATTTTACAATTTGCCCTGCTACATATGTTGGTTTCAACATGTATCGTCCCATATTTTTTACATATGTACCGGATTGATCAGCTATTTCAAAAAAGTTCGTATCTATCGGACCTGGATTAATTGCTGTTACGAAAACATTCGTACTAGACAACTCCATGCGTAAACTATTCGTAAACCCTAATACGGCATGTTTCGTCGCTGCATATGCACTCGATTTCGGCGTTGCAATTTTCCCAGCAAGTGAAGCAATATTAATAATATGCCCTTCGTCCCTTTTCACCATATAAGGTAGTACTGCTTTCGTACAAGCTACTAATCCAAATACATTTACTTGGAACATATCTTTCACTTCATCCATTGACGCATCTTCAAACGTTTTAAAAATACCAAATCCCGCATTGTTTACTAATATATCAATACGTCCCACTTCTTGTAATACCTTTGAAAAAACAGATTGTACTTCCGTCTCTTCACTTACATCTAATACATAATAATAGCAAGGCGTATTATACGTTTCTTTAATTTTTTCTGCTAACGCTTTTAGTTTCTCTTCTGTTCTAGCTATTAATACTGGAGTCGCCCCTTGCCCTGCAACTTGCATTGCAACTTGCTCTCCAATTCCACTAGAAGCACCCGTAATGACGATTACTTTATTTTGTAAACGTCCCGTCATTGCTGTCACCTACTTTGCATAATAAATCAATTGTTGCGAAGATTCATCAATCATCACTTGTTGATTATATGCTAAAAAGTCTAATTGTCCAACCGTTTCTGAAATAGTAAGTGGCAATTGTTCCTTATATAATACCGGAAATAGTTTTACACATACTTCAAATGCTGTCATTGGTTTTTCCTTTAATAACTCAAGCACTTTAAACGCACGTGTTTCTTGCTTTTGTAATCTCGTTTCAATAAGTTGTTTCACATTGAGAACATCTTCTCCATGTCCTGATAAAATGCGCGAAATATTCATTTCACTTAAACGCTTTAACGTTTGATTATATTGTAATAACGGGCGTGCCCTTTCTGTTTGTCCTTCATATGGTGGTTCTAATATTGGATTCGAAGAAATATGACTAATGAGAGCATCTCCGCCAATTAATATTCCATCAGATTCTCTATATAATGAAATATGAGTGGAAGCATGACCTGGTGTTTCAATTACTGTAAACCCAGGTAAGGAATCAATACGATCTCCCTCTCGCACAGTATGCGTTAACGATCTATTACAAGAATATTTCAGTGTTCTTGTCGTTAATAACGCCTCATCTTTCAAAAATGCTGCTGGAACACCAAATTGCAAAGCTGTCTCTCTAAAAAACTCATGATACCGCTTTAAAAATTCTGGGTCTTGCGTAATCCATGGCTCATTCCAAGGGTGTCCAATAATGTTCGTTTTCTCAGAAAATATATTTAAAAGTCCACAATGATCCGCATGATGATGCGTAATGACTACTGTTTTAATATCTTCTATCGTATATCCTAATGCACCTAATTGACTTTCTAACGCATTTCTTGCCTCTTCTGTATTCGTCCCTGTATCAATTAATGTTAATGTCTCCCCCTCAACTAAAAACACATTTACAGTTTCAACTGCAAATGGCACAGGAATCTCCATTCGGTGAATCGCCGTCATGCTTAGCCCCCCTGTCTCTTTCCGGTTCAAAAATGAATACTTCTTCAGTTTACAACTTATACATATATTTGTCATTATTTTCAGATAAAAAGAGGTGTTTCCTATTAAAAAACGAATGTATGTACATTTATAAGAATTTCTAACCAAATTTAAAGGAGGAACATCATGTCTATTCAACATATTTCCTTTCTCGGTGCAGGCTCTATTGCTGAAGCTATTATTGGTGGCTTGTTACATGCAAATGTTGTGAAAGGCGAACAAATTACCGTAAGTAATCGTTCTAACGAGACAAGGTTACAGGAGCTACATCAAAAATATGGCGTCAAAGGTACGCATAATAAAAAAGAACTACTTACTGATACAAATATTCTTTTTCTAGCTATGAAACCTAAGGATGTTGCAGAAGCACTTATTCCTTTTAAAGAATATATACATCATAACGTACTTATTATTTCGTTATTAGCGGGTGTTTCTACTCACTCGATTAGAAACTTACTTCAAAAAGACGTTCCGATTATTCGGGCAATGCCAAATACATCCGCAGCTATTTTAAAATCAGCTACTGCTATCTCACCTTCAAAGCAGGCAACAGCGGAACATATTCAGACTGCCATAGCTTTATTTGAAACGATCGGCCTCGTCTCTGTTGTAGAGGAAGAAGATATGCATGCTGTCACTGCATTATCTGGAAGTGGGCCTGCTTATATTTATTACGTAGTAGAGGCGATGGAAGCAGCCGCAAAAAAAATCGGTTTAAAAGAAGATGTTGCAAAGTCACTTATTCTTCAGACGATGATTGGTGCTGCTGAAATGCTAAAAGCAAGTGAAAAACACCCTTCTATTTTGCGAAAGGAAATTACTTCTCCTGGTGGAACGACCGAAGCGGGCATTGAAGTATTACAAGAACATAAATTTCAACAAGCACTTATTTCTTGTATTACACAAGCAGCACAACGATCGCATAACCTCGGGAAAACATTAGAACAACTAACAAAAGAAAAATAAAAGATGGAGCTTAATCTTACTTGAGCTCCATCTTTTATAAACGTATACTTTTAGTTATTCGTCTTCCCAAAAATCTCTTCTTGTAGACGACGACCAGTCGGTGTTGCTGCAAGTCCACCTTCTGCTGTTTCACGAAGTGCTACTGGCATCGTTTGTCCGATTCTAAACATTGCCTCAATTACTTCATCACATGGAATGGTACTCGTTACACCAGCTAATGCTAAATCAGCTGAAATCATCGCATTTGCAGCTCCTGCTGCATTACGTTTTACGCAAGGTACTTCTACAAGTCCTGCCACCGGATCGCATACTAAACCAAGCATGTTCTTTAATGAAATTGCCATCGCTGTAGCTGCTTGGTCTTGTGTTCCACCAGCCATTTCAACTGCAGCCGCGGCCGCCATTCCACTTGCTGAACCAACTTCAGCTTGGCATCCTCCCGCTGCACCAGAAATACAAGCATTATTTGCAACAACCATACCGAAAGCTCCTGCTGTAAATAAAAATTCAATCATTTCTTCACGTGTAGGCTGCAACTTTTCTCTTAGTGCAAATAGTACACCTGGCACTGTTCCAGCAGACCCTGCTGTTGGTGTTGCACAAATAATTCCCATCGCTGCGTTTACTTCATTTGTTGCAACAGCTTTACTCACCGCGTCCAAAATCGTATCTCCAGATAAGCCTTTTCCGCTCTTCATATACGCCTGAACTTTTACAGCATCTCCGCCAGTTAAACCAGTTGGTGATTTCACACCGCGAATACCACGTTCTACTGCTTGCTCCATCACGACTAAGTTCTTTTCCATACCAGCGATTACTTCTTCACGTGAAATACTTCTTGTTTCCATTTCACATTGAATCATAATTTCTGCGATTTTTACATTTTGTTCTTTAGCTTGCGCCACTAGTTCCGCTGCGTTCCGAAACATGGTGTGTCCCCCCTGCAATTATTCCATAATAGTTACTTGACAAATATTTTGTTGCGCTTTTATTTCTTCAATTACTTCATCTGCTAATATTTCATCTGTTTCGATGACCATTAGTGCTCTTCTTCCTTTTTCTTTACGAGAAACACTCATTGTACTAATGTTAATCTCGTGTTTCGCAAGGATTGAGGCTACTGCTGCAATAGCACCGAAGCGATCGTTATTTACAATAAGTAGTGCTGGACTCGTGCCTGATAATTGAAGATCGAATCCGTTTAATTCTACAACTTCAATTTTACCGCCACCAATTGAGCAAGCAACAACTTCAATTTCTTCTTCACCTTTATACAAACGAATTCTCGCTGTATTTGGGTGAGGTGCATTTGCATCTTCTTCAATGAATTCCACTTCAATTTCGCGCTCTTTTGCTATCTCTAGCGCCTCTGGAATACGTAAGTCATCTGTTTCAAATCCTAATATCCCACCTATTAACGCTACATCTGTACCATGCCCACGATACGTCTTTGCAAATGATCCATATAATGAAATGCTTACTCTTTCTGGTTCATGACGAAACAGCTGGCGAGCAACTTGCCCCATTCTTGCTGCACCTGCTGTATGTGAACTTGATGGACCAATCATAACTGGACCAATAATATCAAATACTGAGCGATACTTCATTATAACTCCCCCTAAACCTCTATGAAAAAATTTTTTACTATTCTATTAAGCTACCGGATTGGTTGCTTTTCCAGTTGTACTACGAATTTGTCCCGCTGTACGAATTGGATTGTTTTTAAATAACAGTGAAGCAATATATCCTGAAATAATACCAGTTATCATATGAAATAAGAAACTTAGCATTACCTTCATTTAAAAATAATTTGAGATAGTCTACAGTAAAGTCTTGTAGCAATCCAAAGTTTAACACAGAACCCCTTACAAGCATAGCATAAACAAATGAAGCTCCCATTGCTTTCATACCTTTTGATGCCTTAAAGCTAAAAAGTGAAAAAGACTTCATACGAATAATAGTAATGTTCTTCCTATTATAAATTCCATGTTGCTCTCTCACAATTTATTCAACTTCACTTGTTATGATAAACGTCTCAAACACATGTAGCCTACAGTAAATTATAATCTGTCCTCATTATAGCTTGTTTTTAATAAAACGCTTACTTTTAATGAATTTTAAAAGTTCTGAATAACAATCCATTTTTGCTATTTGTACTACTCATATGTCGTCTGACTTATATAACAGTTTTTCTAAATACTCGATACTATGTAGTTTCATCTTATATCTTTACATCATTAAAATTTTCTGTTTCATCCTATATAAGCATAAAATGATAACAGTTTTATTTTTATTTTTTTTTAGAAATAAAAAAATGGCAACCTTTCGTCACCATTTTTTCACAACATTATTATCTGTCCACTGGAAATGATTTTAAATCTGTAGCTATTTCTGTATTAGAAAATAGCTCTCTTGCCTCTTTCAATAATTCCTTATATGTATCTCCTTGATAACGAGAACTAATATGAGTCAATATTAATCGTTTTGCATTTGCCTGAAGTGCAATACTTGCAGCTTGCTTAGATGTGGAATGAAAATAATCATATGCTTGTTGTTCATCTTCTGCCGCAAAAGTTGCTTCATGAACAAGTACGTCAGCGTCTTGTGCTAGCTCTCTACTCGCTTCACAATATCTCGTATCACCTAAAATGGTAATAACTCTTCCCTTTTGAGGTGGGCCGATAAAATCTTTTCCGTTTAATATCGTACCATTTTCCAATTCAACCACTTCTCCATCTTTTAAACGTTTAAAGAGTGGGCCTGGTTTCACACCCATCTCCAGCAAATTATCGACTAAAAGGGCGCCTTGTATATCTTTCTCTATAATACGATACCCAAAACATTCAATACCGTGTGACAATCTTTTCGTTTCCACATGAAATTCATTATCTTCAAACACAGTACCTTCTTCTGTTATCTCAACAATTTCAAGCGGGTATTTTACATGTGTCGTGCTTACTGATAATGCAACTTCAATAAACTGTTTAATTCCTTTTGGTCCATACACTGTTAAAGGTGTAGTCCCTCCTTGGAATGAACGGCTTCCTAATAAACCAGGCAAACCAAAAATATGATCACCATGTAAATGCGTAATAAATATTTTTTCAATGCGGCGTGGACGTACTGATGTATGTAATATTTGATGTTGCGTCGCTTCACCACAATCAAATAACCAAGTCTGTCCTCGTTCTTCTAACAATTGCAAAGCAATTGCAGAAACATTCCTTCCTTTTGAAGGAACACCTGCACCAGTTCCTAAAAATACAAATTCCACTTTCTTTCCTCCAGCTCTTTATATAATCTATCTTTCATCTTACGGAATGTTATTTCAAATGGCAAATCGAATTTACATAACCAATCATCTAGACAACTATATATCACGAACATTATACTCAAAAAACTTAGAAATTGTTCGTGTTTTATGTTAAAATGATTATACTACATGTTAAGGGAGCGTTTTATTATGAAAGAAGCATTTCGTTTACAAACTGATTTTTCATCTTCATTTGATCGCTGGGTAAGTTCTTTCGTGTCTGATCACCCAGCACAATTAGAATGGACGACTTTGAAAGAATTAATCCATGAATATACAACAACACATGCAAATGATTCGTTACCAACATATATTTCTTCAGCTTTCACATATTACGCACAACGCGTTTCAACAGCAAATAACTCAGAGATTGTTATTTTTGAAAATCATACAATCTCTTAATCTATCGTAAAAAGCACTGGTTACAGTGCTTTTTATTTATACTTATTTAGCAAATCGGCATATTCCGTCAAAAAATTTGTATACATACTTAAATCAAATTCATCTAAAATTATCTTTTTACTTGAGTTATTATTACATAATTGTTTTGCTTGTAGTGCAAAAACGACAATTTGTTTTTTATAAAAATAAAAAGTGTCATGATATGTACAGCTTCATGACACCTTCTACATAAACTTATTTTCTAATTTTTGCTGAAAAGACTTTTCTTGCTTACGTAATAATTGACTACCTCGTTGTAAAAGCGGCATTCCATACTTATCATTAATTTGATCAATGACAGCAAGTAGCGGCTCTTCTTTCGCATCTTCTTCAAATGAAAACAAATCTAATTGTTTCACCGATTCAGTCTTCCACTCTATTTCAGTAGCTGTAACACCTAATAAACGAACGGAATCACCGTCCCAATGTTGCTTCCATAAACGAGAGGCTGCTTGAAAAATATCTCGTTCTTCCCAAATGGCATTTTTCAATTGCTTACTCCTCGTTACTGTCCGCCTATCATGATATTTAATCATAATTTGAATATTATAGCTGACAAGAGTTCGCTTTTGTAATCTTTTACTCACTGATTTTGATAGCCTTTGTAACATATCAAGTAATTCTTTCTCTTCATCCATATCCTTTGAAAAAGTCATCGAGTTACCAACACTTTTATGTTGACCCATTTGACTCGGATCAACTTCCCTATCATCCATACCTTTTGCCCGCCTTTGTAAATCAACACCATGCTTTCCAATTTTAGCGCGAATGATATGTTCGTTTCCTTTTGCTAACTGCTCAATGGTTTGTATATGAATATCATTTAATTTCTCAGCTGTTTTTTCTCCAATTCCATGCATCGCTCCAACCGGAAGTGGCCAAATCATTTCTGGAATATCTCGTTTTCGGAGCACGGTAATACCGAGAGGCTTTTTCATATCAGAAGCTGTTTTTGCTAGGAAAAGGTTCGGAGCAATCCCGATGCTACACGGAAGCTGCAATTCTGTTAATAACGCCTGCTGGATCATCTTTGCTATTTCAAGAGGTGAACCAAGTGCGTAACAGTCTGTAATATCTAAATACCCCTCATCTATAGAGACTGGTTGTATTTTTTCCGTAAAACGGGAAAGAATTTGAAACATTTGAAATGAAGCTTCGCGATATAATGTAAAATTAGGGCGCCTTACAACTAATTGCGGACATAACCTTTTCGCTTCCCAAAGAGGCATCGTCGTACGTATTCCATATTCTCTCGCCTCATAACTACATGTTATGATAATTCCTTTTCTTTCTTTTTCATTTCCAGCAACCGCTAACGGCTTTCCTTGTAATGATGAGTCGTGAGCAATTTCAACAGATGCGAAAAAACAATTCATATCTACATGCAAAATAACACGACCATTTTTCGGATACATTTCTCGCATAGTACTCACTCCCTAATCAGAACGTTCGTTCTTTTATTATAGCAAATTTTGCACAATAATTATAATCATTACTTGTTCTTTTCTATCCTATTTATTGCTATAATTTAAATGAAGTGGATATTTTTGTAATTAAGGGTGATTATTATGAAATCAACTGATAAACTCAATTATACGTTTCTCGTAATTATACTAATCGTCACAATCAATTATTTACTTCTTCCTATATTTGATATAAACATAGCTGGTTTCTTTCCTCGTCTAGTCCATGTAGTAACAACTTACATACTGCCATGGATTTTCTTGTATTGGCTTATCCGCCTTGTAAAAGCAATCGAATCAAAGTAAAAAGCGTGTAAATCACAATTGATTTACACGCTTTTTTGTTATATTATTTCGCTACTTCCTCTATGATTGCAACAACTAATTCTGCTGTTTTCGCTAATTCTTCAACAGGAATCTTTTCGTTTGTTGTATGAATTTCTTCATAACCAACTGCTAAGTTAACTGTTGGAATTCCGTGTCCAGCAATTACGTTTGCATCACTTCCGCCACCACTTTGGTGAAGAGAAGGTGTACGACCAATTTTTTCAGCTGCGCGTTTTGCAACTTCTACAACGTGATCGCCATCAGCAAATTTAAATCCTGGGTACATAACCTTTACTTCAACATCTGCTTGGCCGCCCATTTCTTTTGCAGTTGTTTCAAATGCTTCTTTCATTTTCGCAACTTGTACTTCCATTTTTTCATTGATTAAAGAACGCGCTTCTGCAAAGATTTGTACATGATCGCAAACGATATTCGTTTGTGTACCACCTTCAAAACGTCCAATATTTGCAGTTGTTTCAGAATCAATACGACCAAGTGGCATCTTCGCAATTGCTTTCGCTGCGATCGTAATTGCAGATACGCCTTTTTCCGGTGCTACACCTGCATGAGCTGTTTTCCCGCGAATAATCGCGTTCACTTTCGCTTGTGTTGGAGCTGCAACAACGATTTCGCCAACTTTCCCATCGCTATCTAACGCGTAACCATATTTCGCTGTAATGCGCTCACGATCTAATGCTTTTGCACCAACAAGGCCAGATTCTTCTCCAACTGTAATAATAAATTCAATTGTGCCATGAGGAATATTTTTCTCTTTTAAAACACGGATTGCTTCAAACATTGATGCTAATCCCGCTTTATCATCCGCACCTAAAATCGTAGTACCATCTGATACGATATATCCATCTTTAATAGAAGGCTTAATTCCATTACCAGGAACTACTGTATCCATATGAGAAGTAAAGTAAATTGTATCAACACCATCTTTTGTTGCTGGTAATGTACAAATTAAGTTACCTGCACCATGACCAGTTACAGCCATTGTGTCATCTTCAAATACTTCTACACCTAAATCTGTAAATTTCTTTGTTAATACTTTGCAAATTTCTGCTTCAAATTTCGTTTCAGAATCCACTTGTACTAATTCCATAAATTCATTTACTAAACGTTCTTGATTAATCATAAGACTGCGCCTCCTGCACTACCATTATGTATGTAACACTATTAATTATAACAGAATTTCGCAAAAGTTTCGAAATACAAGACAAAAACAGACGGTTTATATGTCTAGATAACCATCTGCTTTCTATTACTCATTTAACAATACCCAGCGCATATGATCTTCCCACACTCCATTAACCATTAACATCTTCCTAGACACGCCCTCATATTGAAAGCCTATCTTCGTCACTACTTGTATAGATGCTAAGTTCCGTGGCATAATCGGTGCTTCTATACGATGTAAATGAAATTCCTCAAAAGCAACTTGAATAGCTTTTCTAAGTGCTTCTGTCGTATAACCTTTGTTTAACTCCTCTTTATCTAATTTATAACTGAGTACACAAGATTGATAAATTCCGCGAACGATTAAATTAAAGGAAATACATCCAATTATTTTCGTATCATCACCCTTTTTAAAAATCCATAATCTGATGATTTTACCTTCTGCGAACTCTTTTCTATCCTTTTGTAACTTTTTCTTTTGATAATCTAATGTAAAAAAATCCTCTGGTCTATACTCTTCCCAAGCTTTTAAAAATTCACGATTTCTGTCGTAATATTGAAGAACTTTTTCAGCATACGACTCATCAATTTCCCTTAAATGTAAACGATCTGTTTCATATATTTTCATCATCGTATCTCCATTCTTCAGCTTGCATAACAAAAAACTTACAATCTATCCTTCTTATATATTCTCTACGTACATACAAATTTCCTGTTATACTTTACACACACTTCTCGAATTTTGTCATTTCTCTCCCCTTGTCCACAATATCATTTCTCGTTACAATGATATTGTACTGATTTGCAAGGAGGTTTAACGATGCATAAAAAAGCTCAAAAAGTTATGATTTATGTAATGCTAATTTCTATGCTTGTAACAACATTACTTGCTGGCGCGAGTATGTTTTGGTAAAAAGGACGATCTGTTCGTCCTTTTTTTACTTTTTACACATAACAAAATAAACCATCTCGAAATCGAGATGGTTTATTTTGTTATGTGTAAAGCACAATCGCTACAATACTAAAGGAAAATGACATTACAAGTGCTATTACAAAACTTGTATATTGTTTCTGCTGAAATGCACCAATAACAAAAGTAAGATTGAGTAATGCCATACATACAATTGCTACAACATAAGAACATATATTAAAAGTTGCCAATATGAATGTAATAATAAATAGAAATCCCATAAAAAACTGCATATACGAAAGCTTTGGATTCAAGTACATATGAGCAACCCCTTTATCTAATTTTATCTTTCTATACTCTCATTAACGCATGGTTATGTACACATGTCAAGACAACTTATTCCATATGAAAAAGCCAACCTTTTCGTTGGCTTTTTCATATGCAACGGCTCCTTTTTCTTTTGCCAATTGCTGAAATGATTTTTTCGATTTCACAATCCATACTTTCGTTCCAATTGGAATGCGATCAAATAAATATTCCACATCGTTTTTCTTCATTCTTATACACCCTTGTGAAATATACTTTCCAATTGAACTAGGTTGGTTTGTTCCATGTATTCCATATTTACTTCCATCCGTTCCTCTAGCATTAAACCCCATCCACCTAGATCCAAGTGGATTTTTCGGTGATCCACCTGGAATATTTTTCGCAATATAATATGGATCCTTCGCTTTCATTACAATATCAAAAGTTCCCTCTGGAGTTAATTCATTTGTTTTCCCTGTCGCTACTGGAAAAACCTTCTGAATTTTCCCATCGTCAATATAAGCTAATTTATTTGTCGCTTTATTTACAATTATGAAAGGATCTCCTGCGCGCGGGTTATCACCAAGAGGCCAAATAGGCGATAAAGAAAGAAATAATATGAAAGAGAGAAGATACGGCATAAACAATTCCTACCTTCTATATAAGTTCTTTTATATTATCCTTTCCCTTAAAACGACTTTTAATGAGTAAATATTGCTCCATTTCATACACAAGTTGAACAAGTTTCGCACGTATTTCAAATTCTTCACGTGTAGCCGGCAATGGCATATCTCTAAATAATTCTCTCATTTCTTGAAGCTGTCTTAAAGAAATAACTCCGGTACTCTGAGGGCTAATAGCATTTCCAATGTTTTCAACCACATCCGCAATCATATCAGCTTGTTCATATGTCCACGATAAAGAAGCTGCTAACGGAATCATTCGCTCTAAAATTTCGAATTGTTGCATGCGCATATTGAAATAGCGATAGTAATAATCATCTTCTCGCATAAATGCATTCTCAAGTTTCTTAAATGATAAATCTCTAGCCTCATTTAGCATATTTTCAGTTTCAATAAGTTCTGCCCCGCTCCAACTACTTTCTCGATTTCGTAAATATACAACCATTTCAAACAAAATCGTTTTAAAATTACTTTCTATTTTATCCTGATACTCTTTTAGCTTATTTTCACTACTTGGCATATACATGTTCACTAATAATGCAACACTAATCCCTATCGTTAATATCGCAATTTCATTCCCAACAATAAGCCATGTAATTTGTTTCAAGGAATACAGATGCATCACAATAACTGAGCTCGTGACAATACCTTCTTGAATTTTGAGCATAACTGCAGTCGGAATAAATGTAAGTAATAATACACTAATTGCTAGTGGTGTATATCCAATTGTTTCAAATATACAAAACGCGAACACCATTGATAATACACAAGCTAAAAAACGATGTAATGATACTTGAAGTGATTTACGTTTCGTATTTTGTACACATAATATAACTAAAATACCCGCTGAACTATAAAATTCTAACCCTAATAACTGGGCAATAAAAACGGCTGCGCCTGTCCCTATTGCTGTTTTTACTGTACGGTATCCAATTTTGAACATATCATTGCTCCTATATGTATAAACGTATTTACAGTTAGTATAAAAAAAGGATGACACAATGTCATCCTTTTCTACTTATTATTCACGTAACCTTTACATATTACAATATTTTTTGTAAAAATTGTTGCGCACGCTCACTTTTCGGTGCTGCAAAAAATTCTGCTGGCGCACTATCTTCTACAAGCTTTCCACCATCTAAAAAGAGAACACGATCTGCCACTTCTTTTGCAAATCCCATTTCGTGTGTAACAATTGCCATTGTCATTCCTGTCGTAACTAATGATTTCATAACTTCTAACACTTCTTTTACCATCTCTGGATCTAGTGCAGATGTCGGTTCATCAAATAGCATTACTTCTGGTTCCATTGCTAACGCTCTTGCAATTGCTACACGTTGCTTTTGTCCTCCTGAAAGACGATTCGGATACGTATCTTTTTTATCTAATAAGCCGACCTTTTCTAACAGTTTTTCGGCTTTCTTTTCAGCTTCTTGTTTCGTTACTCCTTTTACATTAATAGGAGCATACGTAATGTTTTCTAATACAGTCATATGAGGAAATAGGTGGAAATGCTGAAATACCATTCCGACATTTTCACGAACATGCATAATATTCGTTTTTGGATTCGTTACTTCTTCCGTTCCAATCCAAATGTGACCATTTGTCGGTGCTTCTAACACATTCATACAACGTAAAAATGTTGATTTCCCTGATCCAGACGGTCCAATAATTGCTACTACTTCCCCTTTTTCAATCGTTGTTGTAATTCCTTTCAATACTTCGTTTTTTCCAAATGATTTATGAAGGTTTTCAATTTTAATCACTTTTCTTCATTCTCCCTTCAATTGCTTTCCCGACTAATGTAAGAATAATGACTAGCATATAATAAATGAGTCCAACAAAAAGTAATGGTTCAAGGTATTTAAAAGTCTCCCCGCCTACGATGTAAGCACGGCGCATTAAATCCGTCGCGCCTATTACTGTTACTACAGCCGATTCTTTCGTAAGTGTCGCAAACTCGTTCACAAGTGCCGGTAATATATTTTTTAAAGCTTGAGGAAAAATGATATTTCGCATCATTTTTCCGTATGGAATTCCTAAAGCCATCGCCGCTTCTGTTTGTCCTTTATCAACCGCTTGAATGCCAGCACGGATTACTTCTGACATATATGCACCTGAATTTAAGCTAAATGCAAGTACAGCTGCTAAAAATGCTGGTATTTCATAACCAATTATTTGCGGGACACCGAAATAAATAATCATTAATTGCAATACAAGTGGTGTACCACGGAAAATTGATGTATAAAGATCTGCCGCTATATTTAATGCTCGTATTCTAGCAATTTTACAAAGCGCTAATAGCGTTCCTAAAATAAACCCTGCTAAAGCTGATACTGCTACAATTTTCAAAGTAACTTCTAGACCTTTTAATATATACGGTATCGAAG
The DNA here is from genome assembly GCF_054062215.1 of Bacillus sp. TE9106W. Lineage (NCBI taxonomy): Bacteria > Bacillati > Bacillota > Bacilli > Caryophanales > Bacillaceae > Bacillus > Bacillus sp. TE9106W. The sequence goes on from NZ_JBSSFA010000001.1 coordinate 77,068, forward strand.
GCGTAATCGCCGAAAAATCTAAGTTCATTCTTTTCATTCCCCTCACAGAAAAGTGAAAGGCAGCTTATTTTTCGCTGCCAAACCATTTCTTCACTAATTTATCCATTTCTCCATTTTCTTGCATTTTTTTAATTACTTTATTAAATTCTGCTGTTTTATCACTGTTTTTCGGAAGGGCAATTGCTGCTCCAACTTCTTCTGGAGCTTCTTTAATTTCAATTCCTTGTAAATCTTTCATTTTCTCTACATAATTTTTAGCAACTGTGTCTTCTATAATTGCAGCATCAAAACGACCAGCTTTAATTTCTTGTACGATTTCTGGTATACGGTCACGTCCCTCAACTTTGAAATCTACTTGTTTTTTAAATTCTGCTGCTTTCTCTTCTTGAATAGATCCTGTTTGTATCCCTACTTTTTTCCCTTTTAAATCCTCTACAGATTTAATGTTAGAGTCCTTTTTAGAAACAACCATGTTTTTCGCAACAAAATAAATATCTGTGAAATCAACATTATTTTTACGCTCTGCAGTTGGCGTCATACCTGCCATTACGAAATCAACTTTTCCTGAGCTAAGAGATGCTAATAAACCACCAAAATCCATATCTTTCACTTTCACTTCATAACCAAGTTCTTTTCCGATATATTTAGCAACATCAACATCAAAGCCGATAATTTCATCACTTTTTGAAGCTTCTACGTATTCATATGGTTTATAATCTGCTGAAGTCCCCATAACAAGTACTTTTTCATTTTTTCCAGTAGCCTTTTCTTCCCCATTACTACAAGCACTGAATATACTTACAATTAAAATAAGTGCAAACGATATTGATAATAACTTCTTCATCTTTCTTCCCCCTAATGATGTATATTTAAAAGTTTAATAGAATATTTATTCGATGTTTGTATTGTATCAGCACTTTTATTTTTATGCAATATATAAAATAAAAATAAATGAAAAATCATGAAAAACAGTGTTTTGAATGCATAAAAGATTGCATAAAAAGAGTAATCAATGTATATCTTATCATTTTGAATACTAAATAAAAAAGGCGCTACCCCCACTTAATTGTGAGCGTAGCGCCTTTTCAATTATTTATAGTTCTTCGCAATTCTCTTCGAAATACGATTGTAGTTTTGCAATAACTTGCATCGGTTCATGACCTTCAATTTCATGACGTTCTACCATCGTTACAATTTTTCCATCTTTTAATAAAGCAAATGATGGAGAAGAAGGTGGATACCCTTCGAAATATTCACGAGCTTTTGCTGTTGCTTCTTTATCTTGTCCTGCAAACACCGTTACAAGGTGGTTAGGACGTTTATCATAATGTACAGAATGCGCAGCAGCAGGACGAGCAATGCCACCTGCACAACCACATACAGAGTTTACCATTACAAGTGTTGTTCCATTTCTTTTAAACGCTTCTTCTACTGCTTCTGGCGTCGTCAATTCTGTATATCCAGCAGAGACAATCTCTTCACGCGCTTGGCGGACAACATCATTCATAAAAAAGTTAAAATTAATCAATCTTTTCCCTCCTCTAAAACTACCTATTTGTATCTTACCAGTTAATGTTTATGAAATACAAGTAAGTTTACTTGTATTTGGATATAGAAAAGGTGTTAGAGCCCTGCTCTAACACCTTTTCTTAATGACCACGATGTTTTTGCTTTGCTTTTTGTACTTTGATTAAACGTCTTCTTTGTTTTTCAGTCTCTCGCTTCTCCTTAGATTGCACTTTCTTTTCTTGTTTATGCAGTTCATAAGATAAGCTAATTGCCTCTTGCGCCTTAGTAAAGCGGTTTACATTTACTTCTTTTGCTGCTTGTCGTATGATACGCTTTATATTTTTTGGACGCTGTTTTTCTTGCACTTCCACGCCACATTTTGCAAAATGCTGAAAATACGCTAACATTGAACCGTTCACAAAGATAAGCACTTCTTCATCTGAAGGTTCCGTTCCAAAGATATACCTTGCTCCATACAACTTCCCTTTTTCTTTACATGTAATAATTCCTACAAAAAATTGACCATCGTGATATACTGTCAAATCCATTGACAGCCCCTCCTTTAAAAAATTAGAAATACGGGACATCCCGGAGGGGGAAGGTTACTGACATGAAATCATGCGTCTGGACTACCAACCAGTACTGTGTTTTTGTATTTCTTTCACTATTATTATATCTTTTTTTCCATAATCTTCATATATTCAGCAATCATTTTTTTATGCGATCCTACAATATAGTCAGGTAGTTCTGTTAGTGGGAAGAATGTAAGCTGAACCGCTTCTTCTTTGTTCATAACAAAATCCCCTGCGTATTCATCCGTATAATAAGCGGTCGTTACAGATTGAAATTCATCACCGTTTGCTAATTTTGTAAAATAATTCGCTCCAGAAAACACATTTATTAATTGTAGGTTCTTCACTTCTATTCCCGTCTCTTCGTATACTTCACGGCAAGCTGTTTCTTCTGGTGATTCACCAAGCTCCATGAGCCCGCCTGGCAGCCCCCATTTTCCGTACGGCTCTGTTCTTTGCTGTAATAAAACATATCCATGTTCATTTATAACGAGTACAACAGCACCAACTAAAATTAAAGGGCGATGACCAACTATTTTTCGCAATTCTTCTACATATCCCATCGTATCGCCTCCTTTTTCGTTGTCCACACTATTGTATCATATGTATGAAACGACAAAATGCGTATATTTTTCATTTTTTTAACAAAATATTTATTTTATGTGCTTCATCTACTGTAGCTAACATATATGTAAAAAGCTGATTCGTTTAGAAACGAATCAGCTTTTTTTACTTAACGGAAAACATATACTTTTTATACGTTTTTCGTACCGATAATATGAGACCCATCATAATCATATTCGAGAACAAGGAACTTCCCCCATATGATAAGAAAGGTAATGCAATACCTTTTACAGGCATTAATCCAACGATCATACCGATGTTTTGGAATATTTGAACCGTTAATATCCCAATTGACCCAGCACATAATAATGTACCGAATAAATTATCAGCGGAATAACCGATAATAATTGTTCTATATAGTAGTAATAGGAACAAGAATACAACTAACGCTGCTACGATAAATCCACCTTCTTCGGCAATTGTAGCGAAAATAAAGTCAGTATGCTTCTCAGGGATATAGACGTTCCCTTCGCCAAATCCTTTCCCTTCCATACCGCCACTACCTACAGCTAAAATCGATTGCTGCGTTTGATAACCTTGATCTGTATGTTCAAATGGATCTAACCAACCTAAAATACGTGATTGTTGGTGAGGTTTTAGTAATGTAACTAACTTATTAAAGAAGAAATCCTCATACCTTACGTAAATAAATATTAAGGTAGATAATATGGTGACTGGAATAACTGTACATAACGCTATCAATTTCTTCTGAATACCTGACATAAATAAAATACATGCAATTGCAGCAGCATATAAGAACACCATCCCTGTATCCGGTTGGCTATATACAACGGCCATAGGCGGGAGGGATACTAGCACAATTTTACCTACTAATTTTAAGTCCGTTTGGAATGTCCTTGCCATATACTGCGCATTATGTTTCACTGCTATGCTTGCTACTACGAGAAGCAATGAAATTTTGAAAAACTCAGATGGTTGAATTTGTCCAACTAATGGAAATACAAACCATCTTTTTGCACCTAATTTTTCAGGTGTGAAAGTGGAAACCGGTAGTATTTTTAAAAGAATAAGCGAAGCAAATCCAGCGATATAAAGTGGCCAAGACAATTTTTGTAGTTGGTCTAAGTCAATGCTTGCAACAAGCAATAACAATACAACCCCAATTATGTAGTTCAAACCCTGTTTCATCGCAAAGTTTGCCTCTCCATATTGGCCAGTTTGCTGACTGCTATATATAGCAGCTATACTCGTGACACATAATGCAAACAAAATTAATATTAATTTTACATCTAAACTTTTTAGAAACTCGGTACTTCTTTTCATGACATCCTCCTGAAACATTGTTACAGCAAAATAAAAAACCAGGAGTCAACATTCTTCATGTTTTGACGACTGATTACACATTATCTATAAAACACTTATATAGAATAACTCTCTTTTTCATACAATACAATATATTATACTACAGTTTCGTCAGTAAGATTTGCCAAAAAAATTATTCTTTTCTTATTTTATATCCATATACCATATATCAGCAATGTATTTTCATAAATTCCTAATACATAATCGTTCATTGTAAGATTACTGGGAAAGGTATTATACATATAGTAGGATGTAGATGAAGAAATAAGATGATAAAAAGCTCGCATAAGCGAGCTTTTTATTAATATACAGATGTATTATTTTCTGACGTATTTTCTAAAATTTCTTTTACACGTCCTAAGAACTTACCACAAATTAAACCATCTAGTACACGGTGATCGAGTGATAAACATAAGTTAACCATGTCGCGAGCCCCGAACATACCATTTTCCATAATTACTGGGCGTTTTACAATTGATTCAACTTGTAAAATAGCCGCTTGTGGGTAATTAATAATACCCATAGATTGAACAGAACCGAATGATCCTGTGTTATTAATTGTAAATGTTCCGCCTTGCATTTCGTCCGCTTTTAACGATTTCGTACGTACTTTTCCTGCAAGTTCTGTAATTTCACGAGCGATACCTTTAATTGTCTTCTCGTCCGCGTGTTTAATTACTGGTACAAATAGTTCGTCCTCTGTCGCAACAGCGATAGAAAGGTTAATATCTTTCTTCTGAACGATTTTATCGCCAGCCCACATTGAATTAATTTGAGGGTACTCTTTTAACGCTTGTGCTACTGCTTTTACGAAGAAAGCAAAGAACGTTAAGTTAAAGCCTTCGCGTTTTTTGAAATCACCTTTAATTGAATTACGGTATGACACAAGGTTTGTCACATCTACTTCAATCATCATCCAAGCGTGTGGCGCTTCGTGTTTACTACGTAACATGTTCGCTGCGATTGCTTTACGTACACCTGTTACTGGAATTTCGATATCGCCAGGCATTGTTGGTACAGAAACTGGTTTCGCAGCTTCTACTTTTTGGGCTACTGGCGCTGCTTTTGGTGCTTCTGGACGCGCTTCTACTACTGCCGCTACCGCTTCCTCTTTCTTCACCGCACCTGCTTGCGGAATATTTCCTGATTCCACTAGCTTTAAAATATCTTTACGAGTGATACGGCCGTTTGCTCCCGTACCTTCTACTAGATCTAAATCAACGTTATGTTCACCTGCAAGTTTTAACACAGCTGGTGAAAAACGAGGTTTTCCATCAGTTGGTTGTTTTGCTTTCGGTGCTTTTTCAGGCGTAGCTACTTCTGCCTTTGGTTCTTCTTTTGTTTTTTCCTCAACAGCTGTTGCTGCTACTTCATCTGCGCCTTCTACTTGAATCACACAAACTACTTCACCTACAGCTAACGTATCACCTTCACCAGCGATCAACTCTTTCACAATACCAGTGAAAGAAGATGGTACTTCAGCATTTACTTTATCAGTCATTACTTCTGCAAGCGGATCATATTTGTTTACGTGATCGCCAACATTAACGAGCCATTTACTAATTGTACCCTCTGTAACGCTCTCCCCGAGCTGAGGCATTGTAATATTTTCTACAGCCATGTATAGTCCCCCCGATTAAAATTCCGCAAGTTCACGCATTGCTTTTTCAACTTTATCTGGATTTACCATAAAGAATTTTTCCATTGTTGGTGCATATGGCATTGCTGGAACGTCTGGACCCGCAAGACGTGCGATTGGTGCATCTAAATCAAACAGACAGTTTTCAGCAATAATTGCTGCCACTTCACTCATAATACTTCCTTCTTTATTATCTTCTGTTACAAGAAGAACTTTACCTGTTTTAGAAGCTGCTTCAATGATTGCTTCTTTATCTAATGGATATACAGTACGTAAATCAAGAATGTGTGCAGAGATGCCATCTTGTGCTAACTTTTCAGCTGCTTGAAGAGCAAAATGAACACATAATCCGTATGTGATAACAGTAATATCATCACCTTCACGTTTTACATCCGCTTTTCCGATTGGTAATACGTAATCATCTTCTGGCACTTCACCTTTAATTAAGCGATATGCACGTTTATGCTCAAAGAATAATACTGGATCTTCATCACGAATTGCAGCTTTTAGTAAGCCTTTTGCATCATATGGTGTAGAAGGGATAACGATTTTTAAACCAGGTTGGTTTGCAAACATCGCTTCTACAGATTGTGAATGATACAACGCTCCGTGAACACCGCCGCCAAATGGCGCACGAACTGTAATTGGACAAGTCCAATCATTATTAGAACGGTAACGAATTTTTGCTGCCTCAGAAACAATTTGGTTTACTGCTGGCATGATGAAATCCGCAAACTGCATTTCAGCGATTGGACGCATTCCATACATTGCTGCACCAATTGCGACCCCAGCGATTGCAGATTCTGCAAGTGGTGTATCTAGCGCACGATCTTCACCAAATTGATCATATAATCCGTGTGTCGCTTTAAATACGCCACCTTTTTTACCAACATCTTCACCTAAAACAAATACTTTCTCATCGCGTTCCATTTCCTCGCGCATTGCTAATGTAATAGCATCAATATAAGACATTACAGCCATGAAACGTTCCCCCCTATTCTGCGTATACGTGCTTCAATGCATCTTCAGGTGCTGCATACGGAGCATTTTCTGCATATTCTGTTGCTTCGTTTACGATATGCATAATTTCGTCTAACATTTGTTTTTCAGACTCCTCAGTTAACACGCCAACCTCTTTTAAATAAGCAGCAAATGTTACAATTGAATCATTTTTCTTCGCTTCTTCTACTTCTTCTTTATCACGATAAACACGATCATCATCGTCACTTGAATGTGCTGTTAAACGATATGAAACTGTTTCAATTAAAGTTGGTCCTTCACCACGGCGGCCACGGTCTGCTGCTTCTTTTACAGCTTTATATACCGCAAGCGGATCGTTTCCGTCTACTGTATATCCAGGCATACCGTATCCAATTGCACGGTCTGATACATTTTTACATGCTAATTGTTTTTCAACTGGAATAGAGATTGCGTATTTATTATTTTCACACATGAAAATAACAGGTAACTTGTGTACGCCAGCAAAGTTTGCACCTTCATGGAAATCACCTTGGTTAGAAGAACCTTCACCGAATGTAACAAACGTTACTAAATCTTTCTTTTCCATTTTTCCAGCTAATGCAATACCAACTGCATGTGGTACTTGCGTTGTTACTGGAGATGAACCTGTCACAATACGATTTTTCTTTTGACCGAAGTGACCAGGCATTTGACGACCACCAGAGTTTGGATCTCCAGCTTTCGCGAAACCAGATAGCATCAGTTCTTTCGCTGTCATACCAAACGCTAGTACAACACCCATATCACGGTAGTATGGTAATGCATAATCTTTCTCTCTATCAAGAGCAAATGCTGCTCCAACTTGTGCTGCCTCTTGTCCTTGACAAGAAATTACGAATGGAATTTTACCAGCACGGTTTAATAACCACATACGTTCGTCGATTTTACGTGCAAGTAACATCGTACGGAACATTTCTAATACTTGCTCATCACTTAAGCCAAGCTCTTCATGGCGCTTTTCTTTTACTTCTGCCATTTTTCATAACCTCCTAAATCCACATTTTTATGCGTGTAACGCTTTTCCATCTACAGCTAATGCTGCTTCACCAATCGCCTCAGATAATGATGGATGCGGATGAATTGTATGTGCTACTTCCCAAGGTGTTGCATCAAGTACTCTTGCAAGACCCGCTTCAGAAATCATATCTGTTACATGTGGTCCAATCATATGAACACCGAGAATGTCATTTGTTTCTTCATCAACTACAAGTTTTACGAAACCATCTGATTCGCCGTATACAAGTGCTTTCCCGATTGCACGGAATGAAAACTTACCTACTTTTAACTTATAGCCTTTTTCTTTCGCTTCTTGTTCTGTTAAACCGACAGAAGCAACTTCCGGACTGCTATATACGCATTTTGATACCATAGAATAATCAATTGGTGTAACTTCTTTACCAGCAATATGTTCTACTGCAACAATTCCTTCATGAGAAGCAACGTGAGCAAGCTGTAAACCACCGATTACATCACCGATTGCGTAAATATGAGATTCTTTCGTTTGATAAAACTCATTTGTTTGAATGTATCCTTTTTCCACAACGATATCCGTATTCTCTAAACCAATATTTTGCGTATTGGCTTGTCGTCCTACCGATACAAGCATTTTTTCTGCTTTAAATTCTTTATTCTCACCGTTATGTTCAGCTTGAATTGTTACTCCATTATCTTTTACCAATGTTTCTGGTAATACTTTTGCACCAGTTACCACTTTAATACCTTTTTTCTTGAATAGACGTTGCATTTCTTTTGAAACGTCTTGATCTTCTAATGGTAGTATCGTTTTCGCATACTCTAATACTGTAACTTCTACACCGAAGTCAGCAAGCATAGATGCCCACTCAATACCAATTACACCGCCACCAACGATAATAATCGAACTAGGAAGCGTTTCCATTTTTAGGGCATGATCGGAAGACATTACATACTCTCCGTCTAATTCTAAACCTGGTAATGAATTCGGACGAGAACCTGTTGCAATAAGTACATTTTTTGGAATTAACATTTCATTCTCTTCTCCACTTGCAAGTTCAACTGAAATTGTCCCTGGCATCGGAGAGAAAATAGATGGGCCAAGAATACGGCCAATACCTTCAAACACATCAATTTTACCTTGTTTCATTAAGTGCTGAACACCTTTATGAAGTTGCGTTACAATCTTCTCTTTACGCTCTTGTACTTTCGCAAAGTTTAGTTCTACATTACTTGCAATAACCCCGAACTCTTCGCTTTTTTTAGCAGTTGCGTATACTTCCGCACTACGTAAAAGGGCTTTACTAGGAATACATCCTTTGTGTAAACAAGTACCACCAAGATTTTCTTTTTCAACAAGTGCAGTTTTTAAACCTAGTTGTGATGCACGAATTGCAGCAACATATCCACCAGTACCGCCGCCAACGATGACTAAATCATATTCTTTTGCCATTATCTCAACCCCTAGCTACCGTTTCTTTTTCACGTACAATATATTCTTTTGGAGCTTCTTCTTCACGTAGTACACGAAGTGCCCCTTCTGCTAATGCTTGTAATTCATCTTCTCCTGGATGTACGATAACATCTGCAATCCAGTCTACTCGTTCTTTTATTTCATCAACAAGAATTTTACTATAAGCAAGTCCACCAGTTAATACAATTGCATCGATTTTCCCGTGAAGTACAGCGCTAGCTCCGCCAATCTCTTTTGCAACTTGATATGCCATTGCCTTATAAATAAGAGTTGCTTCAGGATCACCTTTTTCAACCATTTGTTCTACTTTAATCGCATCATTTGTACCGATAAGACTTACAAGTCCACCTTGTCCGACAAGTTTTTTAACCATTTCATCTCGGTAATACTCACCAGAGAAGCACATTTCAACTAGTTGTCCTACTGGTACTGTACCAGCACGCTCTGGGCTAAATGGTCCTTCTCCGTTTAAGCCATTATTCACATCGATAACTTTTCCTTTTTTATGAGCACCAACTGTAATACCGCCGCCCATATGTGTAACTAATAAATTTAAATCCTCATATTTGTGGTTTAATTCTTCAGCTACTTTACGAGCAACTGCTTTTTGATTTAATGCATGGAAAATACTTTTACGTTCCATACCAGCAATACCACTTATACGAGCAATCGGCTCCATTTCATCTACAACGACAGGATCTACAATGAATGCCGGAATATTTAATCCAGAAGCTATTTCATATGCTAAAATGCCCCCAAGGTTTGAAGCGTGATGACCACTAAAACCATTTTTTAAATCTTCTAACATCGCATCGTTTACTGTGTATGTTCCGCCTTCGATTGGACGAAGTAATCCCCCGCGTCCACAAACTGCGTTTAATTTTGAAATGTTAATACCGTGAGAATGTAGAACTTCTAAGATCGTTTCTTTACGAAACTCATATTGGTCGATAATTCGCTTATATTTTCCAATCTGTTCTTCATCATGACGAATAGTTTCTTCTAAAACAGGTCTTTCATTATCAAAAACACCAATTTTTGTGGATGTACTACCCGGATTAATAACAAGAATTCGATTTACAGACACTGTTGCTACCTCCACTAATAAATTCAAAAGGAGGTGGAAACCTCATAAGAGGTAACCACACCTTTTGTAAAAATAATATATGAATGATTAGCGACGGCTAATAATGTCGTGACCGTTGCGTAAGTATGTGCTACGAGAGTTTTTCAAGCTTGCAATGCGCTCTTCAGCTAGACGATCAGCTGCTACATAAGTTGCAATGCCATCGCGTTTTGAAATTTCGATTACTTTTGCAATTGTGTCATAAATTGATTCTACGCGTTTTAATGCACGTTCTCTATTGTATCCATATAACTCGTCTGCTACGTTAATTACGCCACCTGCATTAATTACATAGTCTGGTGCGTATACAATACCCATTTCATGAATGATGTCGCCGTGACGATCTTCTTTTAATTGGTTATTTGCAGAACCTGCAATTACTTTTGCTTTAAGTTGTGGAATAGTTTCGTCATTAACTGTTGCGCCTAATGCACATGGTGCGTAAATATCACATTCAACACCGTAAATTTCATTTGGCTCAACTGCTGTTGCACCGAATTCTTCTACTGCACGTTGTACAGCTTCTTTATTAATATCAGTAACAATTAGTTTTGCTCCTTCGGCGTGTAAATGTTTGCATAGGTGGTATGCTACGTTACCAACGCCTTGAACAGCAATTACTTTTCCTTCTAAGTTATCAGTACCGAAAGCCTCTTTCGCAGCAGCTTTCATACCACGATAAACACCGTATGCAGTTACTGGAGATGGGTTACCAGAAGAACCGAATGATGGTGAAATACCTGTTACAAAGTCAGTTTCTTCGTGGATAATATCCATATCATCTACTGTTGTACCAACATCTTCAGCTGTAATGTAACGTCCGTTTAGTCCTTGAATATAACGACCTAATGCACGGAACATCGCTTCGCTCTTATCTTTACGTGGATCACCGATAATTACTGTTTTCGCACCACCTAAGTTTAAACCAGCTGCTGCGTTTTTGTATGTCATCCCTTTTGCAAGACGCAATGCATCTTCAATCGCCGCTTCTTCAGAATCATATGTCCACATTCTTGTTCCACCAAGAGCAGGTCCAAGTGTTGTATCATGAATTGCAATGATTGCTTTTAAACCTGATTCTTTATCTTGACAAAATACTACTTGCTCATAATCATATTTTTCTAAGTATTCGAAGATTTCTAATGCCATTGTCGTTTCCCCCTAATGTTTTACCCTATTTGGTTTATTTTGAAGCAGTGGCAACTGCCAATGCTAATGAATATACTTTTGTTTCTGCTGAATCAGCACGAGATGTTAAAACAATCGGTGCTTTTGCGCCAGCAATCATTGCTCCTACTTTTGCATCCGCAAAGTATACGAGTGATTTATATAGCACATTTCCAGCTTCAATTGTTGGGACGAGTAAAATGTCTGCCTTACCTGCTACATCACTTACTATGCCTTTATGTTCTGCTGCAATTTGTGATACTGCATTATCTAAAGCAAGTGGTCCATCAACGACACAATTTTTAATTTGTCCGCGGCGATTCATTTGAGTTAACATCGCTGCATCAATTGTCGCTTGCATCGCAGGATTCACAACCTCTACCGCTGCAATTGGTGCTACCTTTGGCAAATCAATTCCTATTGCCCGGGCAACTTCTACAGTATTTTGTATAATAGCAGCTTTTTGTGTTACATCAGGTGCAATGTTCATCGCTGCATCTGTAACAAAAATGAGACGATTGTAGTTTGGAACTTCAAATGTTGCAACGTGTGAAAGTACGCTACCTTTACGAAGTCCCCACTCTTTATTTAATACAGCTTTCAAAATATTTGCTGTTGGGATGTTCCCCTTCATAAGCACATCTGCTTCGCCATTTCTTACAGCTTTAACAGAAAGTTCTGCAGCCTCAGCACTTGACTGTGCTGCAATCACTTCAATATGTTCTGAAGTTTGTAAACTATGTTCTTGTAGCATCCCCATTATTTTTTCTTGATTTCCATATAGACGAAATTGAGCTAGCTGTAATGTAATTGCTTTCGCTACAGCTTCAATTACTTCATGATCTTCAGCTACTGCTACAGCCACAGTTTTTTTAGGCTGTCCTGCCGCTTGATCAATTAAGTGTTCTAACTTCATATTTTGTAATCAACCCTTTCCGTCGTCCCTCGTCTTTTTATTAAGCAAATACCGTGCCAACTTTTAAAAGTGGTCTTACCAATAATGAAAACGCATTCAAAACACAGTAAAATCAATACTTTGGAAAATAACAAAAGATTCTGTCTTATTTTGTCAGTTTTTGTATACCATGCAATAAATTGCACGGTACGCAATTTATTGCATGCTATTTTTTGCACACTCATATTTTTCTAGCTTGTAATATAAATTTCGAACCGAAATTCCTAACGCTCTGGCTGTTTTTGTTTTATTTCCATCAAACCTCTCTAAATATTCATGAATGATATTCCCTTCAAACTCCGTCACTAAATGCTCAAGTGGCTTTTCTTCTAACTCAGGTAATAAATGAGCTTGCTTTGACTCCACCTGCTCTTCGTTATGTAATGGCGGTAAATGTTGTACATCAATATAGGTCTCGTTATAATTCATAAAGATAATAGCTCTCCCTAAAATATTTTCAAGTTCCCTCACATTCCCTGGCCATTCATATGATTGTAAATATGAAATAGCCGAATCAGTGAGCCCCTCTATATTTCGACCATAATCCTGATTAATTTTTTGAATTAATCTGTCTGCGATTGCCGGTATATCCCCTTTTCGCTGACGAAGAGATGGAATTTGAATTGGAATTTTATTTAATCGATAATATAAATCCTCCCTAAACTCTCCTTCTAAAATGGCTTTTTCTAAATTTACGTGCGTCGCTGCAATTACTCTGACATTAATAGGGATTGCTTTCGTTCCACCAACTTTTACAATTTCTTTCTCTTGCAAAACGCGAAGGAGTTTCGCTTGCGTATTGGCAGATAGTTCCCCTATTTCATCTAAAAAGATACTGCCGTTATTCGCTTCTTCAAAGAATCCACGTTTTCCGCCTCTTTTCGCGCCAGAAAATGCACCTTCCTCATAACCGAACAATTCACTTTCTAACAACGTCTCCGAAATAGCCGCACAGTTTACACGAACAAACTTATTATACTTTCGATTACTTCCATTATGGATAGCATGCGCAAACAATTCTTTACCTGTCCCAGACTCCCCGCGTAACAACACTGTTGCTGGTGTATTCGCCCCAAGTTTTGCCTGTTCAATAGCAGCCGTTGTTTCATCTGAATTTCCGACAATGTCATCAAATGAATATTTCGCTTCTAACGTTCGAATAATTTGTCTTGCTCTATTCAATTCATTTGTTAATTTTTGAATTTCTGATACGTCGCGAATTACACCGACGCTCCCTTTCAATATTCCATCCACAATGACTGGTGCTACGTTTACAATTACATCTCGCTTTTTTTGTCCAATTTTCATATGTATACCTCGTACCGCTCTACGTGTTCGAAGTACTTTCATATGCATACTTTCACCTTCTACAATATCAGTTGTAGCCGGCTTCCCAATAATGTCCTCTTCTGTTAAGCCTGTTAATTTCGTATACGCAGGGTTAATTACTAATCCTCTTCCTTTTTCATCCACGACCGAAATCGCTTCCTCAGACGAGTTAATAATCGCCTCAAGTAACGTTTGAATCTCCTTTAAATCTGTAACTTCTTCCGCAAGATCTACAACTTCTGTTATATCTTTAAAAATTGCAAATGCCCCTTGTACCTCTCCTCCCTCTTTTAATATCGGAATACGGGTTGTAATAATTTTCTTTTCATTCTCCAGCGTCAGTTCATAATTCACTTCTATTTGTTTCGTACGTATAATACGAAGCAACTTACTAGTCGGAATAACTTCTAAAATATATTTCCCTATCGCATCTTCTTTTTTATACCCGATAATACGCTCTGCACTTTTATTAAATAGACGAACTTGTCCCTCTCGATCAATGACAATCATACCGTCATGCGTAGAATTTAAAATTAAATCCCCTTGCTGCGTCTGTTCTTCTAACTTTCCAATTAAATCTTCCTTTTCATGCGCTAATCTCGTAACAATTTTTGCAATATCACCCGGTATAAGAAGAGTATCTTTATGCTTTTTCTTTAGTAACTCTTTATGTAAATTATCATCACCTGTCATATCAAACATTACATCAATATGCATAGAAAGAAACGGCGTTACACTCTCTCCAATCGTAATTCCATATTCCTTAGCCATTTGCAATCCTTTTGCTACCGGATTTATATCAATAATCCCTATAATTTGAAATATATTCGAACTTTGCAACAGATTCAGCAGTGTACTGCCACCTTCACCTGCACCAACAATTAAAACTTTTTGTTTCATATATTACACTTCCTCTCGAAGTATCCCTGCAAAATTTTTCACACCCTTATCTTACTCGTTCAGCCCCCTCTTGACAAACCCCCTTTTCATATAACATCATTAAAATAAACAAAATAATCTGAAAAGGAGCATTTATATGCAGCGTTACCTTGCTCTATTATTAGCACTCATCCCCATTTCATTAGCTGTGTTTGGTATTAAATTAATGAGAGATACTGTATTCGGGATTCTATTTCCTCCACTCTCCATACTTTGGTTACAATTTTTAATTGGCGCTCTTTGCTTCGCGCTCGGGTTTTATATTTTTGGCGGTTTCGTCTTACACCGAGACCGTAAACGAAATAAAGTACAAGCTCGCTTTAGAAGATAGGAAAGTCCTACTATTTATAAATAAAAAAATGAGACCGCTTGTAACGGTCTCATTTTTTTATTGGCAATAACGTTCTTGCCATTTCAGGATAATCAGTAATAATCGCCGATATATTCATATCAAAATATTTACGCATAAGTGTTTCTTCATTAATTGTATAGGGCCGAACTTCTACATCACTTTCCATCGTTAATTCAGCAATGGCATCTTGAAGATAACGATAATTCGGATGCACTGCAGTAGCTCCCATCTTTTTTGCATATGCCCACGGGCTATGCAGGCCTTCACGATATAAAATCGCTGTTTGAATATCAGGAGCCATCATATGACACCTTTTCATACTGTAATGATTAAATGCAGAAAATATAACACGATCCTCTAGATTAAATTTCCGTACAAGCGTTATAACTTCTTCCTCTAAACCTCTGTATGGAATTTTATTATTTTTAAGTTCAATATTAAGTAGCAACTCTGTTTTTTCAATCCATTTTAACACCTCTTCTAAAAGAGGTATTTTACAAAATCCTACTTTATCACCAAATTTATAACTCGCATCTAATTTACATAAATCCTCATATACATAATTTCGAACCGCACCTTTTCCATTCGTTGTCCGATTCACTGTTTCATCATGAATGACGACAACCTTTCCGTCTTTCGTTAATTGAACATCCAGCTCAATTCCATCTGCCTTAAAAGATTCAGCTGCTTCAAATGAAATCATCGTATTTTCTGGGTACGTTCCCGCTGCACCACGATGTGCAAATATAAGAGTCATCCTCACTCCCCCAATCTTATGCTATACTATACGAAAAAGGAGGTACTTCTATGAGACCATTACAAATTTCTCCAGACACTGCAGTCCGCCTATCAAAAGCATTAGGTGTTCCACTTGAACAACTTATGCATATGCCGCAGCACATTTTAATTCAAAAGTTAGTTGAATTAGAAAAACAAAATAAAGACGAAGAATAATACAGTCCTGTTTCGCAGGACTTTTTATATTTTCTATTATATCACGGATGACTTCCTTGCTAAAATCCCTCATCGGATATACCGTGATTCAATTTAACCCTCGCTTCAAAACATGTATAGTCAATTAAAAGATCCCCTCTTTTAATAAAAGAAGGGGATCACTCAAATTATACATTTTGCTTTTCTTTGTTAAAAATCATAAACAATTTATACAAACCTAAAGAAGCTGGAATATTCATAAATGCAAATGCCTCATACGTATAATGAGGAGCTGTTTCCCATAGTAACAAGAAAGCAAATACCCCTAATGTACTCATTATCGTAATTCGTATAACTTCCGATTCATTTTCATCTTTCTTTTTATAAAGAATAATAGCCGCCATGACAGCTATATATACGAATAACTTGATAACATACGAATATATAGTAATGATTTTATAATTTGTTGTACTATAGTTCGATACGTAATGCGTTACCGTGTCATTTTTCTGCTCAAACCATTCTCCAATACGATACATAGAGAACTGACTTGATACCCATTCTCTAGTTATTTTTTCATTTAAATGTTGCACATAACCCATTATACCAAGTTCATTAAAACGCTGAACTATAACTTTTTTATTATGTTCATCCAAATCCTTTGTATTCTTCATGTTTTCATCATCAATATAAACTGAATCTGCCTGATTCCATACACCATACGTATCTTTGTTCAGACCCATTTTCACCCAGTGAGTAAATGGAATTTTTTCAATTTCATTGTCGGTACTGAGATTTAGCTTTGTCGTTATACCTTTAAAACTTACAATAAGAATTAAACAAAATAAAACACTACTTAACACCTTTACAGAATA
This sequence comes from Bacillus sp. TE9106W, assembly GCF_054062215.1. Taxonomy (NCBI): domain Bacteria; kingdom Bacillati; phylum Bacillota; class Bacilli; order Caryophanales; family Bacillaceae; genus Bacillus; species Bacillus sp. TE9106W. Next base: position 93,877 of record NZ_JBSSFA010000001.1, read on the forward strand.
TTCCTTACGAAACTTAAAAATATTTTCAATTAAAATTGCTAACGCTACGGCTAATGCTGTCGGTCTTATAATATAAGTACAAGCTGCAAAAATCCCTAATAAAATCCATAAAGTAATCTTCATTCTTTTTGTTTCCGCCGTTTTTAAGCACAAATATGTATACATCGTTGCTGAAATAAAAAATATTACTAATGTATGCGTAGAAAAAACTGGTGCCTGCCAATATATAAAAATATTTAGCACAGATAACACGATCGATATGTGAGCAACTTTAAAGTTCGTCATTTTTCTTACAATTAATACATTTAAAATAATACTACCTGTTATACACGCTATTGGTAATATTTTTATCGCTACATCTACGCTTCCTATCAATTTAGCAAAATACCCTCCTAATAATACAATATGTGTATTATATGGATAGAATAGAAGCTGTCCCATTTCTAAAAATTGATTATCTCCATTAAATACAGAGACAATTCCTTGTTTAAGGATGGCATAATCCCCCACAACAGGGTTAAATGCTATAGAGGTAATCATTATTTCCATCGTCAAAATGATGATGATACCTAAAGTAATCATAATATTTGTGTACGTTCTTTTCATTGTATTAATAACCCATTTGTAATACATAAAGAAGAGCGCAAATAAAAGCAACGTCGCCGCTATAACAATACCAACTTTTCTTGTAGTATACTCCTCAGTCGGATAAGGAAATTCACCACTCATCAAAATTATTTTCGGGATAAAAAATTTACTTACTATCATTGAAAATATACATAAAAACAATCCCTTAACAATGATTGGGTAAGCTCGATTCACTATTTTTCTTACAGTCATTCTTCCATTCTCCTATTTCTCTCTCTATTTCTCTATTTTTCCAAATCAATGATACGTTATAGATATTATGATGTCAAACCTTCGTATTTTCTGTACATATCCTTATGTTCACTGCATTTTTCTATATACATATGTGTTCCTTCACATCCTTAAATCGAAGTAAATAAAAAGACCAATGAATTCTAACATTCATTGGTCTTTACATAAAAAGTTCTTTAGTTTTAAATGTACTATCAAGTATAAATTTCAAGAATGATTAAGCTTTATGAAAACTTAAATCCCTTACTTCTTCTATTCTCAGCTAGCCTTATGTTCAAGTCTAAGCTTATCCGCAACCATTGCAATAAACTCGGAGTTCGTAGGTTTTGCTTTTGACATGGATACTGTATAACCGAATAAGGACGAAATAGAATCAATATTCCCACGACTCCATGCTACTTCAATTGCGTGACGGATTGCACGCTCAACGCGGCTTGCTGTTGTATTATATTTCTTCGCGATGTCTGGATACAATACTTTCGTAATAGATCCAAGTAATTCGATGTCATTGTACACCATAGAAATTGCTTCCCTTAAGTACATGTACCCTTTAATATGAGCAGGCACACCAATTTCATGAATGATACTCGTAATGCTCGCGTCTAAATTTTTCGGTTTTCCATCTACTGTTGTTGCTGATCGGAAAGATGGCAGTGGACGTTTAATAGTAGCGTTCGCCTTACCGCTCACTTGACGAATATGACTCGTTAAATTTTCCATATCAAATGGTTTTAATATGAAATATGAAGCACCTAAGTCAACTGCTTTTTTCGTCACATCTTCTTGTCCAAATGCTGTCAACATAATTACGCTAGGCTGTCTTAACCTTTCAATATGTCGCATTTTCTCTAGTACAGCTAAACCATCTAAATGTGGCATAATAATATCCAATACGAGTACATCCGGCTGCTTATCTTTTAATAAATTTAAACACTCTTGACCATTATAAGCAGTACCGATTACTTCCATATCATCTTGAGCAGCTACATAACTCTCTAGCATTGATACTAATTCTTTATTATCATCCACAAGACATACTTTAATTTTCTCCACAGCTTTTCCTCCCTTACCGAATCGATTCTCCGACATGTGTATCCTTCTAGGCTACATGAATTGTTCGACAATTGTGTGAAAATTCCCTTTTAAAGTTTGTTACTTTCCGATAAAATCACAAAAAAATATGTTTATCGTTCATTTATTCCCTTTCGCAACACATTCCATCATAGAAATACAACGAAACGTTCAACCCTTTCCTTTTATTTTACAACAAAAAACACCTCTTGCGGAGCTTTTACAAAATTTCAACGAATTTTTCAATAGAAAAGCGAGCTAATTATTAATTAGCTCGCTTTTCTTTCTTGATCATAAATGTTAATTCCAGCTTCATGTAACATCCATTCAATATGAACACCATATCCTGATGTCGGATCATTTACAAATACATGTGTAACAGCACCAATTACTTTCCCGTTTTGTACAATTGGACTTCCGCTCATCCCTTGTACGATACCACCCGTTTTCGCTAATAAACGTTTGTCTGTTACTTTTATTACCATGCCTTTTGTTGCCGGAAACTTTTGCGGTACTGTACTAACAACTTCAATATCAAACGCTTCCACTTTATCTTGATCAATAACCGTTAATATTTTTGCCGGCCCCTCTTTTACTTGATGAGATAGTGCAATAGGCATTGCTTTATCCATTACGCCATTTGTCATATTTGTATTCAATTTGCCAAAAATACCGAATGGACTATTTATTGTAATATTGCCAATCACTTCACGATCTGGTGAGAACCTCGCTAATTTCTCTCCTGGATTTCCGTGACTACCTCTTTCAATTGATGTAACTGTCGAACGCATAATTTGTCCATCTTCGACTTGAATCGGTTTTTTCGTATCGTTATCAGAAATGACATGACCAAGCGCACCATATTTCATAGAATCAGGATGAACAAATGTCATTGTTCCGATTCCAGCTGCCGAATCACGAATATATAAACCAATGCGATAAGAAGATTCTCCACTGTCTTTTTGTGGTGTTAACTTAGTGCGAATATGCTTTCCATCTCTTAACAAAACGAGATTAAGCGGTTCGCCTGTTTCCCCACTATTATGAATAAATGGTGCTACATCACTCATTCTTTCAATTGTTTTACCATTAATTTCAGTAATCATATCTCCAATTTGCACACCCGCTGTTTCACCAGGAGATACTTTCCCTTTTTCAGTTTGAATTAAATGATGGCCTACAACAAGTACCCCTTTTGTGTTTAACTTTACACCGATTGATTGTCCACCTGGAATAACTTTGAAATCTTTTAATACTCTCACATTTACTTTTTTCACCGGAAAACCAGCAAGCTGAAACACCATATCTGCTTCACCATTTTGATGAGAATTTACCATAAGTCCTTGTTTTGGTTCATTTGAACTTACTGTAAACACATGACGATCTGTAGATGAAGCTTTAAACACTGGTAATGAAGCTATTTCTGATTGTTGTCCTTCAAAAACAACAAGTTGTTTCGGGGATGAAATAAACGTCCGAAGCGGTTTAAAACACCCAATAAAAACTAAAGAAACAAGGAGACAAATACCTATTATCTTGCGAAATCTTTCTAATTTCAATTTGTTCACTCTCCTCGCTCCTACCCCACATTCAGCCTCTTGGCTTCACTTTTTAATCTCTCCTTGCAATGCTTTATTTATAACCGGAAGAATTAAGAAATCATCATTTGAGAAAAAAAGCTATCCATTACTGGATAGCCTCTGCTGTCTGTTTAAAATGATGCGCTTGCGTAAGTAATTCTTTCGCATGTTCTGTCGTTAAATCTGTAATTTCCACACCAGAAATCATTCGAGCTATTTCTGTTACTTTATCCTCCATAGTTAAAACGGTAACGGATGTAATTGTTCGATCATTCGCTACTTGTTTTCGGATAAATAAATGCGAATCCGCCATTGAAGCTACTTGAGGTAAGTGCGTAATACAAAGTACTTGTGAGTTTACTGATACTCGATAAATTTTTTCCGCAATAGCCTGTGCGACCCGGCCACTTACACCAGTATCCACTTCATCAAAAATAACAGATGCAACACCTTGATGCTTAGAAAAAATACTTTTTAAAGCTAAAATAATACGGGACAACTCTCCACCAGAAGCGACCTTTGAAAGTGGTTTTAGCGGCTCACCTGGATTGGTTGAAATATAAAATTCCACATGATCATAACCGTCCGCTGTAAGCCTTACCGGTGCTCCCTCCACGAGAGGCTCTTCCGCATTTCCTTCTCGCTTTATGATTCTCACTTCAAATTTTGTTTTTTCCATATACAATTCTTTTAATTCCTGATGAATGGCATTTGTAAGATGCTCTGCAAGTTCATGACGCATATTACTTAACAACGTTGCTTCTTTCAGAATAACACTTTCTAATTCCTTCAACTGTTTCTTCGTCGTTTCAATATGAACGTCTTTATTTTCAATCGTAAAAATCTCTTGTTCAATTTTATCAGCATACGCTAATATCTCTTCTACAGTATTTCCATATTTTCTCTTTAGCATACGAATTTCATTTAAACGCGTTTCAATTTCGTCTAAACGATTTGGGTCATATTCCATCATATCGAGTTTTTCTCTTAGTTGATATGCAACTTCTTCTAATAGGTAATAGCTATTTGCAATTGAATCATGATTTTCTTGGTACACTTCGTCTAAATGTGTAATACTCTCCATTTGTCCCATTGCACTTCTTACATTATCTAACCCTTGTCCATCAGCACTTAACGAGCGATATGCGTCACCTAATGCTTTATAAATCTTTTCGAAATTAGAAATTTGCAATCGTTCTTCAGTTAAGTTATTTTCTTCATCCATCTTTAAATCCGCCTTACGGATTTCTTCATGCTGGAATTGAATTAAATCTAAGCGATGCGCCATTTGTTGTTCATTTTCACTTAACGATTTCAATTGTTTTTTTAACTTCTCATAGTCAGCGTATACGTTTTGGTATATATCCAATTGTTTAACGATACGCTCTCCATCAAAATGATCGAGCATAAATAGATGACGTTCTTCATTCATTAAGTCTTGCGTTTCGTGCTGCCCATGAATATCAACAAGTGTTTTTCCAATTTCTTTTAATACACTCAGGGTAACTAGTTTTCCATTTACACGACATACGCTTTTTCCGTTTGCAGCGATATCACGCTTTAAAATAATCATGCCGTCTTCTATTTCTATATCCAACTCTTCTGCCTTTTCAATACATGGATGCTTATCATCTTCTACATAAAATAGCCCCTCTATCTCAGCTTTTTCTGTTCCGTATCGAACAAATTCTGCCGAACCACGGCCACCTACAAGTAAACTAATCGCATCAATAATAATCGATTTTCCGGCCCCTGTTTCACCACTTAAAACCGTTAATCCTTTTTGAAAAGAAATATTTAATGCCTCAATAATAGCAAAGTTTCTAATCGATAATTCCGATAACAATGCCCCATTCACCTCGTTATAAACTAATCCCCTATTAAGGGCTTTTCTCAGTTCTTTATTCAAATAGTCATACTATATGTTTGTATGTATAAATTACTTTTCTAACCGCTCCATTGTACCAAACATTTGTTTTACGGGTCAATCCACCTATTTTCTAATTTTATTCAAAGAAAATATTATATTACAATTAAGAATTGACGTTTTTAATCAATAAAAATATCCTGTTCACTTTCCACTTTACAGAGGAAAGCAAACAAGATTTTTTTGTTACAGCATATTTAAGAAACGATCAGAGACAACACCTGTATCTTCAGGTGTACGGCAAATAATTAAGCAAGTGTCATCACCACAAATGGTTCCGATGATCTCATCCCACTCTAAATGATCAATAAGTGCTCCAAGTGAATGAGCGTTACCAGGCAATGTTTTTAGCACAAGCATATGTCCTGCCGTGTCTAATTTTACAAATGAATCCACTAGATTACGTTTTAATTTTTGTAACGGGTTAAATCGTTGATCTGCTGGCAAACTATATTTATAGCGACCATCATGTAATGGCACTTTCACTAAGTGCAATTCTTTAATATCGCGCGATACTGTTGCTTGCGTTACATTAAATCCCTCATTACGTAAAATATCAACTAATTCATCTTGTGTTTCAATTTCTTTGTTCGCAATAATTTCCCTGATTTTAATATGGCGCTGACCTTTATTCATACATTTGCACCTCACACTATCTCTTACCATAGTTTAAACATTGGTATACTTCACTTATTTATGTTAACTTATAATTCGTTACTTGTACACAATTGTTTTTACAATCATTATACAATTACAACAAAAAGAGGAACAACATATGTTATTCCCCTTTCCCTTTTTGTTTTAGGACATCATGGGCCTCTGTGACTACTTGCTCAACAGAAACTGGAGAATGATTTTCGCCATTCTCACGTTCACCATGCCATTTCAGATGAATTAAAAATTCAATGTTACCATCCCCGCCCGTAATTGGTGAGAATGTTAAACCTTCTACATCGTATCCTTCTTTTATAGAAAAGTCGACAATCATTTCTACGACAGCCTCATGTACTTTTCGATCACGAACGATACCCTTTTTACCAACTTGCTCTCTTCCAGCTTCAAACTGCGGTTTAATTAACGCTGCTACATCCCCATTCGGCATAAGCATTGTTTTTAACACTGGTAATATAAGCTTTAATGATATAAATGAAACATCGATACTAGCAAATTGCGGTAAACCACGTTCTAAGTCTGCTGGTGTTACGTAACGGAAGTTTGTTCGTTCCATTACGACAACACGCTCATCTTGACGCAATTTCCACGCAAGTTGATTATACCCTACATCTAATGCATAAGATAATTTCGCTCCATTTTGAAGCGCACAATCGGTAAAGCCACCAGTTGATGAACCAATATCTATCATAACTTTATCTTGTAAATCAAGATGAAATGTCTCTAATGCCTTTTCAAGTTTATAACCACCACGGCTTACATAGGGCATAACTTGCCCCTTCACCGTAATCTCTGTATCTTGTGGGATTTTCTCTCCTGGCTTATCCAGTCTCATCTCATTCGCATATACAAGTCCCGCCATAATGGCGCGTTTTGCTTTCTCACGTGTTTCTATAAGTCCTCGCTCTACTAATAGTACATCTACTCTTTCTTTTTTTGCACTCATTTGTTACGCCCTTTTTTGTTTTGATGGAATCATTGTATGAATACGGTCTACAACAGCATCTGTCGTTAAACCAATTTCTTCTAATAATTTTGTTACACTACCATGCTCTATGAAACGATCTGGAATACCCATTCGTTCAACTAACGCACTATGGTACCCGTTCTCAGACGCAAATTCAACTACTCCTGTTCCAAAACCACCGATTAAACAAGCTTCTTCAATCGTTAAAATCGGTATATTCTTTCCTAAGAGATCATGTAAATATGCTTCATCCATCGGTTTAATAAAGCGAGCGTTCACTACTTTCACTGAAACTCCAGCCTTTTCAAGACGCTCAGCCGCTTCCATTGCCATTGGTATTGTCGTACCAAATGTTAAAATAGCTGCTTGTGTACCTTCTTTTAACGTTTCCCATGAACCAATTGGAATCGCCTTTAATTCTTCATCCATATGAACGCCAAGTCCATTACCGCGCGCATATCGTAATGCGATTGGTCCATCTTCATATTGCATCGCCGTATATACTAAATGTTGCCCTTCATTTTCATCTTTTGCCATCATAATTACCATATTCGGCAAGTGGCGTAAGAATGAGATGTCAAATACACCTTGATGCGTTTCACCATCTGCTCCTACTAAACCAGAGCGATCGATCCCAATGAAAACATTTAAATTTTGGCGGCATATATCATGAACAACTTGGTCATATGCTCTTTGTAAAAATGTTGAATAAATTGCTAAGAATGGCTTCATACCTTGCGTTGCCATACCCGCTGCCATTGTTGTAGCATGCTGTTCTGCAATACCTACATCAATCATACGATCTGGGAATTCTTTTTGGAATTTCTCAAGTTTTGATCCAACAGGCATTGCAGGTGTAATTGCTACGATACGCTCGTCCGTTCTTGCTAGCTTAAGTACTGTTTCACTAACGACAGCACTCCATGCTGGTGCAACTTCTTTCGGTTTAACGAAGTCACCTGATTCAATTTTATAAGGTCCTGTCCCATGCCAAGTGCCAATAACATCACTCTCGGCTGGTTTGTAACCTTTTCCTTTTTTCGTAATAACATGAACAAGCACTGGGCCTTTTGTTTTCTTTGCATATTGCAACGTTTCGAATAACTTTTCATAGTCATGCCCATCAACTGGACCTAAATATGTAAAGCCTAACTCTTCGAAAAAGACACCGGATACTAATAAATATTTAAGACTATCTTTTATTTTCTCTGCTGTCGCAGCAACTTTCCCGCCAACTGCTGGGATTTTCTTCAATATATACTCTAGTTCGTCTTTTACCCAATGGTATTTTCCTGCGGTACGTAGACGCCCAAGCACATTATGAAGCGCACCAACGTTTGGCGCAATTGACATTTCATTATCATTCAAAATAACAATCATGTCTGTTTTTTCATGTCCAATATGGTTCAATGCCTCTAAAGCCATTCCGCCTGTTAAAGCACCATCACCAATGATTGGTATAACATATTCTTTCGTTTTCTTTAAATCACGTGCTAGAGCCATTCCCATTGCAGCAGATAATGATGTCGAGCTATGGCCAGTTTCCCATACATCGTGCTCACTCTCGCAACGTTTTGGGAAACCACATAGACCTTGATATTGCCTTAATGTGCCGAATTCTTTTGCACGTCCAGTTAAAATTTTATGTACATAGGATTGATGTCCTACGTCCCATAAAAATTTATCTTTCGGACTATCAAATAATTTATGCAGAGCAATTGTGAGTTCTACTACACCTAAATTAGGTGCAATATGTCCACCTGTTTGAGAGAGCTCTTCAATTAAAAACTTACGAATATCCTCACTCAATCCCTCTAGTTCACTGATAGACATATCTTTCAAAAAACTAGGGTTTTGAATTTGCGTTAGATCCACATGGATCACTCACTTTCATTTCATAATCTGTCAACATGTCAAATATTATAAAAAACATTTACACAAAACAAGAAATTCTCTTTTTTATTTTTCACCTTGTCCTGCTATTAACCAGTCTATTGCGCCTTAATCCTATTATAAACCATATTTCTTTAGGCGATGAAAAAAATAGCCGCTAACACGAAGTGATAACGGCAATGTAATCTACATATATTTTTGCCAATAACAAGAAAAGAAAAACCTTTTCCTACATTTATATCATAAAATGATGAATGACTCAACAAATGAAAACGCTGTTATATTAGTTATTACGTTTTGCAATCAAATCGCAAATAGATAATAAATATTCATCTTGTAATTGCAAGGAACCAATAGCATCTTTTGCTTTTGCAATCGTTTCATCTAAAATATCCTTTGCTCTATCTACAGTAAACAACGTCGTATATGTGCTCTTTTCGTTGGAAACATCACTACCAATCGGTTTTCCAATCTCTTCTTCGGTTCCTTCCACATCTAAAATATCATCTCGAATTTGGAAAGCTAAGCCGATATATTTTGCAAACTCAAGTAATTTTTCTTCCTGTTCTTCTGTGGCATCAGAAAGTATCGATCCTGCAAGTACAGCGAATTCAAGTAGTTTCCCAGTCTTATGCTTATGAATATACTCTAGCTCATCAATCGTAAGCTGTTTCCCTTCCGCTTCCATATCTGCCACTTGTCCGCCAACCATTCCCTCTGGCCCTGCCGCTTTTGCAAGCTCAAGTACAAGTCTTACTTTTTTCTCAGCAGAGATTTCCTTTTGTCCATATGCCATAATAACTTGAAAAGCATACGTTAACAAACCATCACCTGCTAAAACTGCCATCGCTTCACCAAATACTTTATGATTTGTGGGCTTTCCTCTTCTTAAATCATCATCATCCATACAAGGTAAATCATCATGAACTAACGAGTATGTATGTATCATTTCAAGAGCACAAGCTGCACCTACTCCAAGATTTCTTTCTTTATCAAACGCTTGTAATGTTGCAAATAAAAGTAACGGGCGGAGACGCTTTCCACCCGCTTCCAAAGAATATGCCATCGCTTCACGAAGTACATTTGGACATTGTAATTCATTTGCATAGCTTACAAGCTTCTCTTCTACGAAAGTTTTACTTTCTTTTAAAAAAGTATCAAAAGCAATTGTCACTATGCTTCATCTCCTAAAGCAGTAAACGGTTCAAGCTCTCCATCTTCCCCAAGAATAACTGCCATTTGTTCTTGTACGTTCTTCAACTTCTCATCACAAAGCTTAGATAATTCCATACCCTCTTTAAAATAAGAAATTGCTTCCTCTAAAGGTACGTCACCTTGCTCTAGCTTAGAAACGAGATGCTCAAGTTGCGAAATTGCCTCTTCAAAGCTTAATTTATTTTCCATTATTCAATTCACGCTCCTCTATGCCTGATACGCTACAATCTAGTATTCCATCTTGTAATTGAACTGAAACAGCATCTCCAAGGCTGACATCTTTCACACTTTTTAACACTTGCTTCTCTTCATCATATACAAGCCCGTACCCTCTCATCATTACTTTAAGCGGACTTAGCGCTTCAAGTTTTTGAGCAGCTCTTACAAAGGCAAATTCTTTCGTTTGGAGTAATGTTTGCATTTCACGTTGCAATTGCTTTTGTAATGTTTCAACTGCTACCTTCGTTTGCATAATTTTTTGAGATGGGTGGTGCTTCTCTAAATAAAATGAAAGCTGTTTTAACTGATTTACCTTTTTATCAATATAGCGCTCTTTCGCTAACACAAGCTGTTCTAACGCTCTATCCAATTGCTCTTCTTTTTGCTCATATACTTGTCTTGGATAACGGAACGCATAAGATTTTTGCAATACTTGTAGTTTTTCTTCTTTTTTATGTACTAACTCTCTCATTGCTCTTTGCAATCTTAAAGTTCTTTGTAATACCTTTTCTTGTAACTCTATAATATTAGGCGCTGCCAGCTCAGCCGCTGCAGTTGGCGTTGGCGCTCTTAAATCGGCAACAAAATCCGCAATTGTAAAGTCTGTTTCATGGCCTACTGCTGAAATAATAGGGATTTCACTCTTGAAAATAGCTCTTGCAACCATTTCTTCGTTAAACGCCCACAATTCTTCAATAGAACCTCCGCCGCGCCCAACGATTAGGACATCTATCTCTTCCATTTCATTCGCTGTACGAATCGCTTGTACAATTGAGGGAGCTGCTGACTCCCCCTGTACAAGTACTGGAAACACAATAACATTTCCAATTGGATAACGACGTTTAATCGTTGTTATAATATCACGAATCGCTGCTCCTGTTGGTGACGTAATCACACCTATTGTTTTCGCATAAGGAGGGATTGTTTTTTTATAAACTTGAGAAAACAATCCTTCTTCCTCTAAACGAACCTTTAATTGTTCGTAAGCTAAATGTAGGTTTCCGATTCCGTCAGGTTGCATGTCTTGAATATAAATTTGATAAGAACCACTCGCCTCGTAAACAGAGATTTTCCCCTTCACGAGTACCTTCATCCCATTTTCAGGTCTGAATTTAATACTACGATTATGACCCGCAAACATAACCGCTGCGATTCTTGCATTTTCATCTTTCAATGTAAAATACATGTGGCCACGGCTATGATTTTTAAAATTGGAAATTTCACCTTTTAACCAAACAGACTGTAAATGCGGATCATATTCTATTTTTGTTTTTATATAGCGTGTTAACGCTGTAACGGTTAAATATTGTTTCTCCATTTCTCTCTCCTCATAGCCGACTCAAATTATTTACAAACGACACCTGCACGCTTAGCCGATTCAACAGTATTATGAAGAAGCATCGTGATTGTCATTGGACCAACACCCTTTGGTACAGGTGTAATGTAACCTGCAACATCTAACACGTTGTCAAAGTCAACATCACCACAAAGTTTTCCTGTTTCTAAACGGTTTACACCAACGTCGATTACAACTGCTCCTTCTTTCATATAATCAGCTGTTACCATTTTAGGTCGTCCTACTGCTACGATTAAAATATCAGCTAACTTCGTTAACTCTTTCATATTTTGCGTCTTAGAATGACAGTATGTGACAGTTGCATTTTCATTTAAGAACAATTGTCCCACTGGCTTGCCGACAATATTACTTCTTCCAATTACTACAACATGTTTTCCTGAGATATCAAGATTTGTTTCTTTTACTAACTCTACAATACCATGCGGTGTACATGGAAGGAATGTATCTTGTCCCGTCATCATACGCCCAACGCTGATTGGGTGAAATCCATCTACATCTTTTTCTGGTGAAATTCTTTCAATGATAGCTTTTTCTTCAATATGTTTTGGTAAAGGTAATTGCACTAATATGCCATTAATGCGGTCATCGCCATTTAAGCGATCGATTTCAGCAAGCAAACGCTCCTCCGTAATTGTTTCAGGAAATTCAATTAGCTCTGAATAGATTCCTACTTGTTCACAGCCCTTTTCTTTTCCTTTTACATAAGAACGAGATGCTGGATCTTCTCCAACTAAAATAACTGCTAATCCTGGTACAATCCCTTGCTCTTTCAACTTCACAACTTCTTCTTTTAATTGTGCTCGTTTTTTCTCCGCAACTTCATTTCCTTTGATGATTACTGCTACCATTTTAAGATTCCCCCTTAAAGAAATTACAGTGTATCTTTTATATTAGATAAAACGCCGTTAATAAAACGACGAGATTCCTCATCCCCAAATGTTTTAGCAATTTCAATTGCCTCGTTAATTGTTACGTTGTGTGGAATTTCTTCCATGTATTTCATTTCATACACAGCTACACGTAAAATACTGCGATCAACAATACTAATACGCTCAAGCTTCCATTTTTTTAAGTTTTGACGAATCGCTTCATCAATTACTTCTTTATTTTCTACAAAACCTACTACAAGTGATTCTAGAAACTCATTTGTTTCTTCACCTTCATCTAGCGTGTTTTCCACCGCTACTTTCGGTTCTAACTCACCTGTAATATCCATTTGGTATAATGCTTGCATCGCTCTTTCTCTAGCCGTCCTACGTTTCATTGTAACTCTCCTTTATGCTTCAAGTCTTTCCTTATGATTTGTTATATTATTATAATTTATAAGCCGTCAATTCACTTACTCTTACAGTTTTCATTGATTTTCCAACCTTATAATACAATGATAATAACACAATTTATCGTTTCACACACGGGTTACAAGGCTGAAAAATAATAAAAAGATTAACTTCAAGTTCCATATCTTATCACAATGTACGTTTTTTGGTAAAACGAAACATTTTCTTTCCAATTTCTTTTTTTTTGAAATAGTATAACAATTAGAGGGTTTTAATTTGTGAAGAAATGAAACGATAAAAAAGATGCCTATGTTACTAGGCATCTTTTTCATTCTTACACTGGTTCGATTTCTGTTTTTTGTGTTTCGAATGTTACGCCAACGATGTGAACATTCACTTCTTTTGGCTCAAGCCCTGTCATTGTAAAGAGCGCTTGGCGAATGTTGTCTTGAATCTTTTGTGCAACAACTGGAATTGCTACGCCAAAATACATCACAACATAAAGGTCAACGATAATATCTTCGTTTGCTAATTCAACCTTTACACCTTTACCATGATTTTTCTTACCTAACTTCTCAACAACATCTGTAGCAAAATTACCACGCATTGCCGCTACACCTTCTACCTCAGCAGCTGCAATACCTGCGATTACTTCAATTACTTCTGGTGCAATTTCTACTTTACCAAGAGTTGTATCTTGACCCATATCTAACATATGTTCAGCCATGAAAAAAAACCTCCTTTAATGTATCACTGCGTCACAAGTTCATGCTCTTCCAAAAATTTCGTATTAAACTCACCTTTTACAAAATCAGGATGATCTAACAATTGCAAATGGAACGGGATTGTTGTATGTACGCCTTCAACGACAAACTCACTGAGTGCACGCTTCATTTTTGCAATTGCCTCTTCACGTGTTTTTCCGTGAACAATTAATTTAGCAACCATCGAATCATAGAAAGGTGGGATTGAATATCCTGGATATACAGCTGAATCGACGCGAATACCAAATCCGCCTGGTGGCAAGTACATTTCTACTTTACCTGGAGATGGCATAAATTTTTTGGCAGGGTTTTCCGCATTAATTCGGCATTCAATTGCCCAACCATTAAATTGTACTTCTTCTTGCTGTAACGATAACTTTTCTCCAGAAGCAACAAGAATTTGTTCTTTAATTAAGTCCACCCCTGTTACCATTTCAGTAACTGGATGCTCAACTTGAATTCTCGTATTCATCTCCATGAAATAAAAGCTTTTCGTTTTATATTCATAAATAAACTCAACCGTACCAGCACCTGTATAATCAACCGCTACCGCCGCTTTAACTGCCGCCTCACCCATCTGTTTACGCACATTTTCATCAAGTGCTGGTGATGGACTTTCTTCTAGTAGTTTTTGCAAGCGGCGTTGAATTGTACAATCACGCTCTCCTAAATGAATGGCATTTCCGTGTATATCTGCCATTATTTGAATCTCAACATGGCGGAAATCTTCAACGTACTTTTCTAAGTATACACCAGGGTTCCCAAAAGCGGTACTAGCTTCTTGCTGTGTAATTTGAATTCCTTTTACAAGCTCTTCTTCATGGCGCGCAACACGAATACCTTTTCCGCCGCCACCTGCAGTCGCTTTAATAATAACTGGATATCCAATTTGATTAGCAAGTTCAATCGCTTCTTCGGTATTTTTAATAATTCCTTGTGAACCTGGTACAATCGGAACCCCTGCTTCTTTCATTGTATCACGAGCAACGTCTTTTGTGCCCATCTTTGAAATAGCTTCTGGACTTGGACCGATAAAAATTAAGTTACATTCACGGCATAACTCTGCAAAATCTGCATTCTCAGCTAAAAATCCGTATCCTGGATGAATAGCATCGCAGCCTGTTAACTTCGCAACACTAATAATGTTCGTCAAATTTAAATAGCTTTCTTTCGAGATCGTTGGTCCTACACAATACGCCTCATCAGCAATTTGTACGTGAAGTGACTCTTTATCTGCTTCTGAATAAATTGCGACTGTTTCAATATCCATTTCTTTACAAGCACGAATAATTCGTACAGCAATTTCCCCACGATTGGCTATTAATACTTTTTTTATCATCACAAAGACTCCCTTATTACGCTTTTACAAGAAATAGCGGTTGTCCATACTCTACAAGTTGTCCGTTATTAACAAGAATCTCAACAATTTCGCCATCTACATCTGCATCGATTTCGTTAAATAACTTCATAGCCTCGACAATACATACGATAGAATCTTTCGATACTCTATCTCCTACACTTACATATGGAGGTGTATCAGGAGAAGAAGAAGAATAGAATGTACCTACCATTGGTGATGTAATTTTATGTAGGTTTTCATTCTGAACAGCTTTTTTCTCTTCTTGTTTTGGCACTTCTACTTGCGCTGCCGCTACTGTTGTTTCAACTTCAACAGGTGCTACTGGTTGCACGGCTTGTTTTGCTACCGGTGCTTGCACCGCAACAACTTCATTACCACGCTTTTTCATTTTGATTGTCGTACCATCTTTTTTGTATTCAAATTCATCAATATTAGAGCTATCAATTAATTTAATTAATTCACGAACTTCTTGAATTTTAAACATGTAAAATCCACTCCCATACTCTTGTTTGTCCCGTTTTTACAGTTTTCTCGTCATTAAAACTAGATTGACTGTAAAAATACGATGTACTCTATTAGAAAATGCATTTCATCTACTAATAGAAATAGTTACTATTTCCATCTTACGATAAATTTTTTAAACATTCCAATTTATATTTCTTTATAATAAATCGAAACTCCTGTAAAAATATTATTCCAATAAAAATTTATTACCTAGTAATAATACCAAGTTTCACACAAAATTGGCAAGACCACTCCCAAAAAAACATTCCTTACTTTTCAAAATACTATAAAGTAAACCTACCATTACCGCTTTACTCGTCACCTCATCTATAGTCAATAACATATTTTTACCAAATATTATTTTTTTGTTTACACGTCGTTCATCATTCCTTCATATAAGAATAGTATGTTCAAAGTGTAGAAAATATATCGTATCGAGGTGTGGACATATGATATGGCTCATTCTCTTCTTACCTGCCGTAATGGTCTGGGCATTCGTTCTCTTCATCCACGTCAAATCCGGAAAAAGTAATCATCACTACCATGAACCGCTAATCTTTTACTCACAACGTATTTCTCCGTTCCGAGTTGAACATAGTAAAAACAAAGACGAAACAGAAAAAAGCTATCGAAAATGATAGCTTTTTTCTATTATTATTTTGATCTAACTATTTTCAAACAATCCGATTACTAAAAACGAATAATCCGCGGAGGGATTCCCCACGGATTATTCGTTTTATTTTGTTGGTGGATCAAATTTTACACCTACATCTTTTGATCCGCCTTCACTTCTTACAAGTTGTATAATTTTATTCGCTTCTTTTTGTGAATGTTTTGCTGCTTTTACAGTTACTTTAATGTCAGTTCCATCGGCTCTTACAAGGGCATCTTTATATCCACCTTGAGATTTAATTACCGTCTCAAGTAATTCTTGTTTCGTTTCCATTGTAGTAATTGCATCAAAATTATCTTTTGCTTTACTCTTTTCTGTTGCTGAAGATTTTGCTGAATTCATCACTTCTTGTAATCTTGCTTTTTGTTCACTTCGCTGATCTTCCATTTGCATACGTAATGCTGTGAAATTTTCATCACTTGATTGAACTGTTACGTTAGCTTCTTTTTTACTTGTTTCTTTTGTAGCACTCTCTTTTTTATCTGTTTCTTTGTTTGTTTCTTTATTAGGTGTTTCCTTGCTTGTATTTTCTTTGTTTGAAGATTCTTTTGTTGTTTCTTTAATCGGCGTTTCATTTGTTACTGCTTTTTCAGTACCTTGTTTTTCTTGTCCAATCTTTTCACCTGTTGCCGGCGATGCTGTATTCATTTTGTCTGGAGTTGTTACGTAATACACAGATAGTACAACAACTAAACTTAACATCGTTAATAGCCAAACCGTTTGTTTTTTTAACACGTTATTTCCTCCCTATCAATTTTTCGGTGAAACTGAAACGCGATGGGCTGGTACATCTAGTAGCCGTATGACAGCTTCTTTTACCATCGCTTTAACTTGTATATTATCCACTCCCTTTGCTACGACAAGAACACCTCGCACTTTCGGTTTCTCTGTTCGTAAAACAACGGGAGTTTCTTTATCCCCTTCACGTATAATGACTGTCTTTTCATCAAGAGACTCGTCTTCTACTTTCCTCTTACCGCCTGTTTTATCTGTTTCACCTGTTGTTTGTGAACGTTTCACTGTATTTTTTTCTAATATTTTTTCCTCTGATGAGTCTAAATTTACATTAATCGTTACATCTTTTACTCCTGCTATCTCTTCTAAGGCTGCTTTTAATTCTTGTTCATACGCTTTTTCATATTTTTCTACATTTGACATATTATCATTATTTTTTTGTCCAAAAGTTGGTACGTCTTTTTCTTGGTTTTGAGTTTTTTGTTCTTTAAATACAGGTACTTCTTCTTTTTTACTTGAAAAGAAACTACTAGAAAACATAAGCAACATTCCAAGTATGAGTAGGACAAGTAAGAACTTAGGTGTTACCTTTTTTCCCTTCTCATTACTTTCTTTTTCATCTCCATTCAATAAGTTTCGAAAAAATGAGAACTTCGAATTTTTATCTTTATTGTCCATTTACTCTACCTGTCCTCCCTTCCATTTGAACTTGGATTTGTTTATTCTCTAGTTGCCACCTGCTTGAAAAGAAGTCTTTCATTTCTACATTCGTTTCCTCTACTTTTTTCGGTGGTTCTTTTGTATTAATTTCAACTGGTTTTACTGTTTCGATTGCATCATTTTTACTACGCTCTTTTTCTTTCAACGTCACAACAACAGATTGAATATCTTTCGCTGACTTTACTTCCGCTGTGCTTTCCGCTGCGACTATTTGTATTTCAGAGACTGACATACCATACTGTTTCTCAAACTCTTTTCCTACTTCTTTTTTCATTTTGGTAGCCATCTCTTCTAAACTATATGCACGTGTTAGAGCTTGTATTTCTTTTTTCTTCGAATCTATTGAATTTTTTACAGACCCTTCTGCTACGTACTTCTCTTCATTAAAATTTGCGATTACTTCATTTACATCTGTTTGCAATAGTTTAAAAAGGGGCGTTAAAATTAAAACAACTAATAATAGACTTACAACGAATTTAACGTACTTTTGCAAATTGGAATTTGGAAGAATAAGATGAAGCATTGTCGCTAAGAGTAAAAAAACGATAATATTTCTAATCCACTCTGTAACAAATTGCATACCCTTCACCTCCTACCGCATCATAAGTGTAATGTTCCCCGCAGCAATAATAATTGTGATACTTAAAAAGAACATAAACGATACGATAGCTAAGCAAGCAAATACGTAAATGATGCTCCGTCCAATGATATCTAAACATTGAATAATTGCTCCACCGCCAACTGGTTGCAATACTGCTGCTGCGAACTTGTAAATAAACGCAATACAAAAGATTTGAATCGCTGGAAAAGCGACAATTAAGCATAAAATGACGAGTCCGATAATTCCGACTGTATTTTTTAATAATCCCGACGCACTAATAACAGTATCCGCCGCCTCTGTAAACATCCTTCCTACTACGGGAATAAAGTTCCCTGTTACAAATTTAGCAGTTTTCACAGCGATTCCATCCGCAACAGCTGTCGCTGTTCCTTGTACAGATAATACCCCTAAAAAAATCGTTAAAAAGATACCGATAATCCCCACGCTAACGTTTTGCAAAAGCTTGGACAATTTCGTTACTTTATATTGATCACTCATCGTACTTACAATACTTAATATCGTTGCAAGTAATAAAAGTGGTAGAACAATATAATTCATTAGAAGCCCACTTGTGTTCATTAAGAAGATGATAATCGGATGAAAAAATGCGACAGATACAACCCCTCCCCCGGTTGCTATAAGTGCAAGCAAGATTGGCAGTAGTGCTAATATGAAATCTACCATTGTTTGTATCGTTTCTCTTGCATATGTCATGACGACATAAAAACTATTTAAAGCGAAAATAATAAGTACCATATATACAACCGCATCAGCAATTTTACTTACGCTACTCTTTGAAAATGCAGATTGCAACGATTGCAACAATGCACTAAAAATTGTAAGCATAATGAGCGTTCCAAGTAGTTTCCCATTTGCAACAAGTTCGTGAAATAAGTACTTTAATAAACCTAGCATCCACTCTTTTATAGAGATTTCTTTTTCTCCTTTTACAAACTCCATAAAGCTACCTTTTTGACTCTCTGGTAAGTAACCTCCATATTTTGTAACAAGCCCGTCCCAAAATTGCTTCACATCTTCAATTCCGAGCTTATCCAATTGTTGATCAACGACGTTTGTTTCTACAGGAGAAGCTTGTACAACAACCGGTAAAGAAAAGAAAAGGAAGCAAGCAAATAGCAGCTTAGCTCCAAACCCCCTCAACATTCACTCCCCCTTATCCCGTCGGCAAAAATCCGAGAATAGTTTCAATTACAACCGTCAAAATAGGAATCGCCATAACGAGAATTAAAATCTTTCCAGCTAATTCAATTTTCGAAGCGATTGCCCCTTGCCCTGCATCCTTTGTAATTTGCGCTCCAAACTCAGCGATATAAGCAATCCCAATAATTTTTAGCAACGTTTCTACATATACGTTGCTAACTTTCGCTTCACTCGCTACTCTCTCAATCATTTGTAAAATAGCGTGAATTTGATCGATTAAAAGAAGGAACATTACGCTACCTACGAACACAATAAATAATGACGTAATGCTAGATTTATGCTGATTTAATACAGCTGCTAAAAATGTAGCAACGAGGCCTAATCCGACAATTTGTATAATTTCGATTCGAACCGCCCCCTTTACTGGAAGAGAAAGACACTTTTAATCTTGTCGAATAGCGTATTAATTAAAAATGCGACATGAAATAAAATAACGACAAAACCGACAAGGATAACCCAATTTGCAATATCCTCACGCTTTAATTCTTTTAATACGGTATGAATGAAAGCTAAAACAATGCCGATTCCGGCGATTTGAAATATTAATCCAACATCAATGGACATCGCCTTTCTCCCCCCTATAGCAGTAAAATTACGATAAGTAGCCCCGCTAGTACTCCTAAGCTCTTAATCATCTTTTCATATTGCATTTGTAATACTTTCGCTTCTTCTTCTTCTCTCTCTAAATGTGTAATACATAAGCGAATATGTTTTTGTTGCGATTCACGATCATGTTGTCCGAGCGTTTCACCAAATTGCTGCAAAATCTCGTACTCAGTTTGCTGAAATGCTGTTAGCTTCCAATTTTCTTTCAAACTATCTATCCAAGCTTCTCTTACTGTTTGTTCTCCGCTTTCTAGCCTGTTAGCGAAACTTTGAAATATCCAATTTAACGGCTTCGGCATTTGTTTTACTAATCGCTCAGCGGCTTCAGACAAAGGGGTATGCCCATACATAATTTCTGCCTCTAATGATTGAAGTGCCGCTTTTAATAATCTAAGTTGCCTTGGCCTCTCACTGTATCTTTTAGCGTATGAAAACCCGAAAAAGGTGCTGACAGCAACGATTAACACTGCACCAAATATTTTTACCATACGCCCTCAGCCTTTCTATGAGGTAATACCGATTTTCCATTCTTATCTTTCACTTGCATAACTGTCCCTGGCCCTCTTGCTTTTGACAATTCCACAAACCTATCAAAAATGCCAAGCTCTAGCACTGCCTTTAGTGATGGGCGTTTCACAACATCATCATAAGAAAATCCATGTGCGCTTATAAAAAGCTGAACCCCTGCATGTACTGCCTCCATAATTGCTTCACTATCTTCTTTACGACCAATTTCATCCACAATTAATATATCTGGGCTCATAGAACGAATCATCATCATCATTCCTTCAGCTTTTGGACATGCGTCTAACACATCTACTCGTGTGCCAAAGTCATACTGCGGGATGCCTTTCACGCAGCCAGCAATTTCTGACCGTTCATCAACGATCCCTACTTTACACGAAGGAATTTCCGAAGCACTTACACCTTGGCTCATACAACGCGCTACATCTCTTAAAAGTGTTGTTTTCCCCGTTTGCGGCGGGCCAATTACCATCGTGTTTAACCATCGTGATTCATACAAATAGGGTAAAAGCGGTTCAGCAATTCCTATTTTTTGACGAGCAATACGAATATTAAAGGAAGAGACATCTCGAATCATTTTCACTGCGCTTTTTTCTGTAATGACTTTTCCTGCTAAGCCGATTCTATGCCCCCCTCGGAGCGTCACATATCCACGCTTTAATTCCTCTTCCATCGTATAAATTGAGAATTGACTTAATTTATTCAATAAGTAAATAGCGTCCTCTGCTGTAACAATATAGTCATAAAAAAACACTTCACCATGAGCAATACACTCTAGCGGTCTTCCAATTCGAACACGGATTTCCTCTAGAGCATCGCACCACTTACAACTTTCCACTAACTGCTTCATCGTTTTCGGTAAAACTTCTAATACTTCTTTCATCAGCTTCTCCCCACTATACCTGGCTTACTTATTTCAACAACGCGATAAAAATGCAGCCAATTCCAAGCGCTAGAAAAAAGAGTTTCAAAAAAGAAATCTCGCTTGCCACACTCGCTATACCTATTGTCATTGTTAAAATTAATACGGTCGGTCCAACAAACGCCAACATACCATTTATAAACAATGCTTTCTTCGCATCATTCACATAAAGCATGAGCAAAGCGGCGAATATTTCCGCGCTACCTGAAAACAACCGAAGCAACCCCATTACAAGCACGGACGTTTCCATTGCCGCTAGCCACTGTTTCATTCTCCCACCTTCTCCCATAACGGTTACTAGTGCTGCACTCCAAAAAGAATATATTTGTACAACCATATGCAAAGGTTGTCTATTTCAGAAGTAAAAACATAATTTTTATCTACCGTCTTTATTAAATCTGAATATTCTTACTTTTATGGTGTATTTAATTTAAAAGAGGTATAGACGATGCAACACGTTACCTTAGTACCACTCGACTTACGCTATGCAAATGTGATTTTTAGGCTATCCAGTGATTCACATGTAAAAAACGCTTTAGGAATAAAGGTAGAAAAAATCGAAGACACGAAAGCATTCCTTCTTTTCGCAATAGAAGAAGAGCGCCAAAAGAGGTCTTTATCGAGAATGATTGTAAATGAAGAAAACGAAATAATCGGTCTCACCACACTTAAACATATTAATTATGAGAAGAAACAATCTCACATTGGTAGTTGGCTCGGCTATCCGTACTGGGGAAAAGGATATAATGAGGCTGCCAAAAAAGAAATTTTTAAAATTGCTTTTTTAGACTTACAACTTACATACGTATTTACTGGTGGTAAAACGAATAATATCCGCTCGTTAAAAGCACAAGAGAAACTACCTTATATTTCGTTGCATGTGGAAAATAAGTTTCCAGACGAACACGCTGCATTAGAGAAAGAAGTAAGGTCACCTTGCTCTCTGCACGTCGTGTCACGCGAAAAATTTTTAAACTGGTTAGGATTACAGAGTGAGGAGGAAAAATATGAAGGCTTTAAAAAATTAGTTTAACGATTGTAGTAGAATTGGCTCTTATTTATCTTTTTTCATTATTGGTGGGCTGGTCATTTATGGAGGCCTTTTTTCTTGGTAGTTTAGGGATATTCGGGGCGATTTGGCTCATTGCTTTAAATATAAGACAAAATAACAACATTGATCACACTATATATAAAACAGGTACAGTAAAACCTTTTCAAATGACATGGGGTCCTTGCACAACAGGTGCAGCTAGTCTTACAGCTTTCAGTTTTATAATAACCACTATTTATTATCTGCCCTATTTTCTATAAAAAAAGCACTCGTGCTGATCACGAGTGCTTTTTTACTATGCACGAGAAACGTATTTACCTTCACCAGTGTTGATGATAAGCATTTCGCCTTCGTTAATAAAGATTGGTACTTGTACAACAAGACCAGTTTCTAATGTAGCTGGTTTTGTTACGTTAGAAGCAGTGTCACCTTTAATACCTGGCTCTGTTTCTGTAACTTGTAATTCAACTGTGTTTGGAAGTTCAACACCAAGTACTTCGCCTTGGTAAGTCATAATAGATACTTCCATGTTTTCTTTTAGGAATTTAAGCTCGCGCTCGATTTGTTTTTCACCAAGTTCGATTTGCTCATAAGTTCCGTTATCCATAAATACGTGAGCCTCACCGCTTGCGTATAAGTATTGCATACGACGGTTTTCGATGTGTGCTTTTTCTACTTTCTCACCAGCACGGAATGTTTTCTCTTGAACAGAACCTGTGCGAAGGTTACGTAGTTTAGAACGAACGAATGCAGCACCTTTACCTGGCTTTACGTGTTGGAAATCAAGTACTTGCCAAAGGCCATTATCCACTGCAATTGTTAAACCTGTACGAAAATCGTTTACTGAAATCATGTAAAAAAATCCTCCTGTGTATTACAAAATAATAAGTTCTTTTGGTGATTTCGTAATTACTTCATTACCTTCACTTGTCACAATGATATCATCTTCAATACGTACGCCGCCAATACCTGGAATATAAATACCTGGCTCTACTGTTACAGCCATACCTGGTTCAAGTACTGTATCAGAACGGAATGCTAAACCTGGTGCTTCATGGATTTCAAGACCGATTCCATGACCAGTAGAATGTCCGAAGTATTCACCGTATCCTTTTTCCGTTATGTAATCACGCGTTAACGCATCCGCTTCACGGCCAGTTAAACCAGCTTTAATACCGTTCACACCACGTAATTGTGCTTCTAAAACGATATTATAAATTTCTTTCAATTTATCAGATGGTTCACCAACTGCAATCGTACGAGTAATATCAGAGCAATATCCTTTGTAATAAGCGCCGAAGTCTAATGTAACGAAATCTCCTGTTTCTATCACTTTTTCAGATGCCACGCCGTGCGGTAATGCCGAACGAAGACCTGAAGCAACGATAATATCAAACGAAGAAGATGTTGCTCCTTGTTTTCTCATGAAAAATTCAAGTTCATTTGACACTTCAATTTCAGATACTCCCGGGCGAATGAATGATAGAATATGTTCAAAGGCAGCATCTGCAATCTGTGCAGCTTCCTTTAATATCTTAATCTCTGAATCAGTCTTTATCAAGCGTAACTTTTCTACAAGCCCAGAAGTTGGGATAAATTCAGCATCGATCGCTTCTTTATGAGCTGAATAAGAACTATATGTAAGAGTATCTTGCTCAAAGCCAAGCTTTTGAATTCCTAGTTCTTTCACTTGCTTTGCAACTTCATCGATAATTAATCCTGCATGCTGTACAATCTCGTATCCAACCGCTTGTTTACTAGCCTGCTCTACGTAACGGAAATCTGTAATAAATTGGGCGCGTTTTTTCGAAATCAGTACAACACCAGCTGTTCCTGTGAAGTTAGCCATATATCTACGACTATGTTCATTTGTTAACAAAATACCGTCAATACCAGCCTCATCAAATGCACTTCTTAATCTTTCGATTTTCTCCATTACTTTATGCCTCCCTCAATTTCTCCATTAATGCAAATAACGCTAACTTATAGCCATAAAAACCAAATCCAACAATCTGTCCCGCACAAACAGCTGCCGTCACAGATTCGTGACGGAACGACTCACGCTGATGAATGTTAGAAATATGTACTTCAATAACAGGAATCGAAATGCTTGCAATTGCATCTCGAATCGCATAGCTATAATGCGTAAATGCTCCAGGATTTAAAATGATCCCTTCATATATATCTTCCGCCTCATGAATACGATCGATAATCGCACCTTCATGATTCGATTGGAAACATTCTAACTCCACTCCCATTGCTTCTGCTTCTTGCTTCATATCTGCTTCAAGTGTCGCTAGCGTGCCCTTTCCATATACATTTACCTCCCTGACACCGAGGCGATTTAGGTTAGGACCGTTTACGAGGAGTACCTTTTTCATATGCTTAAAACTCCTTAATATTAAAGATCTATATAACATTTTAACATAGGAGTTACTTATTTGAATAGTTTGTCTTCTCTTCCCCTTCTCGCTCAGCTTTATTTGTATTTACTGCGTAGGAAACAGAGTATGCTATAAACACACCATACAATATAAAGATGCATATTGTCGTCACAATTGTTTCTTTCGGTAAATGGAGTGCACTTTTAATAGCAGGTGCTATTAACCCTACTCCGAAAAATAGTAACGCCCACCAAAATAGACCATAAATCATCCCTGGAAGAATCCCTTCAAACTTTGCCAAAAACGCTTTATACAAAAAGGCAATTAAAATTGAAAGTAGTGCCATACAAACAATTCCTAACACATTACCCCATACCCCTTCTTTCCAGCTTCCAAAGGCAAATGGTAATAGTAAATAATTCGGTCCCGCTTCTGTAAATGAAAATATATGAAGGAAATACCATATCCCTCCCCAAAAAAGTCCACCAAATAAACCAATTTGCACAAAATTCCTTGTTCCTAATTGTTCTTGACTCACATCGACACCTCCGCTCAATAGTATGCCCGAAACTATTTTGAACCATGTTTAAATACTGCGAAATTTGTCTATAAAAAGAATAAGAAATGTCCGACTCTCATAACATTTTCCCTTGTCATCTACTTGTATTTGTCGATAAAATAAAGGAAACTCGGTGATTGTCTTATTTCAAAATGACAGAACCCAGTATGACAATTGCCTCTTTTTCTACATAAGAGAGAAACAAATACAGGTTGGTGTTAACATGGCAGAAGAGTCAAAACAAATATATGGCGGGCAAGCAGTCATAGAAGGAGTTATGTTTGGCGGTAGAGAATATACTGTTACAGCGGTTCGTCGTAAAGATAAATCGATTGAATTTTATCGATTACCACGCGTTCGTAATAAAGCATTATCTATCCTGAAAAAAATTCCATTTTTACGAGGGATTGCCGCTATTGTGGATGCAAGCGCGAACGGGGCAAAACATTTAAACTTTGCTTCAGAACGATTTGATGTCCACCCAGAAGAAGACGAACAAATTGCAAATAAAAAAGAAGAACAATCGAAGTTAACGATGGTATTAGGAGTTGCAGCAGTTGGCGTTTTATCTTTCATATTCGGTAAAGTCATTTTCACAGCAGTTCCTGCACTACTAGCTGAATTAACGAGACCGATTTTCCCATCTCATACAGGGCAAATCATTGTCGAAAGTGTCATTAAGCTCATGCTATTATTGAGCTATATATACTTTATTTCTTTAACCCCACTTATTAAGCGGGTATTTCAGTACCATGGTGCGGAGCATAAAGTAATTAATGCCTATGAGAATAACCTTTCACTGACTGTAGAAAATGTTCAAAAACAAACTCGCCTTCATTATCGTTGTGGCAGTAGCTTCATTATATTTACAGTCATTATTGGAATGTTTGTTTATTTCCTTGTCCCTACAGATCCACTTTGGGCCAGAGTGGTAAACCGAATTTTATTAATTCCAGTCGTGCTCGGCATTTCTTTTGAAGTGTTACAATTTACGAATCGATTACGCGATATTCCAGTATTACGCATACTTGGATATCCCGGATTATGGCTACAACTATTAACAACGAAAGAACCAACAGATGATCAAGTGGAAGTAGCCATTGCATCGTTTGAAGAATTATTACGTTTAGAAAACAAACAATAATTATTTAAAAATGGTGTTCAACTCCTTTCCTCATCGTTAATATACTAATTTTAATATATGTTTTTAGGAGGTGTTCCTTATGAACGGTCGTTCGTTTACTTTCGCTATATTTGTGCTTATTATCGGATTAGCAATATTCGGCCTTGTTTCATCTGTCATTACAAACCCAATGGGTGTGTTAAGAAATATTTGTATCATGTTGGCTGTCGTTGGTATCTTTTATTTACTCTACAAAATGTTTACAAACTCTAGTGGTTCTGCAAATTCGCAAAGCTCATATAAGCGCGCTGCAAAACAATCGAGCCGCAAACATGGGAAACAAAATGTAGCACCCCTAAGCAATTCTTTCTTTAAATCAAATACTTCTAATGACAAAGGAAAAAAAGGGAATCCTTCTTCTTTGAAGCGAAAAAGAAAACAATCTCATTTAACTGTCATTGAAGGTAAAAAAAACAAAAAGAAAGACCGTGCTTCCTTTTAGGAGATACGGTCTTTCTTTATATTTTGCATTACTTCTTTCAAACTTTTATCTTTCATACTTTCAATTCGAAGGTGATGATTTTCAAATGGTAAATTACGTGTCACATCATTCGGTACAACAACGCACGTTAATCCCGCTGCAATCGCTGCTTTCAATCCATTTAACGAGTCTTCAAATACAACGGCTTCAGACGAATCTATCCCTAAATCTTCTATTGCTACTCGGTAAAGTGCTGGATCTGGTTTTACCTTCTCAACATCTTCTCTCGTTTTAATGACTTCAAAATAATCACGAATTTGTAGTTCTTCCAAAAAAGGAATAACCCATTCTCTAGAGGAACTGGAAGCTAATGCGATTTTTAATCCCATTTCTTTCGCTTCTTGTAAGTATTCTTTTACCCCGTCACGAGCTTCTGGTATTTTCATTTTCTCTTTATGTAAAATTTTCACTTTTTCTTTTAATGCATACTTATCAAACTTCTCTTTTAATTGCTCATTTAAATATTCATACAGTACATCGTCTGTCGTTCCAATACATTTTGCAAATTCCTCTAAAGGTAAATCTCCACCGTACTCACGAACGGCGTCTCTGAAAGAGTGAAACCATATTGTTTCTGTATCCACAATTAATCCATCAAAATCAAAAATAATTGCTTTCATCATTCTCCCATCCTTTTCGATTGAAATAAAAAAGGAAACGACGTACGTTCCCCTTAATTACTTTTCTCTTCATTTGCTTTTTGAACGCCACGAAGTGTTTCCACTCGAACCTCATCTTGTTCAAAGTATTGCACTAAGTCACCAATACGATCAATTGCTTCCCAGCTTAAATGATGTTCAATTCCTTCTACATCATTGTAAATCTTACTTTCATCCACACCGATAATACGCATAAATTGCTCTAACAATTCATGACGATATACGAGACGTTCTCCAATTTTTTTACCTTTTGATGTTAATACAAGCCCTCTATATTTTTCATAAATTAGATATTCATCTTTGTCTAATTTTTGCACCATTTTTGTTACAGAGGATGGATGTACACTAAGCGCTTCAGCAATATCAGATACGCGGGCATAACCCTTTTCATCAATCAACAAATAAATTTGTTCAATATAATCTTCCATACTAGGGGTAGGCATCGGTTTCCTCCATCCAATTTCATTTTGCTCATTCCGTACGAAGCAATCAATAAAATGATACACCAGAAAGAATAACGTGACAAGTTGAAAACAAGCCTAAATATATAAAACAAAAAAGAATCTGTATTTGCATACAGACTCCTCTTAAGTAAAGTATTGTATTTCTGCATCAGGAAAAAACTCATATATATAACCTCTTATCGTTTCTTCCAATACTTCCGCATCATCTTTTTTATATACGTATTTTCCAATGCCATATCGTCCCCATTTATATTTACGCTTCTCTTCATCCATTTCAAGCTTCGTATTCGGATAACGCTCTTGAATAACCTTTTTTGCTGGCTTTGTAAAGCGATGTTGAATTAATTCAAATGTTAAATTCGGTATCGACAAATCGTTTAATGCATTGTACAATCGCTCAAATAGTTCACGATATCCTTCTTCCCATCCTTCATGCATATAAAGCGGCGCCACTATAAATCCAAGTGGATAACCCGCGCCTGCTACTTTACGAGCCGCTTCAATTCTTTCTTCAAACGGTGATGTCCCTGGTTCAAAATTTTTAATTACATAACGTGAATTAATACTAAACCTGAAACGAGTTTTCCCGTTATGTTTTGCATCTAATAAATGATCAACGTGCGAATATTTCGTAACGAAACGTAAACGCCCATGCTCACTTTCTCCAATGAATTCGATCGCGCGCTTTAATGCATGTGTTAAATGATCAATCCCAACGATATCTGATGTACAAGCAGCTTCAAACCTTGTTATTTCAGGTGCTCTTTCATCCATATATTGCTGTGCCTTCTCAAATATTTCATCAAGATTCACATACACGCGAACGTAAGGCTTACTCCCAAGTGTCGTTTGCAAGTAACAATAATGACAATGTCCCATACATCCTGTTGCAAGCGGAATTGCATATTCAGCTGACGGTTTTGACGTATCAAACTTTAATGTCTTCCTCACCCCAACGACAAGCGTTGCTTTTGCATTACGATACTTTTGCAAATCATTTTCACCCGGCAAATTTCGAATTTGATTATGGGATGTCGTTTCACGAATTTCTAATCCCATCTTCGTAAACTTCTCATACAGCTCTTTTCCAAGTGGATATTCAAGTGCCTTCGGTTCAAAGTAAACAAGTTTTGGCATAAACGGTTTCATATGCTTCCCTCCTCTCGTTAGTATGGGAAACGATGAAAAATTAACACGCATTAAAGTTTTCCACTTCAGTAACTTGCGTTGCAAGTTACTGAATGTTATAATTTGGATAACAGCTACCTTGCACAGCAAGTTACCTGAGTAAAAGGTGGTGAAATCATGCACAGCCAAATGTTAAAAGGTGTACTCGAAGGTTGTATCCTGTACATCATTTCACAAGAAGAAGTGTACGGATATGAACTGAGTACAAAATTAAATAAACACGGATTTACATTCGTAAGCGAAGGAAGCATATATCCGTTATTGTTACGTATGCAAAAAGAAAAATTGATTGAAGGAACATTAAAAGCCTCCTCACTTGGTCCAAAGAGAAAATATTATCACGTAACTGATAAAGGATTAGAACAGCTTAAAGAATTTAAACAAAGCTGGGGAATGGTTTCAACTACGGTGAACAATTTATTACAGGGGGAGTGATGAGGATGAATGCGCAAGACATGATTAAATTGAACAACAAAAAACGCGAACTTCTAACACCTGAAAATGAAGTTGCTTATAGCGATATGTTAGTTTACCTTCGTTTATCTAACGTGCCAGAGCAACAAGTAGAAGAACTATTACTAGAAATATTAGACCATCTCATCGAAGCACAAACAGAAAATAAAAATGCTTATGACATTTTTGGTGATGACTTACAATCTTATTGTGATGAACTCATATCGGCTTTGCCAGTTCAAACAATGTTAGAAAAAACTTCTTTAATCGGCTTTGTTATTAGCTTACTTCTCGCTATACAATTTGGAATAGACACCATTGCTTCTCTTTTCATTTTCTTTTTTGAAAAGAACACCGAAATAATAAGTCCACCTTTTAGTATCCTTGGAACTACTTTGTCTGTTTCAATAATTATACTAGGTATACTATTTATTTTATATTTATTAAAGCGGTACTCCTTTGATCAGAAAATGAATTGGAAAAAAAGAATTCTATTTGGATTCGCATTTGCTACCCCGTTTTGTTCCGCTATATTCTTAAATATTTATTTTAAAAAACAACCTTATCTCATTTATCATCTAACCTTTTGGCAAAATGCTTTAATCGCTATCCTATTTTATGCTTTATATAAATTCCTATATAAAAAATCAAATTTTTAACAGCCCTTCAAAAGGCTGTTTTTTCTTCTGTCTAATTTTACAAATTGAAAAATTTCATAAAGAAAATAAGAAAAATGCAAAATAATTAAAGTTAATTGTTGACGTGATGCTTTTATTATCGGTATCATAAATCTTCGTGAGCAATTATTTTTCGTTATACGATTTTTTTATTATTACTGAATTTTTGAGAGGAGAAATTAGATGTCAGTTAAGAAGAAAACGCAAGTACGCACCGGCAAAATGGTACGTGAACTAATGTTAGCAGACGAAGATGTAAATGCTTCGCTAATTATGGTATATAGTGAAAACGGTGTAAACGCAGAAATTAAAATCGAGGGCTTAACGCCGAAATGTAACGAAGAATTATTTTTGAGCGGAAACGTGGATTGGAACAAGAGTGTTATTTATAAAATTGTTGATTTCACTGGAAACGCTGAAGTTGGTAAAGTTACATTAACAGCGATGAACAAAAATAATGTTTCTCTAGAAATAGAACGCGTTATGTGGAGTAAAGAAAATAAAGAGGCTGCTGAACAAGAAGAAACAGTTGTAGAAGCTACTCCGAAAAAAGAAGTAGTTGTAGAAGTTCCAAAAGCAGTTACACCTGCTCCAAAGCCTGTTACACGTGTGGAAACACCTGCCACAGCACCAACACCTAAGCCTACTCCGGCACCGACACCTAAGCCAGTAAGTGTAGAAGCAGCTGTGGAATTATCTACTCCAGCACCTATGAAAAAAGCAGTACCTACTCCAGTTACAAAGCAAGAGACAGCACCGGTTGCGCCTGCAAAACCGAAGCAACCTGCTTTGACTGAAACAAATTCAAAACTACAAGAAAATTATGTGAAACTCGTGAAAAAGACAATTGAAGTTTGTCAAGATTACGAGCTTGGCATCGACATAGATGATTCTATTGAAGGCTTAAAAGAAGAACTACAAAGCCAAGGTATTAGCGTTACATTTGACAAAGAAATTATGGACGTTGTCAATCGCCTTCGTTCTTTACAAGATAAAGGAATCAAAGTAGAAAAAGTACTTAATTTACTATAAAAAAATAAGAGGCGGCAATTGCCACCTCTTATTTTTTATAATTCCATTCTTTACTTTCATACTTTTCTTTTGCTAATGTTTGCACTTCATGTAATTGTTCTTCTGTTAATTCATATGGAACAAGCTCTACATCTAATCCTTTTTCAAACCCAACCTCAAACGCTTTAATTAACTGCTCGATTGTAAACGTACGGTCTGTTAATTCATTAATTGCTACCGCTTTAGAAGAGAACATACTCTTCATACGTTCTTTCACACGTTCATTCGGGAATAAAAACAGATCATATAACTCATCTAAATCTATTTCTAATGGAATTGACCCGTGCTGTAAAATAACACCTTTTTGACGTGTTTGCGCACTACCTGCGATTTTTCTTCCTTCTACTACAATTTCATACCAAGACGGTGCATCAAAACATACGCCTGAGCGTGGATTTTTCAAATTTTCACGATCTGCTTCTGTTTTTGGAACTGCATAATACGCTTCTAACCCTAATGCTTTAAAACCATCTAATAAACCTTGCGAAATAACACGATACGCTTCTGTAACTGTTTTTGGCATATTTGGATGATCTTCAGACACAATAACACTGTACGTTAATTCTTTATCATGTAGTACACCCCTGCCGCCTGTTTGACGACGAACGAATCCATATTTCTTTTCGTTAACTACATCCATATTAATATCTTTTTCAACACGTTGGAAATACCCGACTGTTAATGTTGGTACTTCCCATTCGTAAAAACGAATGGTTGGTGGCATTTTCTTTTCACTTTGCCAATTTAATAAACATTCATCTAACGCCATATTAAATGCCGGTGAACATTGACCAGAGTTAATATAACACCATTTTTCTTTTCCCATCCTGCACCTCATATAACCAATTATTTTTCACATTCTCTAGTCTACCAAATTCGACAAAATTTGTGAAAGAATACGAAATTTCTTCTTATATACAAATGAATCTGTTGCATAAATACATACGGGCATTATAATATTGAAAGTAGGATAAGAAAAAAGGGAGCGATAGAATCGTGTCAACAACTTGGATTATTTTATTAGCCGTAATCGTAGCGTTCATCGGTTACACTGTATGGATGTATTTCTATCAGAAAAAATTAATTACAACACTTTCAGAAGAAGAGTTTCGCGCTGGCTACCGTAAAGCACAGCTTATCGATATTCGCGAAGCAGACGAATATACTGCAGGGCATATTTTAGGCGCACGTAACATTCCGTTATCACAAATTCGCCTTCGTCATAAAGAACTTCGTAAAGATCAACCAGTTTACTTATACTGCCAAAGCGGATTCCGTACTGGTCGTGCGGCTCAATACTTAAAGAAACAAGGCTACAAAGATTTCTACCAATTACAAGGTGGATTTAAAACGTGGACTGGAAAAATTAAAAAGAAATAATAACATACAAAAACTAGCTGAATAATTCAGCTAGTTTTTTTCATTCCATATTATTTGCAATGTATAATAAATTTTTCTTAATCACATCTTTATCATTTTCTTGTGCATTACGATACAGGAGCTGATATTCAAGTTCTTTCTCTTTCCATATAAGCGCAGCAAATTCGTCTCCTCGCTCGGAGTCATCCTTATTTTTAAAATAAGCGAATGCTCCATTATTCAATTTCATTTGTTCTTGAAATCGTTTCTCTTCCACAAGATCTGGAAAACTATAAGGAAAGTTCGCAACATTTAACTCAATATACTCATTTCTACCTGGATCCTGCTGTTTATATTTAATCATTAAGACAGCGTTCTTTTTTCCAATCGTTCTGACTTCTCCCTTCACATCACTCGTAATGTCATACGGTAAAAACGTCGGAACTTTAAATTTCACTGGAAAATATTTCGAAAGCTCCTTCAGCGGAATTGGATCCGTAACACGATCCATAGCTCCCCCTGTTGTTCCCACAAATTGCTTTTCTTCTTGCATCGTTTGCTGAAACGAACATGAACTTAGCACTAGACTAGAAAACACGAAACAAATGATTCCTTTTTTCAATTTGTTTCCGCCCTTTCATACCGCTATCTTTATGAACCAAGTGTTTATATGCTATTCATATTCGCCTCATTAACAAACTCCCCCTTTGAAAACTTTCCACGTTATTCTCACACATTTTGACAAAACTTCTTTTATAAACGCAAAAAAGACCCCTATCATTCTCACGCCCAAATAAAAAGGTTACGCGAATAACAGAAGTCATAGTTATAACATAGTTTGTGAAAAGCTTTTCAGGTCAAGATTTTTTCTTTCTTATTATTTTCCCTTTATAATAAGGAGAGAGGTGATACATATGGCCAATATAAAACAAATTGCAAAAACCGCTGGTGTATCCATATCAACTGTTTCTCGTGTCCTGAATAATCACCCTTACGTAAAAGAAGAAAAACGTAAGCGCGTTCTAGATGCTGTTGAAGAATTGAACTATGCCAAAAATATAAATGCTATTCATTTAATAAAGGGAAAAACATATACGATCGGTGTTATGCTTCCTTTCATTAACCTTCCATACTTCAGTACCATTATTGAAGGAATCGGTAACGAAGCGTTAGCAGCTGGCTATCACATTAATTTATGTCAAACGAATTACGATAGTATTGAAGAAATTCGTGTTCTGGAAATGATGAAAATGAAACAATTCGACGGGATGATTATTTGCTCTCGAACGAGTTCATGGGAACAAATTGAACCTTTCGCAAAATTTGCTCCTATTATTTCATGCGAAAAGATGAACCACCCTCTCATTTCATCCGTCTACGTAGATCATTATGAAGGATTCCGTCTTGGCACCGCCTATTTACTCAAGAAAGGCCATGAAAAAATCGGAATTTGTTTAGCAAGAAAAACGAGTGCAAATTCTATGGAGCGGGAAAAGGCGTTTGCTGATACACTTCGTAAGGAGGGCAAAACGTTACATCCCGAATGGATTTTTCATCAATGCTATACAATGCAAGACGGTGCACAATTACTCCATCGTATTGTAAACATGAAAAATCGTCCAACCGCTATTTTTACAGCGAACGATCAAGTTGCAGCAGGTTTATTAACAGAGGCTCGAAAACAAGGTCTTCGAGTACCCGAAGACCTTGCTATCCTCGGATTTGATAATCATGAAATTTCAAAGGCGTTAGAAATTTCAACAATTGAACATCCCGGTCTCTCAATGGGCTCACATGCGTTTTCTTTATTCCATAAACAAATGCAAAGTGAGCAAATTAGCGGGAACGCAAAAGAGCTTTCATTCCATTTAATTGAGCGAGATACTGTCTAAAAGGAGCGTTACCTATAGCGCTCTTTTTCAGCTCTTTACCTATTGACTTTATATTTTTACTCGCATATAATGAACCTAACGAACGGTAGGTAGGGGATGAAAATGACAGCAAACCGCATTAAAGCTGTAGCACTTTCTCATTTCGCACGCTACGGCTACGAAGGAACTTCATTAGCAAATATTGCTCAAGAAGTTGGGATTAAAAAACCATCGATTTACGCACACTTTAAAGGAAAAGAAGAGCTATATTTTATATGCTTAGAATCCGCTCTTCAAAAAGATTTACAAAGCTTCACAGACGATATCGAAAATTTTTCAAATGCGTCTACTGAAGAATTGCTCTTACAGTTACTAAAGGGCTACGCAAAACGATTTGGTGAAAGTGAAGAATCAATGTTTTGGTTACGAACTTCTTATTTTCCACCTGATGCATTTCGCGAACAAATTATTGAAAAAGCAAATGCACACATTGAAAACGTTGGAAAACTTTTATTCCCTATATTTAAACAGGCAAACGAGAAAAGTGAACTGCATAACATTGAAGTAAAAGACGCTCTAGAAGCTTTCCTATGCTTACTAGACGGACTTATGGTTGAGCTACTATTCGCAGGTTTAAATCGCTTTGAGACTCGTTTAAACGCCTCTTGGCAAGTATTTTGGCGAGGTCTTTCAAACTGACGGATTGCTCCTTTGCAATGCGTCGTTTTTAAGCCCTTTACCTAACGACTGGTAGGAAGGAGAAATGACATATGGCATGGATTTATGTAATCATAGCTGGTATTATTGAAATCTTTTGGGTCATTGGACTTAAAAAAGCGGAGGCACCACTTGAATGGGCTGGCGTTGCGTTATTAATTACAATTAGTTTCGTTTTATTATTTAGAGCTTATAAAGATTTACCTGTGGGCACTGTATACGCAGTCTTTACAGGAATTGGAGCTGGTGGGATCGTTCTGACAGAGATTTTCATCTTCGGGGAACCTTTCTCTATTGTAAAGGTTTTACTAATCGGCTTAATCTTCTTCGGCGTAATTGGTTTAAAACGAGTAACAGAAGAAAAAGAAGCGAAGGAGGCCGCATAAAATGGCTTGGGTATTTTTAATTCTAGCTGGTATTTGTGAAATTATTGGTGTACTCTTTATGAAAGTAGCCACTGAAAAGAAAGGCTGGGCACCAAAAGTTATTTTAATCGCTAACTTCGGCGTAAGCTTCTTCTTCTTATCTCTTGCGATGGACACATTACCGATGGGAACTGCTTACGCGATTTGGACTGGAATTGGAACTGCCGGAAGCGCACTTCTAGGCATCCTTATTTTCCGCGAATCAGCGGATTGGCGTCGTCTTGCCTTCTTAAGCTGCATTCTATGCGGCGCTGTTGGCTTAAAACTATTAAGCTAACGTGAGGTGAATGTCATGTGGAAAGAAAAAGGGAAGCAAATATTAGCATGGATTACGCTTGGTATCGTCATTCTATTACAAATCAGTTTTCATATACTAGAATGTTTGTTTCATAAAGTATTATCCATTCTCACATTCCTTCCTAACATGACACTTGAAATGATATCAATCGTTTGGTCCATCATTGCCTCCATTTCAATCGTCATTATATGGAGTATCGCCAAGCTGTGGAATAAGTTATTTAAAAAGGACAGTACTTCTGAAAAAGAGTAACTGTCCTTTTTTATATTCATTCAGGCTTTCTGTAGAAGTTTGATGTGATAAGACAAAGAAGACCAACTATGACAATACTTATACCAATCCCTTTATGCAAATTAGGAAATGGTGATAGGATATCTGAATAGAAATTTGCTAATATGAGACCGATTGAAACGAAAAGTACCCCTATTCTATATAACCATTTTCTTTTGTTCATCATTCTCCCCTCCTAAAATTTTTCATACACTCCTTTCTTTTGGACATACTACCTAAAAAAGGAGTGAATAATATGCAAAATTCTATACATAAGCAAATCCTATTTTTATTTTTCCTCTTTCTTATTCTCGTTATCGTTTTCAGCTTTATATTACATACTCCAAAAGATGTTGTACCGAGTAACCTCTCTGTTTATAAACTTTTACTTTCCTATTGTCGTTATTGAAGAAGGTGCCTTTTATAGGGCACCTTTTAAAATTCTCTCTTCTCATACAATTTCACTGAAACGAAGACAGATGCTATGAACATACATATTGAACCAATGAATAACAAGCTACTATATAATTGAATTTGTTCCAAGTTGATTTGAAACAAAGCTTCTAAAACAACTAGCGGTGCCATGAATATTACTATCGTAATAAAAATAGTTTTCTTATACCCTAACCAAAAGGATATTGGTAGAACAAAGCTTAAATACGCTAAAATAAAGCTAATACTAGCAACCATTGTCGTTTCAATAAATTCAAATAGGTTAACCCCATTCTTCATTCCCATCGTAAAACAACCGACCGTTACGCTTATAAAAAGAATAATAATGGCTACTATATATTTCGCATACACAATTTGTTTTTTTAATATTGGTAAACTATTTACTATGACTTCACTCTCATTTTTACTATCTGCTTCAAATGTTTTTACTGTTGCTCCAATTGTAATAATTACGGACATAATTATGAACAGATTTTCCGTATCTGTTAAGGCCATATAAAAGAAAACAGGATACAGTATGTACCAAATTAAAAATTTCCATTGAATGATGAAGTCTTTTAAAATTAATTGTTTCAACGCTATTTTCCTCCTCTCACAGATCACGTTCATTGTACAAATGAATTGAGAAAAACATGGACATAACATACAAAAGAATGAGTCCAGCTATAAAACAAACATTTACGACTAGACTCGTGCTCCAAGTATTCTCTACATCTAACCACACGTTACTGACAATCAGACCACTTAAATACCCCAATGCAAGTCCGGCGAACGGAGCAATTTGTTTGGCACTGCTATATCCTACTGAGAATTCAATCGGAAGTACGATCATAGTATAAACCAACCCTCCCGTTATTCCGCCAAGAATCGCTGCCCATAACATAAATACAGTAGTATTTTCATTTTGTAATTGGATTAAGCTAACAATAAAAGGTAAGGTTCCACCTAAAGCAACTAAAATACTTGCAAATATGTATTTTGCTATGACAATTTCTTTACGCTGAAGCGGTAAACTATTTACTAGCGTTTCACTTTTATTTTTATTCTCATAATTCATTGACAGCATCATTCCAAGAACAGGTATAAATATACTAAATGTCATCAGAAAACTATCACTGCGAAAATCAACAATAGCGAGAAAAAACAAACATATAAGATAAGTAAATCCCAACTTTCTTTGTAACATCATGTCTTTTAAAACTAGTTGCTTAATCATATATTACACCTCACTAAACTCATTCCTTAACATCAATTATTCATTTTTATATAAGGCCAGTCATAAGTATTAAAGCTCTCTCTTTTTAAAACTCACAATAGCTATAAACATTGAAGCTAAATAACTTACACACGCGCCTATACTCAAAATACTAATAACTAATAGCATATCTGAAGTTCGAAAAATCATTAACATAAGCCTTTCATCCGTAAATATATTGCACATAAATCCTAGTAAACCTATTATAGGAAAAAGCATAACTAATCCCAGCATAGTAACCGTTCGCTTATCCTCACTATATTTTATGGGAAGTATCATAACAGCATACAGAACAGAAAAGAAAATAGCTATAAATGCTGCATACCAAGGAATATTTATATTTTCTTTTAATACAAATACAGGGAGTATAAAGAATACGAATGTAATGATTAAGCTGAATGCCATAAAAAATAGTGTCGATATGTATTTCGCAATGACAATATCTTTTCTAGTAAAAGGTAGACTTACTAATATTTTTTCCGTACTATTTTTCTCTTCATTTGATAAAGAGATTGAAATCATCAAAAGACATATAGCAAAACAAACATACGCCATTTGAAATGGTTCTATAGAGTTTTGGAATGCTCCGTATATTGGTAAGATCAAATAGATAAGAAACATTTTTCTTTGTAAGAAAAACTCCTTCAAAATCAATTGCTGCATGGTAATTCCCCTCTCTATAAATCACGCGCTCCATAAATTTTAATTGTAAGAAACATAGAAGCAATATAGACACTAGCTAATATAATTCCTCCAATTATAAATACACCAATATGCACTGGATTCATAATCCACTCAATGAATGAAGGTGTTGTTTCATCTAATCCATCTCCTATGAATATCCAAGCCATTCCACCAACTGCCATTGATGCTCCTGACACTATACTTCGTGCTATCTTTGACCTTGTAACATAATAACTAGGAAAGAATATTACAACAAAAAACATGGCATAAACAGCTCCCTTTATTACTTCATGCCACGAAATCTCAATATACAGATTAGGGTGGTATGTACCAATATCACCGATAAAAGCGATACCTCTTATAAGAAAAACAATCAACATAGTAGAGATCATGCTACCTACAATAAATATTGCACAGGAAATATATCTAGCAATAATGATATCCTTTCGACTTACTGGTAAACTATTTATAATAATGTCACTTTTATTTCTTTCATCCATAAAGATTAACGTCATAACGGAGGAAAGGGTTATAAATAGACAACTCATAGGAAACAGCATTCCCTCACCTGGTTCAAATAAAAAGAATATAAAGGGTATAATAAGATACACTGGCCATATCCCCCGAAAAAAGAAAAAATCTTTATATACGAGCTGACGCATAGGCACTTCTCCCTTTCGCGGTGTAAACGATAATATCATCTAATGTAGGCTTTTCTAGTACAACCTCATTTCCAAACCAGTCGATAATTGTTTGTTTATCCTTCGCTAAACCTTCAAAACCAAACTTATTTTTTCGTAATCCAACAAATAGTTCTTTTCCTTCTCGGTCTAATAAATCATTACTTCCTTTTACGATTACGTAGTTCTCCATTAAGTCTTCTTTTTCACCAGTAAATATAATCTCTCCATCATTGATGAACGTAACATAATCTGCGATGCGCTCTAAATCTGTTGTAATGTGCGTTGAGAATAAAACAGATACTTCATCTTCCATTACAATTTCTTGCAACATATCAAGTAATTCACTTCGAACAACTGGATCTAATCCTGCTGTTGGTTCATCCATGATGATAAACTCTGCGTGGTGCGAGAGCGCGATGGCAATCGCAAATTTCATTTTCATCCCTTTTGATAGTTCTTTAATTTTTTTATACTTCGGAACTTGCAATCTATACATATACGATTGATACTGCTCTTCATCCCACTTTTTATATAACGGTGCAATAATACGTTTCATTTGTTCACACGTTAAATCTTCGTAATAATGGTTTTCATCATATACAAATCCGATATTTTGTTTTATTTCCTTTTCGGCTTTCTTATTGTCCTTACCAAAAATTTTTATTTCGCCGCTATCTTTTTTAATTAAATTCATAATCATTTTGATTGTCGTACTTTTCCCGGCCCCATTCGGTCCGACAAATCCCATAATATATCCGCGTGGTAACGTAAAACTTATATTTTTCACTGCAAAATCTTCATAACTTTTACAAACGTTTTTTAGCTCTAACATCCTTTATTCCCCCTCATATAAACACGCTATCATCTGCTGTAAATCTTCAAGTGAAAGCTGCAACGCTTTACTTTCATTTACAATCTCTTCCGCTTTACTTTCCAATAGACGAATTCGCTGTTCTTTTAGTAGTTCATTATTTTTACGAGAAACATAAGTCCCCTTCCCAGCAACAGTTTCTATATATCCTTCTTTTTCAAGCTCCTCGTACGCACGCTTCGTAGTAATGACACTAATTTGTAATTCTTTCGCTAAGCTACGAATAGACGGTAATTGGTCTCCACCCTTTAAACCACCATTTAAAATAAGCTGGCTTAATTGTTTTCTTATTTGTACATAAATAGGGTCTTGGGAAGAATTCGAAATAATAATATTCATGTTTTCCTCCATCGTGTGTATATACTGTATATACCTTATATATACAGTATATACACACGACCCTATTTTTGGCAAGAAAAAAAGACCAACATTTTCCTGTTGGTCTTTCGTATATGTATCACTTTTCAAAGCGATCTAACATCTCATCTCTCATTCCGAAACTCACTACCGCAATTCCTACATACATAAATAGAAGGAATGCCGGATGAACCGTGTTGTACCAAGTGCTATCAACAATTAAATAAATCGTTAATGCCACAACAAGAACAAACGCTAAGATAAACATATAAAAGTGTCTTGTACTACCCATGATAAACTCCTCTCTTCTCACTTCACCATTCAACAGTATATTTTATCGAATAATTCGATATGACTCAAGGTTAACTTTCTGTTATGTAATCAAGTTCCACCTTTACAATGTCCTCACATGCTATTGAAATGATCGTTCCTTGCTTATCAATTGCCGTCACTTCTCTATTATCCATTACACGATGCGCTACTCTTTCTAGTACTTTTCCTTGATCTCGGTAACAAAATTCTTTTACATCTTTAATTGTTTCTCCATTTTCTAAATGGTATACCATCCTATAACATCGATATCCCACACTTTCACCCCCGTCTTGCTCGTTTTTTCACATATACATAAAAATGAGTAATCTTTGCCTCATCACATCTTCTTAATTTCAATAAAATTCTAACAAAAATAAATACTTTTATCAAACCGACTTTTTCAACAAAACTACCTATAAAACTACACCTTTACACCATTAGGAAACAAAAAATATAATTTTTTAACATTTTCTTCACTATTTCTCCATACAAAAAAAGAACCGGCATATAGCGAGTTCTTCTTTTATTATTCTAATCAAACTTGTACAGGAGCTGGCTTTGCATAACGTAAAACTGGTTTACGTGCAGCCATCGTTTCATCTAAACGTTTAATGACTGTTGTATGCGGTGCTTCTTGTACAACTTCTGGATTTTCTTCTACTTCTTTAGCAATTTGAATCATCTTATCAATGAAACCGTCTAAAGTTTCTTTTGATTCTGTTTCTGTCGGCTCAATCATAATACATTCTTCCACATTTAACGGGAAGTAAATTGTTGGTGGATGGTAACCGAAATCAAGCAGGCGTTTTGCGATATCTAATGTACGTACACCAAGTTTCTTTTGACGACGACCTGATAATACAAACTCATGCTTACAATGTCTATCGAATGGAAGATCATAGAATGGTGCTAATCTTCTCATCATATAGTTCGCATTTAATACCGCATACTCCGTTACTGCACGTAGTCCATCTGGACCCATAGAACGAATGTATGTGTATGCACGAACGTTAATTCCGAAGTTACCATAGAATGGTTTTACGCGCCCAATTGCTTTTGGACGATCATAGTTAAAGTGATAGCCATTTTCCGTTTTCTCTAAAATTGGTTTTGGTAAGTACGGAATTAAATCAGCTTTCACACCTACTGGACCAGAACCTGGGCCACCGCCGCCGTGAGGACCTGTAAATGTTTTATGAAGGTTTAAATGCACAACGTCAAATCCCATATCTCCTGGGCGCGCTTGGCTTAATACTGCATTTAAGTTTGCACCATCATAGTATAATTTACCGCCTGCATTATGGACGATTTCTGCCATTTCTAAAATATTTTCTTCAAATAAACCTAATGTATTAGGATTTGTTAACATAAGTGCTGCTGTTTCTTCATTTACAACACGTTTTAAATCTTCTAAGTCAACAAGACCATGTTCATTTGATTTTACTGTAATTGTTTCAAAACCAGCTACAGTTGCAGATGCTGGATTCGTTCCGTGAGCAGAGTCAGGAACAATTACTTTCGTACGGTTAAAGTCACCATTTGCTTCATGGTATGCACGAATTAACATTAAGCCTGTCCATTCTCCGTGTGCACCAGCTGCTGGTTGTAATGTAACGGTATCCATACCTGTAATTTCAATTAAATGCTCTTGTAAATCGTACATTAATTCCATTGCACCTTGTACTGTCTTCTCATCTTGCAACGGATGAATATTTGCAAATCCTGCGAAACGAGCTACACTCTCATTAATTTTCGGATTATATTTCATCGTACAAGATCCA
This sequence comes from Bacillus sp. TE9106W, assembly GCF_054062215.1. NCBI lineage: Bacteria > Bacillati > Bacillota > Bacilli > Caryophanales > Bacillaceae > Bacillus > Bacillus sp. TE9106W. Next base: position 137,071 of record NZ_JBSSFA010000001.1, read on the forward strand.
AGTGGATAGAACCCAGAATCAACGCCATGGTTACGGTTTGAAAGTGCTGTATAGTGGCGCATAATGTCAAGTTCAGATACTTCTGGTAGCTCTGCATCTTCTACTCGAATATAATCGCTCTCAAACACATCTTCTAGTTTCACTTCTTCTACATCTAATTTTGGTAAGCTATATCCTATGCGTCCTTCTTTACTCACTTCAAAGATAAGTGCTTGGTCTTGATTCTTCATTGGATAGCCCCCATTTCGTTTACAAGTGTGTCAATTTCCTCTTTTGTACGAAGCTCAGTTACTGCTACAAGCATATGGTTCTCATGCTCTTTATAATCACGGCCTAGATCGTAACCGCCGATAATATTCTTTTGTAATAATACATCGTTTACTTCTTTCACTGGACGCTTGCAATCTACAACGAACTCATTGAAGAATGGACCAGCAAATGTTACAGTGAAGCCTTTCGCTTCAAATTGACGTTTTGCATATTGTGCTTTAGAAATATTTTGACGTGCCATTTCTTTCACACCTTGTTTACCAAGTGCCGTCATTGCAACAGAGGCTGCTAATGCATTTAACGCTTGGTTTGAACAAATGTTAGATGTCGCTTTATCACGACGAATATGCTGTTCACGTGCTTGTAACGTTAATACAAACCCACGTTTCCCATCTGAATCTACAGTTTGTCCAACAAGACGTCCTGGAATTTTACGCATAAATGCTTTCGTTGTTGCAAAGTAACCACAGTGTGGTCCACCAAACTGCGTTGGAATACCAAATGGTTGTGCATCACCGATTACAATATCAGCACCAAATTTTCCTGGTGGTGTTAATGCGCCTAATGATAATGGATTTGAAGAAACGATAAATAATGATTTTTGTTGATGAACGATTTTTTCAATATCAGCTAATTTTTCAACTTGTCCGAAGAAGTTTGGATATTGAACGATTACACAAGCAACTGTATCATCTACTTCACTTTGTAATACATCTAAATCTGTTACACCATCTTTATGATTAATTTCAACAACTTCAAGATGTTGACCTTTTGCATATGTTTCAAGTACTGCTCTTGATTCCGGGTGCACTGCACTAGATACAAGAATTTTCTTTTTACGAGTATGGCCAGCCGCTAGCATTGCCGCTTCAGCTAAAGCTGTACCTCCGTCGTACATAGAAGAGTTTGCTACATCCATTCCTGTTAATTCACAAATCATCGTTTGGAATTCAAAGATTGCTTGTAATTCCCCTTGTGAAATTTCTGGTTGATATGGCGTGTAAGCTGTATAAAATTCTGAGCGAGAGATAACATGATCTACAATTACTGGAGCATAATGATCGTATACGCCTGCTCCTAAGAAAGAAGCGTATTCTTTTAAGTTCGCATTTTTACTAGCCATTTGAGATAACTCTTTTAAAAGCTCTGGCTCTGATTTTGCTTCTTTAATTTTTAAATCCCCTTTAAAACGAACACTCTCTGGAATATCAGAGAATAACTCATCGATCGTTTGAACGCCGATCGTTTGTAACATTTCTTTTTTGTCTTCTTCTGTCATTGGAAGATAACGATGCAACATGAAATCTACCCCTCTCCCCGTTACTTTGAACGTTTATAAAATGGTGTTGGAACAACTACTGCTTTGACGCGTTTATTACGAATTTCAATTTCTACTTCTGTATCAACTGCTGCGTATTTTACATCAATTAGTGCTAAACCAATGCTTTTCTTTAACGTTGGAGATTGTGTACCACTCGTTACTTCCCCGATTTTTTCTTCTCCGATAAATACAGGGTAATGCGTACGAGGAATTCCACGTTCAATTACTTCTATGCCGACTAATTTACGAGGTGCACCGTTTTCTTTTTGCTCTTTTAACGTTGCTTTTCCAAAGAAGTCTGCTTCTTTATTTGGTTTTACCGCAAAGCCAATTCCAGCTTCAATCGGTGTAATATCTTTTGATAATTCTTGACCGTAAAGTGGTAATGTTGCTTCGAAGCGAAGTGTATCACGAGCACCTAAGCCACATGGTTTTAAGCCTTCTTCTGCTCCAACTTCAAGAAGTTTCTCCCAAAGTTTTGCAGCATCCTCACTCTTACAGTAAATTTCAAATCCATCTTCACCTGTGTAACCTGTACGAGATACAAGTGCTGGAATTCCATCTACAAGAATATCGTTTTTAAATTTAAAGAACTTAATTTCTTTTAAATCTTCTGACACAACTTTTTGTAAAATGCCTTCTGCTTTTGGTCCTTGAATTGCAAGCTGTGCAACTTCGCTAGAAACATTGACTACTGTCGCATCGCCAATTACATGGCTAGCTAACCATTCGTAATCTTTCTCGATATTTGATGCGTTGATAACTAATAAATAGTCTTCTTCACCACGTTTGTAGATTAATAAATCATCTACTGTACCACCATTTTCGTAGCACATTGCTGTATATTGTGCGCCTCCTACCTTTAAGGTAGATACGTCATTTGTAACAACACGTTGTAAAAATGCTAAACTATCTACACCTTTTACCTCAACTTCTCCCATATGAGACACATCGAACAAACCCGCCGCTGTACGTACAGCTTCATGTTCTTCTTTAATGCTTGAAAATTGAACTGGTAACTCCCAACCACCGAAGTCGATTGTTTTCCCACCATACTTCGCGTATACATCAAATAACGGTGTACGTTGTAATGTAATCATGATCTCTCCCCCTTATGCTCTGACAAATCAATAAAAGTTGTTACTCATTTCTAAACATTTTCATTCTAAAAAGATAGGATATACGGAATCTCATTATATTTTTTTATGAAAGCGTAAATAAAAAATCACTTTCTTGGATAAAATACGAAAGATTCCACACATTTCACACCATTATCCTAACATTATTCGCTATATTTCATCAATATTCTAGCATAAAAAATAATTTAGAATTTTTCATGCTTAATCTTATTACATACAGTTTTTAAGATTTAGTCCTTTATCTTTGCTTATTCTTTAACTTTCAGTAAGTGTAATAGCGCCCTATTACAAGGCTTATATAGTAAAGATTTTTTCATATATTACTTTAATTTATAAAAGGTGGGAGAGTCGTAATGAATGTCGATATTTCCATAGATCGAACGTGGCAAAACAATTTTTTAAATAGAATTGACGAAGATGGTCCTTGGACAAACTGGGATTTATATCATTTAGCTTATGAAACAGAAAAATCATTACTTGTTCCTACTTTTGATGGATTACAAGCACCGAAACATTTATCCCATTTCACACCACTTCCTCATCAATTAGAAGTCGCTCAGAATGTCATTGAACAAATGAATGGTAAAGCGATTCTAGCAGATGAAGTGGGACTTGGGAAAACAATTGAAGCTGGACTTATTTTAAAAGAATATATGGTCCGCGGCCTTGTGAAAAAAGTACTTATACTCGTCCCAGCCTCTCTCGTATCACAATGGGCATACGAATTAAATACAAAGTTTTTCATTCCAGCTGTAGCCCAAAAGAAAAGCTATTCATGGGAACAAGCCGATGTGATTGTATCATCGATTGATACTGCAAAACGTTCACCACATCGTGATATCGTTTTGAACTTAGAATATGACCTTATTATTATCGATGAAGCACATAAACTTAAAAATAATAAAACAAAAAACTATGAATTTGCACAGCGTTTAAAAAAGAAATTTTGTTTATTATTAACCGCTACTCCTGTTCAAAATAAGATTGATGAAATTTTCAACCTTGTTTCTTTATTAAAACCAGGACATTTAGGCAATCAATCCAACTTTGAAGAATATTACGCTTCAAAAAATCGTTCTGCCGAATCTGATGAAGATTTAAAAGCTCTTATTAATAAAGTGATGGTCCGAAATCGACGGCATAATACCGGAATTGATTGGCCAAAGAGACATGTACGTACAATTTTTGTTGAGTTTAATGAGCAAGAACAAGCTCTATATAATGATATCGAAAATTGGCGAGGTCAAGACGCCTTCACATCCGCTTTCTCATCGTTAACTTTAAAACGAGAAGCGTGTAGTAGTCGCGAGGCTGTGTACTATTCATTAAAAAAACATGTAGAAAAAAGGCAGAAAGAAAATGAGCATTACGTAAAAGATCCGCATATCGATATACTAATGGACAAAATTAATCATATTCCTTTCAATTCAAAAGCGACTAAAGCTCTTGAGCTTATAAAAGAAATTGACGATAAAGTCGTCATCTTTACAGAATATCGAGCGTCACAAATGTACTTACAATGGTTTTTACAACAACACGGTATTTCTTCCGTTCCATTCCGCGGCGGGTTTAAACGCGGGAAGAAAGATTGGATGAAAGAACTTTTCCAAAACCACGCACAAGTATTAATTGCAACTGAAGCTGGTGGTGAAGGGATTAACTTACAGTTTTGTAGCCATATGATCAATTATGATTTGCCATGGAATCCAATGCGTCTGGAACAAAGAATCGGACGTATTCACCGTCTTGGTCAAAAGAATGATGTTCATATTTATAACTTAGCTACAAAACACACTGTGGAAGAACATATTTTGAAACTGTTATATGAAAAAATCAATTTATTTGAGCGTGTTATCGGTGAACTTGATGAAATTTTAACGAGAATTAATATGAAAAATATCGATGCACACATTCAAGAAATATTTGCGCAATCAAAAAGCGAAGGAGAAATCCGAATTAAGATGGAAAACCTAACATCTATTATTGACTTTGCGAAACGAAACGAAGCTGAGGTGCAAGGCTATGCAGCAACATGAAATTCATAATTACTTATACAATTTTTTTGAGGCGAATAACTGTGAAATTTTAGAGCGTTCTCCTCACTTATTAGACGTACAATTAACAATTGAGATGGATAAATTATTAATGAACCGTCCTTTTTATTGGCACTATCTTGAGAAAACAGGAGGCGTACCGAATCCGATGCGCCTTACTCTTATTACAGATCCAGAAAATGAAGAAAATGATGGCGAGCTTATTCACTACGGTTCACCGCGTCTACATCAAATTTTCCAGACAACAAAAGAACTAGGATCTTACATACGTTTATATGAGGACGTACGGCATAATGGAGCAACACATACCCCACTCCACCCGTGGCTCGGTATAAATATAAAAGTTTCCTACCAATGTGATCGAAAAAAAGACATTCTTCACTCCATTGGTATTCATCTCATTTCTGGAACAATGATGGCAAACTTTCATGAAACATTAACTAAAATTAAGCTTACACCAAAAATACCTGACTTTTGTTTTACGCTCTCACCTATCATTAAACCTCAAAGTGGTTTACAACGCATAGAGGATGCTTTAAAAAATATAATTGCAGAAGATGACCATACGTGGGCGAAAGAAGCAAGAGTACGCTGGAATCACGATTTAGATCTTTTAAATCGTTTTTATGAAGAAAGTGATGAACTTCCCGAAAGCTATGAAATTGAAAAGCAAGCACTGCAAGAACAATATGAACCCCGTATTACAGTGCAAATTATTAACGGTGGACTCTTTTATGTTACCGCGAATCATTTTCTATCGTAAAAAGCCCCTTCTATTTTAGAAGGAGCTTTTTTGAGTTATCCTCTATCGCCATTACGCTCTTGTTGTTTTTGCTTTGCCATGCGTTTTTGATACGCACGATCCTTTGCACTCACATGATTAGCATCAGTTGGAAGATTTTCTTTTGAACGACCAATTCCATTGCTCATCTTTTCCCCTCCTTTTACACACTTTAAAATACATCCTTATTTTCAGCTAGAAGCACCATCCTTATGCAAAAAAATAAGAGCAGCCATCGGCTACTCTTACTCACTCACATATTTTTGAAACATATCATGGATGCCTTTATTTACTAGGTTCGAGATCTGTTCGTCAGATTTATTCGGATAACGATCACGCAATCTGATAGATGCCTTCACCATTAAATTTTCTAATACAGAACGGCCACCTTCTCCATAAATAATTTCAGCATATTTAACAAGCCTTCCATCCTCTACTGTTGCTGGATTATGATTGAAGAAAAATTTACTCATTGTCTCCACCTCTCTCTTTTGATAACGTTTACATTTATATAGATTATTTATGTTATTTATTTCACAATATTGTATGCATGTATATTTAATTAGTTTCATTATAAAGCAACATATCGATAGTAAATATGTGATTTTCCGTCCATTTTGTGAACAAATTAAAAATGAAAGCGTTTCCTTTATTATATACTAAAAAAACTTACTACGCTAGGGGCAATTTTTTTCAATCTACTAATCATATACTTTTTCTTTTTTCACTAAACCTTATACAATTTTCAGAAATTATATTATAAAATATATGTATGACTTAAGGAGGCTCTGTATGAATCAAAATAAAAAAGCTATATTAGATCTTGTCTTTTATCTCGTAATTCCATTCCTCATTTGGAAATTTGCAAAACCTTATATCGATCCTTATTACGCGATGTTACTTTCCTCTGTTCCGGGGATTATTTATACACTGTATACCTTTAAAAAAGAAAAACAGTTTAACGTAACAGGGTTCTTTATTTTAATTACACTCATTTCTAATACGACAGTAGATTTATTATCTGGATCAGCTGAACGAATGTTGTGGAACGATGCATATTATCACATCGTACTCGGCATTATCGTTATATGTACAATTTTTATAAAAAAACCACTTATGTTATATTTCGCAGCAGATATTGCAGCACTGCAAGGGCATGACCGTGATAAAAGTCGTGAACTGTATCGTGATAGTCGTATCTATCCAGCACTACAATATTTAACACTATTTTTCGGGCTTCAATTCATATTAAAAAGCTTCTTAAAAATTTATTTCATCTCTGTTTTCGGTGTAGATGGCTATGGTGAAATGAGAGCAATTATGACCGCTGTTGGGTGGGGCATTTCCATTTGTATCGGAATAGGATTTGTATGGGTGAACAATAAAATACATGCCGTTACAGAAGAAAAAGAGTCTATGCAGTAAATGAAAATCCCCTAGTAGTATGATGCTACTAGGGGATTTTCATTTTGCTACACATATTACGAAAGAATTAACTTGATTTTTTTCTTTTATTTTTTACGTTTCGATAAAACAAAGCAGCACTTAGCGGCATAACACCAAACCACTTATTCATAAATGGCTCTTTTTCAGCACGGCGTTGTTCTTTCTTTTGTTTACGATCTTCTTTAGGAGCATCCATATACGACACAAACTGTTGTGTCACAAAGCGAACATAATCATTAGTAGACATATTATCATCACCTCTACTTGATTAGTATGTCCACTTTTTTATTCATTAATCTTTTCTTTTAATTCATTCATAATTTGCTTTACAGACTTATTCGTCGTATCAATATGAATATGAGCCTCTTCATAATAAGCTCGGCGCGATTCAAATTTCGTTACAAATGCATCTATATCTTTCTTCTGAAATAGTGGACGTGTCGTATCTTCACGAAGCCTCTCTGCAATTACATGTGGATCGCAATATAAATACACGACAATTCCATTTTCTTTCATCCACTTTCGGTTTTCCTCTCGCTCAATGATTCCGCCGCCAGTTGTAATAATTGCATTACGAACGGGTAATGAACGTAACATCTCACTTTCATATTCTCGAAAAGCCATTTCACCTTCTTCGGCAAAAATATCAAGAATTGCCTTCTCTTGCTTCTCTTCAATTTTTTGATCTGTATCTACAACATCCATATGAAGTTCTTTGCTTAACGCTTTTCCAATTGTTGTTTTCCCAGCTCCCATATAACCGGTTATGTATATAGATTTCATGTTCTTTCCTCTCAATCGTCATGTATTACTTGTTATTATAACGAAAGATGCTCCTTTATTTAATAAAAAAACGTTTTGTTCTCCTTATGCATTGAAGAACAAAACGTCACATACACACTTTTACTTATAAGTACCTCTTCTCACCCACTGCGTTGCAATCCATTTCTCGCCTTTCGTTACAGGTGCCCCTCCGTGTAACGTAAGCTCGTTTAATGATTGGTCTTGATAGAAATACTCAAAGTATACTGCCATTCCCTTTCTAGGGTGCACAGAAAGATTTAATTTCGGAAAGAACGTTTCTCCGCCTTCTTCGACATCATTTAAGTACATAACAAGCGTACTAATACGATTATTAGCAGCGGATCTACTATGTTCCGCAAAATAATCATAGTGCGCTTTATATTGTTGATCCACTTCATAATTTAAAATGTGTAAGCCTTCTCCATGCGACGCAGGAACATTCATGATAGATGAAATTCGTTTTTCAATCTTCTCCGTAAGTTCATTATCGTCCAAAAATGCACCACTACTCGTTCGAATATCATTTACATCACGTGATGAACCAACTTTTGAACGTGCCAATTTATTTTTAGACAATTCAATTAATTCATCGCACTCTTCATCACTTAATACATTTCCTAACACGACAATAAGAGGTTCTTCGAATTTTGAAATAATTTGTATTTCTCTATCTTCTGTCATAATTACATTTCCTTTATGATCAAAAATAGTTTGTTCCTTATTTTCACCTATTTGATTATTGTTTGTCATTTCCCTATTCTCCCTAAAAATAATGATTGGATAGCATGAATATATCATATTCTTTCTACCTTTCTCTTTTTTGAGAAAATTTAAACTTTTAATTGTTTTATTTATCCATTTTCTTTCAAAAAACAGCCTATTTCCAAATGAGAAATCATGGTTTTTTATCCGTATATTTCACATACTATCCTTCTATCCAATCGAATATTTTCTCATCCTTTTTTCTATATCGAAAGCTTACTTTATAGAAAACTTCCTGCTTGATTTTACACTGTAATGAAACGAGAATAACATCGTTTTCAAAAACGTAATTTCCACTTGCTTCCCCCTTTTCATATGGAAAGAAAAAAGTATCTTCCTTTTCTTTTTCCTTTAAGTCTTTTTTTATATTTGTAATAGATCGATTTAGTAGTTCCTCCAGTACAAACTTTTGCTCTATTTCAGTATAAAATTTTTTATCTATAAGCAACATATTCGTTTCGTATACAAAGAACGAAGTTAATAATACCAGAAAAATGATTGTTCCTGGCATCGTAAATCCATCTTGTTTTCTCATATATTTATTTCCATTTCGCTATACCTTATAGCTACACCTTCATATATTATCCCGCTCCTATCTTTCACATTTATAAAGAGCAAATGAGGCGTTACTTCATACGAAACTCTTTCAACATTTTGTAATATAACTTCTCTTCCACGCATGTTCACTTTTCTTATAAGATGATTATTCAATTTTTCATACGTCACTTCATCTCCAGTGCGAAGACGGAAGCGCAACATACTCTCTCTATTTTCAGGAACTATTTTTTCTACAAATGATACTTCACGAAACTCTAATTGTACTTGCCCTAAAAACACATCCCACTCCCAATCATTTAATCCTTTCAATTGTTTATTTTCCATTCCGATAAAATGTAAACGTGGGAAGAGTACAAAGAACAGTGATAACAGAAAAAAACAAACGATCATTTCTATTAATGTAAACCCAGCTTCTAATTTATTTTTTCTCCTGCATAAAAGCATTGTTCCATCATTCTGCCTTTCACATCTTTCCACATGACGCAAACTTCATTTCCTCCCCAATATGTGTAATATACATTTCCGTTTATGACTTTTTCTTTCTGCTGTTTTGCCTCATTCTCATACATATATAAAGCTGCTTCTTTTTTTAATAATACAAATGCCTTATAACGAAGTTGTATGTTTTTTCGTTCTTGCATAACCAATACTATTTGTGGAAGTAGTAAAGATACCACCATCATTAATGTACTTAATGCTACAATCATTTCAGCCATCACTGACCCTTTTTGACATTTCACGATACGTAAATCTCCCTCTTCCAAGCTGGAATACAATCTCATATTTATAACTTCGATACGAAAGTAAAATCGTGCCACCTCTATTAATATTTCCACTCGGATTATATGTCATCGGATTTGGAAAAGTATTCAAATCCAATTGTATATCGCTATCATATTCTCTTTTAATGATAGAAAGATCCGTACTCGATTCCCCTATATAATACATATGTCTATCTTTATGCCATCGTAATGTATAGTGTTTTTGACGGTTTATCGCTAATTGTTGCATATACAAAATATCATTTGAAAACTGTCTTAAAAATTGTTCGATTTTTTGTTTTTCATATAATGAATGTACATTAAAATACGTGACCATACTTAGTACAGAAATTGCAAATAAAACGAGTAGCATTTCTAAAAGTGTAAAACCTTTTTGCTTCACAGTTTCCCACTTGTTACTGTTCCATCATTGGAAATATGAATAGATTCACCATTCGGACACTTATCAGCTGTAATATATTTTTCATCACTTAACTCTTTTAGTGTAGGAATTTTATTATGTTGTAGTTGGTATACTTGTACTTGCGCTTCTATAGATTTCACATAGGCTTTACATCCTTTTCCTTCGACGGATGAACGCTGCGTAACTACATTAGGAATAATTAATAGTAATAATACAGTTATGACGACCATAACTAATAACATTTCTAAAAGGGTAAACCCTTCCTCATTCTGCATGTAAATGCCTCCTATATAGAATTCATCATTTGAAACATTGGCATAATCATGGCTAAATACATAAGAACAACTATTCCTCCAATACACGTAAATAAAATCGGTTGAATAATCACCAACATACGTTTTATTTTTTGCTCCATCTTTTCCATAATAAGATCGCTATAGTCACCTAATTCAATCGCCAAATTACCGTTTGCTTGTCCATGTGTAATAATATAAGAAAGTTCTTCCTCATAATATCCGCTTTTAGCAATAATAGATTGCAACGGTTCTCCCGCAATTAATTGGCGTTCAATTCGACCCGCTTCATATTGAAAGAACGGATGATATTTTTGCTCCATCATTATTGTTAGAGCCTCAAGTACTGATAATCCACCGTGTAATAAACCGCTCAATTGAGTGGCGAAATAATGCGAATGCTTTAAAATAAGAAATGTTTTTACGAGGGGGATACGAAGTATAATTTTCACCTGCTTCATATGTGGGAGTTTCCGAAAGTAAACTATATATACACCACATACAATCATAATGATAAAAAGAGTACTAATAATAAGGTAGGGGAGTAACTTAATTGTACTTAATATTTGTTCTGTGAATAACGGTGCTGTAGAACCAAATGAACTATATACCATATCAACCTGTGGTAATAAAATACGGTTAAAAATCAAAATCATGATTATTAAAAAAATCGCTAAAAACATAGGATACTGCATTATTTTTATCATATCTTTCCTATACTTATCCTTTTTATAAAGAAGTGCACTCCCTTGTTGCAAGGCAAAAGAAATATCACCATGCTGCTCAGCATAAAATAAATAGCTTAACATCTCCTGATGGAACTTTAATTGATGAAAAGAGTCATGTAAACTTTTCCCATCTTTCAACCCATCAATCATGCGCTGCAATTGTACTTTCTTTTCTAAAGGTAATTGAAACCGTAAAAATTCTAATGCCTGCAAAAGGGAGTATCCTTTTTCTAATAGTTCTCCTAATCTTTTCAGTAATATGACTTGATCACTTAAACTCCATATTTCCTTAAACATAAACATCTTCTTCTAAAAAACCTAAAGCGTATCCTTTTCGTATCGAAGATTGTAATGTTTCGTGCTTGTATGTGACACATTCCCCGTTTGCTTCTTTAATCGCTTGTTTTAACTCATATCCATATAACAACTCATAAATACTCGCTTGCCTTACTTGCCTCATTGATTTGCATAAAGTTGAGCACTTTCTTTTGCAAAACGGACACTTTAATTCGACAAGTCGCTGTGCAGCTATAGCTAATAAAGATTGTTCGATTTCTTGCCTCGTTATGCCAAAATCCATGAACCGAAGTATCGCCCCTCTCGCATCATTCGTATGCAATGTCGTCATTACTAAATGGCCAGTCAAACTTGCTCTTATAGCAATTTTCGCTGTTTCTTCATCACGAATTTCACCGACTAAAATAACATCTGGATCATGACGCAAAATAGCCTTTAGTCCAGCCTCATATGTGATACCTGCTTTTTCATTTATTTGAATTTGTAATACATCGTCATTTCTTTTTTCAACTGGATCTTCCAGTGTAACGATGCGACGTGTTTTCTTTTTTCTAATTACCTCTAATAATGCATACATTGTTGTTGTCTTCCCTGAACCAGTCGGTCCAGTAAATACGAGTAATCCATGAGAATAACGTAAAAAAGAAAGTAGTTTCTTCGCTGTACTTGGAAATAACGAAAGATGAGATAACGGCTGAATAGATGCTTGTAAATGAAGACGAATAACGAGACTTTCTTGGTATACGGTTGGAAGCGTGGAAAGGCGCAAATACACTTCTTGTCCATCCATTTGTAAATACAGTGAACCATTTTGTGGCTTCCGCCTCTCCCCTATATCCATAGATGCTAAAAATTTAAAGTGTGAAACAAGTTTTTCTCCAAATTCCTTTTCAATACAGTATTTCGTCATTAAATCTTTTCCTATACGCAGCTGAACCACTACATCCTTCTGCCGGGGTACAATATGTAAGTCCGACGCTTTTACCCTGCACGCTTCTTTCAAAATCATATTCGCAAAGCTTTCAATTCCATTCATCATTTTTCCCTCCCCACTATGTATATAGCATGAAAAAATTCATAAGAAAAATCGGCATTTTTGTATTTTCACTAGATTAAAAAGGAAAAATATGTTTGTGAAATTATGAACAATTTCTGAATTATTGTCTGAAATTACCTATACTCATGTTTATCTGTATTATAATGTTATTATCTTGGATAAAGTGATAAAGGTGGAGATCCTCATGGAACAAGCTTTAAAAATTACTGGTGTATTATCTGACCCAACTCGTTATTACATTTATAAATATATTTCTCAAAAACATAGTTACGTAACTGTACAAGAAATTGCAGATGAGTTTGACATTCATCCAAACGTAGCACGTTTACATTTATCTAAATTAGAAGATGTTCATATGCTGAAATCGGAAACAAAGAAAACAGGAAAAGGCGGAAGACCAAGCAGATTATATGTATTATCTGATGATGTTATCCAGTTACAATTTCCATTCCGTGACTATCAATTGTTAGCAAGAATAGCGTTTAATTCTTTACTTAGCCTTGGAGCTGCTGGTGAAAAAGCGCTATACGAAACAGGGAAACAATTCGGAGCCGAATTAATGCAACAACATATGCAGCGCTTAAATGTGAGTGAAGATGCTTTAACAGTGGAGCAAAAAGTTCAAATTGCAAAGGAAGCCTTTTCAACAGCTGGCTTATCACCTGCATTTGAATTAAGTGCAGATGGAACAAAAATTTTCTATGATGTACACAATTGTCCATTTAAAGAAGTTGCTGTTCATCACCCAACTGAAATTTGTAACATGCACGGAGATATGATGAAAGGGATTTTTGAAATCCTATTCCCTAACACGGAATTAACACGAAATGATAGTCTACTAGATGGATGTAAATCTTGTAATTATAAACTAACAATTTAATTATTCATATAAAAAGAAGCCAATGATAATTGGCTTCTTTTTATATGAACGAATATTTACAATAGTAAGAAAAATAAACTATAATGAAGTGAGGTTTACTTTTTTTAGAAAAGGAGGGAGATGGCATGGAGCGCATGTTTCGCGTTCTCGGCTTTTGGACTGGAATTTTCTCGGTTATGTTTTACGTAGGGGATATGCATTCGACTGCACTACTATTTTTAGGACAAACAGGATTCTTCGTACTTTTAAGCTATTTAAAATTAACAGAGCGTATGTATATATACGTATTCGGGGCATATTTGACTGTTTTCTTCATAGGATTTACATACTACACGACGTTCTTACATGTCCCAGGGGCTGGACATTAAAAGGTGGCATTTTGCCATCTTTTTTTTAATTCCGGAATTACCTAGTTGACTTATAGGTTTTATTGATTTATATTCTATATAACAGATTGGAATTAGGGGGAATCATCATGAATACACTGCTTGTCGGAATTAACGTTGCAGTCATGCTCATTTTAGTTGGCGTATTATATTATATGCAACGTAAGCATGTATCTTTTAATAAACGTGTATTTACTGCTTTAGGAATCGGAATTATCTTCGGTCTTATATTACAATTTATTTATGAGCCTACTTCTAAAGTCATTATTGAATCAAATACTTGGTTTGGCTTAATTGGTAGCGGTTATGTGAAATTACTTCAAATGATCGTTATGCCACTTATTTTAGTATCTATCATTTCAGCATTTACAAAATTACAGTTAACGAAAAATCTTGGTAAAATTAGTGGTCTTATTATCGGAATTTTAATTCTTACTACAGGAATTGCTGCAGCTGTCGGTATCGCTGCAAGTGCAGGATTTGATGTATCCGCAACAGGCTTGCAACAAGGTGATGCAGAATCTGCTCGTCTGAAGCTAGTTGAAGAAAGATTTACTTCTATTGAGAAGACAACAATTCCAGATAAATTATTAGAGCTGTTACCTACAAATCCATTTCTTGATTTAACAGGTGCTCGTCCAACTTCAACAATTTCTGTTGTAATATTTGCAGCATTTATCGGTATCGCCTTTATAGGTGTAAAACGAAAATATCCAGAACAAGCAGAGCTATTTAAGAAGATGCTTGATGCTGTATATGCAATTGTAATGCGTATGGTAACATTAATTTTACGTCTTACTCCATACGGCGTATTAGCTCTTATGGCAAAAACAGTTGCTGGTAGCGATATAAATGCTATTTTAAAACTTGGTAACTTCGTGTTAGCGTCTTACGTGGCACTTATCGTAATGTTCGTTATCCACTTATTATTAATTGCTCTATCTGGTTTAAATCCAATTCAATATTTGAAAAAGGTGTTCCCTGTATTAACATTTGCATTCACATCTCGCTCTAGTGCTGGTGCAATGCCATTAAATATTGAAGCTCAAAAAGAAAAACTTGGTATTTCTGAAGGGATTGCAAACTTCGCAGCCTCATTTGGAGTATCTATCGGGCAAAACGGTTGCGCAGGTATTTATCCAGCAATGCTTGCAATGATGGTCGCTCCAACTGTAGGAATTGATCCATTACAACCACAATTTATTTTAACTTTAATCGCTGTCGTTGCAATTAGCTCATTTGGTGTTGCCGGCGTTGGTGGCGGTGCAACATTCGCAGCGTTAATCGTACTATCTACTATGAACTTACCAATCGGTATTGTCGCTCTTGTTATCTCAGTTGAACCATTAATCGATATGGGTCGTACAGCTCTTAACGTAAGTGGTTCTATGACAGCAGGTCTTATTTCAAGCAAATGGCTTGGTGAATTAGATCAAGATACGTACAATCAAGATGATACAAAAACTGGTGAAATTGCTTCATAATGAAAAGGACGCTAACAAAAACTGTTAGCGTCCTTTTTTAGTTCTTTTCATCTTCCTCTTTATCTTTTATACATAAAGCATAACATATTGTTTCAAACACTATGTATAGATATAAAGAAATTACACCGTTTTTCATTTTTTTAATAACTATTAATTATAAACTACAGATTAACTATTATTCCTCACCTGCAAACTGTAAAAATTCTTCCAACCGCTCCTTTAACTCCTCCTCTATCTCACAATAAGATTCATCAACAAGTTCACCACTTAACTTACTTCCCCAAAACCTTATTTGAAGCGGTACTCCTAAAAAATAACTACAACATTCCCAGATAGGAACTGTATAAAATTCAATCATCTCTCCTTCTTCATCTAATACAGCTATCGAAATGGATGAAGAATATCCTGTTTCAAAAGGATCTTCTTTATCTCTGATGAGTTCTATAAATAATTCCATGTTTTTTTCTATGTACAAATGTGAATAATCTTTAAAAAGTTTAAATGATATTCTCTCTGTTTCCTTCTCCATGCATTGAATCTTCTCTTTTAACTCCAATGTAAAATCCCGTTCTTTATACTTCATTTCCATCTCCTTACACATAGAAAAAGAGAATACAATAACATATTCTCTTTCCTCAAATATATTTCATTATCTCACAGCCCGTCCTTTTCACAAATAACCATTTTGTTCGCACCATTTATGAAATTGTCCTACATCTACTCCAACTAACACGATATCTTTGAGCTCTACATCAATACTTTGTTCTCCAATTACAATAGCAAACTGCGATTCTAATTTTGTCTCGTTTTTCTTTACAATTCCAATTCGGTTCCGATGCGCTCCATCTTTTATATATGCTTTTTGTCCTACAATATCAAAGTTCAAGATTTTCACCTCTTTTACTGCGCTCAAATTGGAAATACAATCTCCACCTCGGAAAATTTCCTTTCATTGCACTATTTCTCTATATATATGACGAAACAATAAAAGAGTCCTTCCTTCTTTACAATTATTTTTTCTTTGTTTCATTTTTGTGATTGAAACGTAAAGTTTATAATAAAATACACTTGGAAGCGCTTTCTATGTAATTTTTTATGTTATAATGTATAAGTAGAACTTCGTAAAGAGGGTTAAAAAAAATGAATACAAAAATGATAAAAAAAGTAATTGAAGCATTAAAAGTATATGGCTTTCAGAATGTATCATTCTGTGACAAAACGAAACAATTTTTATTTCATAACGAAACCGATATTATGAGCGGCTATGCAGAAATAACATATAGTAGTCAATTTGAAAAATTCAACGTACAAATTCATCCTATTGAAACGCATCATCAAGCAGAGTTACAAGAGGTTGAAAGACATATACAAGCCTGCATAAGAAAAGTGGAATATTTAAACGCACTTCTTAGCGGACAAACAAAACTAGATGATAAAATTATTATAATGTAAAAAAAGAACGTGAGGTGATCACGTTCTTTTTTTACATTATATGTTCATCTTTTCCTTTAGTTGTAATCCTGTAATGGACTCTAATACATCCATTGCTTCTCCAAATGTCATATTAAAAATTGTCTTATCTTCTATGTATGGAAATTGTTTAAAGCGCTTTTCTAACATTTTCACGGCGTCCGACGTAAAGTGGGCACTATCAATGCCAAATTCTGTTTCAAGAAGAACGATCCAATCTAACACATGAAAACCTAATCCATTTACGAATGAAATAAGTTTTTCTTCTGGCTGTGAAGATAAGAATACGTGTCGTTCCATCTTACTAAAAAGTTCTTCTCCTAAAATATCAGCCAATTCATCATCATGTTCGCGGTCAATGATTTCTTCATAACCATAATCATCAACAAGCTCTTCTACTTCTTCACTATCTGCAAAAAGTAATTGGCTAAGCTGCGCATCTTTCTTAAATTCACTTTTTTGTACGACTTCTAAAAAGCTCGTTTCCCATCCATTTTCTAATTTCATATTATGTACTCCTTTATATACGTTTCTTATCATCACTGTACCCAAAAGATCACTTTTATAACCTTTTAGGTAGTTATTATTATTTCACATGATTCATAACATAAGATGCAAATTCTGCTGCATCTCCTTCAAAAATATTTATTTCTGGCAAATGATAGAACGTTGTTTGGAGCGGATTTCCTTCATGATATACATATATCTTTTTCTCTAGTGCAATCGCCATTCCAAACTCTGTATGGCTCCCATTTCCACCATCTAATATAAGTAAAAATACATCCGCTTCTTTAATAGCATTCTTTTCTGCCTGACCAATTTCTCTTAATTGTTCTTGATTCACTGCTCTTTCGTTTTTGGTCCAATCATATGTATGGTGCCATCCTGCATGTTTCAGTTCATTCGCTATAGAGCGTACAATTTGTTTATTTTGGAATCCTGAAGCAATGTAAAAATTCATTTATATACACTCCTTCATTATGTATGGGGAAACTCCTTTTTAGCGTTACTTGTTATAGCTATGATAAAAAACGACTTCAAAAAAAATCCCCATCTTTAAAACTTATTTGCGTTTAAATGATGGGATGCTTCATGATCTTCTTTTATTTTTTGCTTTTTATAACTTTCATCAGCTAACATTTCTAGTTCAGCTGTTATCTCTGATTTTTCAAGCTCTCTTTCTTGCGAAAATTTCCTTGAAATATAAACAATAACACTACCAACGTACAACACAAAGCATATAATAAGTGCAGTATTTTCATAGAGACTTAGCTCCAACACAGTCACTCCTAATCCATTCGTATTTTCACGCTTCATTAATTGGAATTTCCCTACTAACCATTTGCTATTGTAACATAAAAACACCGTTTCTTGGAATCTTTCATCCTACTAAAAGAGGCATGATTGTTTCATCATGCCTCTGAAATATGGTGAATGATTGTTTGAATCGCTTCTTTTCCATTATATTTTTTTAATGCGGTTTTATATGCCTCATTATTATGAGATAACTCTTCAACATGCTTTATAAGAGAATTGACAGTCACATCTTCTTCATACAGTACAGAGGCATATCCTTGCCTTTCAAATGATTCTGCATTTAATATTTGGTCTCCACGACTTGCAAATTTCGATAGCGGAATTAGAATCATCGGCTTTTGCAATGTTAAAAACTCAAAAATAGCGTTGGACCCCGCACGTGAAATAACAAAATCTGTTATCGCTAATATATCCGGCAGTTCCCCGTGTACATATTCAAATTGTCTATATCCTTCTTTATTTTGTAAACTATCATCAAGATTACCTTTTCCACAAAGGTGAACAATTTGATATTTTTTCAGAAGTTCTGGTAACGCTTCTCGAACCGTTTCGTTAATTTTTTTTGCGCCCAAACTTCCTCCCATAATTGTAATAACTGGCTTTTTACGTGAAAAACCTAAAAACGCTAAAGCTTTTTCACGATTTCCCTTTAGTACTTCTTCACGTACAGGAGACCCTGTATAAATTACTTTTTCTTTCGGTAAATGTTTCGCAGCTTCTTCAAATGTAACAAATATTTTTGAAGCGAAACGGAGCGCAATTTTGTTTGCTAGTCCTGGCGTCATATCAGACTCATGTAATAAAACTGGTACTCTATTTAGCCACCCGCCTATTACGACTGGTACAGATACGAAACCACCTTTTGAAAAAATCACATCTGGTTTTAGTTTTCGAATCCTTACATACGCGTCCATAACACCCTTCATCACAAGAAAAGGATCTTTTATATTTTTTAAATCAAAATAACGGCGTAGCTTTCCACTCGCAATACTATAGTACGGAATATCTTCCTTTTCTATAATCGTCTTCTCAATTCCTTGATGAGAACCAATATAAGAAATGTCCCAGTTGTCTTCCTTTAAATATGGAATAATGGCTAAATTAGGTGTTACATGCCCTGCCGAACCGCCACCTGTAAAGACTATTTTTTTCATACGTCTCCCCCTTCTAGACTATAATACACTAAAATATCTTGCCTCGGGGTGAGAAAATACCATAGCCGTTACAGATGCTTCTGGTTCCATCATAAACCCTTCCGTTAATGAAATACCTATTTCTTCTGGATGAATAAGTCGAAATAACTTTTCTTGATCCGCAAGTTCTGGACATGCTGGATAACCGAAGGACACGCGTATCCCTCTATATTTCGTACGGAAACGTTCTTCCATCGTCAATTCTGGTGAATCTGGAATACCCCAGCGATCACGAATAAGCATATGTGTTTTTTCAGCAAGTCCTTCTGCTAGTTCAAGCGCTAACGATTGAATGGCATGACTGCGTAAATAATCACCTTTCGCCTTCCACTCTTCAGCAATGTCCCGAACGCCTTCTCCAACCGTAACAGATAGGAAAGCAACATAGTCCATCTCATCTCCAATTGGTCGTAAATAATCACCTAAAGTACGATATGGAGCCCTTCCTTGCCTTGGGAATGTGAAACGCTCTATAACACGCGTATGATCTTCTGGATCATATATTACAATGTTTTGTCCGTCACTTTGCGCTGGGAAAAATTGATACACCGCTTTCGGTTTTAACCAAGATTGTCCTTCCTGCAATAATTCATCTATTAAATCATTTAATTCATGTGCTCTTTTATCTCCCTCTTTCAAAAGCTTCTTCACGCTTCCTTTTAATCCAAGGTGATGTCCAAGAAGCATTTGTCTATTCAGAAATGGTGCGAGATGAAGGGCGGGAACATCTCGTAATACAACTCGCTTCGTTGAATCAGGTACCATAACCTCTGATTTTGGTAATGGCTCAATTACTGCTGGAATTTCTACTTTCTTCTCTTCTTTTGTTACGATATGAAGATGACGTTCTTTTTTATCCTGCTTCATCTTCTCACGCTCTTCTTCTTTTTGAAGCTTATTAATAATATCCAGCCCCGTCATCGCATCACTTGCATAACATACGAGCCCTTTATAAGATGGCGAAATGCGATTATCTGTAAACTTTCTCGTTAGCGCTGCTCCGCCTACAACAATTGGAATATCAATATCCGCAGCTTTTAAATCTTCTGCAGTCGTTACCATTTGTTGAGCCGATTTTACTAATAAACCAGAAAGACCTATAATATCAGGCTTCTTTTCTTGTACTTCTTGAACAATTCGATCCGAGCGAACATTGATTCCTAAATTAATAATCTCATATCCGTTATTCGCTAAAATAATTTCAACGAGGTTTTTCCCAATATCATGTACGTCACCTTTAACAGTTGCTAATAATACTTTCCCTTTTTTTGCACTATCGCTAGATTCCATATGTGGCTCTAAATAACTTACAGCAGCTTTCATACTTTCAGCACTTTGCAATACTTCAGCAACGATTAGCTCATTATTATTAAATAATCGTCCTACCTCATCCATCCCTGTCATAAGTGGGCCATTAATAATATCCAAAGGTTTTCTTCCTTCTGTAAGCGCGAGGCTTAAATCTTCGTGTAACCCTTGTTTTGTCCCTTCTACAATGTAATTAGCTAGCCTTTCATCAAGAGTTAATGTTTCTTGGACAACAACATCTTTCTTTTTTGCCACGCGATAAAAATTTGTAAATTCTTCTAGCGTCTCTTGCGTCGTTTCAAAAAGTAATGCATCTGCAAGCCGTTTTTCTTCATCAGGAATTGACGCATAGCGCTCTAATTTTTCCGTATTCACAATCGCGTAGTCTAATCCTGCTTTCGTTGCATGGTATAAGAAGACCGAATTTAATACTTCGCGGCCAGCTGGTGGTAAACCAAATGATATGTTACTTACGCCTAAAATCGTTAAACATTCTGGCAATGCTTCTTTAATAAGACGAATCCCTTCTATTGTCGCTGCCGCCGAGCCAATATATTCTTCATCCCCTGTCCCTACAGGAAACACGAGTGCATCAAAAATAATATCTGACGGGCGTATACCATATTTCGTCGTCAATAACTCATAACTTCTTTTCGCAATTTCGAGTTTTCTTTCTGCACTTACTGCCATACCGTCTTCATCAATTGTTCCTACAACAATAGCGGCACCATATTTCTGAAGAAGCGGCGTCACTTTTATAAATCGTTCTTCTCCATCTTCTAAATTAATTGAATTAATAACAGCTTTCCCTTGAATATAAGTAAGAGCTCGCTCCATCACATGTTCATCTGTTGAGTCAATCATAATCGGTACTTTTAACACTTTCGTAACTTCTGCCAAGAAGTTTTCCATATCTTCTATTTCATCCCGGTCCGGGTCTGCCATACAAATATCAATAATATGAGCATTTTTCTTCACTTGCGCTCTTGCGACTTCAGCAGCCTCTTCAAATTTCCCTTCTGCTACTAATCGTTTAAATTTACGTGATCCAATAACGTTTGTTCTTTCACCAACAAATAATGGTCTCATAGAGTCATCATATTGCAGTGCCTCTAATCCACTAACTCCATGACCTTCTCGTTCATGATGTTCACGAGGCTTTAGGGATGCTAGTGCTTCTTTCATTGCTTTTATATGTTCTGGTGTTGTGCCACAACAACCACCGATAATATTAACCCATCCTTCTTCAGCAAATCGCTTCACTTTTTCAGCGAGAGAAGATGGAGATTCATGATAATGTCCATCTTCATCAGGAAGACCTGCATTTGGATAACAAGAAATGTAACACTCCGACAAATCAGATAGTGAACGAATATGATCTCTCATAAACTCCGGACCAGTCGCACAGTTTAATCCAACAGATAATGGCTTCATATGTTCTACCGATAAGTAAAAAGCCTCAATTGTTTGCCCAGCCAGAGTCGTTCCCATCGGTTCAATCGTTCCCGAAATCATGATAGGTACAATTTTTTTTAGTTCGTCAAAGGCTGCTTGAATTCCAATATAAGCAGCCTTCACGTTACGCATATCTTGACTCGTCTCAACTAGTAATACATCAACTTCTCCTTTCAACAATCCTCTTGCTTGCCGTGTATAAGCTTCAATTAATTCTTCAAACGTTACACCACCAGTAACACTAATCGCTTTCGTTGTCGGTCCCATTGCTCCGGCAACATATACTTCCTTCCCACTTTCTTTGACTGCTTGCTTCGCTAAACGCGCTGCCTTCTCATTTAGCTCTTCGTCTAAATGAGATAACTCATAATCACTTAGTACAATATTTGTCGCCCCAAATGTATTCGTTTCAATAATATCCGCTCCAGCTTCAATGTAAGCTTTATGAATCTTTAAAATAACATCTGGTCTTGTTTCTACTAAATACTCATTACAACCTTCATACTCTTCCCCTCCGAAATCTTCCGCAGTTAAGTCCTCTTGCTGGATCATCGTTCCCATTGCACCATCTAATAGTAAGATGTTATTTTGTAATTTTTCTTCTATACATTTCATCAATTAATACCTTCTTTCACTTCTTGCTTTTCTCTCACATATTTAACAAGATGTTCTGTAATTTCATATTTTAGAAATGGTGTAATAAGATAAATACCGTTAAAATATTTCATCGTCTCATCAATCAACTCTTGTGAAATACGAATTCCTTCCTCAATTGCCGCCTCTTTCGTTTCATGACCATCCATCCTCTCCCTTACGGCTTCCGGTAGCGTAATACCTGGCACCTCAAAATGAAGAAAATCTGCATTCCGTTTACTTATTAATGGCATAATTCCAATAAAAATAGGTTGTTCCAAATGCTTCGTCGCTTCGTACACTTCTTCGATTAACGCAATGTCATAAATCGGCTGCGTTAAGAAATATTCCGCTCCAGCATCTATTTTCCGTTCCATTCGCTTAACCGCTGCTTTTAAATGTCTTACATGCGGATTAAACGCGCCGCCTACTGAAAACCTTGTTGCTGGACCTATCGATTTCCCTAAAATAGAACGCCCATCGTTCATTTCTTTAATCATTTTAATGAGCTCAATAGAGGATAAATCATATACAGAAGTGGCACCTGGAAAATCACCAACGCGTGCTGGATCACCAGTTAAAGCTAATACTTCTTCCATACCTAACGCTGACAAGCCTAGCAAGTGAGATTGTAGTCCGATGACGTTATGGTCTCTACACGTTAAATGCGTCAATACCGGAATATCGTGCTTCGTTAATAATGCTCCCATTGCCATATTTGAGATACGAGGCGATGCTAATGAATTATCTGCTAGAGTAATAGCATCTGCTCCAGCTCTTTTCAATGCTCTTGCGCCTTCAAAAAATCGCTGCGTATCTAACGTTTTCGGTGGATCTAATTCTACTACTACTGTCGTTTGTTTTTTTGCTTTCTCTGCTAAAGTGACATGAGCTTTTGAACGTTTCTCGTGTGTATGAACTACTTTCGGTCTTTGAATCGTATCTTTTTCTATTACAGGTGTAACATTTAGAGTCGCACGTTTCATACTTTCAATATGTTCTGGAGTCGTGCCACAACAACCACCCAATAACCGAATACCTTGCTCAATAAATTTCGGTGTCATCGCTTCGAAATAAGCTGGACTCCCCTCGTATACATAACGTCCCTCCACATAATTTGGGAGACCTGCATTTGGATACGCTGACAAGTAACCATTTTTCGGAATCGATATCATTTTAAAAGCTTCCGTCATATGAAGTGGCCCTAGTTGGCAGTTCAATCCAACAACATTTGCACCGTAATCTAAAAGCTGTTTTAATATTTCATTTACATCATTTCCATTTTGAGTCGTACCTGCCTCATGTAACGCTAATTGCGCTACAATTGGAATATTCGTTTCTTTTCGTAACACCTGAACAGCATGAAGTAATTCAAACTCATCATAAAAAGTCTCTAATAACAGTCCATCAACCTGTTCTTCTAATAATGCACTTGCTTGTTCCAGCAACATAAATTCTCGCTCCATATCAGTTGTCGTAACCGCTCCGATATGTTTCATACCACCTATTGTTCCTAAAATTGCATTTCTGTCTGTAACAGATGCTTTCGCCAGTTTTACTGCGGCTCTATTAATTTCAGTAACTTGATTTTCTAAACCATACATACGTAATTTCGCTTCATTTGCTCCGTACGTATTTGTTTGAATTACATCTGCCCCAGCAGCTACATATTGCTTATGAATCGATATAATTAAATCTGGATCAGATATATTCAATTCTTCAAAACTACTTTGCAAACCGTGTGAATGTAATAATGTTCCAACCGCACCATCACCTATTACAATTCCTTTTGACAATAAATCTAGTAATTTCACAAATCTCCCTCATTTCTATCAATATAAAAACCCCCTCTTCACTTTGAAGAGGGGGACATAATTGTTCCTCCTCTTATTATGCAAAACATTCGTTTTGCAGGTATTAGCACCGTTTCAAACATTTCGTTTGAAGGTTGCCGGGTTTCACAGGGCCTTTCCCTCCACCGCTCTCAATAAGAGTTGTCTTTATTATTTTATTTATGTAGCTAAAAGGAAATGCGTTCCCCTTTTAACAATGTTTGTTAATTTTTTAATAAATTTAGCACGCACAAATGCAAAAGTCAATGACACTTGCGGAAAAATAAAAATTATTTAAAATAAAGTTGCAATTCAATTATCTTTTGTTGTAAAGTTAAAACCATAATAAAATTTCATACGAACATTCTTATCTAGAGAGGTAGAGGGACTGGCCCTATGACGCCTCAGCAACCATTAACATTTGTTAATAAGGTGCTAATTCCAGCAAATTGTGAAAGATTTGACAGATGAGAAGAAGACTCTATTCAAACCGAAAGCCTTCTTCTTAGAAGGCTTTTTTTATTTTATATTCAACTACTGCTTCAATTTAAAAAGGAGGAATTTTCACATGTCAACTATCGAAACAAAACTAGCGCAAATCGGAAACCGGAGTGAAACTACAACAGGAACTGTTAATCCGCCTGTTTACTTTTCAACTGCTTATCGTCACGAAGGAATTGGTAAATCTACTGGATTTGACTATTCACGAACTGGAAATCCAACTCGCGGCCTATTAGAACAGGCAATCGCAGACTTAGAATACGGCGAACAAGGTTATGCCTGTAGTTCCGGTATGGCAGCTGTGCTCCTTGTCCTTTCCCTATTCCGCTCCGGAGATGAACTTATTGTATCCGAAGATTTATACGGGGGCACTTATCGATTATTTTCTGAGCACGAAAAAAAGTGGAATGTTCGATGTAGATACGTAAATACACAATCTATTAAACAAATTGAGCAAGCTATCACAACTGAAACGAAAGCTATTTTCATAGAAACCCCGACAAATCCATTAATGCAAGTTACTGATATTGCCGCTGTCGCAACTGTAGCAAAAAGACACGGACTACTTCTTATTGTAGACAATACATTCTACACGCCTTATATACAGCAGCCATTAACAGAAGGTGCTGACATTGTACTTCATAGCGCAACAAAATATTTAGGAGGACATAACGATGTACTAAGCGGACTTGTCGTTGCAAAAGGAAAGGAACTTTGTGAGGAAATCGCCCATTATCATAATGCATCAGGTGCGGTCTTAAGTCCATTTGACTCATGGCTATTAATCCGTGGTATGAAAACGTTAGCGCTTCGCATGAGACAACATGAAGAAAATGCAAAAGCAGTTGTTGCTTATTTAAATGATGAGGACGGGGTGACAGATGTATTTTATCCTGGAAGAGGCGGCATGATCTCATTTCGTCTTAAAGATGAAACATGGATTAATCCATTCTTACAATCTTTATCCTTAATTACATTCGCCGAAAGTCTTGGTGGTGTTGAAAGTTTAATGACATATCCAGCAACACAAACACACGCTGATATTCCTGAAGAAATCAGAACAGCAAACGGTGTATGTAATCGTCTTCTTCGATTTTCTGTTGGCATTGAAAATAGTAACGATTTAATTCAAGACTTACAGCAAGCCATTAAACTTGTAAAAGAAGGTGTAAGAATATGAGTTATTCTATAGATACACTCTTACTACACAACCAATATAAACATGACTCACAAACAGGAGCTGTTAACGTTCCCATTTATAATACATCAACATTCCACCAATTTGATGTAGATACGTTCGGGAAATATGACTATAGCCGCTCTGGTAATCCAACTCGCGAAGCGCTTGAAGATATTATCGCTTTATTAGAAGGCGGAACAAAAGGGTTTGCCTTCGCATCAGGAATTGCAGCGATTTCTACTGCATTCCTCCTTCTTTCACAAGGTGATCACGTACTCATTTCAGAAGACGTATACGGAGGGACTTATCGAATAATAACTGAAGTTCTCTCCCGTTACGGTGTATCACATACATTTGTTGATATGACCAATCTAGAAGAAATCAAGCAAAATATAAAACAAAATACAAAGCTCTTTTATGTAGAAACACCTTCTAACCCGCTTTTAAAAGTAACAGATATTCGTGCTGTTTCTACACTTGCAAAATCTATTGGCGCTCTTACTTTTGTTGATAATACATTTTTGACACCACTATTCCAGAAACCACTTGATCTCGGCGCAGATGTCGTTCTTCATAGCGCTACAAAGTTCATTGCTGGTCACAGTGATGTTACTGCTGGATTAGCGGTCGTAAAAGATGCCGAACTTGCTCAAAAACTTGGATTTTTACAAAATGCATTCGGCGCCATTTTAGGACCTCAAGATTGCTCTCTCGTACTTCGCGGTTTAAAAACATTGCATGTACGTCTTGAGCATTCAGCTGCGAATGCCAATAAAATTGCACAGTATTTACAAGAGCACAGTAAAATTCAAAATGTCTATTATCCTGGCTTACAAACACATCTTGGATTTGATATTCAACAATCTCAAGCAACATCGGCCGGAGCTGTCCTATCCTTCACTTTACAATCAGAAGATGCACTCCGCCACTTTTTATCAAAAGTAAAATTACCTGTCTTTGCGGTTAGTTTAGGGGCTGTCGAATCAATTCTTTCCTATCCGGCTAAAATGTCACATGCAGCACTGTCACAAAAAGCTCGTGATGAAAGAGGTATTTCCAATTCATTACTTCGTTTATCCGTCGGCCTTGAAAATGTTGATGATTTAATATCCGACTTTGAAAATGCCCTTTCTTATGTAGAAGAACCTGTAAATGCATAGAATGAACAGAAGATATGAAATTAAGTTTTCATATCTTCTTTTTACATAGTTCACAAAAAATAAAAGTATATCTTCTATTTCAAGGTAATGGATTTATTGATATATTAAGGGATAAAAGGGGAAAAATAATGAATACTTGTGATATTTTAATCGTTATCGATTTACAAAATGGAGTATGTTATAGCGAAGAACATTTATTCGATTTAAAAAACTTACTTACAAAAGTAAATAAAAGAATTTCTTCATACAGAAAATTAAATAAACCAATCATTTTTGTTCAACATTGTGATGATGATTTAGTACCCGAAAAAGAACTTTGGGCTATTCATGCTGATCTAGATGTTCAAGAACAAGATTTTTTTATAAGAAAAACACATGCAAATTCGTTTTTTAAAACTAACTTAATAGAAATTTTAGACCAATTATCTGTACAGCGTATTGAATTTTGTGGTGCCCAAACAGAGTACTGCATGGATGCTACGATTAAATTTGCCCATGGACTAGGGTACGAAAACTTCATGGTACAGAAAGCAACGTCTACGTTAAATAATCCATTTATGTCCGCAAAAGAGACAATTGATTTTTATGAAAATATATGGAACAACAGATTTTTAAAATTGATAAAAGATGAAATCTAGAATACATAACTAATATCTTGGTAATTCTAAGATTTATCAGCTATATTCAAACATTTCATTTTCACCATAAAGAAGCTGATTACATTCAGCTTCTTTTCTTTTTAACCTGTTTTATATTCTATATATAACATCACAATTCCTTTTTCATATTATTTTAAAAATTTTGTATATTCATTTGAAAGAATAAGAAAATCATGATAAAATTGTGTTACAAATATATCTATATCTTTCAATTTTTAAAATGCATCGAAATTTTCACCTAAAAATGTCATTTTACAAAACCGTGCTAAATCATCTACTTTATTTACATCAGGGTCTCTTTTCTTACAATTTCTTTACTTTAGGAATGTTTTTCTGCAACAACTGTTTTCTTTTCTTTAATTTTTTGGTATGTATAGTATGGTATAA
Source organism: Bacillus sp. TE9106W (assembly GCF_054062215.1). NCBI lineage: Bacteria > Bacillati > Bacillota > Bacilli > Caryophanales > Bacillaceae > Bacillus > Bacillus sp. TE9106W. The sequence goes on from NZ_JBSSFA010000001.1 coordinate 165,611, forward strand.
CAGCTCACACGGAGGTGGAAAAAAACATGTTAGAAACCTTTCAAAAAGAAATAGAACTATATGAAAGCAATGCAGAATTATTGAAAGTACTTGCTCATCCTGTTCGCTTATGTATTGTAAAAGGATTAATTGAACGTGGTCCAAGCAACGTTTCTACAATGTACACTGGCTTAAACATGCCACAATCTACAATTTCACAGCATTTAGCAAAGTTAAAAAGTGCTAAAATCGTTTCAAGCGAAAGAAAAGGTTTGGAAATTTATTACAAAGTAGAAAACGAGACAATTATTCAACTCGTTCGCGTATTATTGGGTTAGGGACTCATAAACAGAGAAAAAGGACGTATTTTATATTTTTTATCTCATATCTTTAATATAAATATATATCATGAGAGGAAATATATGATGCTACATAAGTCGTATTAAAAAACAAGACACAGAACTATGCTGTGTCTTGTTTTTTTATATTTTCAAATACCGATCCAAGTGTAACTGTTGCATATGTTTCGTATGTATAACAACATCAAATGCACTCCCTAATCCTCCATTCAAAATCATAGAACGAACTGCACGATTTTGTTTTTGAGTTTCAGAAAAAGGATTCCTATCTTGGTGATCTGTAAGCTGATCTAGTATCCCTGCTGCTAACAAAAACTCAGATTGTTTCTTATGCCATACCGTATTCATACCTTGCAGACTAAACATCTCTTTCAATTCGTCCCAATGAATATGAGTAGTAAGATCCATCTCACCTGGATGCGCTAAAGGATTACGAATTAACTTATGCTCGTAATATCCTCGTAAACTTCCTTCTTGATGTGCAGGATGCATCCATTCTTCTTTTGTATATCCATAATCAACTGTAATACATACACCTCGTTGAAACCATTTCGCAATTTCTTTTATAAATTCTTCCATCGCAATCGGTACTTCAAAACGCTGGCCTTCAGCAAGATGAATATTATATTTCAATAAGTATCGACCAATTCTTTTATGTACCGGCCTACATACTTCCGCAAGTTTCCCTTCCTCTGTGTACGTAACACGTACTTCATACAATATTCCATTTCTCTTCTCAATTACTTCAACAGGAAATGCATCAAATAACTCATTTGAAAAAAGAATCCCTTCGAATGATTCTCCCATTTCACTATGCGACGTATAGTATGACACGTTAGAAAACGAACAAAGACTTTTCTGCTGTAATTTTCTATGAAAAGGGCTCATTTCAATCATCGAATAGTTTAAATTAATAAAGGTTTTCGGTGATAATTGCTTCCATTCTTGTAAAACATCATAGGCAAACCTTCCTGTTCCCCCACCAATCTCACAAATATTCGGAGCAACTTCACCATTTTCAACAAGACGAACAAAAAACTTAGCAAAGGTTTTTGCAAAAGCAGAAGATACGTTGCTACTTGTAAAAAAATCCCCTTGTCTTCCTATTTTTTCACGTTCTTTCATGTAGTATCCATGTTCCTCTGCGTATAATGCGAGTTTCATATATGTACTGTATGAAATTGAATAATCCTTTTCTTTTTCCATCCATTCTTTTAAAATGAGCTCCATCCCCATACTAGCTCCTTACTGTAAAAATGGATTATTTTCTTTTTCAAAACCAATGCTTGTTTCTGGACCATGTCCACATAGCACCGCTGTTTCATCAGGTAATACAAATAATTTCTCTTCAATACTTCCAATCAATTCAGCAAAACTTCCACCAGGTAAATCTGTTCTTCCGATGCTCATTTGGAACAATACATCTCCAGAAAATACAGCATTCGCCTCTTTACAATAATAAGAAATACTACCTGGAGAATGTCCTGGCGTCTCAAAAATTTCAAAATTAAATGAACCAATTGCTAATGTACCTTCTGCATCAATAATATGATCTGCTGGTTTTGCTGTCATGCTGCGATTCATCATAAAAATTTGAGAACCATTTACAGTTGCATCACCTAACCAATCTTCTTCTTCTTTATGTACGTACACAGGAATATGAAAAGCTTCTCTTACCGCATCAACAGCGCCAATATGATCAAAGTGAGCATGTGTTAATAAAACAGCCAGTGGCTTTAATTGCTCTTCTTGTAAATATGTAACGAGCTTCTCTCCTTCATGACCAGGATCGAAGATGACACACTCATTTTGATCATTCTTTAAAATATAAGCATTTGTTTGTAATGGGCCTAACGGCATTTGTATCCATTTCATATGAAAATCTCCTCCAATTATTAAACTTACTTTCAATGATACAACATTTTTTTCTCTTAGGAAAAGAAAGGATGCTATCTCGACAATCATTTTTAAAACATGTACAATATAAAAGAGTAAATTTTCTAAAAACTCATATTAAGGAATGGGTAGACAGAGGAGGATATTGTATGGGCCTTGTTATTATTTTTACGCTTGTCACTCTGTTAGCTGTATTTGCTACGCTTAGAACACTTCGGGAAAAGAATTTTCTCGCGGGTGGCTTTGCCATTGCAACTGTACTCGTTTTCGGATGGTTTACAATCATGACTGTTCTATATAACGGGTACCCACCAGCAGCTTAATTCATTTACAGATTATTCTTCATCCAGATTTCGCACAAAAAGAGGAAGGGTTTCCCCTTCCTCTTTTCATAGTTCACAACTTATATCATCTTCGCTTCGTATTTGTGCTTTTTTACAAGCCAAGCTCCTCCGATAACACCTGCATCATTACCAAGTGTTGCAATAGCTAACTTCGTGCTCTTTACAGCACGTGAGAAAGCGTATTGCTCGAAATAACGTTGAATTGGTTCTAATAGTGCATCTCCAGCTTTAGAAACGCCTCCACCAATAACGATTTTCTCTGGGTTCAACGTGCTCGAAAGGTTCGCTACAGCTAATCCTAAATAAGAAGCTACCTTTTCTACTACTTCGCCTGCTAGTTCATCACCTTGTCCATGTGCTTCAAATACGTCTTTTGATGTAATACGCCCTTCTTCTGCTAACATAGAACGTAGAATACTTTCTTTATCAGTCTCTTGTATTTTCTGCATAGCAACACGTACAATACCTGTTGCAGATGCTACAGTTTCTAGGCAACCAGACTTCCCGCAATTACATGGGAAAGCATTCTCTGTAACTACTGTAATGTGTCCAATCTCACCAGCAGCACCGCTTACGCCATGTACAATCTCACCATTGGCAATCACACCGCCGCCAACACCAGTGCCAAGTGTCATACAAATTAAATCTTTTGCTCCTTCACCAGCACCCTTCCACATTTCACCAAGTGCCGCTAAATTTGCATCATTATCAATAACAACAGGTAATCCTGTTTCTACTTCTAATAAATCTTTTAACGGATAGTTTTTCCATCCTAAGTTAACCGCTTCATAAATCATTCCAGACGCCACGTGTACAGGGCCAGGAGCTCCCATACCAATACCGATTAACTTACTTTTTAATTCACCTAACTCTTCTAACTTTTTATCAATAGCTTTCGCTACATCAAGTGTAATATGTTTTCCTTGCTCATTTGTATTCGTAGGGATTTCCCACTTATGTAAAATTTCACCGTACACATTAATAAATGCTAATTTAATCGTTGTACCACCAAGGTCAACACCAACTAACCATTTCTCTTCCATGTTGCTTACCTACCTTTATCTAATTCTTATTTAGCTCTTTTTGAATTTCTTGCTTCAATAAAAATAAAGCTGTTTGATAGTCTTGTGGATCGATTAGCTGTGATTGATTTAATTCACGCAATTCATCTTGCATTAATTGTAAATCTGCAATTCGATCTCCCGTATAAATAATCGTACCAAATTTCTTTAGCAATTGCTGAATATCATATATAGATACCATTTCATCACCCTCTATGCTCACTTACTATAAAAAAATTATAATAAGAAAACGTTCACATATTTTATTATAATCAAGAAGAAAAAGTCTCGTCAATTTTTATTTGTCTATACAAGCCCATTTTTAACCATTGTTCCTTTTTCTGTAATAATTTTTTCTACATTTTTATCAAACGGCTCTACTGGAATATGTTCTACCATTTGAAAACTATAAGCTAATGATAGCGTTTTCCCTTTATAATGCACGAGATAACGATCATAATAGCCACCGCCATATCCAATCCGTTCTCCTCGCTCTGTATAAGCTACGCCTGGTACGATTTGAAGGTCGATTTCATCTGCATTCACTTCTTCCGTAAGTGCTGGAATTGGCTCACGTAAATTCATATACACTGTTTCTAATTGATCAAAATTACTAATTTGCCTAAAGGACATCGTTCTTGTTTCTTTATTACACTTCGGAACAACAACTCTCTTTCCTTCTTCCCAAGCTTTTTCGATAATAGGATATGTATTCACTTCATTTTCCATCGAGAGAGTGATTCCAATTGTTTTAGCTTCAGCCCACTCTTTTTGCTCATACAACGAAAATGCTATTTGCTCTGATAAAGTTGTATACCGTTCTTTTGATAAAGAATTCATGTGTTCTATTATTTGTTTACGTAAACGTAGTTTCTCTTCTCTCACACATTTTCCCCCTCACAGTGATACTTTGCTCTACGATGATAGTGTATCATTTTTAAGAGAGGAATCGAATAAAAAAAGAAACAGTAGGAAAATATTCCTACTGCTTACTTTGTTTCACGGTGTAACGTAGACTTCTTGTCACGCTTGCAATACTTTTTAAGCTCGATACGCTCAGCGTTGTTACGTTTGTTTTTCTTTGAGATATAGTTACGATCTCCGCATTCTGTACATGCTAGAGTAATATTCACACGCATTCTTATTTCCCTCCAGTACTAATAACTTAAATCAGACTATACTATAATACCACTTTTAAAATAAAAATTCTACACCTTTTGATATTGTCTAATTTTTTCTATAAGATTTTTCATGTTTTCCCTTGCTATGACTGGGTTTCTAGCATGTGAATACACTAAAAATTTCGGTTGTTTTGTGTCAGAAACGATATAAGACCACTCTTTTTCGGTATATTTGAACTGTACTCCTTCAAATATACCTTCTTCCTTTCTTTCCATATCAGCCAATAATTTCCTCATCACTTTCCCTTTTTCATTCCATGAACATACAACTTCATCACAAAGTAAATAGAGCGGAGGTGATTGCTCTACTATGCTGAGAAATGTTTTTCCCTGCAATGCTATTAGCTCAAATAATTTTCCAATTCTATATAGAATATCTCGCTTCCACCTTGTTTGAAACGACTTTTTTTCATCCTGTGTATAAAATAGAAGGTAACATTCTCCTAATTTCAAAGACATTGGGTAAATATTTCCTGCCGATTCAAGTAATAAATCTGGAATATCTACCTCTTCAAAATCTGTCCCCTGGTAAATGTTACTATGATTATCATATAACTCAAAATAATTTCCTTGCTCTGAAAACATGAGTGCCATATTCGCTTTACTTGATTTCATCAAGGCCTTCACATGATCCTTCTGTTCACCTGCATAAATCCACGTAACTGTGCATCCAAGCCTTTGCAAAAAAAGCATAAGTAAATGTTGTAACATATCATTTCTCTTATTAATAAGAAGGTGGAACTTCTGTTTTTGTATTTTCTCAATATCAATGCGCTCTAATACAGCCTCTATATAATCATGTAAAGAAACATGGACCAGCTTATTTCGCCCCATTTCTTTCTCACATACGTAATAAAAAGACTCAGACATATATACTTGTTCTATCGCTTTTTGCTGCTTATACGTTAATTGTGCCCCATCCTGACCATACAACTTTATAATAACTTCTTTTTCATTTTCCACTTGAATGAAAACTCCACCTGCACATTGTAAATCTTGAATGCTATACTGAAAAAGCGATTCGTTCATTTCTTTGCATTCCATCGTATGAATCCCAATACCATGAATCGCATGAAGAAAAAGATTTTTATAAGAAGTCGTTTCTATATGTTCTTGGCTCCCGATTAATATACTTTCCCCTTTGGTAAAAAGGGATCCGTACGCCATCGCTACCTTTACTATAAATTGAGGGGTGATTTCAACGTTCCCTCTTCCTACAATGCGACTTTTTTGCAGCCATCCGGCGCTCTTTTCACTTTCTTGAACACCAGCCGATCCTACTACCGAATAGCTATCAATCGCCTTATATGGCCATAGTTTTCCCTTTTGCTTAATTACCGTACTTTTCCCTATATGACAATGATCTGCTACAATGCTTTTTTGAAACAATGTAACGTCATCTTCCACCATTGTATGCTCTCCTATTGTCGTTTCTAATAACTCGCAATATTGTCCAATGTGCGCATTTGCAAAAACAATACTTTTTTGAAGATGAGAATAACTCGAAACAATACTATTTTTCCCGATAATAGAGTACGGCTCAATTACAGCCCCGGCACCAATTTTTGCTCCCTCTCCAATAAAAGAAGGGCCGTGAATTTTTGTGCCTTTTCCAATCGTCACACCTTCCCCCATCCATACCATCGGCAATACTTCAGTATAAGGAATAGGTACTTGCAATTTTTTTGTTAACAAATCAAATTGGGCTTGTCGGTATTGATCAAATGTACCGATATCTAACCAATAACCTTCTGATAAATATGCAAATAACGCGTTTTTATTTGCCAATAATGGAAACACATCTTGACTGAAATCAAAAAATTCTCGGGGCGGTATGTAAGAAAAAATTTCTGGCTCCATAATATATATACCTGTATTCACAATATTAGAGACTACTTCATTCCAACTCGGTTTTTCTATATATCGTGTAACCTCTTGTTCTTTGTTCATTACAACTAGACCGAATGAGAGTGGATTTTCTACTTCCTTTACAAACATAGTTACCATTCTTTTCTGTTGTTCATGAAACGTAATTCCTTTTGATAATTGAAAATCAGTTAACGCATCCCCACTTATGACAACAAACGTTTCATCCAAAAATTTTTCCGCTTGTTTAATACTCCCTGCAGTTCCAAGCGGTGGAGAGTCTTCAAAGTAGTACAAGTTAACGCCCCATTTGCTACCGTCACCAAAATATTGCTTAATGGCCGTACTCATATACTGAACAGTAATTGCAATCTCACGTATACCATGCTGACGCAATAATTCAATATTGTATTCCAAAACTGGCTTTTCTAATAATGGCAACATCGGCTTTGGAGTATTACATGTTAATGGTCTAAGGCGTCGTCCTTTTCCTCCAGCTAAAATAACCCCCTTCATATACTTCAGCCTCCACTTATATAATGTTCAGTAACTTCATATACGATATGTATATTATCTACCCAGCATTAACTAGCAGTATAAAATAAAAATTTCATTAATAAAGATTTTGTTCATCTCCTACTGGTTGTTAGCCTTGACCAATCGGGCCGATAAGTAGTAAAGCTTCTCCTATATACATGCACCTTTTAAACGTCTAAAGAAAGCGCTTACTATTAACTTTGTAAAATATTACTTAATAAGTGAACAACATATCTGTCCTATTTTTTCCATTATATTATGATACATCTTACCATCATACACTAATGGAAACAACGAGCTTTTTTTGTCATGTTTTGACTAAAAAAAGCAGGTGATGTTTCACCTGCTTTTTCCTTATTCATTTAATAAGTAATGCTTTCCTTTTACTAAATAAAAAACATTTTCAGCAATATTTGTAATATGGTCTGCTACACGCTCAATATATCTCGCTACAAACGATAATTGTGTAATTTGTGTAATTGCTTCTGGTTGTTCTGGAACTGAAGAAATAAATTCACGAATCGCTTTCCCATATATTTCATCAACTGAATCATCCATTTCGGCAATTTGCTTCGCAAACGTTAAATTTTCTTGCTCATATGCATCTAACGCTAACTGTAACATGTTATTTGCAATTGCAAACATCTCATCAAGATTATGCAAACTAACAGACACTTCTTTTTCCCCGAGACGAATTGTTGATTTGGCAATATTAACAGCATGATCTGCAATACGTTCTAAATCTGTCGCTGTTTTAATTGAAATGAAAATCCTTCTTAAATCACTTGCTACAGGTTGCTGCTTCGTAATAAGCATAAGCGCAAGATCATTTATTTCCTCTTCTAAATTATCCATACGATAATCCCCATCTATTACCTCTAACGCTTTCTCTACATCCCTTTTATGAAGACCTTCCATAGCAAGCAATAAAGCTTCCCTCGCTAGTTCGCCAAGCTCAATCACTTTTTGCTGTAACGTTTTTAAATCACATTGAAACTGTTCTCTTACCATTGTTTCTTCCCCCTCAATATTATATATATCTCCTACCTAGCCCACTTATAATAAGCCTTAAGATAGGAGAAGTATTACTTCTCTAATTTACATGAGGTAAAAATAAGAAATACCCTCTGTTAAGAGGGTATTTGCTCTTATCCTTGCTAGCGACATCAACCGAATCGGCCTGTAATATAATCTTCTGTACGCTTATCTGAAGGTGTCGTAAATAATTTATTTGTATCTGTATACTCCACAACTTCTCCACTTAAGAAGAAAGCAGTTTTATCTGAAATACGTGCTGCCTGTTGCATGTTATGCGTTACGATAACAATACTAAAGTCTTTCTTTAACTCTTGAATTAATTCTTCTACTTTTAATGTTGAAATTGGATCTAGTGCAGATGTTGGCTCATCCATTAAAATAACGTCTGGTTCAATCGCTAAACAACGTGCGATACATAAACGCTGTTGCTGTCCGCCAGATAAACCATATGCATTATCATGCAAACGATCTTTTAACTCATCCCAAATTGCTGCTCCACGTAAACTTTTTTCAACAATTTCATCTAATGTTTTTTTATCGCTAATACCATGAATTTTCGGACCGTATGCTACATTTTCATAAATAGATTTTGGAAATGGATTTGGTTTTTGGAACACCATTCCTACATGTGTTCGTAATTCTTCAACTGGGTATGATTTATCAAATATATTGCGCTCTCTATATTCAATTACGCCTGTAGTTCGCACGATTGGTACTAACTCCACCATACGATTTAATGTTTTTAAGTAAGTTGATTTACCACAACCACTTGGCCCGATAATTGCCGTAACTTCATTCTCATGAATGCTTAAGTTAATATCTTTTAAAGCATGATCTTCTCCGTACCATAGATTTAAGTTTTTCGTATCAAATACTACTTTCTTTGGCGCAGTCTCAATTTTCTCCTCGTTTTTCACCTGTACATTTACTACTGTTGCCACCATTTGAATTCCCCTTTCATCCATTTCCAACTTATTTTCGATTTCGTAACCATAGGACAAATATATTAATCAAGAGCAATAAACCTAACAAAACAATCATCCCAGCAGCTGCTACATACTGAAATTCTTCTTGTGGTCTACTCATCCAATTAAAAACTTGAATTGGTAAAACTGTAAATCTATCAAACATACTAAACGGAACATAATTCGCAAATGCAAGTGCCCCAATAACTAATAACGGTGCCGCTTCTCCAATCGCTCTTGATATCGCTAACGTACAACCCGTTATAATTCCCGGAAAAGCATATGGCAATACAATTCGATACATCGTTTGCCACTTCGTAGCACCTAATCCGTAAGAAGCTTCTAATAATGAATTTGGTACTGATCGTATCGCTTCCTGACTTGCTACAACAACTGTAGGTAAGACGAGTAAACTCATCGTCAGTGCCGCCGCAATAATACTCTCACCTAAATGAAGAGCATATACAAAAATAGTTAAGCCGAGTAATCCAAATACAACGGAAGGTACTCCTGCTAACGTTTGATTATTAATTTCTATTACCTTTTTAAATATAGATTCCTTCGCATATTGTTCTAAATAAAGAGCAGTCCCGACCCCAAATATAAAGGAGACTGGTATAACAATACTCATAAATAATATTGTTCCTGACAATGCTGCAGCAATCCCAGCTTCTTTTGGATTACGCGAAGCGAAGTTTGTAAAAAACTCTAACGAAAGGTAACTGATACCTTTTTCAAAAATTTGAAAAAGCAAAATAAGCAGTATTACTATTGAAAACAAAATTGCCATATAAAATAACAATTTGTAAATTCGATCTTTTAAAAAACGTGATGCCATATTTTCTTGTATTTTTTTATGATTCAACATTCGCATATTATGTCACCCTCCTAAAGCGGCGCATAATAAACTGAGACATGATGTTCATTATAAAAGTAAATAAGAATAACGTCGCGCCTACAGCGTACATGCTGTAATAAGTAATTGTTCCATGCGGAGCATCACCTAAACTCACTTGCACAATATAAGCTGTTAACGTTTGAATAGATTGTGTCGGATCGAGCGATACGTTCGGCGTAGATCCCGCTGCAATTACAACGATCATCGTTTCACCGATTGCCCTGGAAGCAGCTAATATAACCGCTGCCATAATCCCTGTAAAAGCCGAAGGAAACACGACTTGTTTTACCATCTCTAACCGAGTTGCTCCCAGTGCTAATGAAGCTTCTTTCGTTCCTTTTGCTACAGATCTCATTGCATCTTCAGACAGGGAGGCAATTGTAGGTATCATCATAAAGCCAATAACAATACCTGGACTAATCGCATTAAAAAACTGTAAATCAGGTATAATCCGTTGCAAAAGCGGTGTAACAACTGTTAATGCAAAAAAACCATATACAATTGTCGGTATACCTGCTAATAGTTCTAACATCGGTTTTAATACTTTTCTTGCACCGTTTGAAGCATATTCGCTTAAAAATACGGCACACGCTAAACCGATAGGAATTGCTACAAACATAGCAATCGCTGTTACAAGGACCGTTCCACATATAAGTGGTAATATACCGAACTTAGGATCTTCAAAAAAAGGTAACCATTCCTTTTCCGTCATAAAGGATTGTAATGGTATTTTTTGAAAAAACATTATTGTTTCATTGGAAAGCGTAAAAATAATTCCAAGTGTCGTTACAATAGACACGCTAGCAATTATTTTTAGTAATAATGGAACGATTCGATTGATTCGCTGCGTTTTTTTTCTCTGTTTTGTATTTCTTTCAATCAAATGTTGTACAGAAAATGTAATTTGACTTTTGTCATTATAAGCCAAAGATGAAAACCCCTTTCCACCCTGACATTACCTTTTTATTTCTGTTAACATCCGCAGCTGTTCATTGTATTTTTCTTTTGGTAATTTTACATATCCTACCTCTTCAGCGAGATTACCGACATGCTGAATCATAAACTCAATATAATTTGCTACATTCATTTTATTTCGGATAGATGCATGATTCACATAAGCAAATAGCGACCTAGATAACGGCTTATACTCACCTGATTGGATGGTATCTTTCGTCGGAAGTACACCATTCACTTTTATTGCTCTCACCTTATCTCGATTGGCCATATAATAAGCATATCCTACAAAAGCAATGGCATTTTTATCATTCATTACCCCTTGCATAATAACTTGATCATCTTCAGACAAAGAGACTTTTTTTACAATGCGACTTTTTTGTAAGATGACATTTTGAAAATAATCATACGTACCAGAGTCTACACCTGGCGCATAAAACTTTACCTGTTCACGTGGCCATGATGAATGAATTTGTGACCATCGCTTTTCACTTTCATCTTCACTCCATAATAGACGTAACTCGTCTACCGTCATGTTGTCTACCCAAGTATTTTGACGATTCACAACGATTGTAAGACCATCATAAGCGACTTCAAACGGTGTAAACTGAATGGAGTTTCTCTTCATTTCATTTTCTTCCACTTGTTTCATTACTCTCGAAGCATTATTTATATCTACTTCTCCTTTACTGAAACGATTAAATCCTCCTCCTGTCCCAGAAACACTGATGGAGATTTTCACGTTCGGATGCACCTTTGTATATTCCTCCGCTACTGCTTCTATAATAGGAAAAACCGTTGAGGATCCATCAACTCTCACTTCTCCCATTTCATTCACAGCAAATGCAGTAGACGTGCCAACATAAAAGAAACATGTCGACAGTATGAAAACTTTAATTGATGCACTTATCCATTTCACGTGTTCTTCCTCCTAGAAGTAACCGGAAATAACAGGATTACAGATATAAGAATACTGCTAAACTATTAATTCGGTTTTAATTGTTTGTAAAAGTTTTGTAAAGTTCCACAAGAATCAACATAAGGTAAACTTGAATCCATATCCACCGTTCCTCTTCACAGATAATTTCCCCCGTAAAATCGGTATTCTCTAGGTGCTTGTGTAAGTATCATTTGTGAGATTTCTTATTTTTTTTCGATATAATATGCTTGTCCACCTTATTAAAACGTATGCATGAACCATAAAAAAAAGCACACTATCTTTTCAGATAGTGTGCTTTTTTTACAACTTTTTATTCATCATCTTGTTCTTTATTTTTCTTATCTATTTCATCTTTAGTAGCTTCGCCATTTTCTACTTTTTTCAAATCAAAGTACGCGTCCATAATGTCACGGCTAATATATCCGTTAATACCTGATTTATCATCTACCCAAGGTACAACAACAGAAAATGCTACTTCAGGGTCTTCAAGTGGCGCATAACCTACTAATGTTAAATTATATGTTTCTTTACGCTCACCGTTTGCCTTTTTACCAATCTCTTTATCTCCGCCATACACAGTTTGAGCTGTACCTGTTTTACCAGCAGCTTTATATGGTGCACCTGCAAAGTATTTCGCAGCTGTACCACCAGAATCGTTAAATACTTGTCTAAATCCTTCCTGAACACGTTTAATTTGTGATTCAGGCATATCAATACGATTTAGTACTTTCGGCTCCATTGAATGAACAACTTTTCCAACTTCGTCTTGTTTCGCTGACGGTTGACGAATTTCCTTTACAACTTGCGGCTGCATACGATATCCACCATTTGCAATTGTTGAAACATATTGTGCTAATTGAAGTGGCGTATACGTATCATACTGTCCAATTGATAAATCTAGTAGGAAACCTGGCTGATTTCCTCTACCTGTTTGGCCCGCAGATTCATTTGGTAAATCAATACCTGTTTTTACGCCAAGTCCAAACTGTCCGAAATAATAACGCATCGTATCAAATGCTTTTTGTGGTATATCTAACGTACCACCTCTTACATATTGAACGCCTGCGATATTCATCGCTGTTTTAAACATATATACGTTAGAAGACATTTTTAATGCTGTTAAATCATTAATATATCCCATCGTCTTCCACGAAGATTTTGGTGGCGTTCCCTTTAATCTGATTGGTTCATCAAGTTGAACTGAACCTGGTTGAATTGCACCTGTTTGATATCCTGTAAGTACTGTCGCACCTTTTACAGTTGATCCCATCGGATAAGAGCTTGTCATCGTTCCTAATGCGAAATCTTGCACTTTCGTTTCGCCATTTTCTTCCACTAACTGTTTCCCTGCCATAGATAAAACTTCACCATTTTTTGGATTCATCATTACAACGAATGCACGATCTAAATAGGGTTGTCCACCTTTATATCTCAATAAATTTTTCGTGATAATTTCTTCTACACGCTTTTGTAATTCCATATCAATTGTTAAATTTAGATTATTACCACTTTGCCCTTTTGATACATTAATCGTTTCTAAAATATTACCGTTTTTATCTGTAACATTTCTCACTTCCGCTTTATTACCGTGCAAACTATCTTCATATTGCTGCTCAAGATAACTTTTCCCTACGCGGTCATTTCGATTATAATCACGAACAAGATAGTAATCTAGTCTTTCTCTAGGTAAACCTTCATCAGACGTTGACACCCCGCCAAGTACACTTCGGAATAAATCATCATAAATATACTTTCGATCCCAATCAACATTCGTATCTACACCCGGTAATGTTGCTAGATTTTCACTAATAATAGCGTATTCTTGTTCTGTAGCATCCTTTTTAATAACTTGTGGCGTCATCGCATATCCGCCGTCCATTTTGCTTTTAATCGCTAGTACTTCTAAATCTTTTGCGGATAATTGATTCACTTCTTCTTCTGTCACGCGATTTCGTTGACGCTCATCTAATTCTTTATCGTCAATTTTTTTATCTTTAAACTCTTGACGATCTTTATTCGTAATTTTTTCTTTAGCTTCCTCTTTATGAATAGCAAGCCAATAATCTTTCTTATCGCGATCTGTTAATTTATCTGTCGGTACTTCAATCAAATCTGCTAGCTTTTTCGCTGTTTCTAAGCGAGCCTCTGCAGTTGATCCTTTCATTTTTGTAAATGTAATCGTACGTACAGCTGCATTATCTACTACAGCTCGCCCATAACGGTCAAATATTTTCCCACGTGGTACAGGATTACTAATTGTCGAGTTCTCTTTCCTCTCCACTTCATTTTTATATTCCTCACCGCGAACAATTTGTACATATCCAAGCCTTACAATAACCGCGGAGAACATTAAAAACACGCAGAAAAACAGCACGTTTAACCGAAAAGGAACGTGAGTCTTTTTCTTTTGTTGTTTCTGCTTCTTGCTCATACAAACCCCCTCTACCAACAGCTATGTAATGTGAAAGGGACACCTTCATACAGGTGTCCTCACTGCTGTCTTACATCTTTTTCTATTCTAGCATAAAACAAAAGAGAAGTTAACCTTCTGGTTCAGTTTGATTCTGCGTGGTCCCTTGCGCTACAACACTTGTTTTCCCCGCATTTCCCCCATCATATTTGACATTTTTAACTGCAAAATAAATAAGAAAATGTCCAGCACCTAAAATACATAGTAAGAAAGGTAAGCTCTTTTCAGGCGGAAAGAATAATACAGCACATAAAAAACTTAAAACTGAACAAATTCTCCCAGCATTTAACCATAATTCTCGGACAACTACATACTCTACACGCCACTCTCTCGCATTTTTCGCTCTACCAATTACATCATATGTCATCGATCCATACGGAACGAGTAAAATAGGGTATGCAATGGCAATGCATGCTGCATAAATAAGTAATTTTGTGTATGTAACATTGAATATAACTAAAAATACGACCGCATATAAAATAATACCTCCAAGTAAAATTGCTTTTTTTCGCCACTCTTTCTTTAACATACGGGCGACTAAGTAGTAACATACAAATGATACAGCAGAATTTACTAAGCTATATTTCCCTAATGCGAGCTCACTATCGGTTGCTAAGTACACGTATACCGAAATAACAAAAATAAACGTTCCCTCTCTCAATCCTTGGAAAAAATGAGCACGTGTAATTCTTCCCCAATTTTTATCAATCCGTCGCTCTTTCAAAACTTGCGTAATCTCATAACGCCCTTCACATTCTCTCTTGGATAAAAAAAAGCTTAACACGACAGCAAATGCAAACAGCACTAATGAAAGAAAGAATATGACCGTATAGCCACTCCATTTTTCCATACGCGAAATTGTGTATCCAGCTGCTATCGGTCCAATCATGCCAGAGAAAGATGTAAGAAGTCCAAGAAACCCGTTAAAGAAATCTCTTGTTTCTGGTTCTGTAATCTCAAATGTTAATAAGTTAAACGCGAGCCAGTAAAAACCATATCCAACTCCTAAAAGAGCCCCCATCAATAAAATATAGTGAGAAGCACTTTTCCCCGCTACTAAAACAACGATAAAAAAAGTAGCTAACGTGCCTACGCCTATTCGCAACAAGATTGAGCGATCAATACGCTTCGCTAATTTCCCACCTATAAGAAATGTGAGAGGCTGTAATACAACGCTGGCCAAATTATACAAGCCAAGATTCACATAATTTTGTGTTTGTTTCCATAAATAAATGTTCACAAACGTATTCGATAAAGAAATTGCGAGCGTGTATAAACCTCCAATAAGGAGCAATAACACTAAATCCCGATTCACTTCAACGTCACCAATTATATGTTTCCACTTCATACACAACTCTCCTTTACTTCATGTTCTAGTCTTCCAAAGACAAGCCCAATTATGTAAAAGGAAAGCATAGAAAAAAGCTAGGAGCATTCTCCTAGCTTTTTATCGTTATTACAATTATTTTGCTTCTTGGTAACGTTTTTCAGCAGCGTTCCAATCTACAACGTTCCAGAATGCACCGATGTAATCTGGACGACGGTTTTGGTAATTTAAGTAGTAAGCATGTTCCCAAACATCTAAACCGATAACTGGAGTTTTACCTTCAGTTAGAGGAGAATCTTGGTTTGGCGTGCTTGTTACTTCTAACTCACCATTATTTACTACTAACCAAGCCCAACCAGAACCGAAGCGAGTTGCGCCAGCTTTTGCGAATTCTTCTTTGAACGCATCGAAGCTACCGAATTTCGCTTCAATTGCAGTTGCAAGTTCACCTACTGGTTGTCCACCGCCGTTTGGAGATAAGATTGTCCAGAAGAATGTGTGGTTAGCATGTCCGCCACCATTGTTACGTACTGCTGTACGGATTGCTTCTGGTACTTCGTTTAAGTTTGCAACTAATTCTTCTACGCTTTTGTCAGCTAATTCTGCATGACCTTCTAAAGCAGCGTTTAAGTTTGTAATGTACGTGTTATGGTGTTTTGTATGATGGATGTTCATTGTTTCTTTGTCAAAGTGAGGCTCTAAAGCATCATACGCATAAGGTAAATTTGGTAATTCGTGTTTCGCCATTGTTATATTCCTCCCAGTTTATGTATTGCCACTTAAGTGACATACAACTTCATTCTACCCTAATTGCCATAGGGTGCAAACAAATAAATCACATTGTCTTGCTATCATTAAAGTAGCAAAATTCCCACTTCATTTCAATTAAAATGCTCATATATTTCATAAAAAAAGCTCCCTTCTACAAGGAAGCTTCCTGCCGACATAATAAACATGTGAAATGGATATGGACCCTGTAGGACTCGAACCTACGACCGGACGGTTATGAGCCGTCTGCTCTAACCAGCTGAGCTAAGGGTCCACAATTATGTATGTAACAATACATCAAATAAAGGAATTCCTATCGGATATACTCTTTAAGAAATGTAAGATAAATTTACCATATAGAAAAGAAAAGTGTCAATTGTATTTTTCTCATTTAAAAGAAGAAAATTAATAAAAAGAAATTTAGTTATCTCTACTATATGTAAATATAATATATCTTGAGATTCCCTAGATTCCTACGTTACAATGATTTTATACATACATAAAGGAAGTGAATCTATGTCCATATTTACCCAATTAGTCAAAAGCGTATATTCGCCTAAAGATATGGCGCTATTCCGTTTTCAAAAAATCGGAAAAACCATTTTGTATATTATGCTACTTTGTCTAATCACTACTATTCCAAGAACATTCTTTTACGGTAGCTTTATTCAAGATAGTGTTACTATGGTAAATCAAGCAATTGAAAAAGATTTACCTGATTTTAAAATCGAAAACGGTGAACTAAAAGCTGATATTGAAGAACCTATTCAAAAAGAAGAGGGAGATGCTCTTTTCGTATTTGACCCAAATACAACAGATATTGAAAAATACCAAAATAAAACGGGTTTATTTATTTTAAAAGATAAAGTAGTTTCTATAGGAAATGGCCAAACGCAAACATACTCCTACAATGATTTACTAGGGACATCTCTTGAGAAGAAAGATTTACAAGATTTCATTTCTGTATTCGATAGTATCTATCCAATTTTATTAGCTGTTATCGGCGTATTAGTATATCTATTCCAATTGTTCATTACTTTCTTAGGAATTACTTTACTTGCGTTTATAGGTTCTGCTATGAGTGGTCAACGTAAATTATCTTATAAGCAAGTATGGACGTTAACTGCTTACAGCTACACAATTCCAACAATTTTCTTTATGATTATGGATTTATCCAAAATCGTTGTGCCTGGTTCAACATTCATTTATATCGCAGTTGTTTTAATTGTTCTATACTTAACAATTAAAGAAGTTCCAAAACCGAATGAAAAATAAGAACGAAAAAATGCCTAAATAGGCATTTTTTTTTTGGACAAGCATATATTCCTAGCAAAGGAGTGAAGAATATGAAGAGATTAGGTATATTCTTATTCGTGCTTGTTCTTGGTTATATATTTTATTACGATATAAAAATCGGCACTTTACCGATGTTAAGTTCATATAAAAAAACAAATGCAGCCCAAACAATAAAACAAGAAAGTACAAATACAAAACAAAATAAAGAGAACAAAGCAGAAAAAGAAACAGATGTAACTTATAAAACAATTGAAGTCAAAACAGGTGAGACAGTTCTTTCTATTACTGAACAAATTAATAAGAAAAAGATCCCTTCCATTGAAAAGGTAATTGATGACTTTAAACAACTAAACAAAAGTACTTCTGCTACAAAAATACAAATTGGAAAGTCTTATAAATTCCCGTTATATCAATAAGCAATCACTTAATCCTTGTCAATTACATAAAGGCGCTGATACAATAGTAAAAGTGAAACCGAGCACTTCGGTTTCTATAGCCCTGTATCACGTATACTATCATTGATATAAGGGACTAAATAAGAAACTTCTTTTATAAGGAGAGCGATCTATTCGTGAATGAAATGACTCATCGTACAAAAACACGTCCAGTTAAAGTCGGTAATTTAACAATTGGCGGTAATAATGAATTAATTATACAAAGTATGACAACAACAAAAACACATGATGTTGAAGCAACAGTTGCTGAAATTAAACGTTTAGAAGAAGCTGGCTGTCAAGTCGTGCGTGTTGCTGTTCCAGACGAACGCGCAGCAAATGCCATTGCTGATATTAAAAAACAAATCAACATTCCACTTGTTGCTGATATTCATTTTGATTATCGCCTTGCTTTAAAAGCAATTGAAGGTGGCATTGATAAAGTACGTATCAATCCAGGTAACATTGGTCGTCGCCATAAAGTAGAAGCTGTTGTAAATGCAGCAAAAGAACGCGGTATTCCAATCCGTATCGGTGTAAACGCAGGTTCATTAGAACGTCACATTTTAGAAAAGTATGGATACCCAACTGCAGATGGTATGGTGGAGAGCGCCTTGCATCATATTAAAATTTTAGAGGACTTAGATTTCCACGATATTATCGTATCTATGAAAGCCTCTGATGTTAACTTAGCAATTGAAGCATACGAAAAAGCTGCACGTGCTTTTGATTACCCATTACATTTAGGTATCACAGAATCTGGAACATTATTTGCCGGAACTGTAAAAAGTGCTGCTGGTCTTGGAGCAATCTTAAATAAAGGTATCGGAAATACACTACGTATTTCACTTAGTGCTGACCCAGTTGAAGAAGTAAAAGTTGCGCGTGAACTATTAAAGTCATTCGGCCTTGCATCTAATGCAGCAACACTTATTTCTTGTCCAACTTGTGGTCGTATTGAAATTGATTTAATTAGCATCGCTAACGAGGTGGAAGAGTACATCTCTACACTGCAAGTACCAATTAAAGTTGCCGTACTTGGTTGTGCTGTAAATGGTCCTGGTGAAGCTCGTGAAGCTGATATCGGTATTGCCGGTGCACGCGGAGAAGGATTATTATTCCGTAAAGGGCAAGTTGTTCGTAAAGTACCAGAAGAAATAATGGTAGAAGAACTAAAAAAAGAAATTGACGTAATTGCTGCTGAAATGGCTGCTGAACGAGAAAAAGAAAAAGAAACACAAGAACAATAAAAAGCTCGTCAGTTCTATAACTGACGAGCTTTTACTTTGCACATTTTGGACAACGTCCGTATATTTCAAACTTATGACCTGTTACTTCATAACCGTTAAAATCTTTATTCATAAAATCCATTGGGCAGGAAGTAATCTCTTTCGTCCCCCCGCAATCTAAACAAATAAAATGATGATGATGTTCCATAATAGAACATGTAAAACGAAAATGTTTTTCACCGTTTAATTCTGTTTGTTCTAAAACACCGATTTCAGCAAACACCGTTAAGTTACGATAAATCGTGTCAAAGCTAAGACCTGGATAATCATCCTTCATATGCTCTAAAACGTCTTTCGCCGTTAAATAACGATTGTGAGCTGCAAATAACCTCAGCATTTCTTCTCTTTTCCCAGTATGTTTGTATCCTTTATCTTTCATTAGGCGTAAAGCTTCTGTTAGATTCATATCTATCCCTACTTTATGCAGTTTTTTTCTTCTTCCATAAAATCGCACCAATTAAAATAAGAACTGCTATCATAACAATTGTACCACCTGGCGCTAGATCAAGTTGATACGAAGCAAACATTCCACCAATTACTGCAATTTCACCAAATAAAATGGAGAAGAAAATTGTTTGTTTAAATCCATTTGCAATACGAATACTTGCCGCAACTGGTAATGTCATTAATGATGATACGAGAAGAACCCCTACTACACGCATTGATACTGCAATGACAAGAGCAACCAATATAATGAAAATAAAATGAATCCACTTTGCACTCAAACCGGTTGATACAGCGTATTCCTCATCAAACGATAGTAAAAATAACTCTTTGTATAATAAAGTAATCGTTATAATAACAACAATTGCTACAATGCCGATAATGATTAAATCCGTACTTGTTACAGCACTTACACTACCAAATAGATAACTAAATAAATCTGTGTTAAATCCATTTGCAAGTGAAATAAAAATGACACCAATACCCATTCCTGCTGATAGAATAATCGGAATTGCTAATTCTTGATAATGTTTATATACAGTACGTAGTTTTTCAATAAGTAACGCCCCACCAATAGAAAAAATCATCCCCATATATAACGGATTTAAAAATCCCCCTGTGAAAATTGTTTTTTCTAGTAGTAAACTTGCAGCAATACCCGATAATGTCACGTGACTTAACGCATCCGCAATAAGCGACATGCGGCGAATGACAACAAATACACCGATAAGCGGCGCAACAAGTCCTATTAAAATCCCTGCATATAAAGAGTTACGTAAAAAGTCATATTGTAAAAAATCTTGTATCATTATATCCTCCCGTGATGCTCATGCTCGTGTTCTAAACGATGAACATGATGTCCATATAAGACGGACATTTCTGCATCTTCTAACTCTCGGAACTTTTCTACATTTCCATGGAAATGTAAATGTTGATTTAAGCATGCAACATGTGTTACTTTCTCGGTAACAGCTCCCATATCATGCGTAACGAGAATTAATGTGATTCCTAGCCTTTTGTTTAAATCCTCTAATATCTCATAAAAACTTTCTACATTCTTCACATCGATTCCAACAGTGGGCTCGTCCAAAATAAGTAATTCAGGATCACTAACGAGCGCACGAGCAATAAATACGCGCTGTTGTTGTCCGCCAGAAAGCTCTCCGATATTACGCCCTTGAAACTCACTCATCCCTACATCAGCAATCGCTTTTTCTACCTTTTCCTTATCGTTTTTCGTGAAAAAGCGAAACAACCCTTTTTTCGAAACGAGTCCCATTGACACAACTTCAAACACAGTTGCCGGAAAACCAGAATTAAAGCTATTTGCCTTTTGCGACACATAACCAACTTTGTTCCATTCTTTAAACTTCTTACTATCAACACCAAACAAACGAATACTTCCCTGTTTTGGCTTTAAAACGCCTAATAAACATTTTAGCAAAGTTGATTTCCCAGAACCATTCGGGCCAACTAAACCTAAAAAAGCTCCCTTCGGAACTTGCAAATTAATATCTTCTAACACATTTCGATCTTCATATCGAAATGACAATCCTTCTATTTCTAATATATTATTCATAGCATCTCACCTATTTTAATTCAGAATGATTCCGATTTATATCTATTTGAATTATAGTACAGCTTATTATAGTTGTAAACCAATCTGCCTAAAATATATCTACTTTTTCAAGAAACCTTACTATTATAACAAAAAGCAGAGAAAAATTCTCTGCTTTCGAAAAATATTCCTATAAAATGAAACCTTAATGAGATGAGGCCATCCCCTACCGATTGGTAAAGGCTTTTACTGGATAATTTTTTTAGTGAATAGCCGATTTAAACTTACCACCATTTGTCTCTTGTGTACTCATAATCGTAACAAATGCATTCGCATCAATTTCATACACAATTGATTTCAGCTTTGTCACTTCCAAACGCGTTACAACTGCATAGATCACTTCTTTTTCTTTATCCGTGTAACCGCCTTTCGCTACAAGCTTTGTAGTTCCACGACCAAGACGATGTAAAATCGCATTTGATACTTCCTCATATTGATCTGATACAATTAAAACTGCTTTCGTTTCATCTAAACCTTGAATGACTGTATCAATTGTTTTGAACGCAATATAGTACGTCATAACAGAATACATAGCTTGTTCAACACCAAATACAAATGCTGCCCACGCAAAAATGAATAAGTTCACAAACATTACAAATTCGCCAACGGAGAAAGGTAATTTTTTCGTTAATAAAATACCCATAATTTCTGTTCCGTCCATTGATCCACCATGACGAATAACGAGCCCTACACCAAGTCCTAAAATAAGACCACCAAACACTGTCGCTAAAATTGGCTCTGTTGTAAATGGCGGAACAGCATGTAACGTTGATTCAATAAACGCTAAAGCTACAATACCGAACGCCGAAGATAGCATGAACGTTTTTCC
The DNA here is from genome assembly GCF_054062215.1 of Bacillus sp. TE9106W. Taxonomy (NCBI): domain Bacteria; kingdom Bacillati; phylum Bacillota; class Bacilli; order Caryophanales; family Bacillaceae; genus Bacillus; species Bacillus sp. TE9106W. The sequence continues at coordinate 188,104 of NZ_JBSSFA010000001.1, forward strand.
TATTTGCTTATAACCTGAATACATAAATGGGATGTTGAGAATAACGACTAAAGTAGAGAAGCTTAACCACCAAATATTAGGAGTAAGATAATCTAGTATAAGAGAAATACCAATAATTCCACCATCAATAATTTTATTCGGCATTAAAAATAATTCAATCGCTACCGCTGCACATGCTGCCCCAAAAATAATCATAACTAAACGATAAATAAGATGGATAACACTTTCTTTTCGATGTTGCTTTTGCTCCATAAATCCTCCCCATACTCTTTTTCTATAGTTTTGTCTCTTTATTATAACATACGCTTCTTTTTGTCATGAAAAAAGAAACTCTATACGAATATGTACAAGCTACGTACTCATATATTTCGATAGAAGAACGTGTGAAGGAGGATAAAACGATGAACCTCATTAAACAACTTGTAAATAAAAAATTAAATCATATTTCTACAAAAGATTTATTGAAATATAGTAAAGAATATGAAGTTCCAATTACGACTGCACAAGCTGATCAAATTGTTGTACTTATGAAAGGAAAGAATATTAACATTTATGATAATGACGAACGACTAGAGCTCTTAAAACAAATAGCAAAAGTAACCTCCCCTGCTACTGCCCAACAAGTAAATACTTTATTTCAGCAACTACTAAAATAAGGAGGGGATATCCCCTCCTTATTGCGCTTTAATTTTTTCAAGAAGTCCTTCATCAAAAGTACCATTTTTCAGCATTTCGATTTCTAATTTATATGGCGGCTTCTTATCTTTTTTATCTTCACCTACATATGGCGTTTCAAGAATTTTTGGTACGTGCGTTAACTGTGGATGATGCACAATATGATGCAATGCTTTATAACCGATATGACCGAAACCAATATTTTCATGACGGTCTTTTCCTGCGCCGCGTACATTTTTACTATCATTAATATGAAGTACTTGTAAACGATCGATACCAACAATCTTATCAAATTCGTTTAATACACCGTCAAAGTCATTTACAATGTCATATCCTGCATCGTGCGTATGACATGTATCAAAGCATACTGATAGTTTTTCATTATATTTTACACCATCAATAATTTTTGCAATTTCCTCGAAACTACGGCCGCATTCTGTTCCTTTTCCTGCCATCGTTTCTAACGCAATGTTAACAGTCTGATCTGGCGTTAACACTTCATTAAGTCCTTTAATAATCTGTTGAATACCAGCATCCGCTCCTGCACCAACGTGCGCACCTGGGTGAAGAACGATTTGTTTCGCCACACCTAATGCTGATGTTCTCTCAATTTCCATACGAAGGAAATCTACACCTAATTGGAATGTTTCTGGCTTCGTCGTATTTCCGACATTAATAATATATGGCGCATGTACGATAATCTCTTCAATACCGTTTTGTTCCATATGTTTTCTTCCTGCTTCTATGTTCAATTCTTCAATTGGTTTTCTTCTTGTATTTTGCGGTGCACCTGTATAAATCATAAACGTTGTTGCACCGTATGAAACAGCCTCTTCACTTGCTGCTAATAACATTTTCTTCCCGCTCATGGAAACATGAGATCCAATCTTTAACATACAATCACCTCTTCAATATACAATAGATATAATGATAGCATAATTTGTAGAAATATGTAGTGAATTGTTTGTTCACAAAAAACGCACTACATAAATTTATACGACTATTTAAACAGACTATACTCTTCATTTACATTATCTAGATGAAGCGAAACTTTAATCAATATTTTCTATCCATATTGATTAAAGCTCTCACAAATAGCTGAATAAAAAAAGATAAGGGAAATCCCTTATCTTTTTTTATTGCTATATTTTCTCTTCACTTTGTCACGTTCAGTTGCAAGTTTGCGTTTATAGTTTGGTTTTACTTTTTTCGGCTTTTTAATAACTTTCGTTGCCATAACGTCAAGTTCATCATTTGGTTTTTTACGGCTCTTACGACGACGGCGTTCACCTAAATCCGCCCACTCATCTCCTCGTAAATCTACATGTTTGAACTCAATATGACGTTGTTTTTCTAAACTATCTAGCGCTTCTTCGTTTGCTGGATCATAAATCGTCACTGCAATACCTGAATGCCCTGCACGTGCTGTTCTTCCAACGCGGTGAACGAAGAAATCTAAATCTGATGGAAGCTCATAGTTAATAACATGACTAATTCCTTCAATATCGATACCACGTGCCGCTAAATCAGTTGCAACAATATATTGGAATTCTAGGTCACGAATTTGTTTCATCATTTTTTTACGATCACGCGGTGATAAATCTCCGTGAATTCGTCCAACTTTTAAGCCGCGCTCCATTAATCCGTCAGCAACCTGATCCGCCATCTTCTTCGTATTCGTGAAAACAACTGCTAAATACGGTTTAAATTGTAGCAACATTTTATTCACTAAATCGATTTTGTTACGATGTTTAGACGGAACTAAATAATGCTCAATATTTCCAGCCGCAACTTGTTTTGGATTGATATGAATATGCTCTGGATTCTCCATATATTTCTTCAGAAACGGTTTTAGTTTTTGAGGAATTGTTGCAGAGAAAACTAGCATTTGCAAGTTTTTAGGCATGCGTGCTGCAATTTTGTCTACATCATGAATGAATCCCATATCAAGCATTAAGTCTGCTTCATCGACAATAATCGTATTTGCTTTATGAACAAATAATGCTTGTTCTTCCACTAAGTCTTTAATACGTCCTGGTGTTCCAACTACAATATGAGGTTGTTTTTTCAACTTTTCAATTGATCGTTGTTTATCAGTTCCACCAATTAAACAACGCGCTGTAATCATTTGATCTTCCGCACAGAACTTTGTTAATTTCACGATTTCTTCGTAAATTTGTTGTGCTAACTCACGAGTAGGCGCTGTAATAACAAGTTGTACTTCTTCACGACCTGGGTTAATTCTGTTCAATGTAGGAAGTAAGTATGCATGTGTTTTCCCAGAACCTGTTTGGGATTGCCCAATTACACTTACACCTTTTTTTACGACTGGGAAAATTTTCTGTTGAATTCCTGTCGGCTCTGTAAAGCGTAGTTCACGAACTGCATCTATTAAAAATGGTTTAAAATCATACTGTGTAAAAGTTTGTTGTGTCATAAGTTACACCTTCTTTCTAAATTTCTACTGCGCGCACAAATCAGTCAAGTTTACATTATATCGAAATCTACAAGTAAAATCCATCTTTAGTTTAGGTTTTTACTTCAAAAACTAACCTTCTTCTCTCTTATTGCATATTGTATGTGTATATACCTAACTGAAGAAAGGAGGATTTCTCATATGTTTCCAAAATCACCCAATAGACAAATGTATCCGAATCCAGGGCAGCAACCTTATACACCATATCCAATTCCACAACTACCACCGATGGCACAAAAAAAGAAAGGGTTCCTTGCTAAACTCTTTAAAAAACACGATCCAACCGAACCTTTCATGCAAATGGTTCCGCCTTATCGACAAATGGAAGGACCACCGCCAATGATGCACCAGCAACCGCCACCCCAATATCGACAGCAATATCAACAACAATATCAACAACATTACCCGCAGCAATACTCACAGCAATACCAACCATACATGCAGCATCATCCCGAGCAAATGATCCCTCCTCAAATGTATGAATCAAACGAAACGCGCGGCGGTGCAGCAACTACAGCCACATCAAGTAGCGGCATCGGTAGTTTCTTTTCGAATTTAATTTCGAATCCAACTAATATGATAAATAATATCGAAAAAGTATCACAAGTCGTTCAATCTGTAAGCCCTGTCGTCGAACAGTACGGTCCCATTATGCGTAACCTACCAAGCATCGTTAAAATCCTCACCTCTGGAAAAAGTACGGAAGAAAATCCAACCGAAGATCAAACTGAAGACCTAACAGAAAAGGTTGAAGTAGCAACTCCACCTCCTCCACAAAAAAAAAGAAAAAGAAAAAAAATGGTGATTGAGCCAGCTATAGAAAAAGAAGTGCGCGAGGATCCTGTTCAAAAAATAGCAACAAAACCAAAACTATATGTGTAACAATCCTTTGTTTTCTATCCACTCCTCCTTTATAATGTAAAAGACTATGCACAAAAGTATCCCTTGTTTAGAAGGAGAGGATTACTCATATGAAAATTGTTAAAATTTCCCCTCGTGGTTATTGCTACGGTGTTGTGGACGCGATGGTTATTGCACGTAACGCCGCATTAGATACATCATTACCAAGACCTATTTATATTTTAGGTATGATTGTTCACAACAAACATGTAACAGATGCATTCGAAGAAGATGGTATCATTACATTAGACGGTCCAAGTCGATTAGACATTTTAGATAAAATCGATTCTGGTACTGTTATTTTCACTGCACACGGTGTTTCTCCAGAAGTTAAACAGCGTGCAAAAGAAAAAGGTTTAACAACCATCGATGCCACTTGCCCAGATGTTACAAAAACACATGACCTTATTGAAGCAAAGAAAGCTGAAGGTTACCATGTCATTTATATCGGCAAAAAAAATCATCCAGAACCGGAAGGCGCAGTTGGTATCGCACCTGATATCGTTCATCTTATCGAAAGAGCCGATGATTTAAAAACATTAGAAATTCCAACGGATAAAATTTTAGTTACAAATCAAACAACGATGAGTCAATGGGATGTGCAACATTTAATGGAGGACATTCAGAAAAAATTCCCAACAGCAGAGTTCCATAAGGAAATTTGTTTAGCAACTCAAGTTCGCCAAGAAGCTGTTGCCAAACAAGCTGATGTTGCCGACTTAACAATTGTTGTTGGTGATCCGAAAAGTAACAACTCAAACCGTTTAGCACAAGTATCACAAGAAATCGCTGGTACGAAGGCATACCGCGTTGCAGACGTAAGTGAAATTAAATTAGAATGGTTACAAGGTGTAGAAAACGTAGCTGTTACAGCAGGTGCTTCTACTCCAACACCAATTACAAAAGAGGTTATCGCTTTCTTAGAGCAATATGACCCAATGAATCCCGCTACATGGGAGAGAGTTCGAAAAGTACCGTTACAAAAAATATTACCTCGTGTAAAAGTGAAAAAAGAACAATAATAAAAACCGTTGCCTATATGAGCAACGGTTTTTATTTTTCTTATACAAATGTAAATGGATCTGTATGTAACTGCGAAGCATGAATGTTTACATTAAGTTTCTTTGCATCCACTTTTTCTTGTAATTGCTTTTGTACACCTTGCTTCATTACCTTTTCAACGTTATGTCCTGGGTCAACTATATTTAAACCGAGCATCATCGCATCATGAGCAACATGATAATACATGTCCCCCGTTACATATACATCTGCTCCTTTAAATTTAGCTTGATTGATGTATTTGTTACCATCGCCACCAAGTACAGCTACTTTGCGCACTTTATCATCTAATTTCCCAACAACTCGCGCACCCTTTACATCTAATGACTTCTTTACATGTTCCGCAAATTGTCCAAGTGTCATTTCTTCTTGTAAATATCCTATTTTTCCAAGCCCTAATGTTTCACCTTTGTTATCAAGTGGATACACATCATATGCTACTTCTTCATATGGATGTGCCGTTACTATTGCTTTAATTACTTTTCGCTGTAATGAAGCTGGAATAATCGTTTCGATTCGCACTTCTTCCACGCGCTCTAACTGCCCAGTTTCCCCGATATAAGGATTTGTTCCCTCTTGAGGTATAAACGTGCCTGTACCCTCGCTACTAAACGTACAGTGGCTATAATTGCCGATATGACCAGCGCCTGCGTCTCCTAATGCTTTTCTTACTTCTTCTGCATGAGTTTCAGGCACAAACACAACAATTTTTTTCATTTCTTCTGCATATGTCGGTGCCAAAACTTCTGTATTTTGCAATCCTAACGCCTCAGCAAGTAAATCATTTACCCCGCCCTTAGCAACATCCACATTTGTATGTGCTGCATAGATTGCAATATCATTTTTAATACACTTTTCAATAATTTTCCCATACGCCTTATCTGTATGAATCGCTTTTAGCGGGTTAAAAATTAAAGGATGATGCGCAATAATGACATTCGCTCCTAATTGAATTGCTTCATCCACAACTTCTTCCGTTACATCTAACGCAATTAATACGTGCTGCACGGGTTTATTAAGCGCTCCAATCTGCAGGCCAATCTTATCTCCTTCCATCGCCAAATGCTTCGGATACATACTTTCAAATAAAGAAATAATTTCATGGCCATTTGGAATTTTACTCATGATAAAACCTCCCCTATCATTTTCATTTTCGCTTCTACTTCCGCGCGCTTCGCTTTTGTTTCCTCAGAATCAGCCGCACGTTCTAACTGCTTTAAAATATTTTGGAAGTTTTTTAATTCGCCTTCCCACTTTTCAACGAAAGCTTCACTTTTTTCTTTTATTAAAAATGGTCCCATGAACAATTCAGTTTGTTTGTTTCCGGAATAAGGAACCTCAATATTTCCTCGTTCCCCTACTAAAATCTCGTAAATTTTCCCATCTTCTTTTACGATTTTTTCATGGATAAGCTCCCATCCATTCTCAATAAACCATTCACGAATGTGATGCGCTGCAATATTCGGCTGTAAAATTAAACGTGTTACACCTTCTAATTTTTCTTTACCACTTTCTAAAATGTCACGAATTAACGCTCCGCCCATTCCGGCAACCGTAATCACATCTACTTCTCCTGGCGTGATAACAGCCAATCCATTCCCTTTACGCACATCTACTTTATCTTGTAAGCCACTTTCAGCTACAGTTGCTTGCGCAGAACGAAATGGTCCATCTACAACTTCACCTGCAACTGCTTTTGTAGCAATATTATTTATAATTGTATAACACGGTAAATACGCATGATCCGATCCAATATCAGCAACTGTAGATCCTACTGGTATTTCACGCACAACTTCTTCTAATCGTTTTGAAAGCTTTACTTCATTCATGTATTTCCATTACTCCTTCTCTTGTCAGTCTGTCTCCATGATAATGAATTTATAGTAGTTGTTGCAAGCCCATAACAACAATTCCATTCTCTATAACTCATCGTATTTTAGAAAATATAGAAAAACAAGCCCTTTGCATAAGCAAAAGGCTTGTAACACAAAACTTTATTTTTTCTTCGATAGCCAATCAGCTACTTTAGCGGCTTGATCAGCAGGAACTATATTGGCAGGCATGTTTCCTTTTCCTTTCGAAATAACTTCTTGAATCTCTTCTTTCGAAAGCTTTCCACCAATTTTCTGTAAATTAGGTCCTACCGCCCCTTGTAACTGATCACCGTGGCAGCTCGTACAGCTTTGCTTCACAATATCCTCTGGCTTTGATGCTGTTTGTGCTGGCTTCCCGCCATTTTTTGCATCAGCTAACTCTTTAGATTTATTTAGCCCCTGAAATGAAAATACAAACATAACGATAATACCTAATGCTGCAATAAGAGCGAACGGAATCAGCGGATTACGTTTCATATCTCTTCTCCCCCCTCTATATCCCTAAATAGTTAGATGATTCAGTCATTTCCATTGTACTTGAAAACACTCTATCAGAAAAGAGTAAACTACTAATCGTTAAAAATATTCCATAAATTCAGTTTATTGTTTTTTATTGTTATATCGCTTATTATTTCGATAATTATTAACTTTTCTCATCATATTTTTCACTTTTCTACATATATTTTTGTATAGAATAAACAAAATTAATCGAAAAATCGAAAAATGAGCATTTGCAAATCAAAAGACAATTCTGTAAAATAAATTACAAGAAATTGTAATCGTTACTGACAGCTAAAGTTTAACAAAAATTAACAAAATAAAAAAGTTTACTTCACAAAGGTGAAGTAAACTTAAAGGTAGCCTATTCTAAGAAATCCTTAAGACGCTTACTACGGCTTGGATGTCTCAATTTACGAAGTGCTTTTGCTTCAATTTGACGAATACGTTCTCTCGTTACGCCGAATACTTTCCCAACTTCTTCAAGCGTACGAGTTCGTCCATCATCTAAACCAAAACGAAGACGTAGAACATTTTCTTCACGATCTGTTAGTGTATCTAACACATCTTCTAATTGTTCTTTTAGCAATTCATACGCTGCATGGTCCGCAGGCGATGTTGCTTCTTGGTCTTCAATAAAATCACCTAAATGGGAGTCATCTTCTTCACCAATCGGTGTTTCAAGAGAGACTGGCTCCTGAGCAATTTTTAAGATTTCGCGCACTTTTTCTGGAGCAAGATCCATTTCTTCACCAATCTCTTCAGGAGATGGTTCACGTCCTAAATCTTGTAATAATTGACGTTGTACACGAATTAACTTATTAATCGTTTCAACCATATGAACTGGGATACGAATTGTTCTTGCTTGGTCTGCAATCGCACGTGTAATTGCTTGGCGAATCCACCAAGTTGCATACGTACTAAATTTGAAACCTTTACGATAATCGAACTTTTCAACCGCTTTAATTAGACCCATATTTCCTTCTTGGATTAAGTCTAAGAAAAGCATACCACGGCCCACGTAGCGCTTTGCAATACTTACTACAAGACGTAAGTTTGCTTCTGCAAGACGACGTTTTGCTTCTTCATCGCCTTCTTCAATACGCGTTGCAAGTCGAATTTCTTCTTCTGCAGATAGTAAATCTACACGACCAATTTCTTTTAAATACATACGAACAGGATCGTTGATTTTAACCCCTGGTGGTACACTTAAGTCATTTAGGTCAAACTCTTCTTCTGTTTTCGTAATTTGGTGATTATTAGGGCCTTCATCGTTGTCGCCAACTAAGTCAATCCCTTGTTCACCTAAATATTCATAGTATTCATCCATTTGATCGGATTCAATTTCAAATCCATTCATGCGTTCTGCAATCTCTTCATATGTAAGAACGCCACGTTTTTTTCCGAGCTCAGTGAGTTGTTCTTTCACTTGCTCAAGGGTCATTTCAGTTTCAATTTGTTTAGAACGAGCTGGTTTGTCAGCCATCTGTTCCCCTCCTTACGCGAGATACAAACATTCATTATACTAAAAATTTATCAAAAAAGCTATTTTCTCGCTTTTTGATTTTGTAAATATGCTACATAATATTTAGCAGCCTCTACAGGATCTGTTTTTTCCATTTGTTTTATCTTGAAGATGATTTCCATCTTTTCAAGTTTTTCTTGATGACGTCTAAGCGTCTCCAAATGGCCTTGTAACACTTCTTCTGTGTATTCTGGATTAATAAATTCATCCGTCGAAATATCGGTAATAATATTTTTCAACTTTTCATCAGAGAGCCAACTTAAAAATGTTCCGACTGAAGGTTCATTTCCCTTTTCATAATATGCGTATAGTTCATATAAAATCCCTTTATGTTCTTCTGTATGAAAATCTTCTATGTGGGATTCCATACGAACTGCCACTTCTGGACTTTGCAACATATGGTAAATAATTTCTCTTTCTGCCCTTTCAAAACCTGTTAACTTCGGTTTTGTTTGAACAATTTGAGACGGCTTAGAAACCTGCTTTACTTGTTTTTGTTGTACCTTTTGTTCTTTGCGATATTGGTGCAATTGGTTCAAAAGTGTTTCCATTGAATACGAAAATTCTTGCGATAATGACTTCAAATATGATTCTGCCTGCATCGCATCTTGTAACAACGATAACTCTTTTAAAACACTTTTCACATACTCTTCTTTGCCCGACTCATCTTGCAAATTTTTCCCTAAACGCAAATAATTTATTTTAAAACCAACAAAACTTATACTTGATTTCACAAGATTTTCAAAAGCAGTTGCCCCATATTGTTGCACATATTCATCAGGATCAAGCTTATCTGGCAAGGATGTAACTTTTACTTGGCAACCAACTTGCAACAATAATTGCCCTGCTTTCATCGTCGCTTCTCGCCCTGCTTTATCACCATCATAGCAAAGAACAACAGTTTCAACGTTACGTCGCAGAAGTTTTGCTTGTTCTTCAGTTAAAGCTGTTCCCATTGTCGCAACAGCTTCTTCCACACCACTTTTTACGGCAGCTAGTACGTCGGCATATCCTTCAAAAAGGACCACTTGCCCACGTTTTCTAATAAACGGCCTCGCTTGGTGGAAGTTATACAACAATTTACTTTTGTGAAAAATCGGTGTTTCTGGGCTATTTAAATATTTCGGAGTATCATCTCCTAATGCCCTTCCACTAAACGCTATCACTTTACCTTGTAACGTATAGATTGGAAACATAACTCGTCCACGGAAGCGATCATAATGGCTCCCATCCTTCTCACTTCTTATGAGAAGACCAGCTTGTTCCATACTAGACAGCGATAAACCTCTTTTTTGTAAAATTTTCGTTGCTGCATCCCAAGCAGGTGACGCATAACCAATTTCAAACTTCTCAATCATTTCTTTTGTAATACCACGTTCTAACAAATACGAAAGTGCTTCATTTCCTTCTTCTGTATTTACTAATAAATGATGATAATACTTTTTCAAAAGTTCATGAGCCTGTTGCATGATGACAGTGTCATCAGATATGTCTTCTTGTTGTCCTTGCCCTGATGTATACTCTGCAACCGCAATTCCATTTCTTTCACCTAGCTTTTGAACAGCCTCGGTAAAAGCCAGTCCTTCCATTTTCATTAGAAAGGAAAATACATTTCCACCTTCTCCACATCCGAAGCAATGAAAAATTTGCTTATCAGATGAAACAGAGAATGAAGGAGAATTCTCACCATGAAACGGACAAAGGCCGAAATAGTTACGTCCCTGTTTTCTAAGTTGAACGTATTCACCAATCACTTCGACAATATCGGATGACGTCCGAATCTGTTCAACAACTTCTTCAGGAATTCTGTTCCCCATAACTCCATCTCCGTGTCGTATTTTGTATTCGATATAAATTAAAAAATTCCTTTATAATTCGACAATATTTTTCTAAACTTATTAGAAAATGTTATCGATCACGTTATCAAGCGATTTTGCAGACTCTTTTCTGCGTAACTTCGCAGATACGTACCTACTATATAAAATTGTATCCATTTGCTCATCTATTACAAATGTACCTCATGGAGACAATACATATGCACTTTTTCATAAGAAGACTAACAAGCACTATATCCTATGTGATCACGAGATCTGTTTCTATTGCTTGTTGATACATATAAAAAAATCAACATTCGCTTATTCAGCATCTACATAGATCCAAATTCCCTTGCCGCTTCCTTAAACGATGAGCATACGATGTGACAAACAAAATTTTGACATGAAATTTCGTTTCAACTTGCACAAATTTCAGCCTTCACAGTATATGCATCCGCATCAACTAATACCATATTGATGTTTTGCATATTTCTGTATTCTACATCCCTTCTGCGAATCCTTCCATAATGTGCGTTTTCTTGTATAGATTTTGTCGATTTAACGTAATTACATGTCTTTTCTTAAATCCTATCCCTAGTTTATTCTGAAAAATTAAAGTCTAAACGTAAAATATAGGTTTTTATCACAATTTTTTATTATAATATATTTTCTTCAACTACGCTACATATCCCTTTATTTTTTCATCTTCTATTTCAGGATAGCAAAACCCTATCTTTAACATAATAAAAAGGCAGAAGAATATAAGTATAACCACTTCGCTATCACCTATTACGAAATCAGCAGGCACTGTGTTTCTCACGAGCGAAAAAAGCACATTCACCTTTGGTAAATGTGCTAAAACATTTTTTGGTTTTGCACTGCATTCACAATAATGTTAGCTGTTTCTTCAATCGCTTTGTTCGATACATCAATTACTTGACAATTTATTTTACTAACTACATTCTCAAAGTGATCAATCTCTTCTTTAATACGATTAATATTGGCATATGTTGCTCCGTCACTTAGTCCAAGTGATTTCAATCGCTCTTTTCGGATATGATTCAACTTTTCTGGCGTAATTTTCAAACCGAAGCATTTTTCTTTAGCCACTTGATATAATTCTTCAGGTGGATCTACTTCTGGTACAAGTGGCACGTTAGCAACTTTTAGACGTTTGTTATGAGCTAAATATTGAGAAAGTGGTGTTTTTGATGTGCGCGAAATCCCAATTAACACGATATCCGCTTTTAAAATACCACGTGCATCTCTACCATCATCATACTTCACAGCAAACTCAATCGCTTCAATCTTTTTAAAGTATTCTTCATCTAATCTACGAACAACACCAGGCTCATATCTCGGCACTTGCCCTGTAATTTCTTCAATTTGATCGATTAGAGGCCCGATAATATCATATGCCTCTACACCTTCTTTTGCAGCCTCTGTCACTAAATATTGACGCATGTCAGGCTTTACTAACGTAAAACAAATAAGTGCTTGATTGCTCTTAGCAATCGAAATCACTTCTTTTAATGTTCCTGTATCTTCTACATACGGTACACGTCTAATATCAGGAGCAAATGGGAATTGCCCCATTGCTGCTCGAACAACCAAATCAGCCGTTTCTCCTACAGAGTCAGATACGACATATACGATTTTATTATCCATTACATTACCTCACTTTAAACAAATTACACTTATTCGTTATTTACTAAGTTTACAAACGCACGTGTAATATTTGTTTTTGTAATTCGTCCAACCACTTCTAAACCTTGTTTCGTATCTTTTACAACTGGCATCGCATCAATCTGTCTTTCTATTAATTCCATCGCAATATCATATAAAGAATCTTCTCTACGACACATCGCAATGTTTGGCATCCTTGTCATGATAATATTAACCGGAAGTGAGGTTAAATCCTGCTTTCCTAAGCTAGCTCGTAATAAATCTTTACGAGATACAACGCCTACTAATAGAGTCGATTGATCTACAACGAATAATGTACCTACATCCTCTAAAAACATAGTACAAATCGCATCGTATACCGATACATTTTTATCAATTACGACTGGTCTAGATTGATAATCTTGTACTTTAATTTTCTTAACAGCTTCAGATAATAACTGCCCCCCAGTTTTACCCGTATAAAAATAACCTACGCGTGGACGTGCTTCTAAATAACCAGCCATCGTTAAAATTGCTAAGTCTGGCCTTAGCGTTGCACGTGTTAATCCCAATTGCGCAGCAATTGACTCCCCTGTAATAGGACCGTGATCTTTTACAATCTGAATGATATGTTCTTGTCTTTTATTCAGCTCTATGATAATCACCACCTTTAATGCACAACGAAAAAAGTTATACTATCTCTTAAATATTATATACTAAATATGCTATTCGAAAAAGAAAGGATGTAAAAAGGACCGTATACGGCCCCAAATTATATTTGAAACTTATCAAGTTGTTCTAAGAAACGTCTTGATTTCAAATAAATCCCGCAATATTCATCATAATATGTATTCAATACTAAACGCATTTGTTTTTTTGTGCTATCCTTCACTGATACATTGCCAAGCCTATGTAAATCGAAGTGGTAGAAAAGACGCAATAATTTATGAACAGCTTCCCCCACTGGTATACGGTACTGATCTTGCTCAGCATGACGTGAGCACAGAAAACCGCCCTCTCTAACAGAGAAGGCGACAAAATCTGTTTCTTGATGACAAATCGCACATGTGTCAAAGTACGGGCGCATCCCTAATACCGGAAGCATTTTCGTTTGATAAATTAATGATAATACTTCTGGATCAACACCCTCACACATATAATGCAACGTTTGATATAACATTTCAAATAAATATGGATTATGTTTTTTATCTTCTGTTGCTTTATCAGTTAATTCAACAATAAATGATGCATAAGCAGTTAAAAATATATCCTCGCGAATTTCTTTCATAGTTGAAATAATCTCGCCTTGTTGCAAAGTTCCAAGTCCAGATCCCATTTGAATAAGAAAATGACCATGTGTCATAAGTTGCGAAACAGATGCTAACCGACTTTTCGGTTTTTTCGCTCCTCTTGCCATTGCACTTACCTTACCCAATTCTCTTGAAAATATTGTAACAATCTTGTTCGTTTCTCCGTAATCTGTCGTACGGATAACGATGCCCTCAACTTTTTGAAACATGTTCGTCACCATCCAAGGTTTGAACAAAACGGGTCAAGAAATTGGAGAGTCTAGATGCGCTAGCTCCTCTTCATGTTGATCCATCTCATCGTTTACGTCTTTTTCCATTTCTTTCAAAAGCAAATACGTCTCAATGCTTCCTGTTTTGGAGAAAAACTTCCAGGTAAAATCTAGCATAAGAATCCACCTTTCTCAATAAGCGTAGCCTATAAACCAATTTCCTTTGTTGTTATTAAATTGACCCATTTTGTCCATTTTCATGTGAGAAAAATTTTTCCTAATTTATCAAAACTCATAAAAACCAATAATCAGCGGATGAACAAAACATCCGCTGATTACAGCTTTACTCTATTTTAATACTCGTCTTCGCGGAAACCAAGGTCACGAAGCTGAGACATTTTATTACGCCAATCTTTTTGCACTTTTACCCATACTTCTAAAAATACTTTAGAACCAAGTAATGCTTCAATATCAAAACGAGCTCGCTTACCGACTTCTTTTAACATCTTCCCTTGTTTTCCGATAATAATCCCTTTTTGCGACGGACGTTCCACAACAATCGTTGCATTGATATAAACCGCTCCGCCCTCGCGTTTTTGAATTGCATCAATAACAACAGCTACAGAATGCGGCACTTCTTCACGTGTTAAATGTAGTACTTTCTCACGAATAAGCTCTGCAATAATAAATCTCTCCGGATGATCCGTTACTTGATTATCTGGGTAGTATTGTGGTCCTTCCGGTAAATACTTTTTAATTGTTCCAATTAGAGCTTCCACATTATTACCGTCTAATGCAGAAATTGGTACGATTTCTGCAAAGTCATGTAATTTGCGATATTGATCAATTAGCTCTAATAATTGTTCTGGGTGAACTTGGTCAATTTTATTAATAACTAAAAATACTGGTTGTTTCGTTTCTTTTAACTTCTCAATGATGAATTCTTCACCACGACCAAAGCCTTCGACAGCATTAACCATAAACAGAACGATATCAACTTCTTTTAATGTCGTTTGCGCCATCTTCACCATGAAGTCGCCTAGTTTATGTTTAGGTTTATGTATTCCTGGTGTATCAATGAAAATTACTTGTGAATCATTTTCTGTATATACGCCTTGAATTTTATTACGAGTTGTTTGTGGCTTGTCACTCATAATAGCAATTTTTTGACCAATAATACGATTTAAAAATGTAGATTTCCCAACATTCGGTCTGCCAATAATAGAGACAAAACCTGATTTATAACCTTTTCTATTCATGTAAATCCTCCGCTAAAAATGCTCCTGGTAACAATTCTCCAACTGTTGTCTCTTGAACGTCACCATGTAAATTTGATAGGTATACTTTCGTATCCTGTTTACATAATTCTACCATAACTTGTCGACATGCTCCACAAGGAGGTACTGGACGCTTTGTATCCGCCACAATCGCGATAGCTACAAACTCTTTATCTCCTTCAGAAACCGCCTTAAATAAAGCTGTTCTTTCTGCACAGTTACATAAGCCATATGATGCATTCTCAACATTACATCCACGATATACTTTTCCATCCTGTGTTAATAATGCTGCACCTACTTGAAATTTAGAATATGGTACGTACGCTTGTTTACGCGCTTCGATTGCTTCTTGAATTAATTGTTTACTATTCATATTCCCGCATCCTTCCTGTTCACAGCTGTGAATAGATACACTCTCTTATTAAAGGCCTTTACAGCACCTTCAAAGCTTAATAAAAGCTTTGGAATGCAACTATACCACATACGGTAAAAAGATAATAGCACCAATTATAACGGCTATTATCGCAAACAATAAAACCGCTCCCGCTGCAACATCCTTTGCAACTTTCGCAAATGGATGTATATCAGTAGTCGCTAAATCTACTGTTTTTTCCACAGCCGTATTTACCATCTCTAAACTCATTACAATTCCTATTACAATAAGTAATACCATCCACTCTACTTTCGTAATATGGAAATAAAAGCCGCAGCATATAACAATGACTGCGGCTAAATAATGAATTTTCATATTTCGTTCATGACGAAGACAAAAGAATATACCAACTATAGCATATCCAAAACTATCTATAAGTTTTCCTTTTTTCATCGTCCTAATCCAAATGCTTCTAAAATTTCTTTTTGTCTTCCAAACATTTCTTTTTCATCTTCTTCTGTCATGTGGTCATAACCAAGTAAATGTAAAAAGCCATGTAACGCTAAAAAGCCAAGTTCACGATCAAAAGAATGTCCATACTCTTCAGCCTGTTCTTTCGCTCTCGGAATAGAAATAATAAGGTCACCTAACATACGTGGCATCTCTACACCTACAATTTCCATTTCTCCTTCCCCCATTTCTTCCATAGCAAAAGAAATGACATCAGTAGGCTGATCCTTATCTCGGTAATCACGATTAATCTCGCGAATACGTTCGTTATCTACAAATGTCACTGATAACTCCGCACCATCCTCTATTTTTTCCATTTGAGCTGCTTTTCCTAATATTTCACGAATTAAATTCACATATTCTTCTTTCACTTCTTCTGTTTCATCAATAAAATCAATTAATAAACTCATTCTTTCTCCTTCTCTTCCGGTGGCTCCGGATATGTAATACGCGAATGGAAAATACCATTTAACGTTTCACATAACGTTTTTCCAACGATTTGTAGTTCCTTAAATGTCAAATCACATTCACTAAATTGCCCATCTTGCAAACGATCTTTAATAATACTTTGCACTAAATTATTAATTTGATCTGGCGTTGGGTGATTCATAGAACGTACCGCCGCCTCAACACTATCCGCGATACCAACGATTGCCGATTCTTTAGAAGTTGCTTTTGATCCCGGATAACGGAACATCTCTTCTGTATATTTTTCTTTATCTTCTTTAATCGCCTTATAATAAAAATATTTAAGGAGCGTTGTACCATGGTGTTGTCCAGCAATATCGATAATTTCTTGTGGAATATGGTATTCTTCGAGCATTTTTACTCCATCGGTTACATGAGCAATAATAATATCTTTACTCGTCACAGGATCTAATTTATCATGTGGATTTTCAATTCCCATCTGGTTTTCAATAAAGAATTGCGGTTGTACTGTTTTTCCTACATCATGATAATACGCCCCTACACGCGCTAATACACCATTTGCTCCAACCGCTTCACAAGCTGCCTCAGAAAGATTAGCTACCATTACACTATGATGATATGTTCCTGGCGCTTCTAACAAAATTCTACGCAAAAGCGGATGATTCGGACTTGATAATTCCATAAGCTTCATACTTGATACAATTCCAAGTCCACTTTCTAAATATGGTAATATTCCCATAGCCAAAACGGATGAGATAATGCCTGAAAGGGAAGCCATTAATAATTGCGTACCAATTTCAAGAGGTGAAAAATTCCCATTGCGTAATAATAATAACGCCGCCAAGACGACTACATTTAAGATAGAAACGAGTATACCAGCTTGTAAGATCATCGTACGACGATTTTTTTCTCTTAAGAAAATACTCACTGATAATGAACTTAATAACACATAAATACCTACACTATAATTTAGTGTACTTGTTACTCCTTCATTAAACATAATACTTCCGCACACAGAAAAAATCATACTTGTTAAAAATACAAATCGATCGCCAATCATTAGTTTTACAAGTATTGTTCCCATCGCAACCGGGACAACATACGCAATTCCTGCATATTCAAGCTTTTGAAACAAACTAATAATTTTCATTAAAACAATCGTGATAGACAAAATTGTGATATATGCTAAAATGTACGGTCTATCTTCTCTTTTCCGCTGTAAAAATACTTCAAACTGCTTATGCATAAAGTATAATAACACACCAATAAGCACAGCTAATCCAACATAAGGCTGAAAACTATTACCTTTCTCTAATAAACCGACCAATTTCAACTGATTATACATATCACTTGAAATTGTTTCACCTTCTCTAACAATAACTTGTCCTTGAAGAATATAAACAGGTGGAACTAAATCTTCTTCCGCTTTCTTCTTCTCTTTCGTTACAGCTGGATCATAAAAATAATTTGCTGTAATCGCATATGATCCTAACGCATTAACAGCTTCCTTCAATCCGCTATTCACATTAAGGGTTTTCATTTCATTAACAAATCGCTCTTTCGCTGCCATTTCTTCGGACATTTTAATATTTCCACCCATAATAACACTAACAGACGTTAAAGCCGCATTCTTTGCTAATTCTAATTGATCCGGTTCTGCATTAATAAAGTACAATAAATTTTCATCAGATAATTCCTTTGTTAAATTAGATGGCAATTTCTTCTTTAACTTTTCTAATTTATTAGCATCGGTCATCTTTTTTTGCTCTTCAGGTCCAGCAGCTTTCATCTCCTGAATTACTTCATTTACCTTAGCAAAAACATCATTTACAATATCTACTCTATTTTGTTTATATTCACTTCTATATGTATATTGATCCCCAACTTTTTGAGCGGCCTCTTGTTTTTTCCTTTCCGTTATAACCTTATCTTCAATTTTAATAGGAGAATGAATTGTTTTTTTCGCAATAGAATACATATCAACATCTAATTGCTCTGGTTTCACATTATTCATAAGTGCAAAAAACAGCACTGCTCCTAATAAAACGTAAGAAATCCAACTTAGTTTTTTCGAATGTTGTAAATTACGAAACCACTTAGAAATTTCTTGAGATCTTAACATGATTTCAATACCTTCTCCTCTCCAGAAATAAAGTGAAACTATTTATAGCTTTCATTTCTTCTAGCCAACGATACTTTTAGGTAACATTTTTATACACCAGTACCTATAGTTTATTTCTCTTATCTTTTATGATAGTAAAAAATATGCCGTTCGCCAACCTTAATACAAAAAGAAATGATCCTGACAAATAGGATCATTCCATTTTATCATATGCCTCAATAATACGTTGCACCAGTGGATGCCTTACAACGTCCGTTTGTTCCAATGTAATGAACGAAAGACCTGATACACCAGATAAAATGTTAGAAGCTAGCGTAAGCCCTGATTTTACCCCTTTTGGTAAGTCTACTTGTGAAGGATCCCCCGTAATAACCATTTTAGAACTAAAACCTAATCTAGTTAAAAACATTTTTATTTGTGCACCTGTTGTATTTTGTGCTTCATCTAAAATAACAAACGAATCATCGAGCGTACGCCCTCTCATATAAGCAAGAGGCGCGATTTCAATTACACCTCTCTCCATCATACGCTGCGTATATTCTTGTCCAAGAATATCGTGCAGAGCATCATACAATGGACGCAAGTACGGATCTACCTTCTCTTTCAAATCACCCGGTAAAAACCCTAAACTTTCTCCAGCTTCTACAGCTGGCCTCGTTAAAATGATTTTCTTTACATACCCTTGCTTTAAAGCTCTTACAGCCATTACTACAGCTAAGTATGTTTTCCCAGTCCCCGCAGGTCCTATTCCAAATACAATATCATTTTTCTTCATTGCATGAATATATCTTCTCTGTCCCATTGTTTTTACACGAATGGATTTACCTTTTGCCGTTTTAAAGATTTCTTCTTCATATAACTCTTCAAATTGAGCAATTTTCCCTTGTTGTGCGAGCTGAATTGCATACGCAACATCTCTTTCTGTAATTGATACACCTTTTCGAATAACAACAAGTAATTGCTGTAAGATTTTTTCTACGAGTGTCACAGTTTCAACTGCTCCAGATACATGAACAGTTTCACCTCTAGTTATAATCGATACATTCAGTTCCCGTTCAATTACTTTCAAATGAGCATCATTGACTCCAAAAAGAGCGATTGCTTCGTTAGTATTTTCCAATTGTTGGTTCATTTCTACTAATTGTTCTGCCATTACTCAGTCTCCTTGAATATCGGATTCGGATATTGGTTGTGGTTCTGCAATATTTTCAATCACAGTATAATGCAATGTGACTTTTAATTGATCCGCCTCAACCTCTTTACTCAAAATCTTATCACTTACAATCATAGCATGTTCATCCAATTTTTTCTTTAGTTCTTTTTCTGCCATCTCTTTTGCTACTTTCATTGCCTGTTTTTCTGTATATTCCCGGTTTGCTTCTTCCTCTTCTCGCACTATATCTTTTTCGTATGCAATCGGTAGTGTAAAACCAAATAATTTCACATCATGCTTTACATTTTCCGTACGAGAGCGTTTATACTTATCATGTTGAAATCCCCATATTTTTATTTTCGCACTCCCCAATTTAAGGTAATGCTCATTATACGTATTGCCTGTATACACTTGAAATTGTGTCTTCAGCGGCACATTCACATTAGATGTATACCACGTTTCTCCATATACAATACCTTTCGCCGAAACAATCGTCGGACTCTCCTCATTACCATATACCCCCGATACGAGAAGCTGTCCTTTTTCTACATGATCATTTTTTAGCACCACTGGTTTTCCTACTTCAACAAATGTTTTTGTAACAATTGCTTCTTTTTTTGCCACTAAATTTTGCGGCCTTTGTTCCTTCTCTTTTTTCGGCTCATTTTTTTCAACAATTTTAAAATGATATGTCGTTCCCCTTATTTCTAATCCTGCCCAAGTAATTGCATTAATATTGTCTGTCAAATGACGTTGTACATCTTCTACACTAGGCATTTGAAATTGTAATTTCCCCTTTTTAATACCCATTTTGTCCAATTCTTTCATCAATATATATTCTGTTTCAGGTTTCGCTCCTGTAATTTCAATTTTCCAAACCATATTTGATAATGCAATCATTCCAAAAAAGAAAATTAAAAAACCAATTAAGAATCCACTGTTTTTAATTAAACGCTTATTCCAAAAAGGAAAACCGTAACGCCCAATAAAGTATAGTTTACATTCATTTTTTCTATAAATCGGTTTGATTTTTTTCACATCTCGTAATAGCATACAAAAAACTAACGTTTCATCAGCAATTTTCTTAACGTCCCAAACTAATAATTTTCTACGCACACATTCGTTAACGAACCGTTCCGCTCCTCTACCTTCAATTCGTACCTTTACATATCCAAGCCACTTTATAAACCATTTATTTTTCATCTACTACCTTCACTACCTTTCCAAAAGTAGACACACTACTTTTCACTTTAATTAGCAAAATAGCTCGTACGAAAATGAAATAAAGAGTTTTATTTTCCATACATAACGGGATAAACTAAATAGTAGGGGTAAATCATTAAAATAAAGAAGAAAAACTTCACATACGGAAGTTTCCCTCACTTCTCTTTCTTTTCGTCTTCTAAAAACGTCACTTGCTCAATTATCCCTTCAAGCAAAAGTTCTTCCGGAAGGATTGTTTTAATAACAAAGGACTGCCCCTTAATCAATAATTGACCATGTTTTAACAACAATCTTACTTCTTTATCTGAAAACACTAATAAACCTCGATGATTTTCTATATAGATATGCACTTGCCCAACAAGCGTGATCCGAGGTAGATCCATTAGCACATCCACTGGCAGGTCTATTTGCTTCGTTAACCAATTCTTCATTTGTTCTAATTTTTTCATCCCAAAAGACCCCCTCTCATCCCATATGTATGAAAAAAGAGCTTGTAATATCACGTCCAAACTGAAAAAAAGCATAAAAAAACGTCTCATACGAAATGAGACGTTTTTTTATGCTAATAGCTGGATAACCAGCTTATTCACAAGTGATCCGTCTGTTTTACCTTTTACTTTCGGCATAACAGCAGTCATCACCTTACCCATATCTGCTTTAGAAGTCGCACCAACTTCAGAAATAACTTGCTTGATTATATCAACTAGCTCTTCTTCCGTTAATTGCTCCGGCAAATATGCGCTTAAAATCTGAATTTCACTTTGCAGTTTATTAACAAGGTCTTCACGACCAGCTTTTTTAAATTCAAGGAGGGAGTCCTTATGCTGTTTTACTTCACGAGCTAAAACTGTTAGTTCCTCTTCTTCAGTAAGAGTATGCTGTAGTTTAATACCTTCATTTTGTAAAGCAGCCTTAACCATACGAATGACGGTTAATTTTTCTTTTTGTTTATTCTTCATCGCTTGTTTCATATCATCGTTTAAACGACCGAGAAGACTCATAACTTACACCCTCTCTTAGAATTTACGCTTTCTTGCCGCTTCAGATTTCTTCTTACGTTTTACACTTGGTTTTTCATAAAACTCGCGCTTTCTTGCTTCAGCAAGTGTACCAGTTTTAGAAACCGATCTTTTAAAACGGCGAAGTGCATCCTCCAAAGACTCGTTTTTACGAACGACTGTTTTTGACATTCTCTTTCCCTCCCTCCGAAACATCACACTTACATACTAACTTCAGCATGCAAAAAGAAACACTTCTTCAGCATGTCTTTTACGATTATAATACATTTTATCACTTCAGGTCAACTATTTGGCAGAATAAAAGAGGAATAGATGCTCTTCCTTTTTCAAAAACTATGTAGATAGCTCTTATTCTTTCCCCTGAAGACAACTATATTTTTGTCATTACACATTTTTTCATGCAGGAACGTACGAAACAACTACGCATCTCGTACATTTTCAGTACTTAACTTCTCCACAAAAAAAGAAAGCATGCAAATCGTTTCCGTTTGCATGCTTTTTTTTTATGCGCTTGCTGATTCCTTTTTCACATCATCTTCAAGAACACGAACAAATTGCGCTTCGTTATATGGATAACCAGCTTTCGTGATTTTCACTTTCACTAGTTTACCAATTAATTCTTCTGATCCTTCAAATACAATTTTCAAGTAGTTATCTGTATAACCTACATATAAGCCTTCACGGTCGCCCTCTTTAAATTGTTCTTCTGGAATAATTTCAAGTACTTCTCCTTCAAACTGTGACGCATACTCTTTCGCTAATTGATTAGATAATTCAATTAAACGGTGAACACGATCGTTCTTTACATCTTCAGGAACTTGGTCTTCCATGCGTGCTGCGGGTGTTCCTGTACGTTTCGAGTAAGGGAACACGTGTAACTCAGAGAAGCGGTTCTCTTTAATGAAATTGTATGTTTCCATAAATTCTTCTTCTGTTTCACCTGGGAAACCAACGATTACGTCTGATGTAATCGCAAGACCTGGTAACGCTTCTTTCAAACGATCTAAACGCTCTTGGAAGAATTCCATCGTATACTTACGACGCATACGCTTTAATACAGTATTAGATCCAGATTGCAACGGAATGTGTAAGTGACGTACAACTACTTCAGACTTATCTAACACTTCAATTACTTCATCTGAAATCTGACTCGCTTCAATAGAAGAAATACGAAGACGTTTTAATCCGCCTACTTCTGCTTCCATATCACGAAGTAATCCAGCTAAGTTATAATCTTTAATATCTTCACCGTACCCACCTGTATGAATACCTGTTAATACGATTTCTTTATAACCTGCATCTACTAATTGCTGCGCTTGTTTAATAACTTCTTTCCCATCACGAGAACGCATTAAACCACGCGCCCAAGGAATAATACAGAATGTACAGAAGTTATTACAACCTTCTTGTATTTTTAAAGATGCACGTGTACGATCCGTGAAATAAGGTACATCCAGTTCTTCGTATACACGTGTTTTCATAATGTTGCGGACAGCATTAATCGGTTGACGCTCTTTACGGAATTCTTCGATGTATCCTAGCATCTTTTCACGATCTTGTGTACCAACTACAATATCTACACCTGGAATCGCCATAATTTCCGCTGGAGATGTTTGTGCATAACATCCTGTTACACAAATAACTGCATCTGGGTTTTGACGAACAGCACGTCTAATAACTTGACGACTTTTTTTATCTCCCGTATTTGTTACTGTACATGTATTAATAACATATACATCAGCTTTCTTTTCATATTCAGTTCTTTCATATCCACCTTGTTTAAACAATTGCCAAATGGCTTCTGTTTCATAGTGGTTTACTTTACAACCTAACGTATGGAACGCAACAGTTGACATTGATCATCACCCCATCAATTCAAAATGATACGAAGCAGCACTTAACGCGTATAACGGCGCCGTTTCTGTTCTTAAAATTCTTGGTCCTAAACTACATGGTACAAAATTATGTTCACGAAGCACTGTAATCTCTTCCTCTGCTAAACCGCCCTCTGGGCCAAATACAATCAATAGCTTTTGACCTGGTTTCATCGTCGTCAAAGCTTTCGCAAAATTAGATTTCTCACCTTGTTTCGCTTCCTCTTCGTAAGCAACAAGACAAACATCATACTCACCACTCATTGAAAGCAATTGCTTAAACGATGCCGGAGCGTGTACTTCTGGAATTTCACTTCTATGTGATTGTTCCGCAGCTTCTTTCACAATTTTTCTTAAACGCTCAACTTTTTTATCAGCTTTTTTCGCATCCCATTTTACGATAGAGCGAGATGCTTGAAATGGTAAGAATGCAGCTGCCCCAAGCTCAGTTCCTTTTTGAAAAATTAACTCTAGCTTGTCTCCTTTCGGCAGTCCACTTGCAATCGTCATGAAAACAGGAAGTTCACTTGACGCCTCTACCCATTCTACAATAGCCGTATTAATAAATTCACTGGTAATTTCATCAATTGAACATACGGCTGTTTTTCCGTTTACACAACAATAAATGTGATCACCAACTGACATACGCATCACTCTTGCGATATGATGTACGTCATCACCTACAATGCGAATACTTGTCTCATTTACATATTTCTCTTCTACAAAATAACGTTGCATATAATCACCTTAGTAGAGTTTCGTTCCTTTCGTAAGTCAACACTTACGAAAAGAACGAAACGTTATCATTTTTCATATAACAAACGGCAAGTCCCTCACCTTATAGTGAGAGACTCCCCTTTTCATTATAGACTAAAATCTATATTACGCATTTCGTGCAATAATTGCTACCCAATCTTCCATTCGTAACACTTCTTCAATTGTAAATCCAGCTTTTTCTAGTGCCTCAGAAATTACTTTTTCCTTCGCAGCAATAATGCCCGATGTAATAAATAATCCGCCTGATTTCACAACTCTTGCTGCATCTTCAGGGAATAATAAAATAATTTCTGCTAATAAATTAGCTACGATTAAATCAACAGGACCTTCAATACCTTCTAAAAGACTATTTTGTCCAACAGACACGACGTCATCTGTTTTATTTAAACGTACATTCATTTCTGCACTTTCAACTGCAACCGGATCTAAATCATAGGCTTGAACAGAAGACGCACCTAATTTTGCTGCTGCAATACTCAGTACACCAGAACCCGTTCCTACATCAATGATCGTATCACCTGGCTGTACTGTTTTTTCTAAAGCACGGATACACATCGTCGTTGTTGGATGAGTTCCTGTCCCAAACGCCATACCTGGATCTAATTCAATAATTTTTTCTTCCGGAGAAGATGGTGTATATTCTTCCCAAGTCGGTACAATTGTGAATGTATCAGAAATTTGTACTGGGTGGTAATATTTTTTCCAAGCAGTAGCCCAATCTTCTTCATTGACTTCGTTAACGGTAATATTTCCAGTACCAATTTCGATGTCGTAAGATGGAAGCACATCAATAGATGATTTTACACCTGCAATCGTTTCATGTAAAGAATCCGTTTGCGGGAAATATGCTTTTATTAATACACCTTCCGCCGGATATTCATCTGGGTTCAATGCATAAATTTCACCATATTGTTGCTCGCGCTCTTTCGTTAACTCCGCTGGATCCTCAATCGCAACTCCACTAGCACCAGCTTCATGTAAAATATGAGAGACAGCTTCTACTGCTTCTTCTGTTGTATGAATACTAATTTCTGACCATTTCACAATTTACCAACTCCATTTTTTATTTCCATTATTCCCCTTTGAAAGCACGTTTAAGCTTTCCGAATAAACTATCATCCTGCTCTTCTTGCCCTGCAAATTCACGTAATAAATCTTTTTGATGTGAAGTTAATTTCGTCGGTACAACAACACGAACGACTACATATTGATCTCCTTGACCATATCCACGTACATTCGGAGCACCTTTTCCTTTTAATCGGAATTCTGTTCCAGTTTGTGTTCCTGCTGGAATTTTCAACTTCACTTTACCATGAACAGTAGGAACTTCTACTTCAGCACCAAGTGCCATTTGCGCAAACGTTAATGGCATTTCGCAAATAATGTGATCTCCTTCACGTTCAAAGAATTCATGACTTCTTACATGAACAACAACATATAAATCTCCTGCTGGTCCGCCGTTTACGCCCGCTTCACCTTTTCCAGATACACGGATTTGTTGACCATTATCAATACCTGCTGGGATTTTAACGTTGATTTTTTTACGTTTACGTACTTTACCAGAACCGTGACATGTCGTACATTTTTCTTTAATCATTTGACCAGTTCCTGAACAATGACTACAAGCTTGACGGTTTACAATACGACCAAACGGTGTATTTTGTTCTACACTTACTTGACCTGCCCCTGAACAATGTTTACATGTTTCTTTTGAAGTTCCTGGTTTTGCTCCGCTACCTTTGCAAGTATCACATGGATCCTCTACTGGAATTTCCACATTTAATTCCTTACCAAAAATAGCTTCTTCAAAATCTAAAGTGACTTGATATTGTAAGTCAGCTCCTTGACGCGGAGCATTTGGATCACGACGTCTGCCGCCACCGCCGCCAAAGAATGAACTAAAGATATCTTCAAAACCGAAGCCACCGCCGAAGTCTCCTCCGCCGCCAAAGCCACCGAAACCTTGATTTGCACCAGCATGACCAAATTGATCATATTGCGTACGCTTTTGATCGTCGCTTAATACTTCATATGCTTCTTGTACTTCTTTAAACTTTTCAATTGCATTTTCTTCTTTACTTACGTCTGGATGGTATTTTTTAGCCAAACGACGATACGCTTTTTTTATTTCATCTTTTGAAGCACCCTTGCTAAGTCCAAGGACCTCATAATAGTCTCGTTTACTCATAATTTTACAACCCCCGAATCTTTCACATAAACGTAATTTTAACACCGAAAGAAAGTGCTTTGCAACAAAGTTTCCTCACTTACAGTATGCAAAATAAAAAACTTAAGATCCTCACACATTCCTTCTCATTCGTGAAAAAAGCCAAAGTCAAGGCACGCTTGACTTTGACTTTTTGTCATCTTACTTATTATGTTTATAGTTAAATTACTTGTCTTCTTTTACTTCTTCAAACTCAGCGTCTACTACATTGTCTTTCTTCGCGCCAGCATCTTGTGCTCCTTCTGCACCTTCTGCTTGCCCTGCAGCTGCTTGAGCTTGCTCGTATAATTTAACAGTTAATTGTTGCACGATTTCTTGTAAAGCATCTTTTTTCGCACGGATTTCCTCAAGCTCGTTCTTCTCAATCGCAGCTTGTAATGCTTCTTTCGCTTCTGTTGCTTTTGCAACTTCAGCAGCATCCACTTTACCTTCTAAATCTTTTACAACTTTATCTGTCTGGAATACAAGTTGGTCAGCTTCGTTACGAAGTTCAACTTCTTCCTTACGTTTTTGGTCAGCGTCAGCATTTGCCTCTGCTTCTTGTACCATACGTTCTACTTCTTCATCAGAAAGACCTGAAGAAGATTGGATTGTAATAGCTTGCTCTTTGCTTGTTCCTAAATCTTTCGCACGTACGTTAACGATACCGTTCGCATCAATATCGAATGTTACTTCGATTTGTGGAATACCACGTGGTGCTGGTGGAAGATCTGTTAACTGGAAACGACCTAATGTTTTATTGTCAGCTGACATTGGACGCTCACCTTGTAATACGTGAATGTCTACTGCTGGTTGGTTGTCAGCAGCTGTTGAGAATACTTGTGACTTACTTGTTGGAATTGTAGTGTTACGCTCGATTAATTTCGTGAACACGCCACCCATAGTTTCAATACCTAAAGAAAGTGGAGTTACGTCTAATAATAGTACGCCTTCTACATCACCAGTAAGTACGCCACCTTGAACTGCAGCACCTAACGCTACAACTTCATCAGGGTTTACACCTTTATATGGTTCTTTACCAGTTTCACGTTTAATAGCTTCTTGTACAGCTGGGATACGAGTAGATCCACCAACAAGGATAACTTTATCTAATTCGCTTGGAGCAAAACCAGCGTCTTTTAATGCACGGCGAGTTGGCTCTAACGTTCTTTCAACAAGACCTGCTGAAAGCTCTTCGAATTTCGCTCTTGTTAATGTTAATTCTAAATGTAATGGACCAGCAGCTCCAGCACTAATGAATGGTAATGAAATTTGTGTTTGTGTTACGCCAGAAAGATCTTTTTTCGCTTTTTCAGCTGCATCTTTCAAACGTTGAAGCGCCATTTTATCTTGGCTTAAATCAATGTTATTTTCTTTTTTGAACTCAGCCACTAAATGGTCAATAATAACTTGGTCAAAGTCATCTCCACCAAGACGGTTGTCACCAGCAGTTGAAATAACTTCGAATGTTCCATCTGCTAACTCAAGGATAGATACGTCAAATGTACCGCCACCTAAGTCATATACTAAGATTTTTTGCTCTTCATCTTGTTTTTCTAAACCGTAAGCAAGCGCTGCTGCTGTTGGTTCGTTAATGATACGCTCAACTTCTAAACCAGCGATACGACCAGCATCTTTTGTTGCTTGACGTTCTGCATCGTTGAAGTATGCAGGTACTGTAATAACAGCTTTCGTTACTGTTTCACCTAAGTATGCTTCAGCAGAAGCTTTTAAGTTTTGTAAAATGATTGCAGAAATTTCTTGAGGTGTATAATCTTTACCTTCAACTTCTACTTTGTAGTCTGTACCCATATGACGTTTAACAGACATGATTGTATTTGGGTTTGTAATTGCTTGACGCTTTGCAACTTCCCCAACTTGACGCTCTTCATTTTTGAAAGCTACAACAGAAGGTGTTGTACGGTTTCCTTCTGGATTTGGGATAACCTTTGGTTCTCCACCTTCCATAACAGCTACACAAGAGTTTGTTGTACCTAAGTCAATACCGATAATTTTACTCATGGCGAATCCTCCTACTTTTATGTAAATTATTGATTTACTTTTACCATTGATGGGCGAATCACACGGTCTTTTAGTTTATAACCTTTTTGGAATTCTTCAACTACCGCATTTGATTCAAATTCACTGTCTTCCACTTGCATAATAGCTTGGTGTTCATTAGGATCAAACTGTTTACCAACAGCTTCAATCACTTCAACACCTTCTTTATTCAATGCTTCTAGCAATTGACGATGCACCATTTCCATACCTTGTAACAGGGATTTCGTTTGCTCATCAGTTGCTTCCACTTGCATTGCTCTTTCAAAATTATCAAGAGCTGGCAAAATATCTGAAACTAGACTTTGTGCTCTATATTTTTCAGCAGCCTGTTTATCCATTTGGACACGGCGCTTATAATTTTCAAAATCAGCTTGTAGACGTAATGTGCGACCTTCCGTTTCCGTTAGTTTCGCTTGTAACTCATCTACTTTTTCTTGTAAAAGAGCAGCCTCACTTTTTTCTTCTACAGTTTCTTCACTGTTTTCTGGCGTGACAGCTTCTTCAACTTGCGCTTCTTTTACTTCTTCTACCACTTGTTCGTTACGCTCTTCCACAATATTCACCTCCTTAAAAGGTATTAGGTACCATGTTAAACACAATTACCTAAGCATTATATATTACACACAGCAATGAAAAGTTCATCACTTGAGCGAATGTATTACTCTCATTTACTTTTTAAGTCCATCTGTAAATTGTCTCGTAAATAACTGTAACAAACTAATTACCCGAGAGTATTGCATTCTTGTCGGACCTAAAATAGCAATTGTTCCAAGCTGTTCTTCTCCAATCGAATATGTTGCAGAAATCAAACTACAATCTTCCATGGCCGTCGCAGAGTTTTCCCTACCAATTTTCACTTGAATACCTACTTGTTTATGACGCAAAATATCATAAAACTCAGCTTCGTTATCAATCATCGTCAGTAAGGACCTTACTTTGTGAATGTCATGGAACTCTGGCTGGGAAAGCATATTTGCTTTTCCTCCAAAGTATATCTTTTCCGATAAAGGAACTTGAAATGTACCATCTAACATTTTTATTGCACTATCGTAATTATGAACATACCCACGCAGTACCGTAACAATCTCCTTAAAGATCTTATTATGGAGTTCTGACATTGGTACGCCCGATAGCTTTTCATTTAAAATATTAACCATTTTTTCTAAATCTGATAAATCAACAGATTCCGGAACGGTAATCGTTTTGCTTTGTACATGCCCTGTATCCGTTACAATAATAGCGACTGCAGTTTGACGATCAAGCGGAACGATTTGTACGTTTTTAAGTTTATTTGTGCTTAACTTCGGTCCAAGAACAATGGCCGTATAATTTGTAAGCTCTGATAAAATTTGAGCTGATTGCTGCGCAATCTTTTCCGCTTCAAAAATTCTTTCAGCAAATAAATCTTTAATTTGTACAATTTCATCTTTTGGTAAGTTTTGCGGCGCTAAAAGATGGTCTACATAAAAACGATATCCTTTTTCAGAAGGAACACGTCCTGAAGAACTATGCGTTTTCTCAATAAATCCTAGTTCCTCTAAATCAGCCATTTCATTTCGAATAGTAGCTGAACTATACGTAATTTCATCTTTCTTCGCCAACGTCCTCGACCCAACAGGTTGCGCTGATCCAATAAAGTCATCAATAATTGTTTGTAAAATTAAGAGCTGACGTTCCGTAAGCATCTCATCATCACCTCTGTTAGCACTCTTTGTCTTCGAGTGCTAAATCTATTAATAACTTACCAAAATTGACATTCAATTGTCAACGGAAACGTCACGAAATAATGAAACTTTTTCACGTTCATGGAACATGTAATTAGTCAATCAAAAATGATTGGAATACTTCATTCCCTAATAATTTCCCTTTTCGCGTTAAACGAACATATCCATTGCTCTCTTCAAGCAATCCTTGTTCTTGGTTATTTTGTAACTGCTTCGCGAAAACTTGATTCATCTCCATATTAAATTTCTTTTGAAACGCTATTTTAGATACACCTTTTGTTTTTCGGAGTCCTAGGAACAACTCTTCTTCCATCTTTTCTTTCTCCGTCACCACGTGAACATCTAAGTACGGAAATCCCGTTTCATCGATTTTATTAAAATATTGCTTGAGCGGCCCTACATTTTGGATACGTTCTCCATTTACATAACTATGCGCTCCAGCTCCAAACCCATAATACTCTTCATTATTCCAGTATGTGAGATTATGTCTACTTTCATTATCACCTTTTGAGAAATTACTAATTTCATACTGGGTATAGCCATGTTTCTCCATTTCATCCATTACCATTTCGTACATTTTCGCTTCATGGTCTTCACCCGGAAGTCTTAATTTCCCTTTATTCATTAAGTTATAAAACACAGTTTTCGGTTCCACAATTAATGAATATGCCGAGAAATGTTGTACCCCAAGCGTAAAAGCAATATCTAACGTTTCTTTCACATCTTCTATCGTCTGTCCTGGCAGAGCATAAATAATATCTACATTTATATTTTTGAAGCCCACTTCCTGTGCTTCTCTAATTGCTACAAACGCATCTTCTCTCGTATGCTTGCGCCCAATTTTCTCAAGCAATTCATCTCGAAATGTCTGCACACCAAAACTAATTCGGTTCACTCCACCTTCTAGCAATACATTTAATTTTTCTTTCGGCAAATCACCTGGATTCGCTTCAAATGTTAATTCACAATTCGGGGCAAACGGACGTAAACGACGATTTATAATATCTAATAATTTCTTTGTCTGTTCCATATTTAATGCTGTTGGAGTTCCCCCGCCAACAAAAATCGTTTTCATACTATCAAACGGTACCTTTTGAACTGTATTTATTATTTCTTTCTCTAAATACTCTAAATATTGATCCACCGGCTGGCGTTCAATAAACACTTTATTAAAATCACAATAGTGACAAATATGCTGACAAAACGGAATATGAATATATGCAGCTTGCACCAAAAATAACTCCTACCTTTCTAAAAAGAAAACCTCCGCGCTCGGGAGGCTTCTTTTACTTCTCTAACGTATTACGAATTTGTTCCATTCGCATTTTTCCCCAATCATACATCATTTCAACGATTGGTAAAAGCGACATGCCTAATTCCGTCATATAATATTCCACTCGCGGAGGAATTTCTGGGTATACGGTCCGATCAACAATCCCATCTTCCATTAACTCTTTTAATTGGTTTGACAAAACTTTATGAGAAATGCTTGGAAATAACCGTTGTAATTCACTAAAACGATGAGGCCCTTCCACACCAAGATGCCATAATATTACAACTTTCCACTTTCCACTAATAATGGACAGCGTCAATTCCTTTTCACAATTAAAATTGCCATTTTGTATTTTTTCTTGAATATCTTTTCGAATATTTTCGGACATTAACAAACTCCTAACTCTATATGAACTAAAAAGCTCTCTCACTATTGTAAATGAGAGCCACTCAGATGTCTAAAAAGTAATTATACATAAAAAAGAAGCCGCATAAACGACTTCTTTTTTCATTCCAAATATTAGTTGTCATCCATTTTCAGTACAGCCATGAATGCTTCTTGCGGTACTTCTACAGAACCAACAGACTTCATACGTTTTTTACCTTCTTTTTGCTTGTCAAGAAGTTTACGCTTACGAGAAATGTCACCACCGTAACATTTCGCAAGTACGTTTTTACGCATCGCCTTAATTGTAGAACGCGCTACAACTTTATTTCCGATAGTCGCTTGAATTGGCACTTCGAATTGCTGTCTTGGAATTAATTCTTTTAATTTTTCTACGATTACTTTACCACGGTCATACGCTGAATCACGGTGTACGATAAATGATAGAGCATCGACTTGCTCAGAATTTAAAAGAATATCCATTTTTACAAGTTTAGATGGTTTGTAACCAATTAACTCATAATCAAATGATGCATATCCTTTCGTATTTGATTTCAACTGATCGAAGAAGTCATATACGATTTCTGATAACGGGATTTCATATGTCAATGTAACACGCGTTTCATCTAAATATTGCATATCAATAAATGTGCCGCGTTTACCTTGGCAAATTTCCATTACAGCTCCAACATAGTCGTTCGGAACCATAATTGCAGCTTTAACAAATGGCTCTTCAACACGATCAATTGTTTGTGGATCCGGCATATTAGACGGGTTATCGACAATCATGTCTTCACCATTTGTTAAGAATACTTTATAAATAACGCTTGGCGCTGTTGTAATTAAATCAATCTTAAATTCACGTTCAATACGTTCTTGAATGATTTCCATATGAAGAAGTCCTAAGAATCCACAACGGAAACCAAATCCTAGCGCTTGAGATGTTTCTGGTTCAAACTCAAGTGCAGAATCGTTTAATTCTAATTTTTCTAACGCATCACGTAAGTCGTTGTAACGTGCAGAATCAATCGGATATAAACCACAGAATACCATTGGATTTAATTTACGATAACCTGCTAACGGCTCAGCTGCCGGACGTTTCGCGTGTGTAATCGTATCACCAACGCGTGTATCACCAACATTTTTAATCGATGCTGCTAAGAAACCTACATCACCTACTGTTAACTCGTCACGTTGCGTAGTTTTCGGTGTAAATACACCTACTTCTGTTACTTCAAACTCTTTTCCAGTTGCCATCATGCGTACTTTATCGCCAACTTTTACCGTTCCATTTACAACACGGATATACGCAATTACACCGCGGTATGGATCATATAAAGAGTCAAAGATCATACATTGTAACGGTTCTTCTGAATCACCTGTTGGTGCTGGTACTTTTTCAACGATTTGTTCTAAAATCTCTTCAATACCAATCCCAGCTTTTGCAGAAGCAAGTACAGCTTCTGATGCATCTAATCCAATTACATCTTCTACTTCTTGGCGTACACGCTCTGGGTCTGCACTTGGTAAGTCGATTTTATTAATAACCGGTAAAATTTCTAAATTGTTATCAAGCGCTAAGTATACGTTTGCTAACGTTTGCGCTTCAATACCTTGCGCTGCATCTACTACAAGAATCGCACCTTCACAAGCCGCTAAACTACGAGATACTTCGTACGTAAAGTCGACGTGTCCTGGTGTATCAATTAAGTGAAGAATATATTCTTCGCCGTCTTTTGCTTTATAGTTTAATTGTACTGCGTTTAATTTAATTGTAATACCACGCTCACGCTCTAAATCCATAGAGTCAAGCAACTGAGCTTTCATTTCACGTTGTGTTAACGCGTTTGTTTTCTCTAAAATACGGTCTGCTAACGTTGACTTTCCGTGGTCAATATGAGCAATGATAGAGAAATTACGAATTTTGGACTGTCTTTTTGCTCTTTCTTCTTTGTTCATCTATGTTCTCAACTCCTAATAGTCTCGCCAATATACACTAGCACTGATTATATCAATAGAGCAGCAAAGATTCAATGAAAACTCGTGCTGCTTACAATACAAATCATTCTATCTATATCTTATGCGAACAAACCATAAGAGACAAACCTTTTTCAAATTTAAAAACGGCCGTCTTACAAATCTGTAAAACAACCGTCCTCCGTTTGACTCTTAACTAAAAATTCCTTTTACTTTCCCGACAACTATATCTGTTCCAAACTTTGTTATTTCGTAGGCAACACTTGCTATCGCCATACCCATTCCTTCTACAACATTAAAACTTTTTAAGCTTTCTAATTGTTTTTGTTTTTCAGTAGCGGAAAACGAACTCTCCGAAATTTCTGATTCAGCGGCCTCACCTTTTGTTCCTGTCATATGAGCGATTTGTTCATACGACATTTGCTGATAACCTTTCATACTTTTCAATCCGTGATTTGCAAGTGCCACCCCTGCTGCCACCATAAGTAAGCATATGATCGCACTACATATACATAAAAGGGAAAAGCGGCTTAAATGATTATCGTCTCTTTCCATCAATGTGTATATGCTCCTGTATTATCTTGGTCAATTTGATGATGCAGTGCTGCATTTAAACCACTTGCGATTACATTTGCCATATCTTCTATGAAGGCATCCACTTCTTTCGGAGTCACCATTAAATTATGACCTAGAGGCGATAACACTTCATAAATTAATTTTCTCTTCTCTTCATCTTCCAGTGTACCTACAGCACCTAAAAACATATTTCGGCTCTTTTCATCCGGCATATCTTCTTCTGTTAATTTTTTCTTTTCTCCAAATGTAAAACCAGCTGGTAACAAAGATCGAGAAGGTTTGTTTCCTTCTTTCATCTCCCGGCCAAAATGTTTCAAAATAAAATCAATTGTATCGCTTGTAATTGAAACGGCATCCACCACAGTTGGAACACCAATTGCGATAACAGGAATACCTAATGTTTCTTTACTCAGTTCCTTACGTTTATTCCCAACACCCGATCCAGGATGAATTCCTGTATCAGAAATTTGTATCGTACTATTTACCCTTTCAATAGAACGAGCAGCTAATGCATCAATTGCAATGACAAAGTCTGGTTTTGTCTTCTCAATGATTCCATAAATGACATCGCTCGTTTCAATTCCTGTAATCCCCATTACCCCCGGCCGAATTGCACTAACAGGCCTAAAGCCTTCTTCTACACTTTCAGGCTGCAATTGAAACAAATGTCTCGTTACCAATACATTTTCTACCACTATCGGTCCAAGCGCATCGGGCGTTACATTCCAATTTCCAAGACCAACAATTAAACAACTCGCTTCTTTCGTAACGCCAACCTCTTCTAAGAAATAAGAAAATTCTTTTGCAAAAATGCGCTCTACTTTTTGTTGCAATTCCGTATCTTGTTGACGTATACCTTGTACTTCAAGCGTTAAATAATTTCCAGGTTTTTTACCCATCGATTCAGAGGCAACTTCATCAATCGTTACTTTCGTAATGATAATACCTTCTTCTTCCCTCTCTTTTACAATAACGCCTTGTATCCCTTTTTCCTCTTCTTGGCGCTCTTGCAGCATTTGATGTGCCTCTACAGCAAGGTCAGTTCTAACGCTATATTTACTTAAATCTAATGATTCTTTCATCGTATCTCCTCCGTAATTCATAGTAAATATCGTTAGATTTCCCAAAGTTATATAAGGTCATTCTTTCCTTTACGTGAAATTTCATAGATATACTATTGCAATTCTCTTCACCGTTTGATAGAATATCACTTGTTCTATGTTAAGAATCGAGTCATTCGATTGCACCAGGGAGGTGAAAAGTATGGCAAACATCAAATCTGCTATCAAACGCGCTAAACTTAGCGAAGAGCGTCGTGCACATAACGCTTCTATCAAGTCTGACATGCGTTCTGCTGTTAAAACTGTAGAAGCTTTAGTTACTAATAACGATCTTGAAAATGCTAAAGAAGCTTTCAAAACTGCTTCTAAAAAACTTGACAAAGCAGCTCGTAAAGGTCTTATCCACCAAAACGCTGCAGCTCGTCAAAAATCTCGCTTAGCGAAACAAGTAAACGCGTAAGGCGTTTAAAAAACGATCCATTTGGATCGTTTTTTTATATCCAAAAAAGTTCACGTGCTAAGCACGTGAACTTTTTGTATCATCACATATGATTTAATCGCATTAAGAAAAACTCAAGCACAAGTTTCTTATCCATTTTTCCAGTCTTCATACTATAATCAGCTTCCGCCAATTCTATAATCACTTTTTTTAGTTCTTCAAAAGAGAAAAACTTCGTTTGATTCATCGCTAACTTTACACGATATGGATGTACACCAATATGAGAAGCAATTTGATTTTGTCCATAACCACGCTGCTGTAACTCTTTCACTTGATGCAGCAAGCGGAATTGACTTACTAACA
This sequence comes from Bacillus sp. TE9106W, assembly GCF_054062215.1. NCBI lineage: Bacteria > Bacillati > Bacillota > Bacilli > Caryophanales > Bacillaceae > Bacillus > Bacillus sp. TE9106W. The sequence goes on from NZ_JBSSFA010000001.1 coordinate 224,931, forward strand.
ACGCAAGCAATTTAATCGGTTCCTCCTGCTGCGTAAATAATCCATCCAAAATTTGCATCGCACCTGCGATATCTTTTTTTACCACTTTTTCTGTTAAAGCAAATACATTTTGTTCAACTGATTTTGGCACAAGCTCTGCAACAAGTTTCGGCGTAATCTCTCCGCCCATACCGACGTATAACGTTAACTTGTCCATTTCCTTCGCCAACATCGTCACATTACTTCCCACAAGCTCTAACAATAAACTAACAGCTGCATTATCAATATGTACATGCCCTTCCTCTGCACGAGCTACAATCCACTTTTGAACATCCTGCACTTGCATCGCATTCGCTTCTACTATATCTGCTGTTTTCTTTAATAGTTTTGTAATTTTTTTTCGTTCATCAAGCTTTTCGTAAGGCGCAACAAAAACAAGAATAGAAAATGGAGAAGGTTCCCCGATATATTCTTCTAAAATTTTTATATTTTGTTCTAACTTTTCTTTTTGTGACGTTAAAAATAATGGTGATTTTATTAATAACACTTTACGTTCTCCGAAAAAAGGAAGTGTACGTGCATCCTCAACCACATCTTCTAAATACGCTTCTTCTAAATCATATGTCACAACATTAAACTCGCGATCTTCCTCTTCAAGCGCTTCTGTTGTAATAAGCTTTATCGTTTCATTTATAAAAAACGCTTCCGTTCCATACAGTAAATACAACGAAGCAAACTGCTTTTTTTTAATCTTTTTATGTATATCACTCATACTTTTTCCTACTCCCTAACTTGGCAATATATATTTTATACTAATGCCCTAGCTTTTGTTTTACAAGTACAAAGGAACAGGCTGTATAACCCGTCCCTTTATTTATATTAAACGCCACGCAATAAGCCCCGGGTTTCTTATTGGTGTGCGGTAATCACCTTCCCTTTATTATTCACCATAAAAATTCGAGTATAAGTGCCAACTGTTAACATGCTTGGAAACAAAAACTCACGTGACTACATGATCTAAAAGTAGTCAAAACGCTCGATTTCTCTTCATATGGAAATTGTAGATTTTTTTCTGACAATATTTTATACTAAAGTGGAATGTTGGGGAGGGATTCTAAATGAATGATTTTGAACAAAACGTTCAAAGTAAACGCAATGACGCTATTGATTCAGGGGTAGGATTTATCGTCTCATTTGGTTTTTTCGCAACACTTTTCATCATTGCAACTGTTATTAAATTTATCGGTTCTTAAAGACTGCTGCTTACTGGCAGTCTTTTTTTTATCTATTCCGTGTTTCATCATATGTGATTTTGCTACGAAACGTTCCGCGTTCCCCTTTAAAAACATAGGAAATAGCACCTTGCTTATCCGTGCGCCATATTTCAATCCCCATCTTCTCAAAACGCTCTATAACTTCCTTATGAGGGTGCCCATACCTATTCCGTTCACCGACAGAAATAATCGCTATATTAGGCTGTACGGCGCTCAAAAAAGGCGTTATAGATGACGTATTACTTCCATGATGAGCAACCTTTAAAACATCCGCCCGTAAATCTGGATATGTAGCTACTAAACCCTTCTCTCCTTCTTCTTCTAAATCACCTGTAAACAGCCACGTTATCCCCCCTAATTTTGCCCACAGTACAATTGAAGCGTTATTTTCACTTCTTTCTTTTCCTGTTGGTGCTAGCACAAAAAATTCCGCTTCATTTACGCGCCAACTCTCTCCTTCCCCCACTTCACTTATTTTCACTTCCTTTTCTAACGCCTGTTTCTTTACTGCTTTTTCTAATATTGCCTCTTGTTCCTTTCGACCAAATACAACTTCTTTTACGGTTATATTTGATAATAATTCTTGTGCAGCACCGATATGATCTGCATCTCCATGCGTTACAATTAATTTATCAATTTTTTTAATACCTTCCTTTTGTAAATAAGGGATCAAAATATCATTTCCAACAGAAAATTCATGCTTTTTCCGTTGCCATTCTTCCTTGTTTAAACGAATTGTTCCACCAGTATCAATAAGGTAAATCTCTTGATCATACGGGAGGCGAATTAATATTGCATCCCCCTGGCCAACATCAAGAAATGTAACACTCCCACTTTCTCGAAAATACGGATATACATAATGACCTGTACTAATGAAAAGAAATATGCCCGCAGATATAAACATCATTCCCTTCGATATTCGCCTTTCCCAAACCATCAATACACTAATAATACTCACGCAATATAAGGCTACAAGAAGTATAGGTGTTTGTCCGAAATTAAGACGGGTAAATGGTAAACTTTCACAATAACTTAAAAAATCATTAGAAAAATTCAAACCTATTGATAGTACATTCGCAAAGCTTTTTGCAAGAAACGGGATGATCGGCATACATATCAAAACAATAATACTACACGGCAATACAATGAGAGATAAAAACGGAACGTAAAGGATATTTAGAAAAATACTATATGGAGAATAATAACCGAAGTGATATAACAAAATCGGAGTACTAACGAGCTGTGAAATAAGAGAAATATAAATAGAATTTCTAATTACTCCATTACCACTCTCTAGTAAGAGCGGGGCAGATAAAAGTAAAGCAAAACTCCCAACGAAAGAAAACTGAAAGCCAATATTAAACACGAGATATGGATCAAATATAAGCATACATATAGCTGTTATACTTAAAGCATCTAAGCTAGATAAACGAATAGAACACATAAAAGCAATTAACATTAAAACTCCTGTTACAGAAGCTCTTATAACAGACGGTGACGCTCCTGCTAAAATCATATATATAGGAATGAAGAAGATAAGACATACTGTTGCTATCTCCCTTGTCACACCACTTCTTAGCAAAATAAAATACACAATCACCATTAACAATACGATATGCGATCCTGAAATCGCCAACAAATGCACAAGACCGAATTGTTGATATTGCTCTTCAACTTCAAATGTCATTTGTTGTCTATCACCAAATAGTAACGCGTTCATAAAAGCGCCTGATTGCTCTGGAAACATTTCTGTAACTCCTAAGATTGCTTGCTGCCTCAAAAGAAGAATCCATTGCACAAGTGACAACGATGTTTTACGGCATTCAGAAATATATGTAGCTTCCAATATGAAATGAATATTTTGCTTATATAAATAATCACGATAATTAAACCCATGAAAATTCCGAGCTATTTGTGGTTCTTTCCTCTCACCATCAAATATACATGACACTCCTGCATGTAATTGTCGCATTTGTTTCTTTTCCGAGGCTGATTTCATTTTGTAACTTAACTGCACTATATTTTTATTCTGATCTTCAACTTGAAATGATAGGCGATCCCCGTTAATAAGAGGTGTATTATATATCACTCCTCTTGTAGCTTCGTAGGACTCTCCCAGAGGCTTATTTTGCCCTTGAACATACGTGGTGTACATAGCGCCACTAAAACACACTATCATACAATAAAGGAAGGTTTTACGCGAAGTACGATACAAACAAAAGAAAACATATAGAACGAGACAACAAGTCAGCAATACAACTGAAGAGGAGAAGGCGATTGCAATCCCTATTATAAATGAGATTGCAACGTAGCCCCATTGTCCTTGCAACTCATACTCACTCCTTATAGCATCATTTTTGCTTTCGTGAATACATGCTGTAATTCTTCCATTGATAAGTTCTCTTTTTCTAAAGATGCAAATAGTTCTTTTAACTCCATATGACGCTTTTGATCCTCTAATGCTGCAATATCATATTCTAACGGAACGTGTTTCACCGTTACATTCGCTTTTTCAAATAACTCTACGGCATATGGATGATTTTTATAATCCTGTGCATAATAAACCGCTGTAATACCACTTTGTATAATCGCCTTACAACATTGTAAACACGGAAAATGCGTAACATAAATTTCCGCTTCCTCCGTTTTCACGCCAAATTTTGCACATTGTAATAAAGCATTCATTTCTGCGTGAATTGTACGAACACAATGATTATCAATAACGTAGCATCCATCATCTATACAATGTACGCCACCTTTAATTGAACCATTATATCCACCAGCAATAATTCGTTTATCACGAACGATTGTTGCTCCTACTGCAAGCCTTGTACATGTACTACGTAAAGATAGCAAATGGCTTTGCGTCATAAAATATTGATCCCATGAAATTCGTTCCATATTCTTCACCTACTTTTTTGTCTACTTGTAGTGTAGCGAATGAAGAAAAACTTCGTCAATCTTTTACGGAATAATAATTTGATCTTTTATTTTTTCCAGAGACTTCACACCAATCCCATCAATCTCTAACAAATCTTCTATTTTCTGAAACGGACCATGTTCCTCACGATATTTCAAAATACTTTCTGCTTTCCTAGAACCGATACCTGTAATTTTTTCAAGTTGTTCTTTAGAAGCTGCATTTATTTGAACTTTCTCCTCCCCCTTTGAAACAGCAGCCCCTTCCTGCACTTGTTCATTTTTATCCGGCACATAAAGGACCATTTGGTCTTGTACCACTTGCGCTAAATTTACCTTTTTCCTATCTGCTTCGGGTAAAAAACCGCCTGCCTTTTCAATGGCATCCTTGACCCGGTCTCCTTCTTTCATTTCATACACTCCCTCTTTAACAACAGCCCCTTTCATATCAATTACAATTATTTTTTTCTGCTGCTTTGTATCCGATATTTTCGGTTTACTTTTTTTCTCTATCTCTTTCGCTTGAACATCCGTTGTAATGACCGAGCGCTCTGTATGCTCGTTCGTTTTCCAAAAAAGAAGAAAAAGTACAATCCCAATAATAGCTACTAGTCCTAACCATTTCTTTGGAAAATCCCACATCATTTTACACCTCTAATCATAAATTTATAACATCATTCATATTGTTTAGGAGAAAGCTGTTACGAAGGAGGGATGAAACATTGAACATAGGAATTATAGGGACAGGAAACATGGGGAATATATTAATCGATGCATTTTTAGAAACCCGTGCTGTCAAACCTTCGTGCCTTACAATCATTAATCGAACGCCAGCCAAAGCATATCATATAAAGGAAAAATACCCTTCTGTTCATATAGCCAAAACTATTGATAAGGTAATCGAACGATCACATCTTATTTTTATTTGCGTAAAGCCGATAGATATATATCCGATCCTACAAAAATACGCTGAACATTTTTCTGATGAAAAGTGCTTAGTTTCTATCACAAGTCCAATATCTCCATCACAATTAGAGACACTTGTACCTTGCCATGTTGCCCGTATTATTCCGAGCATTACAAACCGCGCCCTGTCTGGCGCATCACTATTTACATTTGGAAATAACTGCTCTGAAGAATGGCAACAAAAACTATTTCGTCTATTCAAAAATATTTCTACTCCCCTTGTAATAGAAGAAGATATAACACGCGTTTCATCTGATATAGCAAGCTGCGGCCCTGCATTCTTTAGTTATTTATTACAATGTTTCATTAACGCTGCTGTAGATAAAACAAATATCACACATGAAGAAGCCACTACTTTAGTAAGTGAAATGGTCGTTGGAATGGGGAAACTACTTGAAAAAGGGATTTTCACATTACCTACTTTACAAGAAAAAGTATGCGTTAAAGGCGGCGTTACAGGAGAAGGTATTCGTGTTTTAGAAGAACATGTTGGGGATATGTTTCATAAATTAATCGAGCGGACACACGAGAAGTTTGATGAAGATTTAAAATGCGTTGATCAGCAATTCAATAAGCACACATAATAAATACGTCATCGTTATTCCAAATCCTTTTTATAAATACTTACTTTTTCACATTATATTTTCACTTAAACTAGCATTTTCACACTTCACACATATCATTTCCTTATTATTCTAGAACTAAAATTACAGCTCCTTTACAAAACAAAAGCAACCTTCTCGGTTGCTTTTGTTTTATCCGTTTTTCTTCGCCATGAAGAAAATACGCTCTGTTTGTTCTGTAACTTCAAGTCGCTCAAAGTCACCAGTTACACGAAGTACTGTAAAACCAGCCTCTTCAAGCCATTTCGTTAACTCTTCAACCGGATATGCACGTTGCACGTGACATTCATCAAAACGATGATACACATCTTTTTCTGGGTCTTGAACAAAGAATGTTAAATCATGTTCTACACTATTTGATTCTTCACCAGGGAAGCAATTCCAAATAAGAGATATTTCTTCCCCATTCACTGTGTATGTTTCATTTTGAAATACATGATGTATTTTATATAAAGAATGTACATCAAATAAAAACAAACCATCTTGACGTAAATGATGAAACACTCTTCGAAATGTTTCTTGTACGCCATCTTCTTGCAATACATAATTTAATGAATCACAAAAGATTGTTACACAATCAAACTCACCCGGAACATCAAGTTCGCGCATATCTTGTTGGTAAAAAGGAATAAAATGCCCTTCTCCGCCTAGTTTTTGCTGAGCGACTGCTAACATTTCTTCTGAAAGATCGACACCGATTACATCGTAACCCTTTTGTACAAGCGGAAGCGTTACATTACCAGTACCGCATGCTACATCCAGAATCTTTGCCTCTTTCATATCCGCTTGTTGTAAGCTTTCCTCTGTGAATTCCACCCATTTATCATACGGGACGTCATTCATTAGTTCGTCGTACAACAATGCAAATTGTTCGTAGTTCATTGGCCTAACTCTTCTGTAATATCTTCACGTGGCACATCGCCCCATAGACGCTCTAAATTATAGTGATTACGCTCATCTTTATGGAATACATGAGCAACTACATCTCCAAGGTCAACTAACACCCAGCGTGCTTCGTCAAAACCTTCCATACGTTGTACATCGATTTGGAACTCGTGTGCTTTCGCTTTAATTTCACGCGCAATGGCTTGTACTTGCTTATCTGAGTTACCGTGACAAATAATGAAATAATCTGCAATTGGTGAAATACCTTGCATATTTAGGACAACCATATCTTCTGCTCTCTTATCATCAGCTGCTTTTGCTGCTAATACTAATAAATCTTTATCTTTCATTTACTCATTTCCTCCTTGATAACTGCGTTGTATGTTTGGAATGTTAATGGATAAATCGTTTGATTTTTTTCCATTAAAAATTGAATTGTTCTCTTTAACGCAAATAATAAAGCTTGATTTATATCCGCATATGCGAGTTTACGAGCTTCCTCTACCCCCGGAAACTTTCGCCCAGGTTCAATGTAATCAGCTACATAAATTACTTTATCTAACATCGTCATTTTCTCATGACCACTTGTATGATATGTAATAGCTTGCAGAATTTCAGGATCCGTAATGCCTACTTCTTTTTCTACTAAGTATGCCCCAACAGGTGCATGCCATAACTCTTTGTTATAACAAAGTAAATCTTTCGGCAAATCTTCACTTTTAATGATCTCTTCCATCTCTGAAATCGCTCTACACTTCGCATAATCATGGAATATAGCTGCAACTTCAGCCTTTTTTTCATCCACACCGTATAATTTAGCAAGTTCAATTGCCGTCTCCATTACACCAATTGTGTGTATATAACGTTTTTCATGCATTTGTTGTTTCACAATATGAAGTGCTTCCTCACGATTCATACAACCCATTCCTCTCGATATATACCTGTACTTTTTCAGGAAGTAAATATTTACATGTTTTCTTCTCTTTATATCTCTCACGTAATAAAGATGAAGAAACTGCAAACTCCGGAATTTCCACAGTGGTGATAGGATAAGGTGTATGCAATGTATAACCAGGTCTTGCAACCCCAACAAACGTTACAAGATCAAGTAACGCTTCAATGTTATACCACTTTGGTAAATACTCAACCATATCTCCACCAATAATAAAGTGAAACTGCACATCCGGATACTTCTTCGTTAATTGTAGCATAGTGTCATACGTATAAGATGGGCCCTTCCTGCTTAGCTCTTCTAAACAAATAGAAAAATGTTCCTCTGCCTCAGTCGCAAGTTCTAACATTTGTAAGCGACTTTCTACACTTGTAATATTCCGCCCTTGTTTATGCGGCGGAATTTGGTTCGGTAAGAACCATACTTCTTCTAAATTCAAAGCGTGATATACTTCATTTGCAATTAGCAAATGCCCATAATGTGGCGGATCAAATGTACCGCCAATGATGCCAATTTTTCTCAAAAGAAACGCCCCTTCCTTTTACATACAGCAACTCTCTTCATTTCCATCCGAAGAGAGTTTACTGTTAATAAAAGTTCAATTGGTTTCGATTTCTACATCATTACTAGTGATAAAAATAGCGTATGCTATTTTTATCGAGGAAGTTTAATTTGCTTGTTTTCTCTTGATTCTTTGTATAAAACAATTGTACTTCCAATTACTTGAACGATTTCAGCACGTGCACCTTTTGCAAGCTCTTCTGCAACTTCACGGCGATCGAATTCACAGTTTTGTAGCACACTTACTTTAAATAACTCACGAGCTTCTAAAGTATCTGCAATTTGTTTAATCATATTTTCATTTACTCCGCCTTTTCCTACTTGAAAAATTGGTGTTAAATGATGTGCTTGTGCACGTAAAAATCTTTTTTGTTTTCCTGTTAACATATATGTTAGCCTCCAAGCTTTCTTATAACTAATTGTTTCATTCGTTCGATATTCGGTACGCAACCTGTCCACATTTCAAATGCAAGCGCTCCTTGATAAACAAACATATCAATACCATTTTGAATGATTGCACCTTGCTCTTTCGCCTCACATAAAATTTTCGTTTCAAATGGATTATAAATTATATCTGATACAATTGTTCCATTTTTTAACGAAGAAATTTGTAACGGCGTATGTTCGACACGTGGATGCATACCTATCGTTGTCGTCTGAATGATAATATCATAATTCCCTTGTTCTTTTGTTGCTTTTTCTAATGATAAAGCAACAGAATGAACAGTAGCCGTACATGCAGCAATAAGTTCTTTCGCCTTATCTACTGTACGATTAGCTACATCAATCTCTTTCACCCCTGCATCAGCAAGTGAAAAATAAATAGCTCGACTAGCACCGCCTGCGCCAAGTAATAAAATACGTTTCTCTTGAAGTGGTTCACTACTAATGGATTGCAGTGCTCGGACAAAACCAATTCCATCTGTATTGTAGCCAATCAATTTTCCATCCTTATGAACCACCGTATTTACTGCACCAATTTGTTTTGCTAGCGGGTCAATCTCATCCAAATAATCCATAATCGCAACCTTGTGCGGAGTTGTTACATTAAATCCTGAAATACCTAACGCTTTTAAACCTCTTACTGCTTCCCCTAACACTTCCTCTTTAACAAGAAAGGCATGATAATGGGCATCCATATTCAAGTGTTCAAATGCATCGTTATGCATAACGGGTGATAATGAATGTCCAATTGGATCTCCGATTACACCATATAATTGTTTCATAAATCCCTCTCCATATTAAATTAAAGATTTACGTAATGAAACACTTACTCCTTTTGGTACGTGTGCAACAATTTTTGCTCCTGGTTCGTTCACAGTAACCCATCCTAATCCAGAGAATACAACATCCGTTTTCGGTTCACGAATATTAAACTCGTATTTCACTAGCTCTGGCATATTTTCTAATTCTTCTGGTGTTGGCGGGCTTAGTAAATCCCCAGCATGATTTTTATACAATTCATCTGCTTTCTCAAGCTTTGTACGATGGATTGTTAAGCGATTTGAGAAGTGACAAGTAAATGCACGACGACCGCCACTTACATAATCAAAACGTGCCAGTCCACTAAAGAACAATGTTTGTTCTTCATTTAATTGGAACACCATCGGCTTAATTTCTTTTGTTGGTGTAATAAGCTTTAAGCTTTGTTTTCCAACGTAATGAGCCATTTGATGGTGGTTAATAATACCTGGTGTATCATATAAAGAAGATTCTTCGTCTAACGGGATATCAATTAAATCAAGCGTTGTTCCTGGAAAATGAGATGTTGTAATTACATTTTCAGTCTCATCACTAAATTCTTTAATCATACGATTAATAAATGTTGATTTCCCTACATTTGTACATCCAACAACGTAAACATCTTTTCCGCCGCGGTAATACTCAATCGCATCTGCCAGCTCAGCAATCCCTTGTCCCTTCGCTGCACTAATTAAAAAGACATCTTCTGGCTTTAATCCTAGCTGCTTTGCACTATAGCGCATCCAATGCTTTACTTTATCATGTTTTACTGACTTAGGAATTAAATCAGCTTTATTCCCAACAAGTAATACTTTATTATTTCCCACGAAACGATGTAAGCCAGGTAACCAGCTACCATTAAAGTCAAAAATATCTACAATTTTAACTACTAACGCATCCGATTTTCCAATACCGTTTAGAATACGTAGGAAATCATCATCTGTTAATGAGACATCTTGAATTTCGTTATAATGTTTCAATCGAAAACAGCGTTGACAAATTACTTGTTCTTTTTCTAAAGATGAGGCAGGAGCATATCCCACTTCATTTTTATCTTCTGTTTGAATTTCTACACCGCAACCAATACATTTAATTGTTTCAGTCAAACTTTATTCCTCCCAGTTAATTAAACCTTTTTTCTTCATGTTTCTCATAATTCTTCGTTCAATTTTTCGATTAAAGCGCGTTACTAATCCGTCTGTTTGTGCTACTGGTACAACTAAAATTGTATGCAGTCCAACTCGGTTTCCACCTAGCACATCCGTCAGTAACTGATCCCCAATTACTACAACTTCATCTGGTTGCAACTGCATCTCTCGTATCGCACGCTTAAACGCACGAACAAACGGCTTACGCGCACTATGAATAAATGGAATGCCTAATGGATCAGCAAAGTCTTTCACTCGTTGCTCATTATTATTTGAAACGACCGTTACTTGAATGCCTTGCTCTTTCATTTTCAAAAACCATTCTTCAAGTTGTGGCGTTGCATTTGGACGATCCCATTCAATTAAAGTGTTATCTAAATCAGTAATAACACCTTTAATTCCACGTTTCTTCAAATCTTCTGGTTGAACGTGATATACATTTTTCACATATTCATTTGGTAAAAATAGTTTCAATTTCTTTCACCTCTTTGAGGAGTTTTCATAAAAATTTTTCGACAACATATTTCGATATATGGCCTGTGGATAAAATTGTACACATTTTCCACATTAATATTTCAGTTAATTTGGAATTTACTAACAATCTATACACATTTTATCCACCTAGGTATGTGGATAACCACTCGTTTGTGACTGTCATATTTTTTTGGTACATTAAATGCAACAACGAATCAATCCTTATATTATTAGGAGGTGACTCACCTTGAAAACAAAACATATGGAACAGTTATCTACTGAGTTACTCACTGAGTCTTATTATAAAGCAAAAGAACTAAAATTAAATCCCGACTTCATTTTACTTATAAAACAAGAAATTATTAGACGCTCATTAGAGGACAAGCTTGTCAAATCGTCTTGATTACATATAAAGAGGAATTTTAATTAACTAACTTGTAAAAAGAGCCATCCTGCGATGGCTCTCGAATAAACAAGTACTCCCATCTAGGGAATTTCATCATTACGCATCTTTGTCCATAAATCTTGCTTACAGTTATAAAATCTTTTTTACTTATAAGCCAATCGAGTAGCAATTTTTTCACCAAGGCGAAGCTCTTGTCCACTCTTCAATTTTTGCACTACTTCTATCATATCTTTTTCAAACAATAACACAACTGTTGAACCGAATGTAAAGTATGCCATTTCTTCACCTTTTTGAACAGTGTCTCTTTCATGCAGCAGCTCAATACTATTTACAAACATAGCTCCTACTTTTACAAGCGCCATATGTTCACCGTCACTATTCACTTCTGTAACGGAGCGATAATTTTTTGACAATGGTTCTTTCCCGTATTCCATACCAGCTGCATTTACCGGATATGATTTTCTACCGAGTACAAATCTTTCAGTCACAGAACCAGAAAGCGGACTATGAATACGATGATAATGACTTGGGCTTAAATAAATAACCATATATGTACCACCTGCATATCGCTGTGCACGCTCTTCATTACCTAGCATATCCACAATCGAATAACGCTTGCCTTTAATATCAAATGTTTTTGTGTCCTCAATAGGACCGTGATCAGCAAAAACACCATCAACAGGACTAACGATACTCGATGCATCTGTATCAATACTACGCTTTCCTTCTTTTAGCTTACGTGTAAATAATTCATGCAATGTTCTATATTCCTTCAAACCCTTTTCCATCTCATCTTGATTAATTTGAAACACTTTCGCATACGATGGAATAATGATAGAGCTCAAACGAGATTGTGCAAATTTACGTAATATATAAGAAGTAAAACGACCATTTGTAAGTTCGATCATAAGTCGATATAATGTACGTCGCAAATTGCGGAACCTCCTAATCAGTCTATAACTTTAGCTTCCCCTTCTTTTCCTTCTATATCATATGTAAAATTAGTTCTTATTCCCACATATCATATAGAACCGCCATATTATACATGCAGAAAACTAAGTACGGTATTATTCTTAAATTGTTTAGCACCTTCTAATATTACAGATAGAATCCGTCATTTTCAACAGTGAACATGGATTTCTTCTGAACACAACTCTTTTTCTTTCCTTATTTCCAAAAAGAAAAGCAGCCCATTTTAAAATACGGCTGCTTGCAATGTACATTATTCTTTTGCTTTTTTCTCTTTCTCTGCTCTTACAAATTCATGGAACATTTTCATTAAAGCGCGCTTTTCAATTCTTGATACATAGCTTCTGGAAATACCAAGTGCCTTCGCAATCTCTCGTTGCGTTTTCTCCTTATCAAGCCCCAGTCCAAAACGCTTCACGATTACTTCTTTCTCTCGTTCGTCTAAAATATCGATATACTCTTTAATCTTTTCTAACTCCATACTAAGCTGGATCATATCAATTACATCTTCAGACTCTGATTTTAATATATCAATAAGCGATATTTCATTCCCCTCTTTATCTTGCCCGATTGGATCATGAAGTGAAACGTCCTTTTTCGTTTTCTTTAATACACGTAAATGCATCAAAATTTCATTTTCAATACAGCGTGCTGCGTACGTCGCAAGTTTTGTACCTTTTCCTGCCGAATAGCTCTCGATCGCTTTAATGAGCCCGATTGTACCAATTGAAATTAAATCTTCTGCATCTTCCCCTGTATTTTCAAATTTTTTAACGATATGAGCTACAAGCCGTAAATTATGTTCAATTAACAGATTCCTCGCTTGAGCATCACCTTGCTCCATTAACTCTAAGTACTTTCTCTCATCGTCTGATGATAATGGCTGCGGAAACGCATTGTTCTTCACATAAGAAACAAAGACAAACACTTCTCGAACCATATATCCAATTGCGGCGAATAGACTCAAACCTTTCACCTCCGCCAAAATAGTGGTCTTTACTAAGTGTATGTAGGCGTGAGGTTGTTTGTGTCTGTACAGTTTATTTATAAAACTCAACACTTCCAATATTTAAAATATTTTATTGTTATATTATAATTATATAAAATTGTTATTTATATATGAATATGCTATTAAAGGGGACACTATTCATGCTCACATTAGATCGATTATTAAATGTAACAATTTATTTAGGGGTATTTTTACTTTTCATTTCATTCATTACTTTTGTTATTAAGAAAGGGCCTGATTTATTATTTTTTCAATTTGGAATTTCCTTGTTTTTTGGAGCTCAAATTATAATTGGAATGAAATTTTTTCATAACTATGGTTTCTCCTTTCACTCAAAACTAGAACTACTTATCTTTATTTTCTATGTAATTGGATTTATTACATGTATACTATTGTTCTTTCGCTTTCAAAATCCCTATCGAATTTTTTTATTAATTTGTAGTTTTTTATTTTTAACTGGATCCAATTATTACTTTAAAGAAACATTAAAATTTAGTAAAAAAATTCCAAAGCAACATAAAACTTTTTTAAGTACACAAGAAGAAGACTCTTTCCCAAAAGAAGTGCGTAAATTTTCGGAGGATTACAACAACATAATAAGAAATGATTTTTATGAAATACCGATGATTCCTACTGAATTACAGATTACAAGCAAAAAAGATTCTTCCCATAGTACATCTTTCTTAGTTGAACTTCATAATATGGAGGATGAAATTACTGATGACTCTGTACAATTAACTCCATCAGACCGTTTTTATATACTGTTAAATACACAAAAAACAAAAATATCAAAAATAGTATATGAAGGGCGAGATTTTTTCACATTAACAGTCACACTAAAGGCTCTTAATTTACAGCAGGAACCAGAAATTCATAATATGTTTTTAGAAATAGATAAACGTAGAGCAATGAATCTTCTTGATTTCGAAATTAAAGCCCACTCTAAAGAATGGAAAGTAACATTTAAAAGTGATAGTTCTCCTTCCAACCTTCCTATCACATTTACATTTGAAAAACGAACAGGCAAATTATAAAAATAAAAAGAGTTATTTTCTTTGAAAAATAACTCTTTTTATTTTACTTGCTCCAAATTTTCTCCCCAGTATGCGCATCAATATAACGAATTTCTCGACTACCGTCGAAGAATTCTTTATAATTTTCACCCGTTATTTGTTTATACAGCAATTGATATACCGTTTCCTCTACATCATGATCTATAGACCATTCTAATTTAACTCGGATAGCATCTCTGTATATTTCTAACGCTTCTTCTTTCGTTACTTTTGGTGTTGTTTCGTATGTAAGTAATTCTTTTATAAATTTGCTAGACTCTCCAGAGTAATGCATCACTGCACCATTTTCCGCGTTGATATTGATCATAAAGTGCTTATACTCTGCCGGAATACCATTCACATATACGGAGAAGTTAAATCTTTCAATCCCATCTTCAGCTTCTTCACGTTCCTCCCAAAGACGCAGATATTGTGTGATATCTGGAATAACTTGTTCCAAAAATTGAAGTGCTTTTTGTAAACATTCCTCTCTAGGCAGTATTTGCTTTACTTCTTTATCATCTGTCAATTTTATAAAACCAGTTAATTCATTGGTTAATTTATCAATTGTAACGCTAACTAAATTATTATATTTCAGCATCGGTAAATGCTTTTTAAAGAATTCATTCATTAAATATGAATTCTTTTCTTCTTTCTGTTTTTGTAATTCCTCTTTCGGAACAAATTTCATCCTTATTTCATTATCATTTTCCTTCTCATCTACTTTTGCAAAACTTTCTTTATCCCAGTCAAATAATTCGAATATGTCATCTTGCCGGTTACCTTCTTCTATTTTTTCAACAACTACTGTTGGCGGTAATTTATAATGTTCTGGCCCATATAAATCTTTACCTGTACTTGCATCAATACATGCATGATTAGGCTCTGGTTCATATACAAGATGGTACCCTTTTACTTCCTCCCCGTTTTCATACTCACATGAAGAGTATGTTAAATCTACAAATACAAGTCTCATATCTTGTCTAGCTTTCAAACTTTCTAAAACGACGTTCTCCTCTACAATTTCACTTGGCCATAATGGTTTTTTCTCTATCGGTTTTTGTCCATTGTAATGGAAATTCACAACATTTCCTGAAGAGTGAACTCGCACAACACACCCTGTATTCGGCAATGGATAGCTATTCACTTCTTGCATATAATTTACTTCTTTGCAACCGCGCCTGTCACTCTTAACAGTTACATATGTATAAAATTCAGATCCTTCTTTTGTATATTTTTTTAAGAATGTATTTGCAATCTCTCTTGCTTGATTGTCCTCTATCGCTTCCTCACCGCTCGAAAAAGCTTTTTCATCCTCTATCCTAAAGTCAATTAAACTACCAGTATGTCTATTCAACGTAATCCGTATTGTTCTCTCCTCATCCGCTTTATGCTCCCACCATAATAGATGATATGGGTCATCCACACCTTCTTGATCATCTACAACAAGCCTATAATCATCTGGAATGTTAATAATATGAACCACCTGCTCTTTTCTTTCTTTATCTTTTTGATTCATCATACCGCTCCCTTTATTACAATTTAAGGTAATTATAACAAACACAACCAAAAAATATAAACAAAAAAAAGACTAGAGATATCTCTAGTCTTCTACTTCGTTTCACGATGTAACGTTACTCGCTTTAATCGTGGACAATATTTTTTTAGTTCGATGCGCTCTGGATTGTTTCGTTTATTTTTTTTAGAAATATAATTACGATCACCGCACTCCGTACAAGCTAGTGTAATATTTACACGCATATGTAATTCCCCTTTCTTTTAAAGATCGCAAACTAAATCGTAATGATTACGATTTATATATTATATAACTTCATTCTATTTGTCAATTGCAAAATAAAAGGGATCTAAATAGAACCCTTTTATTTAAGTAATCTATCCCTTGTATTAAAATGTCTCATATGTAACAAACTCACTAATCGGTTTTCGATATCCTCGTGGACGAGTTTTAGTAGTATCACTTTTTCCTATCGTAATCATTAAAACAGGTACTACATGCTCCGGCATATTTAATTCACTTTGTACTGCTTTTTCATCAAAACCGATCATTGGACACGTATCATAGCCATAATATTTAGCTGCGTACATAAAAGTCATCGCACTTAGCGAAGCATTTCTAATCGCTTCCTCTTCCATGAAGCGTTCTCCTTTTCCTTCATATAACCCTTTCGTTTGCTTAATTGTATCTTCATACTCACATTCATCAATCATCTTTAAAACCTTCATACCGAAATAAATATTTTCGACATTTTGATATGCTCTCTTATCACCACAAACAAGTATTACCGCAGACGCACTCGATACTTTATATTGCCCGAAAGCTAACTCTTTTAATCTTTCTTTGCGCTCTTGATCACGAATTACAACATAATGCGTATGTTGCAAATTGTAACAAGATGGAGAGAGCTTTGTTAGCTCAAATATTTTTTTAAAATCCTCATCTGGGATTTCTATTCCTTGTACAAATTTCATTGCAGAACGTCTAGCAATTGCTAATTCTTCAAAATTCACCGTATAACCTCCTTAATAACCATAAATTTAAATATACATTAATTTATACAAATGAATAAATCAAATAAAAACACTTTACATTATGGATAATAATGATGATTTACAAAGAAAAAGACAAAAAGCTGAAACAATTAGTTCATACGAAATTCACACGAATCTATTACTATAGAAATTGTACATAGTGAACTTATTAACAATCACGTTTATTTATATAAAATCTTACTCGAAAGGAGTTGAAAGTATGAAAACTAAATATCGCTTTATGATCTCATCATTTGCTGCTTGCGCTTATATGCTTTGGTATTTAGTGTAATAACAACCTCACTTGTAAATAGAAAAAGGTGTGTATATAAATGGAATATAATCAATCAACAGTTAACTACTGGAAAGCTTTTGTACTACCATATACCTTTGCTTTAGAAGAGTTAAAAACTAAATTTGAAATTATGAACCGGGAAGCCCAATTTTTAGAGGATTACAACCCGTTTGAACATATAAAAACAAGATTAAAACAACCTGAAAGTATTATTAAAAAACTTGAGCGTAAAAATTTATTACCGACAGTTGAAAATGCGCAAACGCATTTACAAGATATCATCGGCATTCGTATTACATGTTGCTTCGTAGAAGATATCTATCATTTAAAAAATGTCATTCAAAAACGTGAAGATATGGAAATCATAGAAGTAAAAGATTATATCGCTAACCCAAAACAAAATGGATATAAAAGTTTACACATGATTATTAAATATCCTTTATCACTAAATTCTGGTACAAAAGAAGTCTTTGCAGAAATTCAGTTACGTACACTTGCAATGGACTTTTGGGCAAGCTTAGAACATAAACTTTATTATAAATATGAGGGGAAAATACCTGAGTATTTAAAAGATGAACTACATGATGCAGCAATGAAAGCTGAAGATCTTGATAATAAAATGGCAACCATTCGCCAAGATATTGATGATATCGAAGCATGCTCAAATCAAATTATGTTACCACTATAAAAAAAGGTTCTCGCCAATGAGAACCTTTTTTTGCTATTTACGAAAAGTTTCACTTTATTTCTTCTCTATCGTGCGAACCTCTTCAATTTTCCATCCATCCTCTTCTTTTCCAAGTGCATACTGTACTTTCTTCTGAAGAGTGACCTCTCCATCTAGTTCCTTTTCCTTTGTTTCAACAACAACATACCCTTCTTTACTAGCTTTCACGTCTATATGTTCCAATTCAATTTTCTTATTTCCTTTTTGAAAACTTGCTTCTTTTTGTGTTTTTAAGTCTTCCGCACTAGGTATATTCTTTGAAAATAACTCCATATGTTCAGCAAGATTTTTTTCATTTGTCGTCCGTACAAATGTCTCAATAACATCTTGAATTGACTTCTCTTCTTCTTTCGTTATTTGTACCTTTCCCTCAGCTTTTGTAGTAGGAGGTTTTTCTTCTATCTTATTCTCTTCGGATTGACATCCAACTAGCAATAATACACCTATTAGAAGGGATCCAATCCCTCTGAAAAAAGCTCTCATCTTCCCATCTCCTAAAAAGAAAAGTGAGGCATTTCGCCTCACTCTCATTTATAATTAGCGTCTTCCTTTATTCGGATCACCACCGCCAACAATATCAAAGACACGTTTAGCGAGATTTGTATTCTCTTGAACGCCAGAGAACAAGTATTTACCAGGGCCAAATGCATATACGTTTACATCTTCTCCTGTATGTCCACCTGTTGTCCAGCCTGTAACCGAACGCTTATTGAAAATATCTTCAATCGCATTATCAATCTTTGTTACATCTTTTGAAGGAGCACTATCATTTACCGCTTTAATTTCTTCGGGCGTTAATTGTAAATCAATATATTTTTTCAATGTTTCTTCTACATTTGCACCTTTTGCAATCTCATTTGCCATAAAGTCTGGTGTGCGTTTTGCTGCTTTAATTGGATCTACTTTAAAGTTATACTCGCCATTTGCACCTAAAGATAATCCGCCAGTAGCATGGTCTGCCGTTGCAATAACTAACGTATTTTTATCTTTTTTCGCAAATTCAATCGCAGCTTTAAAGGCTTTTTCAAAGTCTTCCATCTCACTCATTGCACCAACGATATCATTATCGTGTCCAGCCCAGTCGATTTGGCTTCCTTCAACCATTAAGAAGAAACCTTTTTTATTTTTGTTCAAACGCTCAATTGCTGCATTCGTCATTTCTTCTAATGAAGGTGTCTTCTCATTGCGGTCAATCATTTTATCTAAACCGCCTGGTGCAAATAAACCAAGGATTTGATCATTTTTATCATTTAACAATTGATCTCGATCTGTTACGTAACTATAACCAGATTTCTTAAACTCTTCTGTAAGGTTGCGATCTTTCCTAACAAAGTTTTTTACACCGCCGCCAAGCATAACATCTACTTTATGCTTCCCTTTAACTTTCTCATCAAAATAATCATTTGCAATTGCATCCATATTTTTACGACTAATGTCATGCGCACCGAAAGCAGCTGGTGTGGCATGTGTAATTTCGGAAGTTGCAACTAATCCTGTTGATTTCCCTTTTTCTTTCGCTTGTTCAAGAACAGTTTTCACTTCAGCTTTATCATTGTCAACTGAAATTGCCGCATTATATGTTTTAATCCCTGCTGACATAGCTGTTGCTGCCGATGCAGAGTCTGTAATATTTTCATGTTCATCTTCCGGATATGTTTTTTGTGTTCCTACAAGATGCTTGTCAAACTCTGTAGATTCCATCTCAAAAGTTTTTGGATTGTCTTTCATATAACGATGAGCTGTCATATATGAAGGACCCATACCATCTCCAATTAACACAATAACATTTTTAATCTTTGCATTGCTTCCGTTCTCATCTGCATTTACTTCACTAGAACGCGTAAAATTCCATGTTGCCACCGAAGTAACTGCTAACGAAGCCACAACTGCAAATGGCCATGCTTTTTTCACAAACTTTTTCACTGTATTGTCCCCCTAATTAGGTTATTCATTTCCCACTATCAAATTTAATAGAAGACTGTTAAGGGAAAATTAGTTATATGTAAATTTTTTGTTAACTTATGTAAATATCAGTTATAATTTGTATAACTTTGTCTTTTCATATCAACCATCTTCGCCTTTACAATCCAAACATAAACAAGTTGGATTTCATTTAACGTAAATCTCTTATTTAACATTTTCAATCTACTTTTATGAAAATTAATAGAAATGTGGTGAGCATTTATGAAAATAATAGAGCTAGATAAAACTTATATTTTTGATTTACTGGACCTTTGCAAAGCTATTGGATGGTTACAAGATAAAGCATTTATGAAAAAACAATTCGAAATGTATCTTTCTCTCGGTACACTTGTCGGTTATATGCATGAAAATAAACTGATTGCAGCTGGAGGAGTATTCCCTTTTAAAGATAGGTTTTCTACTATTGGCATGTTAATCGTCCATCCTAATTTTCAAGGCCGAGGCATCGGGCGGACTTTGCTTAATCACTGCTTAGAACACACTCATCCAAAACAGCCAATTGCACTTATTGCAACAAAAGCTGGCGAGCCTCTGTATACATCATGCGGATTTCAAACAGTAACGACGATTCATCGTTTTGAAAAACAAACTACTAAGACACATATCACTCCTACAAAACAAGTAAAAGAAAAAGATCTTATATCTCTTATTTCTCTCGATCAAATTACAACTGGTGCCGATCGTTCATTACTTTATTCATTACTATTACCAAAAACGAGCCACTCTTTTAAAATTGAGAGACATAACTGTATAGAAGCTTTTTCCTTATGCATACAAAAAGGTAATATATTATGTATCAATCCACTTATCGCCAAACGAGAAGAAGATGCTATTCAATTACTACAAAACATATGTGAATGTTGGAATGGCACAGTACGAATTGATGTCCCACATTCACAATTTATATTTCGTAAATTTCTTCAAACAGAAAATTTCCAAGAAACGCTCCTTTCACCTCTTATGATAAAAAATGGTAGCCAACTTCCTGGAAATCGTAATATGCTATTTGCTATGATAGATACAGCGTTATGTTAGAAAGGGGACACCTAATTGAAGCGATTTAGCTATTTTATGGTAGGTTGTCTTACTCTTACACTATTAGTAGGATGTAGTGCAGCAGAAAAGCCAGTAGAACAAGTAAAACAAGTTAAAAATACACTTACAGCAAAACTAGCTACCGAGGAAAAAATGATAGAAATAGATGGTCAAACCATTTACTTCAAAAAGATTGGTAATGAAAAACCACCTTTACTTATGATCCATGGATTTGGAGGATCTTCAGATGGTTTTCAAAAGATTTATTCAGATTTAGCAAAAGATCATACAATTATTTCTGTAGATGCTTTAGGATTCGGGCGCTCATCTAAACCGATGGATTTTTATTATTCTTTCCCGACTCATGCAAATTTGTATTATAAATTAATGAAAAAACTAGGTTACGATTCGTTTGCAATACTGGGCCACTCAATGGGTGGAGAAATTTCTCTTAATTTAACATATTTATATCCTGAAGCCGTTACCCACCTTATTTTAACTGACGCTACAGGCGGTCCTCATACACTCGTGAATAAACAAGGTTCTCCAAAACCCCAGTTGTCGACTGATTTACATACTGTCTCTGCTATTGCAGATTATGATGAAAGCAAAGTGAAATTTAAACGTAATGATGAAGAGCATTACAATAAAATGAAATTATGGCCTAGACGTCTTCAAATCAATGCAAATGAAATACAACAACCAACTTTAATTATATGGGGAAGAAATGATAGTAGCGTTTCATGGAAAGAAGGAGAAACGTATCATCAATTCTTAAAGAATAGTACTTTCCATATTATCGAAAAGGGTTATCATGCACCGTTTCGTCAAGAGCCACAAGAATTTGTAGGTTATGTAAAAGAATTCTTTAAAAACAATCCGATACAAGCTGAAAAATAACATAAACGGGTATCTCATTTTGAGATACCCGTTTTCATATATTAAGCAGCTTGCTTTTGGCGTTTTTGAGTTTTTGATCCTAATACTTTTGGGATAACGAAACCGTCAATTCCAAATTTACCAGCATTCATACCAGAAACTAGAAGGAACATAGATAAGATAACCATTTCCGGATTCACTCCAATTGACCCACTAAACATATAGGAAAAGTTCATTACAAGGCCGAAAAAGACCGCTGTTTTTGTTAAACAGCCTACAATTAAACCAATTCCGACTAAAATCTCTCCCCATGTTACAAGTGTATTAAATAGATCAACGTTTGGAATTGCGAAATCTTGTAAAAATGATGCCCACCAAGATTGAACAGCCGGTTGTGCACCTTTAGATTTTTCAATTGCACCTTGTAAATAACCAGTTGCATCGAAACCTTTTCCTTGTAGTTTACCGATTCCAGCCATTAACCATGTGTAACCAAGATACACTCGGATTACCGCTAACACAAAAGAAACTGCTTTGTTTTCTCTTAAAAGTTGAATAACCATATCTTCCTCCTAAAGTTGTAATTAAGTTAGTTACAGGTAATATAATAACATTAGTTACTTATTTTACAAATGTTAATTATGAATAATTTGTGACATGTGTATGAAACATTAAAAACTAACGTTTGTATAGTAACTTTTATTACTTGTAAAAACTTGAACATATCATACCATAAGTGATAATGGTTTTCATTGAAGAAAATGTAAAAAAAATGTGAGTTAAATGTGAAACACGTTTATTCGAATATAGAATAAACGTGTTTCACACTACTTATATAATCGAAATGTATGTGTCTCTTTATCAATTAACCGTGCTTCTTCAAAAGCCTCTCCTAACGTTTTTTCATGGTTAATAAGCCCGTAAAATAAGCGTATAGTAAACATAAGTGCTGCATTTCCATCTACATAATCAATCGATCCAATATATGATTTCGCACCACTATGTAAAAAAGATTTTGCTAGATTTTGATCCCCTAACGTGCACCCGCTATTTACAATATGTGTATTATGCAATTTTGCATATTCATAAATTTCTTCTGTACCAAAATATCCTCTCGGTTCATCTTGTTCATATACTTCTTCGCCTAACTCTTCCATGACAAACTTTCCTTCCTCACCATGAAAGCAAAAGACGACATAATTAATATCGCTATATAAACCCTTTCCAGAAAGAATGTCGATGAATTCTTTCGGTCTACCAATCCAGTACGTTATAACTTTCGCCCCAAAGTATTCAAGTGATGCTCGGATTGATTGTGCCTCTAAATCAGAATTAAAGCCAACTACTAGTGCAACATTCAACATACACCCACCATCCTATAATTAGATTTCACCAATTAGACTTTTAAAGGATACATCCATTTCATATATACCCGTTTCTTGCAAAAAATCAGCTCTAGTTAAAACGACTTTTTGTAAATATTGCCGATACGCAGTAATTGTCCCGTCGTGAGATACAATGCAAATTCTTTCAGCGCCCAGTTCATAACACCAAAGAAGAAATTCCTCTACTATTCGCTGAAAGCTATTTTCTGAAATAGTATTTATGCCTTCCCTCCATAGCTGTTTATTTGTACTTTTCTCTATCGAAAAATTCGAAAATAATTTTTTTATTCTCCCCTGATCTACTATGTGATCACATGGTAATGTTGTCGCTCCTTCTCGATAAGGAAAAATACGTGGGGATACATATGGATGGACAATTTTTTGACAAGCTACTTTCGTACTCCATATTGTTGCTGTTTGTAAAGTTCTAATTGTAGGACTAGCAATTAATATATCCGTTTCTTGCAAGGGTACATTGCATTGAAGTAATTTAGCCTGATTCCTTCCCTCATCCGTTAACGGTGGATGAGGCACTTGTAAACTTGGTGGCGAATCTTTTGTATGTTCTCCTTCACCGTGCCGAACAAAGATGAGTTTCATCCCCATCCTCCTCTCACTATAAAATCCTCTTACATATTTCTTCCCTATTCCATCCTTTATTCCTGCTATATGAAAAATCGATATGTAAAAAACATTTGACACAACGAATTGGAAAACATTACAATTATATGTGTAAAATACTTTTTACAAGAGAGAGGAGAAACATGCATATGAAATGGCTAACTATCTTAATTGGCATGATTATATGGGGATATATAAACGGATTTTTTAGCAGTGATAAAACTGCTAACCCTTGGATTACAGATGATGAACGCGAAACAAAAATTAAGCAAAAGGCAATCATTGCAAGCTGGTCCGGTGTTTTTATGTTTTGTACCATTAATCTCTTAAACAAATGGTTAGGTATAGAAACGAGTAATACATCACCATACTTACCAACTTCTGTCGCAACTATTTTAAAAGAAAATGTAGAGTTACAAATTTTATTTATGCTATTTATTACGTATGGCATATTTTACGTATACTATCGAAGAAAACTAAGCGCTTAATTTTTTATCTCATGATTATCCTCCTAAATGGTTATAGTAATTAGGACAAGATGAAAGGAGCGATAGAAAAATGAGTAACTCGAATGACTTTTTAGATACACTGCATGAAAAACAAGCAAAAGATGAACAAAATAGAAAACGTCAGGGAAACGGAAACCCAGCGAAAAAGAAGCCAAATAAAACACATAAATAAGAATAAAAAACCTGCCTAAAATGATCTTTTAGGCAGGTTTTTTATTCTTATTTCACCGAGATAACATGTTCCCAATTCCATTTCTCGTAATACCACTCTGGTACATCTATATTTTCAATCCACTTCATTTCATGCTTTCCATCCTTATGAGCAAGCCATACATCCGCTTTCTTACGGTCTGAACGTATCCATATTAATTGATTACTCTTATTCATGAAGAGCGGATGATAATCTCCTTGCCTATGAGGTGGCTTTGTGATTCGATGTTGTTCGTCGCTTGTACTATCGATCTCATATAAAGATGGTAGTGGCCTTTTTTCTGGTGGAGTTTCTATCCCCGCTTCTTTTGCTCGTGAAACGATAATTACGTTATCGTTCTTCCATGTAAAATCCCAATCGACATATCCTTTCGGTGTAAATGTGTTCTGCTGAAGTGCTGGCAATTCTTTTACTTTTAAATGTTTATTCTCTAACGCAACTCTCCCGCTTCCTTCAATATAGGCCAATATATTGTTGGCTGGCGCCCATTTGAACCATTGTGTGTTTAATAACATTTGATCTACCTTTTCAAAACGACTACCATCTGCACGAACTAAGCAAAGCGTATTGCTATCAGCTGACCATGAAGCTGTCGGTACTGCTAAAAATGAAATCCACTTTTGATCTGGTGACCACTGAAAGCCACTTGCAACTAACGCTAGGAAATCATCATGTTCATTTGGCAATGCATACAAATGCTTCATTTTGTGAGGATTCATATGCGCATCTTTTTGTACTTCATATAGCTGAGCTCCTGTCCATCCAGTTGGAAGTAAGTGTGCTTCAGAAGATACAAGAAACTTCTTTCCATTCGGGTACCATGCATAATCACCTACACCAGCCGATACATTTTCAAAATCTGCATTCTTTTTTTCTACCTTGAAGGTATGTAATGTACCTGTAAATATAAATGCAATTATATTTTCTGTTGGTGACCATTGATAATTTGATACTTCTGAGTGAAACGGCGTAACTTTCTTTCCATCTTTTAGCCGATATAACTCAAGAGTATTTTGTTTCTCTCCTTTTACATATGCTAGCCACTCCCCATCATATGACCACTTCGGTCCTGTTATGTATTCTCCTTTTGTAAGTTGTTTTTCTTTTCCATCAACTTTAATCCAGAGGTCATGATGACGAATAAAAGCAATTTTTACTCCACTATTTTCTGCTTTCGTAATAGTAATTGAACTTAAAAATATGAATAATAATGCGATGACACTTGCTATAGCCTTTTTCATAACACTCCTCCATTTCCCTCATAGCATTCCTCAATGTCCACCTACAATATGTGAAAAATACCTATTCGACATAATCAGAAAAAATTTCCCAAGAAATTTTCAATTCATAGAGGATTGGTATGAATTATGTCGAAAATATAGTTTAGCCAACATTCGTTTTTATATTTCACAATAAAAATGTAAGATAACTTTTTGGAATATTGGCACTTTTTATTAGAGGGAGTTTCAATGAAAAAAACTACATCTACACTTTTAAGTATGGCACTCGTCTTTTCTAGTTTTGGAGCTTTAAGCGCCCATGCTGAATCACTGCAAAAGGAGAAGCAATTTAGTCCACAACTAAAAACAACGATTGAACAATGGGGAGAAAGTAAAATTGCTCAACACGTTGAAACAAAAACAACAAAAGAAATATCTGTAATTGTAGAATTGCAACATGCACCTCTTGCTGCGCAAAGTAACATTCAGCATGCTCCAGATTTACAAAATAGTCATGCACAGTCTTATCATACCGAGCTAAAAAAAGCACAAGAAGAGACGACTGAGAAAATAAAAGAAAAAGCACCTGGTGCAAAAATTAAAGAAGTTTATAATACGTTATTTTCTGGTTTCTCTATTTCAGTTCCAGGAGATCAAATTACTGCTCTTGCTTCTTTACCTGAAGTAAAGACAGTCTATCCGAACTTAACATATAAATTGCATGAAACAACGAAAAGCGCTACTAGCGAAGAAGCACCTAATATTGGTGGACCGACAATTGGTGCTCCTGAAGCATGGAATTTAAAAGACCCATCTGGTAAATCTCTTGATGGAAAAGGTATGAAAGTAGCGATTATCGATTCTGGCGTAGACTATACACATCCTGACTTAAAGGCAAATTATATTGGTGGATACGACACAGTGGATGAAGATGATGATCCAATGGATGGTAACGTACACGGTACTCATGTAGCTGGAATTATTGCTGGTAATGGAAAAATTAAAGGCGTTGCTCCGAATGCTTCTATTTTAGCTTATCGTGTCATGAATGACGGTGGTACTGGTACAACAGATGATATTATTCAAGGTATTGAACGAGCAATTCAAGATGGTGCTGATGTGTTAAATCTATCCCTTGGACAAGATTTAAATGTACCTGATCAGCCTGTAACTTTAACGTTAGAACGTGCAGCAAAGCTTGGGGTTACTGCAGTCGTTTCCAATGGAAATGATGGTCCAAAACCTTGGTCTGTTGATGCACCTGGAAATGCAAATAGCGTGATATCAGTTGGAGCATCTACAGTTTCTATTCCGTTTCCAACATTCCAAGTAGCTGGTTCCAGCAAAACATACCAAGGATTACCGTTATCAAAATCAGATTTCCCAATAGGAAATGATTCTCCACTTGTATATGTTGGCTATGGTAATCCAAGCGATTATGCAAAACAAGATGTGAAAGGAAAATTTGCACTTGTTTTACAAGGTACTTCTAGCACGTTAGTAAAAGCTGAACAAGCGAAGCAAGCTGGTGCAATTGGTGTACTATTCATTTCTACAGAAAAAGAAATTAATATTATGCCTGAATACTTTACACGTGAAAACCTAGCCCTTCCAGTTATGCAACTATCCAATGTAAACGGTGAAGAGTTGAAAAATTTAATTACAAAGCGTAAGAAAAATATAAAGATCGGACAACCGGTTCCGACTGAATTAATTGGAAACTTTAGTTCCAGAGGTCCATCACAAGGAAGCTGGCTTATAAAACCAGATATCGTTGCACCTGGCGTACAAATTACTAGTACCGTACCACGAGGTGGCTATGAATCTCATAACGGAACAAGTATGGCTGCTCCGCAAGTAGCTGGAGCGGTTGCCCTCCTGCGTCAAATGCACCCTGATTGGACGACGGAACAATTAAAAGCATCACTTGCCAATACAGCAAAAACTTTAAAAGATGTTAATGAAAATACGTATCCTGTTATGACGCAAGGATCTGGCTTAATTAACATTCCAAAAGCTGTTCAAACAAGTGTATTAGTACAGCCTAACAATATCAGCTTCGGTCTTATAAAACCAAACAGTGGTAAAGTAAAACTGACGCAAAATATTACGTTACAAAATCTTTCTAGTAAAAAGAAAAGCTTTTCAACTCGTATAGAATTACTAGATGCAAACACAAAAACAAAAATAAAAGCTTCTGTTCCTTCATCAATTAGCGTACAACCAAATAGTAATACGGAAAAACCATTTACTATCACTGTCGATAGCTCACTCCCACAAAGTGTGTATACTGGGAATGTATATGTAAAAGAGCAGGGAGCGAAAGAAGAAATTCGAATTCCATTTACATTTAGTATCGATCCTAAAGATTATAAACGTATTGATGGTCTCGAAATTGTGAATTCTACTTTTAGTCCAAACGGAGATAACATATTAGATGATAATCTCATCAACTACTATTTAGTTTCTCCTGTTGAAGATGTAACGTTACATGCTAACTTAGTTACAAAAGAACGTGTGACATACGAAGGAATCATTTATGAAGGTAAAAATGAAACAGCAGGTTATAAACCTTTCAAATGGAATGGTACAAAAGTAGATGGATCACCACTCGCGGATGGTTTATATCAAATTGAAGCTGTTGCTTCTAATTCTGGCGGAGAAACGAAACAAACGGCGGCTGTATTTATTGACCGAACTGCACCAAAATTGACGCATGAAGTTGATCAAGAAAATCTCGTAATTAGAGGAAAAGTTGACGATATTCTACTAGATTGGATGACAGAATCTGGTTGGGTAGCACCTGGAATTCCAGTGAGAATGCAATATGAGATTAACGGTAATGGCGTATGGGAAAGTGCGTTCTTAAACCCTTGGGAGAAAAACTATGAAATTTATTTCGATCGTAATCAATTACAACAAGGAAAGAATACCATTCATATTATGACAACCGATGCAGCTGGAAATACAACAAATTTAAATGTTGATTTAGAAGTAAAATAAGTCGTACCACAATTCTTTCCCCCCTATCAAATGTTTCGATAGGGGGCTTTTTCTATTTCTCACAGAAACAAATGTTAAATAATTCCGAATCTTATGATAGAATTTTTATAAGCGCTTACAATTATAAAATGAGGTGATACAAGCTATACGAAATCGATATTCCGTTTTATAGAAAAAAGGAGGATGTTTAAATGACAAAGAAAACAGAAATTCCATCGCATTTAAAACCATTCGTATCTACACAGCATTATGATCAATACACACCGGTGAACCACGCTGTATGGCGTTACATTATGAGACAAAATCATAGTTTCTTAAAAGACGTTGCCCATCCAGCCTATGTGAATGGACTACAATCATCTGGTATTAATATAGAGGCAATCCCAAAGGTAGAAGAAATGAATGAATGTTTGGCGTCAAGCGGCTGGGGCGCTGTAACGATTGACGGACTTATTCCTGGCGTCGCATTTTTCGATTTTCAAGGGCACGGATTGCTACCAATCGCAACAGATATTCGCAAAGTAGAAAACATCGAGTATACACCTGCTCCAGATATTGTACACGAAGCAGCAGGACACGCACCTATTTTACTTGATCCTACATATGCAAAATATGTAAAACGATTTGGGCAAATTGGTGCAAAAGCTTTTTCCACAAAAGAAGAACATGATGCATTCGAAGCTGTTCGTACATTAACGATTGTAAAAGAAAGCCCTACTTCTACTCCTGATGAAGTTACAGCTGCTGAAAATAATGTAATTGAAAAACAAAACTTAGTTTCTGGCTTATCAGAAGCGGAACAAATTTCACGGCTTTTCTGGTGGACAGTGGAGTACGGATTAATTGGAGATATAGACAATCCAAAAATATATGGTGCTGGTCTCCTTTCTTCTGTTGGCGAAAGCAAACATTGCTTAACAGACGCCGTAGAAAAGGTTCCATTCTCTATAGAGGCATGTACAAGTACAACTTATGACGTAACAAAAATGCAACCACAACTATTTGTTTGTAAATCATTTGAAGAATTAACGGAAGCACTTGAGAAATTTGCTGAAACGATGGCCTTTAAAACAGGTGGTAAAGAAGGCTTAGAAAAAGCAATTTGCTCTGAAAACCATGCAACTGCTGAATTAAATAGCGGATTACAAATTACAGGTACATTCACCGAGACAATTGAAAACGATGCGGGTGAATTGATTTATATGCGAACAAGTTCGCCAACAGCATTAGCCATTCACAATAAACAGTTAGCGAATCATTCTACGGCTGTACACAGTGACGGCTTTGGAACACCGATTGGATTACTCACTGAAAATATTGCATTAGAAAATTGTACAGATGAACAACTACAAGCATTAGGAATTACAATTGGAAATATTGCTGAGTTTACTTTTGAAAGTGGTATTCATGTAAAAGGAACAGTAACAGATATTGTAAAAAACGATAATAAAATCGCTCTTATTTCCTTTATCAATTGTACAGTTACTTATAACGACCGCGTTTTATTTGATGCTTCATGGGGCGCATTTGATATGGCTGTTGGTTCAACAATCACTTCCGTATTCCCAGGTGCCGCAGATGCTGCAGCATTTTTCCCAATGGATGAAGAAATTCAAGAAATTCCTGCTCCACTTGTACTGAATGAACTTGAACGTATGTATCAAACAGTTCGTGATATCCGAAATGAAGGTATTTTACACGACGCACATATCGAGCAATTAGTAGCAATTCAAGAGGTATTAAACAAATTTTATGCGAAAGAATGGTTACTTCGCCTTGAAATATTAGAATTGCTTTTAGAACATAACAAAGGGCACGAAACATCAGCAGCATTATTACAACAACTTTCTACTTTCACAACTGATGAAGCTGTAACACGCCTTATTAACAATGGTCTTACGCTACTTCCAGTAAAGGATGTGAAAAATGATGCTACGATTAACTGAAGAAGAAGTTCAAGAGGAATTATTAAAGTTAGATAAATGGGTAGTAAAAGATGAAAAATGGATTGAAAGAAAATATATGTTTTCCGACTACTTAAAAGGAGTCGAATTTGTCTCTGAAGCCGCCAAACTATCAGAAGAACATAATCACCACCCATTTATCCTTATCCAGTATAAAGCAGTCATTATTACTTTGTCATCTTGGAATGCAAAAGGTTTAACGAAACTGGATTTTGAGCTTGCGAAGCAATTTGATGAACTATTTGTCCAAAATGAAAATGCAATTATAAGAAAGTGAAAAAGAGAAGCCTTTATTTAGGCTTCTCTTTTTATTTTGAAATGGATACAATGTCCAAATGGATCCTCGACTTGTAATATTCCATCTTTGTACGTAGCAATCTTGCCAATATTTTTTAAGCTTTCACATACTTGCTCTTTTTGTTTTTCATCTGCTAGTACAATTGTGAAATATTTCAAACCAACGGAATTTGGCATTTGCGGTAGTATTCCTTCACCTTGCCACGTATTTAAACCGATATGGTGATGGTAGCCACCTGCTGATACAAAGAGCGCCCCATTACGAGCTGGGATCGTTACTTCAAAACCAAGACCATCTACATAGAAACGTTTCGCTTCTTCCAAATCAGCTACATGGAAATGAATATGTCCCATCACAGTACCAGATGGAAAACCATTCCATGTACTTCCTTGCTGCAATAATTCTTCACCAGCTAACGGGTGACTAACAAATGGTAGCTCTCCATTCTCATCACGCCAAACTTCTTTTTGGCGATCATGATAAATTTCAATCCCGTTTCCATCTGGATCAGCTAAATAAAGGGCCTCACTAAAGTAATGGTCAGCTCCGCCGTGCAGTGGATATACCATTTCTACAAAATGACGAAGGATATTCGCTAAATCCTGTCTGCTCCGTAATAAAATTGCGTAATGATATAAACCCGTTCTCCCTCTTTGCTTTGGTAATGCTTCTTTCTTTTCTTCAATGATAAGGAGTGGTTCGTTATCTTCATTCCCAAATGTAACGACCATTTCATCTTCTTTTAGCACTTTCATACGTAGTACTTCTGTATAAAACTCTAGTGATTTCTTTATATTTGATACATATAAATGAACAACATCAAGTGTTGTATCGGGATGAAGTTGAAAACTCATCTTGTTAGCCTCCCATTTAAATTAGTTCTTCTTTGACATTTTCTCTTTTAAGAAATTATCTACAAAACCATCCGCTTTCGCAACAAATAAGTACGCCCCCATTGCTAGTAATGCAAGCTCTAATTCGAAGCCAGGATTTTTTCCATCTCCTAATAAACCAGCTGACCATTTTACTTTTATAATTGCTCCAACCATAACTAGTGCAAATAATAATCCAATATATCTTACACCTAAACCTAGAATTAATAATAGACCGCCAACTAATTCAACTGTTGCTACACCGTATGCAAGTCCTCCTGGTAAACCAATGCTTGTGAACCACCCTGCAATATTGTCAATTCCCGATTGGAATTTTGTTAAACCGTGCATAAAGAACGTTACCCCTAACACGATACGAATAATTAAGTTACCAATATGTTGATTCATTTCCTTCTCTCCTTTATGGTTTTCTTATACAAAACTTTTATTTACATTACAAAACATACACTAATTTTTTTTATTCGTCAATTCATTTTCACTGGGAAAATATATATTTTTTTTGCTATGATACAAATAGTTGTTTACAAAAAGGAGCTTGATTTTATGAATATTGGTTCTGCAATACGTGAAATTCGTCAACGTAGAGGCATAACAATTGCACAAATTTGTGAGGGGACAGGTCTTTCTAAAGGGTTTATGAGTCAGGTTGAAAATAATAAAACATCACCATCTATCTCAACTTTAGAAACGATCTCCAATTTTTTAAACGTTCCTCTTCCCTATTTATTGTTAGAACAAAAAGATCGATTGAAAGTTGTCAAAAAGGGAGAACGTAAATATAGTGTATATGGAAAAGATGAACAAAGAATTGAACATGTTGCAGAGCAAGGTGGCCTTCGCCTCAATCTCGTAGAAATTCCTGCTGGGTTTCCGAAAGAAAACACACCAAATGCCCATGAAGGAGAAGAATGTCACCTTGTATTACGCGGAAAACTAGAAGTTCAACACGGAGAAGATGTTGCAATTGTAGAAGAAGGGGATTCTTTCTCCTGGAATGCATGTGTTCCTCATATCGTTCGTAATATAGGAGAAGAAACTGCCTTATTACTCATCTCTAGTCATGCTGAAAATCGAAAACGTGTTTATTAAACAAAAAAGAAGCCTGTAAATCAGGCTTCTTTTTATCCTCTTATAACTCCATAGCTTGTCCCAACTAGTACAGTCTTTTCGTGTTGATTACGATAAACTGATTCGATTGAAACCTTTTTGTATCCTTCCATCTGTTCAACATTCGTTAAAGTTAATTCACAAGTGATTGTATCTCCTGCAAAAACTGGTCTAATAAACTCACTTACTAATTCTCTTGCTATGTAATGTAATTCTTCGCCTACTTTCGTTCCAATACTAGCAGTCAATAAACCATGAACCATTAAACGTCCATTTTCATCATATTCCATATGATGCCTACCTTTATCCCCTGTAATATTTGCAAATTCAAAAACCTCTTCCTCAGTAAATCTTCTTTCGTATTTAAATACATCCCCAACTTTTATACTCATTTTTATCCCCCTAATAATAAACAGAATTTTCTTTCATTTTATCATAAAATGAATCTTAGTTCAGTTTATATTATTAAAATAGTAAGCCTTTTTCTGTTCTACTTTTTCTCCTTATCGGTGCCCCTCTTTTTTGGCTATTTGATATCCATAGTACGCACATGTTCCATTTCTCGATAACTCTCTCACCTCAAAACCACAACTTCTATAAAAATCAAAATTACTCGCAGAAGTATGCGCAAACCAGTCACCATGTGGCAATTTTTGCAAACAAAGAGCGACAAGTTTCTTACCTAATCCCTTCCCTCTATATTCACATTTCACAACTAAATTTACTATGTTTGCGACCATGATTCCATCAGAAATGACTCTAACCATCGCAATCATCTCTTCTTCATCCCAAATTGTGAATGCCCATGTTGAATTTTCAAATGCTATCGTAAATTTTTCAATTTGCCAAGAAGGGATATTATCATTGCTCCAACCGGCATCTTCAAATAAAGTCTTAATTGCATATGCAGGTACACCATTCGTTCCCTCACGAATAATAAGTCCATTATGATAAATGTACATGTAATCCCCCCTTTATTTTTATATACCATTCTTCAAAAGATGCAATTTACCTTTTTTCATCCAACACGCCTAATAGAATAAACGAGAACATCGATCCCATGAAATGAAGTTGTTTTCTCATAACTAAGCCCTGTTTTTCTGGCAACAAAGATTGAGGCGGGGTGGTCCGGATTAATAAGAGAGATTAATTTATTCATTCGTAACGCTTGGAAGCCATAATCTCGAAATGCTGCTGCTGCTTCTTTCGCATACCCTTTTCCCCAATACTGAGGTAATAACCAATAACCAATTTCAATTTCCTCTTTTCCATCTATTTGTTGCTTCACTAATCCTGCATGACCAATTCGTATTCCCGTTTCCTTTTCAATTAATACAAATAAACCGAGACCGTTTTTATAGCTAGGAATCACCCACTCCTCCAAACTTTTTTTACACTGCATATATGTTTTTAACGTCCCATTTCCAATATAACGCATTACCTTCTCATTTCCCCATAGTGAAGCGTAGAACTGTAAATCATCCATTGTATATTTGCGAATTTGTAAACGATCTGTATGAAACATTTCTGCACTCCTTCCCACGAATTTGTACTTAATTACACGCTCACGTCTTGTATCCATACTAAATGTTACTATCTATTATAAATGAACTAACATTGAAATACAGAATATTCAATCCCAAAAGAATTTAAAAAAGGCAGTAGACAAATATTGTCTACTGCATCCATATCATAACTAGCATAAAGAAAACTACAATTGAGGGGGGGGTAGGATTTTCAAATACACTAGATACTTATCCCGTTCTAACGGGCGGTAAACTTTCCAATTATATAAAAGTGAAAAGTTTACCGCACATAAGAACTTTGGCGGTCAGTAAGAAAGCACCGTTAAGTAGTCAAATACACGCTGTGCTTTTTCTCCACCCATTCGTGCATGTTGAAGAAGAGAAATACCATGTGGACCAGATGCACGTAATGCTTCTGGTTGTGCTACTAAAATAGCTTGTACAACTTCTAATTCCCCCAGCATAGCGGCCGCGAAAATATCCATTCGAGCACCCTTTTCTAATAAGTAAAGAGCAATATCTTTACGCCCTACATGTGCCGCTGCTCCTAACGCACTTTCCCAATCTGATCCGCCCCAATTGTAAGAGGCATGAAGTAAACTTGGCGATTCAGCCAACAGTTCTTGTACTTTTTCTAAATCTCCGTGAGCTGCCATAACAAATTCTCTTACTAACTCAGTGGTAACACGTTCTTCTGTTCGCATTTTGCTCCTCCTTTTTTAGAAATTCGTTTCGGTGTAAAAAATGGCTTTTCGCTTCCTTGAAAAATATCTACATCTATGCCAAATACATGTTGAAACATTTCATGACATAACACTTCTTCTGGTACACCATCATACTGAAGCTTCCCTCGCTTTAATACGAGTAAACGATCACTATATTGAGCCGCTTGGTTAATATCATGTAAAACCATTATAATTGTCATACCAAATTCCTCGTTTAGTCGTTTCACAAGTTCCATTACTTCCAACTGATGAACGATATCTAAAAAAGTTGTTGGCTCATCCAATAATAAGACGTTCGTACGTTGTGCTAGCGTCATTGCAATCCAAGCGCGTTGTCTTTCTCCTCCTGATAAAGATTGTAAAAGACGATATTCATACCCTTCAAGATTTGTAACAGACAATGCCCAATCAACAATTTCTTCATCTTCTTTATTTAAGCGACCTCTCCATGATTTATGAGGGCCTCTTCCAAATTCGATTAATTCTTTCACTGTTAAATCTAATTGATGATCATGCATTTGTGGTAACATCGCTAATTGCTTCGCTACATCGGCACTTTTCATCGTATGAATACTTTTTCCATCTAAAACGATATCTCCTTCGCTCTGTTTAAGTAGTCTTGCCATTAAACGAAGCAAAGTAGATTTCCCTGACCCATTCGGTCCAATTAAACTAACGACCTCTCCAGCTTTAATATGTACATTCATATTTTGCATTTGAAATCTTTCGGAATGTGCGTAAAACACTTTGTTAACGGAAATCACGTTGCTTGCCTCCCCTATGAATTAAATATAAGAAGAACGGACCGCCTAAGAAGGATAATAAAATACCGACAGGTAATTCAATTGGATCGAACCAACTTCGAGCTATCGCATCTGCGAAAACAAGTAATATGCCTCCGCCAAGGCATGATAATGGCAGTAAATATTTATAGTCATTCCCAACTAATAAACGTAACATATGTGGTACGACGAGACCGACAAATCCAATAAGACCAGAAACACTCACCGCAATTCCAGCTAATAATGTACTTACTACTATTAAATAAAACCGGCTTCTCTCCACGTTATGACCCAATAATTTCGCCATTTCATCTCCAAGCATTAATACTCGAATATGCTTGATACCAAAGAAAGCCAATATAATAGCGAATATTGCATAATAAATAATCATGTTTAAATGTGCCCAGCTCACACCACCAATGCCACCTGCTAACCACGGTAACACGGACTGTACTTTGTCACTATGCAATAACATTAACGCTGATGTCGCTGCACCAATTAATGCATTGATTGACACGCCTACTAAGACAATTCTTGAAGGTGGCGCCCCTTTTTGCCATGATAAAGCATAAATGATCATCGCCGTTATGAAAGCTCCTAAAAACGCCCCGAGCGGTAAAAAAGCCATATGCTGAGGGAATAAAATCATAATTACGATTGCTACAAGGCCTGCTCCAGATGAAACCCCAATAATACCGGGGTCTGCAAGAGGGTTTCTCATAACTCCTTGTAATAATGCACCTGATGCAGCTAAACATGTTCCTACTATAAATCCAACGAGCACTCTTGGTATACGAAGGTCCCATACAATTCGATGAACTGTCGACCCTTCATCTTGTATCCCTGTTAGAATATCTCGTAAAGAAAAGGATAAGCTTCCTGCGAAAAGGCCGTAAAAAAGACCTAAAATCGTTAATATAACTAAACTAACTGCTATGATCCATCTTTTTTTCGCAAAAGGATGTTCCTCTTCCCTTACTACTTCACTACTTTCCATACTTATCATTTCCTTACATCTTGTATACTTTTATACATAAAGTCCATCGCTTCTGTAACTTTTGTTCCAGGATTTGATCCAAATAAGTCAGATGGCAAAATAACTACACGATTTTGTTTTACTGCATCTAAATTTTTCCATGCTTCATTTTTCATCATTTCACCTTCAAATGCTTTTTTAACGCTATTTGGATCTCCATGTGTAATTAAATAAATCACATCTGGATTTGCCTCAATAATGCGTTCTACGCTTAGCTGCGCATATTGCGGATATTCCTTCATTTCTGGAAAATCAGCAGCGATATTTTTTCCGCCTGTCTTTTCTAAAATATCACCTGATAAAGAGGTTGGTAATGCGGCTAAATATGTACCTGGTGCTCCATACACTAGCAATGCTTTCACATCGCTTTGTTTCTCATATTTCTTCATTTGATCATTAATTTTTTCATTAAGTTCGTTTGCTTTATCTTCTTTCTTCATTATCGTTCCATATAGCTCAATATTCTTTTGAATATCTTGTACAGAATTCGCAGAAGAAATCATTACTTTCGTTCCTTGTCCTTCCACCGTTGGAATGTTCTTTTGAAATCCATTGTTAGCAATAAGTACATCAGGCTTTAAGCTAGCAATTTGCTCAAAATTTGGCTGATGTGCATTCCCGATTACTTGTATTTTCTTTATATCTTCTGGAAGAGTTATTTTTGTATCTGGACGACCTACAATTTTTCCACCTAAAGCACGAATAATATTCATGTCTCCCATACTTAATGTTGCAAAACTCTCTGGCACTTTATCGAATGTTACCTTTCTTCCTGATAGGTCGGTAACTTCTATTTTCTCTTTTCCTTTTTCTGTTTTTGTTGCCGATGCTTTTTCGTCTCCTTTTGCACTGCAACCTATTAATAAGAAAAAAATAGATAAAATCGCTGTGAATAGCGTAATAGATTTTTTCATTCTTTCACCTCTAATTGATAATGATAATCATTAACTACTATTCTACTTTAATTGATAAGGATTATCATTGTCAATATAAAACGCATACATTTTCTAGAAAAACAAAAAGCGTTACAAAAAAGATTCCTTCTTTTTGTAACGCTCTATTTATCAATATTATTCACATTCGTTTCCCTCTAACTCGTCTCGCATCACTTTCACACGCTGAAAGAAAAAGAAGGATAAACTTAAAAATATAACAATGCTCCCCATCATAACAAAAGGTTGTGATGTTTCTTTTGCTCCATTTGGAATCAATAAGCCAACCATTAACAATGTACTTACAGCGAGAAGAATTTGTCCGAACCGAGTATAATCTTCTATTTTCTCTTGTAATTCTTTCATTATATTCTCACTCCTCCATTTCACTGTATCATATTCTACTAAACTTAAAGACAAGTAAATACAGCCATTCTGGGAGATGTTTTCCAAAAGAAAAAGAGCCGCTTTATGGCGACTCTTTCATAACCATTACTCACCTTTATATGCTTTCATATAAATTTCTTTCAGCTCTGAAATGAGAGGTAATTTCGGATTAGCTGTTGTACATTGATCTTCAAAAGCTCTTTCTGCTAATAATCCAACAACCTCTTCAAATTGGTCTTTAGCAACTCCTTGTCCCGCAATACTCATATTTATATTTAAACTTTTTCCGAGATCAATAATTGCTTTGACGAGTGATTCCACACCTTCTGCCGCCGAACTTGCTGGAAGCCCGAGCATTCTCGCAATATGTGCATAGCGTTCATCAGCCACAAAGTGCTCATATTTTGGGAACAATGCATGTTTTCTTGGCTTAATAGCATTATAACGAATTACGTGTGGCATAAGAATT
Source organism: Bacillus sp. TE9106W (assembly GCF_054062215.1). NCBI lineage: Bacteria > Bacillati > Bacillota > Bacilli > Caryophanales > Bacillaceae > Bacillus > Bacillus sp. TE9106W. The sequence goes on from NZ_JBSSFA010000001.1 coordinate 263,927, forward strand.
GCATTCGCACGTCCATGCGGAATATGGAATTCTGGTCCAATTTTATGCGCTAAACTGTGATTAATACCTAGGAATGCATTTGCAAATGCCATCCCTGCAATTGCAGAAGCATTATGCATTTTTTCTCGTGCTTCTTCATCATGTCCATCTTTAAATGCTCTTGGTAAATATTTAAATACGAGATCAATGGCCTTTAATGCTAATCCATCTGTATAATCATTTGCTAAAACAGACACATATGCCTCGATTGCATGCGTTAATACGTCCATCCCAGTATCTGCTGTTACATGTGGTGGTACTGTCATTACAAATTGCGGATCAACAATTGCTACATCTGGCGTTAATTCATAATCCGCGAGTGGGTACTTTATATTATTTTTCTTATCTGTAATAACCGCAAATGGTGTCACTTCTGATCCTGTTCCAGATGTTGTTGGAATAGCAACAAACTGCGCCTTACTTCCTAATTCCGGATATTTACATGTGCGTTTTCTTATATCTAAAAACTTCTGTTTAATTCCATAGAATGTTGTTTCTGGATGCTCATAGAAAAGCCACATCCCTTTCGCTGCATCCATAGCTGAACCACCACCAAGTGCGATAATGACGTCAGGCTGAAAACTTCTCATCATTTCCGCACCTTTAAACACAGTTTCATCTGATGGATCTGGCTCAACCTCAAAGAAAACTTCTACTTTCACATCATTTGCATGTTTACGTAAATAATGCGCGACCGTATCTACATATCCGTGCTCAACCATTCCTGGATCCGTTACAATAAACGCCCGTGAAATGTTAGGCATATTTGCTAAATATGCTGTCGCATGTTTTTCAAAATAAATTTTTGGTGGTAATTTGAACCACTGCATATTCTTTTTTCTATTTGCCAACCTTTTTATATTTAATAAATGCGTCGCTGTTACGTTTTGAGAAACCGAATTTTTCCCGTAGGAACCGCAGCCAAGCGTAAGTGATGGAATAAATCCATTATATATGTCACCGATTCCACCTTGTGATGAAGGGGCATTGACAATAAGGCGGCAAGCTTTCATACGTAATCCAAATTGCTTTTGCACTTCTTTATTTACAGAATGGATAACTGCTGAATGTCCTAAACCACCGAGGTTTAACATTTCTTCACAATATGTAAATCCTTCTTCTAATGAATTTGCTTTTACACAAGCTAATACTGGACTTAACTTCTCACGAGATAGTGGATATGCGGCTCCAATGCCTTGTATTTCAGCTACAAGCATTTTTGTATTTTTAGGTACAGTAATTCCAACTAATTCGGCAATATACTGTGCGGATTTCCCTACAATATCACTATTTACTGCACATGTATTTTCATTAATAACAAGCTTTTCTAATTTTCTTCTCTCTTCCTCTGTTACAAAGTAACAATCATTTGCAATCATTTCTGTTTTCACATCATCATAAATTTCCTTATCTACAATGATTGCTTGTTCTGATGCACAAATCATCCCGTTATCAAATGTTTTTGATAAAATCAAATCATTAACCGCTCGTTTTATATGCGCTGATTTCTCTATATAACATGGTACATTACCAGGACCTACACCTAGCGCTGGTTTTCCAGTAGAATAAGCTGATTTCACCATACCAGCCCCTCCAGTTGCTAAAACAAGTGCAATACCTTCATGGTTCATTAATTGTTTCGTTGCTTCGACAGAAGGCTTTTCAATCCACTGCACACAATGTTTTGGTGCACCCGCCTTCACCGCTGCATCGTATACTGTTTTCGCGGCTGCAATAGAACAATTTTGTGCTGAAGGATGAAATGCGAAAATAATTGGATTTCTCGTTTTTATCGCGATTAATGCTTTAAACATTGTTGTCGATGTTGGATTCGTTACTGGTGTTACCCCAGCTACTACACCGACGGGCTCCGCAATTTCTATTATTTCTTCATGAGGATCTTCGTGAATAATCCCTACTGTTTTATCTTTCTTTATGCTATGCCAAATATATTCAGTAGCAAAAATATTTTTAATGCATTTATCTTCATATACCCCACGACCTGTTTCTTCAACAGCCAACTTCGCAAGTGGCATATGTTGATCAACACCTGCTAATGCCATTTCATGAACAATGTTGTCAATTTGCTCTTGTGTAAAACTTTCTAATGCTTGTAAAGCCTTCCGACCGTTATTCACTAACGTATCAATCATCTCTTTTACTTCCTGCATTTCATTTACAACTTTCTCTTTGACTACCATGTAAATTCCTCCTATTCTGCTACATTGGACTAAATACGACCCTATAGGTCATAATTAGTCCCGATTAGCACAAAAAAAATAGAGTTGCTTTCCTACATGAACCTCATTGTTTGTGAAATATTTCACAAGTTTGTTCGTGAGTAACACTTCATGAACTTAATATACATGAATTTATTTCATTTGTGTTTGTCTATTTTGTGAAAAGTTTCACAAAATAATGTGGTAAAAATGCACTGCCTATACTAGCAGTGCATTTTTACTATGCTAACGCTTGTGCTAAATCTTCAATTAAATCTTCTCCGTCTTCAATACCGACAGAAATTCGAATTAATGTATCTGTAATTCCTAGTTCTTTGCGACGATCTGCTGGGATTGATGCATGTGTCATTTGAGATGGGATAGAAATTAAACTTTCTACTGCTCCTAAACTTTCAGCCAGTGTAAAGTATTGTAATCTCTCAAGTACTTTATTTAATGTTTCTTCGCTATCTACATCAAATGAGATAATAGCACCAAATCCATTTGCTTGTTCTGTTGCTAATTCATGGTTTTGATGTGATGCAAGACCTGGGTAATATACTTTATTTACTTTTGGATGATTATTTAAAAACTCAGCAATTGCGCGTGAATTCGTTTCATGCTCTTCCATTCGAATTCCTAATGTTTTTAAACCACGAAGTAGTAAGAAGCTATCTTGCGGGCCAAGAATACCTCCTGTTGAGTTTTGTACAAAGTGAAGGTCTTCTGCTAATTGCGGGCTATTTACAACTACTAAACCTGCAACTACGTCACTATGACCTCCTAAATATTTTGTTGCACTATGAAGTACAATGTCTGCTCCTAAAGAAATCGGCGACTGCCAATATGGCGTCATGAATGTGTTATCAATAATTGTTAATAAATCTTTCTCTTTAGCAAGAGTAGATATTTTTTTAATATCAGTAATTTTTAGTAATGGATTCGTTGGTGTTTCTACATAAATCGCTTTTGTATTTGGACGAATCGCTTCTTCGACTTCCTCTAAGTTTGTTGTATCTACAAATGTATGCTCAATACCGAAGCGGTTTAATACTTTCGTAATTACGCGGTACGTTCCACCATACACATCATCTGTTAAAATAACGTGGTCACCTTTTGAGAACAACATAATCGTAGCTGTAATAGCCGCCATGCCTGAACCAAATGCAAAACCAGCATGACCGTTTTCTAATACAGCAATCATTTCTTCTAAAGCTGCACGTGTTGGGTTTCCTGTACGTGAATATTCATATCCTTGATGCTTACCAACTGCTTCTTGTTTGTACGTACTCGTTTGATAAATCGGTACATTTACAGATCCAGTTGAAGGTTCTCCTATGCGAATACCATGAATTAACTTTGTCTTTGCTCTCATTTTTTATTCCCATCCTTTGTATATGTCTTTACTTAAATAGCGCTCACTACTATCAGGAAAAATCGTTACAATATTTGTACCTGGCGCCGCTTTCTCTGCTTCAAGTAAACTTGCATGAAACGCTGCTCCTGAAGAGCTCCCAACGAGCAATCCTTCTTTTTGTGCTAATTCTTTCACTCGTAAAAATGCATTTCGATCAGAAATTGTATGAATCTCATCAAAATAAGATGTTTTCAAAAATGGCGGGATGAATTCAAGGCCGATCCCTTCTGTTTCATGTGAGCCAGCTTTACCACCATTTAAAATGGATCCTTCTGGTTCCACAATAACTGTTTTTATATCTATATTTTTTTCTTTCAAATAAGATGCAGTCCCCATAAATGTACCGCCGGTTCCTGCCCCTGCAACAAATATGTTAATCTCTCCGTTAAGTGCCGACCAAAGTTCAGGACCTAGTGTTTTGAAATAAGCACGAGGGTTTGCTTCATTCGCAAACTGACTTGGAGAGTATGAATTCGGTATTTCATTTACTAATTCTTTTGCTTTTGCAATTGCACCGGTCATTCCTTGCTCTGTCGGTGTATGCACCACCGTTGCGCCTAGTGCTTTCATCAATTCTTGTTTTTCAATACTGAATTTCTCTGGTACACAAACAATGACGCGTAAATCATGTTGTAACGCTGCAAGTGCCAGTCCAATACCAGTATTTCCAGCAGTTGGTTCAATAATTGTTCCGCCCTCTGTAACAAGCCCTTTTTCTAGCGCATCTTCTATTAATTCTCTTCCTAGCCGGTCCTTAACGCTTCCGCCTGGGTTATAAAATTCAAGCTTTGCAAATAAACGGACCCCTTCTGGAAGTGAAAAACGAGTAATTTCCACAATTGGTGTATGACCAATTAACTCATGAACTCCACGATATACATTCATCGTGTTCTCCCCCTTATTTGCCAATAAAGAAAAGGCAACTGTATGTATTTTCTTTATATGAGACAGTTGCCTTTTTGTTACATTACTTTAACTCTTCTAATACTTTTACAATAAAGTTTGTAGAATGAAGAGCTGCTTGATCTAAAAATTGATCAAATGAAACATTTGATTCTTTACCAGCAATATCAGAAAGTGCGCGAATGATAACAAACGGAACTTCATATTGGTGGCATACTTGTGCAACAGCTGCTGCTTCCATTTCTACTGCATAAAGATTTTCGAATTTATCACGAATGGCTGCAACGCGATTCGGATCACTCATAAATGAATCACCTGTTGCAATCATACCTTTTACAACTTGAATATTTTCTTCTGCCTGCATACATTTCTCAGCTAATGCAACTAATGCTTCATCAGCCTTGAATCCAGGCGGCATTCCTGGTACTTGACCATATTCATAGTTAAATGCTGTTACATCTACGTCATGGTGGCGAACTTCTGTTGAAATAACGACATCTCCAACATTTAGAGAATGATGGAATCCACCAGCTGAACCAGTATTAATTACTTTTTCAGGCTTATATCTTTCTAATAAAATTGTCGTTGACATCGCTGCATTTACTTTACCAATACCAGACTTTAACAAGATTACTTCATGCCCTGCTAATTGTCCTTTCGTAAATTCACAACCCGCAACCGTTTCTGTTTCTGCCTGTTCTAATTTGTCACGTAAAATTCGTACTTCTTCTTCCATTGCTCCAATTACAGCAATTCTCAATCTAATCCCTCTTTCTATTGCTTAGTTGCCTCCATTACCCACACGAAATGATTTAATCTCGTAAACGTTACATGGAAGCCATTGTTTTCAAAAATAGTCTGCATAACTGGAATACGTGTATAGTATTCCGTTTGCAGATCGTTTGCTAACTGATGAAAACCTCTTTGTTTTGCTGCTTCAACAGTTTTATCATATGCATCTTGATCTGCAAATATCGTATCAGCAAAGACTATTTTACCACCTTTGTTTAGCAATTGACTATACTTCGCAATCGCTACATTTTTTTCATCATCTGTTAAATGATGAAATGCATAGGTGCTTACTATGGTATCAATTGAAGTTGGGACTTCAAACGAAAGAAAATCACCTTCTGTAATGGAAAACTCTTTTGGCAATTTCTCTTTTGCAATCATGCGCATTTCACGTGACGGTTCTATACCGTAAACTGTGCGGCCAGCAAGTAATAATTTATTTGTTAAATTACCAGTACCAACACCAAATTCTAATACATTACCAAATGACTTGTTAACTACATCCTCTAGAATGTCCTCATAATGGGCGAAAACTTCTTTATATTGTATATCTTCGCCTTGTACAAATGAGTCGTACGTATGAGCCCACTCATCAAATAAACCATTAAATTCTGTACCCATAAAAATTCCCCTTTTTCTTATCGGTTTTATCAGTATGATATTCTCTCTTTCTATAAATGTCAATTGAAATGTACATGGTATTTCCTTCTTTTCTTTGTTACACTATAGTTGATTACATAGGAGAGGGGCCGTCTTCATGTCATTTACCTTTGAAATGTTAGAAGATAAAGTAGAATTTTTTGAAGCGGGGGACTTAGCTTCTTTAGAACGAAAAATTAGTGAACAAATCGATAATAATAAAGCACTTATGCTTGAAGTTCATCACATCTCACATCAAATGGTTATGGATCCTGAAAGCAAAAGACCATATTATAGCGCAGTTGTTCATTTTAAATTAAAGAAATTACGCTAACTAAAAAAGAGAAGCTCCTTAGGAGCTTCTCTTTTTTAGTTTAGAGTTTGAACAAGTACTGGTTTCCAGCCCTCATTCTCTACCCAATCAATATTTACATAATATCTTTTACCTGATTGTTTATCTTGTACGTTACCGTAAGCTTTATTCTTACCGTTATTTCCGATTCGATGAATAATTAATTGCTCTACCGGAACGTCAATTGCAGCTGAAATCGCTTGATTCATCTCATTCCAATCTGCTGTACCTTTTTTAAACGTCATCGCAGGTGTTGCACCTTGCTCTGTTCCTACTGGCTTCCAAGAAGATTTCGTATAAGCGTCAGTTGCCTTTGGCTGTGTTTTTTCAGCTGGTACTTTCTCGTTAGCTTTCGCTTCTTCTTCAGCTTTTTTCTGTTCTTCTTCAGCCTTTAGCTTCTCTTCTTCTTCTTTCTTCTTAGCCTCTGTTTTCTCTTGTTCATTCTTCTTCGTCTCTTCTTTGCCTTTAGCTTTCTCAGACTTATTCTCTTTCGTTGTTTGCTGAGACACCTTTTTATCGCTAGAAGACGCTTGCTCTTTCGTATCAGGAACAAACAATTGATATGCTACAATAGCTACTGCTACTAGTACAATAGCGATTGCAATATTTAAAACACCGTTTTGACGACGTTTTTGTTGTTTCTGTTGGAATCTAGATCCTCCTGCCATTCTTCAAACCTCCATGCAGTTTTTCATACTTGCTATTGTAACATTAAATCTAGAAAGGTTGAACATTTACAATAATATTTTCATGAAATGAAAACATTTTACTATAAATTGCAAGATTACTTTTCATTCTCTAATCGATAGATTGATTCTACGATAGATTTGAAAATAGGTGTAACTTTATTTACACCGCTATTCGTTTCTATATCCACGACAACTAAAGCATATCTTGGATTTTCATATGGAAAATAACCTGCAAACCAGCGATTCTCTTTCGTTCCTTTTCCTGTTTGTGCTGTCCCAGATTTTCCAGCGACACTTAATGGTAATGAACTGAATGCTGCTCCTGTGCCTTTCTCCGTTGTTACAACGCTTCTTAATAACTGTTGTAATGTTTTCACTGTTTCATACGAAAGCTGTTTCCCACCTAATGTATGATCTTCAAATGTATAAAAGTCTGTTCCATTTTTATACATTATTTTTCCCACAGCTTTCACTTCCATCTTTTCTCCACCTCTAGCAATCGTCGCCATCATATTTGCAATCGCTAGAGGTGACATGCGTACATCTTTCTGTCCAATTGCTGTTTGCGCTACCGCCTTTTTACTATTCTTATTTCCTTCACTCCGCCAAATCGTAGCACTCTTCTCCTCTGGCATTTGTTCAAAATGAGTTGTATGAAATACAGAACCTCTCCATCCAACCTTATCAGCGCCTCCTAAAGCCGCTACATAAGTTTCTAACACCATCTTATCCTTTTGTATTAACTCGTTGCCTAACTCTGAAAATGTCCTATTACAGCTTCTAGCAAAGCTCTCTTTAAAACTAAGTGTCCCCATCATAACTTTTGGGTGGTCTTCACCATATAAATCTTTATTACAATTAAATGTGCGATTAAAAACATTTTCATTTTGATCAATCGCTGCCGCTGCAACTATTGTTTTAAAAACAGAACCGGGAAAATGTGGTGTTAACATTTGATTTTCAAGTGTAGTTTTATATAAACTCTCATCTTTCACCTGTACAGATGGTTTGCTGACCATCGCTAAAATTTCATTTTTCTTTACATCAAGTAGCACTAATCCTCCCTTCTTTATTTCACTTGCTTCAACTACTTCTTCTGCTTTCTTCTGTAACTCGTTATGTAAAGTAGTTTGAATCGTCACTGGATAAAATGGATTTCCAGGTGATGTATATTTCGCTTGTTTTCCAAAAATCGGTTCTCCTTGCCGGTCCACTTGATACAATACTTTTGCCTCTCCATCAGTCAAAAGAAATTCATCAAATGATTGCTGCAATCCTGAAATGCCAATCGGCGTTTGTTTTGAAATTTTTCTTACTTCTCCGTACCGTTTTTGAAATTCTCGTTCATTCTCACCGACATTGCCAATTAAATGATTCATCACGCTAGTTTGCCGCAAACGAACTTCAGCTGCTACAATGCCTAATACATTTAATTGATTCACCTTCTCCATCTGCTCTCGTGCCAAGCGAAATGGTCCATTTCCTCTTTGCATAATAAATGCACTTTTCTTATCTTTCATTTGACTTTCAATCTCTTGTCTCGACATACCAATGATATGCGCAATTTTCTCTAACATGTCATTTTTTATTTGTAGAAATGGAAAAATAATTAAAACAGGATACTTTTTCTCACCTATTTCCTGACCATTACGATCTATAAAATGGCCTCGTCCATCATCTACCGTAATGGATTGCGTCCGTTGTGTAACACTTTTTTCAATTAAATTAATCTTACGATCCGTAAATGATTCCGTATCGATAATTTGTATTTGAATTAAACGACAAAGTAATATAAACATGACACATATAAAACAAATTAAAACAATGGTAATTCTCCGTTTTATTTTCATAAAAAAACACCTCGTCTATTATAGTTTGGACGGAGTGTTTCATCTTTTATACAAATAAAAAAATCACTCGCTTTTACACGAGTGATTTTTAATTATTTTACAGAGATAATCTCTACTTGCATTTCTCCACCTGGTGTTTGGATTGCTACCTTCTCACCAATTTGCTTACCTAATAAGCTTTTCGCGATTGGAGAATCGTTAGAAATTCTTCCTTCAAATGGGTCTGCTTCTGCGCTACCTACGATTGTGTAAGCTTCTTCATCTCCATTTGGTAATTCTTTAAATGTTACTGTCTTACCTAATGTAACAACAGTAGATTCTTCGCCATTATCTGTGATGATAACTGCGTTACGAATCATGTTTTCTAATTGTGTAATACGTCCTTCTACGAACGCTTGCTCATCTTTCGCTGCATCATACTCAGAGTTCTCAGAAAGATCTCCGAAGCTACGTGCAATCTTAATACGCTCTACAACCTCTTTACGTTTTACCGTTTTTAAATCCTCAAGTTCGTTCTCTAGTTTTTGCTTACCCTCTTGCGTCATAGGGTATGTTTTTTCTGTTGCCATATTTTCCACTCCTTTTATATACCAATCCCCCGAAAAAAAGAGGAGTTCCATATGAAAACTCCCCCGCTTATATAGAGAGCGGAGGTTTCTAGCACGCCTGTACTAGCGGAGTTGTCACATACAACCCCGTATTCCCAATTCTTCTTTATATAAAGAAGATATGTATGGAAAGTTGATATAAATATGCCCTCACCTATATATAGATGAGGTTGCATGTTTCATTGTATTCGATAGGAAGGGAAAAAATCCCTTCCTATCGTATATCTTTTACTATGCTATTACAAATTTACTTTTTGTTCAAGAATTGTTGCAATTTTTGTAACCATAATATCAATTGCAACGTGGTTTTGTCCACCTTCAGGGATAATAATATCCGCAAATTTCTTAGAAGGCTCAATAAATTGATTGTGCATTGGACGTACAACATTTACGTATTGATCAATAACTGAATCCATCGTACGACCGCGTTCTTTAATATCACGCTGCATGCGGCGTAAAATACGAAGGTCAGCATCTGTATCAACAAATAGCTTAATGTCCATTAACTCACAAAGACGTGGGTCTTCTAAAATAAGAATTCCTTCTAAAATGATTACATCTTTCGGCTCAACTGGAATAATTTCTTCTGAACGCGTATGCAATGTATAGTCATATACAGGCTTTTCAACCGGTTCATATGCAAGCAATTGCTGCAAATGTTCAATTAACAAATCATTATCAAACGCTAATGGATGATCATAATTTGTTTTTAAACGCTCTTCCATTGGTAAATGGCTTTGATCTTTGTAGTAATAATCTTGCTCTAAGATTAAAATAGAATGACCTTTAAAATGGTCAAAAATTGCTTTCGTTACACTTGTCTTACCTGATCCTGAACCACCAGCAATTCCAATTACAACAGGCTTATTCGTCCCCATTCGACTATCACTCTTTCTTATTGAAGTATGCTTTTGCGCATCATATTATTCACATACACTGGTTGATCCACTTTGAATTTCACGATTTGCAACGGATGTCTCGCTGCATCTAATTCGTTTCCATCCTCATCCCAAATTTTCTCCACCGTCTGCGTAAAGTTTTCTATTTCTGGTCCAAAGAACTCCACTTCATGTCCTGGTTTGAAATGATTACGTTGCTCAATCGTTACGATGCCCGTTTCTTCATTATAATCTAACACTAAACCAGCAAAATCATACGTTGTTTTCTTACTATGATTTCCAAACATTTGCTCTTGATGTCCTGGAACTCCTTCAAAGAATGCAGGAGCTGTATCACGATTTGCACATTTATCAAGCTCATCTAACCATTCTTGTTTAAACTCAAAGTTATCAGGATCCGCACAATACGCATCAATTACTTTACGGTATACCGTTGCTACAGTCGCTACGTAATGGATTGATTTCATACGTCCTTCAACTTTTAAGCTATCAATTCCAATTTCAATCATTTTCGGAATTGATAAAATTAAATTTAAGTCTTTTGGACTCATTGCAAAGTGAGCATCTTCTTCTTGGAAGAGAGGAAGCTCTTTCGCATCTTTATGTTGTGATACTGTTTGAACTAAATCGTAGTCCCAGCGGCAAGATTGACAACAACCACCACGGTTAGAATCACGCGCTGTCATATGGTTACTTAACGTACATCTTCCTGAATATGCGATACACATTGCACCATGGACGAATGCTTCAATTTCAATATCCACTTTTTCTTTAATTTCTTTCATTTCTTCATAGCTTGCTTCACGAGCTAATACAAGACGATGTAAACCTTCTTCTTTCCAATACTGTGCTGCTTTCCAGTTGGATAGTGATTGTTGTGTACTTAAATGCACCTCAACAGAAGGCGCTACACGTTTACAAGTCTCAATAATAAGCGGATCAGCAACGATAATTCCCGTTACGCCAGCTTTTTCAATCCCTTTTAAATATTCCTCTAGCCCGTCCATATTTTCATTATGTGCAAAGATATTTGTTGTTACATATATTTTTGCTCCATATTTCTTTGCGAATTCCACACCTTCTGCCATTTCTTCCAGTGTAAAGTTACCTGCATTCGAACGAAGACCAAATTCTTGTCCACCTAAATATACAGCATCTGCCCCGTAATGGATAGCTACTTTTAATTTTTCTAAGTTACCCGCAGGGATTAACAGTTCAGGTTTCTTCACAATAACGCGTTTGCCATCGATTACTCGTGAAATTTCTTGTACAGTCATTTCCTACACCCTCCTCGTTTAGTAAACCGTCTCTTTAAAGAAGAATCCTGTATCTAACGGACGATTTACCGGTTGCATTTCTTCTATCTCTTTATATAAATCGTCTTTCACGTCATAATACGCATCACGATCTTCTACACATAAATCAATTGCTTTACGATATTTCTTCGTTACCTCAATAATGTATTCAGAGCTTTTTAGTACACCATCAATTTTTAAGCTGTCGATTTCAGCATCAATTAGCTCTTCTAACTCATCGATGAAACAAATATCGTTTGGACTCATAATGTGAGTACCATTTTCATCTTCATAAATTGGATATTTATTGTTACGCTCTGGATCATATAAGAACATATTCTCTTCATATTTTTTCTTTTCAATGTCAAGATGACGTCCTTGATACTCAAAGTAGTTTCCTACTAATGAACGCTTCGATTGGAACATACAAGTCATACCGTGAATTTGTACTTCAAGTTCCACTTCAGCATTTTCTTTTAATTCAACAATTTCATCTAAGCTAAGCTCACGAGCTAATACAGCACGTTTTGCTCCTCTTTGTCCCCAGTAGTTACAAGTAAACCAGTTTGTTGCTGTTGTTTCTGTATTCCAGTGCAATTGCATATTTGGCGCTACTTCGCGGACCGCCATTAATACTGCTGGGTCTCCAAAAACAATTGCATCTACATGTACTTCGTTTAAAAATGCAACATAGTCTGTTAATTCTTCTACTTTATCGTTGTGGAACATAGCGTTCATTGCTACGTATACTTTCACACCATTTTCATGTGCAATTTTCACAGCTTGTTTCACATCTTCACGTGAAAACTCACCTGCTAAACGTAAACCAAACTTTTGCTCACCGATCATTACCGCATCTGCTCCTGCTTTCGCAAGAGGTTCGATATCCGCCACTGCTTTTGGCGTTACTAACAATTCAGGTTTCTTCATACCTTGGTCACCCTCTCTTTTTACTAACAGCTACTCCATCACCAATTGGGAAAATCGTCGTATCATATCCTTCATGGTTCATAAGCCATTCATTGTACGTCTTAATACGACGGATTAAACCACGTGTACGTCTGTTTTCAATTTTCTCTTTCGTCGTTACAAGGCCATGGTACATAACATTATCTGAAATAATTACGCCACCAGGATTTAATAACGGTTCATATAAGTCAAAAAAGCGACGATATTGTCCTTTTGCTGCGTCAATAAAAATAACATCAAATGTTCCATGTTCTTCTACTTGCTCGCCTGTTTCTAACGCATCACCGTAAATAACGGAAATACGCTCTTTAACTGGTGAACGTTCTATATATTCAAGTGCTTTTTCATATCGATCGCGATTGCGCTCAACTGTCACAATGCGAGAATTTGGAATAGCTTGCATCATACGAATGCTAGAATAGCCAATTGCTGTGCCAAGCTCTAAAATACTCTTCGGTCCAATTAAACGTAAAAATTGCAACATAAATTCCATTCCAAGTCGATCCATAATTGGCACATGATTTTCTTTCGCATAGTCTTCCATTTCAAGAATTAATTTATCTTTCGGATCAATAAATGATAATAGGTACTCGTTAACTGCATCCTCCATAATGGTCCTCCTTATTTACATGGAGAAGTGCCTCTATGACGTCTTTTCACACATAGAATGCAATAAAAATACAAGCCAGCTTTACCCTTAGCTTGTACGTCCCGTTTTGATATTAAAAACGATTCTTCTGCCAGTTTTTAACCCGATATATTTTACCACAAAAAAGAGGGATGTGCGACCTTTTTCGCTATCCCTCCCCATTTCACTGCTTTTTCGTAATATATTTTTGCTTTAATGCATTATGCTCTTCCAATGTTTTCGCATAATACACTTCACCAGTTGGTGCAGCTAAGAAATAATAATAATCTGTTTGCGCAGGTTCTAACGCCGCTTCCACTGAATGTTTGCCAGAGTTTGCAATCGGACCGACAGGCAATCCTTTCACAACATACGTATTGTACGGTGAGTTAACCTTTAAATCTTCGTATAACACACGTTGTTTATGCTTTCCAAGTGCATATAATACCGTCGGATCAGTTTGCAGTGGCATACCTTTTGCTAAACGATTATAAAAGACACTAGAGATCTTTTGACGATCTGTAAAGCCTGTTGCCTCTTCTTCAATAAGTGAAGACAATGTTAAAAGCTGGTGAACATCCCAGTTTTTCGCTTTCATTTTTGCCTCGTTTTGAACAATGATTGCATTCGTTTTTTCAAGCATTGGAATTACAACTTCTTCTAACGTTGTATCTTTTTTATAGAAAGAGTACGTCGCAGGATATAAATAACCTTCTAATGGATATTTAATATTGCTATCAAAGATTTTATCGGTTAACAACTTTGGATACTTTTGCTGCATTTTTTGAATAAATGCTTTATCGTTTAATTGACGTACGACATCATCTTTATTCCACTTTAATTCGTTTGCAACCGTTTCTGCAATTTCAGTTACTTGTGCTCCTTCTTTTATCGTCACTTTATAAAGAGCTGGACGATGTACATTACCAGATGACATTTGCTCCATAACATCTTTCGCACTCATTGAAGGATTTAATAAATATGTACCCGCTTGTAAATTTTTAGATTTAGCCTTTGTATAAAAACTAAAAACTGTACCGCTTTTCACAGCACCTTTTTCTTCTAAAATCTCACCAATTTTACTAGTAGATGATCCCTTTGGAATTTCTACTTCAATCTCTTTTTTATTCCCACTATCAACTGGTCCTAATGCGGATGAAATATACGCATAGACTGAACCACAAACTAAAAGCAGTGCAATAATCGAAAATAAAAAAATGCGTCTACGCTTCTTTTTCACTTGATTCTCTACCAAAACTCTTCCTCCTTATTCAATTGTAGGCCATATGTACATCTTTCTATACAACATGATGAAAAATCACAATAAACTTACCTATCATTTTTGACAGATACTTTATTTTTCTACAATCCGTCTCATTATACTACAAAGGATTACGCAGTTTCGACAAAAAATCTTTCATTTTACATATAAAAAAAGGTGGACGATATATCGTCCACCTTTTCAGTACTTATTATTCAGCTTCTTGCTCATCAGCTAGAGTGTTGAACATTTCTTGTACCATTTCCCACTCTTCTTCAGATTCGATTGGAAGTAAAGTTCCGCCCTCTTCTTCATTTTGCTCATAAGCCATTGCGTCATAAATTTGGTCTCCATCTTCGTCTACTTCACCGATTGGAGAGAAGACTACGTATGATTTTTTGCCAAATTTTTCAGCGTCAAAAGTGAAAATAATTTCACATAAATGTTCGTTACCTTTTTCGTCTACAATTGTAATTTGATTTTCTTCCATTTTGGTCACCTCTTATTTACTATCTAAAAATCCTTGTAAGATTACGACTGCAGCCATCTTATCAATTACTTGCTTTCGCTTCTTACGGCTTACATCGGCTGAAATGAGTAGACGTTCCGCTGCCATCGTTGACAAACGCTCGTCCCACATTACAACGTCTAATTGTAACAGCTCTCGTAGGTTTTCTGCAAATTGTTGGCATGCTTCACCACGCGGGCCAATTGTACCATTCATATTTTTAGGTAAACCTACTACTATCTTGTCCACATCATACTGTTTTACTAACTCAGAAATGCGGTCAAATCCAAATTGACCTCGTTCTTCGTTAATCTTGATTGTTTCAAGCCCTTGCGCTGTCCAGCCCATTTCGTCACTAATTGCAACTCCGACTGTTTTTGTACCTACATCTAAACCTAATATCCGCATAAATTACTCCTCACGATGATGTTTCAAGTAAGACTTCACAAGCTCTTCAATTAATTCATCACGTTCAAGCTTGCGAATGATGCTTCGTGCATCTTTATGGCGAGGTATGTATGCTGGGTCTCCACTTAATAAATAACCGACGATTTGGTTAATCGGATTATAGCCTTTTTCTTGAAGTGCATCATACACAGTTAAAAGTACATCATTTACATGGACACTCTGTTTTTCATCTTGAATGCTAAACTTCATTGTTTTATCAAAACCGTCCATTTCAAGCACCTCACTTATATAGTAAGTATAGGGAGAAGAACTTCTCCTCTCCCTACCATTGTACACTACTATCTCTTTATTTTGAAACAGATTTAATGTACTCTTGTACAAATGCTAAAGCTTCCTCAACTTGCGCTGGGTTTTTACCGCCCGCTTGTGCCATATCAGGACGGCCACCACCGCCACCGCCACAACGAGAAGCTACTTCTTTCACAAGTTTACCAGCATGGTATCCTTGGCTAATTAAATCTTTCGTTACGCCAGCTAAGATGTTTACTTTATCATCATTTACAGACGCTAATACGACAACTGCAGATTCTAATTTATTTTTTAGGTCATCCATCATCGTTCGTAAGTTGTTCATATCTGCAACATTTACTTTTGCCGCTAATACGTTCACGCCATCAACTGTCATTACTGAATCAGTTAAGTTTCCAGCTTCAATATTGCTTAATTTTGCTGCAAGAGATTCGTTTTCTTTTTGAAGTTGTTTTACTTCAGCAAATAAACCATCTACTCTTGTTAAAATATCTTTCGGATTTGTTTTCATTTTTCCAGCTGCTTCTTTTAATAAACCTACTTGATCGTTCATTAATTCATAAGCAGACTTACCAGTTACTGCTTCAATACGACGAGTTCCTGCACCGATACCAGACTCAGCAACGATTTTGAAAATACCGATAGAAGCTGTGTTATCAACGTGACAACCACCGCAAAGCTCTAAGCTATAATCGCCAACTTGTACAACGCGTACAACATCACCATATTTTTCACCGAATAATGCCATTGCGCCCATTTCTTTCGCTTCTTCGATTGCTTTTTGAGAAATCTCAACATCAATACTTTCCCAAATTTTCTCGTTTACAATACGCTCAATTTTTTCTAATTCGTCAGCTTGTACTTGACCGAAGTGAGAGAAGTCAAAGCGTAAACGTTCAGAAGTTACAAGAGAACCCGCTTGGTTAACGTGCGTTCCAAGTACATCTTTTAATGCTTGGTGTAGTAAGTGAGTTGCTGTATGGTTTTTCACAACACTACTACGGTTTTTCGTATCGATAATAGCTTTTACAGCCGCATCTTTCGTTAACGTACCTTCTTCCACAACAACTTTGTGCAAGTTTTGGCCGTTTGGTGCTTTTTGTACGTCTTTTACAAGAACTTTCACGCCATCAGCAAGAAGATAACCACGGTCTGCAATTTGTCCACCGCTCTCAGCATAGAATGGTGTTACATCAAGCATTAATTGTCCTTCTTCACCAACTTGTAAACTATCTGTGTATTCGCCGTTTTTCACAAGTGCAACAACGTTACTTTCTGTTGCAACTGTACCGTAACCAACGAACTCGCTCGCTACTTTCACTTCTCCAAGGACACCGCCTTGAACTTGCATAGAATCAACGTCTTGACGAGCAGCACGTGCGCGCTCACGTTGTTTTTCCATTTCATTTTCAAAGCCTTCATGATCAACTGTCATACCAGCTTCTTCTGCATATTCTTCTGTTAATTCAATTGGGAAACCGTATGTGTCATATAGACGGAACGCATCTACTCCAGAAATAACAGTTGTTTTTTCTTCTTTAGCTTTTGCGATAACTTCAGCTAAAATTGCTTCCCCATCATGAAGTGTTTCATGGAAACGCTCTTCTTCATTTTTCACAACTTTTGCGATGAAATCTTTCTTTTCAAGTACTTCTGGATAGAAGTCTTTCATTACTTCTCCAACAACCGGCACTAATTCAAACATGAATGGACGGTTGATGTTTAATTTCTTCGAATAACGCA
This sequence comes from Bacillus sp. TE9106W, assembly GCF_054062215.1. Classification (NCBI taxonomy): domain Bacteria; kingdom Bacillati; phylum Bacillota; class Bacilli; order Caryophanales; family Bacillaceae; genus Bacillus; species Bacillus sp. TE9106W. The sequence continues at coordinate 281,455 of NZ_JBSSFA010000001.1, forward strand.
CCGCACGGCGTAATAAACGACGTAATACATAACCACGGCCTTCGTTAGATGGAAGAGCACCGTCACCAACAGCGAATGTTACTGTACGGATATGGTCAGCAATTACTTTAAACGCCATATCTTTTTCTAAGTCACCATTACGATATTTCTCACCAGAGATTGTTTCTGTTGCACCAATCATTGGCATGAATAAGTCTGTGTCAAAGTTTGTAGGCACATCTTGAACGATAGATGTCATACGCTCTAGACCCATCCCTGTATCGATGTTTTTCTTAGGAAGTGGTGTATATGAACCGTCTGGATTATGGTTAAATTGAGAGAATACAAGGTTCCATACTTCTAAGTAACGCTCATTTTCTCCACCTGGATATAATTCCGGGTCACTAAAGTCATTACCGTAAGCTTCTCCGCGGTCATAGAAAATCTCTGTATTCGGTCCACTTGGTCCTTCACCGATATCCCAGAAGTTCTCTTCTAAGCGGATGATGCGCTCTTTTGGAACACCCATTTTCTCATTCCAAATTGTGAATGCTTCTTCATCTTCTGGATGGATTGTAACGGATAGTAATTCCTTATCGAATCCAATCCATTTGTCGCTCGTTAAAAATTCCCAAGCCCAAGTAATTGCTTCTTCTTTGAAGTAATCACCGATTGAGAAGTTCCCTAACATTTCAAAGAATGTATGGTGACGAGCTGTTTTCCCTACGTTTTCAATATCGTTTGTACGAATCGATTTTTGAGCATTTGTAATACGTGGATTTTGCGGGATTACACGTCCATCAAAATATTTTTTTAATGTTGCTACACCACTGTTAATCCATAGAAGAGATGGATCTTCATGTGGAACTAGTGATGCACTAGGTTCTACTGCGTGTCCTTTTTCTTGGAAAAAGTCTAAAAACATTTGACGAATTTGTGCGCCTGTTAGTTGTTTCATTGTATTTTCCTCCTTAAATATAAAAAACTCCCGCCCCTATAAAAGGGACGAGAGTTAACTCGCGATACCACCCTAATTATGAATTGATTGCTATACGAATCAATTCATCACCTCATGGTGCCGTAACGTGGCAAGACGGCAGTGATTAGCTGCTCTCAGGATTAGCTTTCTGTTACCCTTCATTTAAAGCTTCTTTCAGCCATATGGAAGCTTCTCTCTATAAATGGACTGTAACGTACTTGTTCCGTCATTGATTTAATGTATTATATGACTAAATATAATAGAATTCTCTTAAGTTTGTCAATGTAGATAATCATTTATATTATATTAATTGCTTATTAATCATAGCTATTCTACCATTCATTCTTAACAGCCTTTTCATATATTATGCATGTATTAATAAATTGTACTACTTCTATGAACTTTTCTGAATATTATTTTTTTATTATAATTAAATTATCAATAATAAAGGAGCGATTATAATGACAACCTTATTGAACGAAGCTAAAAATATGTTAACAAATGATGAAACAATATTATTTTACACAGCATGTTCACTAGAAATATTTATTTATCGTTCCGTCGCAAGACCAGGCCTATTAATTTTAACAAACAAAAGGCTCTTCTTTTATGGTCCAGATGTAAGCAAGAATCCATTACTTGAGGAGTACTCTTTCGCAAAAATTTCAAATTTAAAAGAACAAAAGCGTCTTTTCAGCAATCAAATTGTATTTATGTATGATAGTGAATGGAAAAAAATAAAACATATTCAAACAAATGATGTAAGCTCTCTCGTTCAAAAAATAAACGAGCAACTCTCTAAATAACGAAGGCCCTCTACTTAAAAAAGTAGAGGGCCTTCCTATTACACATCTTCTTTTTTCCAAAGAGGCCTTACATGAACGATCACTGTACGAATGACCGCTAAAACAGGAACTGATATTAATAACCCTACAATTCCTGCCACTTCTCCCCCAACTAGTAGTGCAAGCATAATAATGACAGGATGCATGCGAAGCGACTTACCAACGATGTAAGGGGATAAAATATTACTTTCTACAAATTGCAAAATAGCAATCGTAATCCCCGCTTTAATGAGTAAACTTGTTGATACCGTTGCTGCAATCATCAACGCTGGAATCGCCCCTAAAATAGGGCCGAAGTATGGGATTATATCCGTTACCCCAATAATAATGCCAAGCAATAATGGATATTTCATACCAATAAACCAAAAAGAAAGAACGGATACTCCTCCTAATACTAAACAAACAAATAATTGTCCTCGAATATAACTTCCAAGTGACTTATCAATTTCTTTCGCCAGCATTTGCCCCGTACTACGCCACTTACTCGGGACTAGTTTCCAAAAGATATGATAAAACTCGCCGTAATCTTTTAATATGTAAAATACAATGAACGGAATTAAGAAAATAATGAGTAACGAATCTAGTACACCACGAGCTGTGCTCATCACTTTATTTAAAAGTGCTTGTATCTTCGTTTCTACACCAATAAAAATTTGTTTCACCTTTTCATGAATAAATGATGGAAAATTCGCTGTTTGTTCTGTAACACCATCCATCCACGAATCATACATCTTTGTAAACTGCGGAAATTGCTCATTGATTTCTTGTAATTGCTTAATGACAATTGGCGTTCCTTTATAAATTCCATAACCAATTCCACCAAAGAAAAGGATGTAAATAAGCAAAATAGCGAGTGTACGCGGCATCCCTTCCTTATGAATTTTTTCAATTAAAGGATGCAATAAATACGCAATAAAACATGCAATAAGAAACGGTGTAATGGCCACTTTACATACAAAGATAATCGGTGCCCATAACGGCTTAATTTTTAAAAAGACGAGCAAACAAAGAAAGACAAGTAACAATAACCCTAAACGATATATCCAAATGATTTTAAGATTCTTCACACGAAAAACCTCCTCCACCTTTATTTTGAAAATAAATAGGGTAGGTTATGTGCAAAAGTTTTAAAATCTTTTCGTGCAGACCATACTGTTTTGTAAAGACATACATATACATAACGTAACAAGGACAACCACCCGTGAGAATGCAGCATGAAACAATATAATCAGGAGGGCTCAAAATGGTTTTATTTATGCTCATATTATCTGCACTTTTTATGATTCTTGAATGGATTTGTATCGGGTTTGGTATTTGGAAAGGATTCTTTGTTCGTTCCTCACGAAAAGAAAAAGCGAAGCAATTATTTCATTACGGAATGCTTGGCGTTGGATGTTACGGCCTATCTTATCTCTTCTCTGAAATTGGACTTTTATATTTGCATACAAGCGCATAAAAAAACTCCCTTATCATGAAGGGAGTTTTTTACGCTTATAAATAAGATTTAATCATCTTACGTGCTTTTTTCATATTGCGTTTTGAAAATACATCTTGTTTGCGAGCATATTGATATGCTGCCGCTCCAACACCTAATGCGATTAATGAATTGCGTAGATTCAAAGTAAATCCCCCTTTTCGTTATCCGATCGTTCTTTCATTCTCATCAAATAAATCATCAAGAGAGCTTAGTGAACCATCTTCTTCTACTTGATGCGTATGGATTTTCCCCTTTGAAACCGATAATTCGATATAACAATTCCAGCAATAAAATTGGTTGACACCTATTTTTCCAATGTCTTTCCCTTTGCAATTTGGACAAATAAACATATGGCGTTCATCTCCTTACAGTCTCCCGGATTCTATTCGCCATTATGTCCAAACTGCATTCATTTATACATTGCTGGAGCCTTTCAACGTTATACGTTTGAAAGTTTCACTATATAATTTCACCTTGTTACATGAAATCATACGGTGAAATGTTTTCCACGTCCATTTCTTCGCCATTAACCGTTACCATCTGTACTTCTCCTTGTGATTCTTGCAAGCGGCTAGCTAAAGTTGTTTGACGCATTGCATCATCAAGGCGATTTACACCAGACTGAAAAGCAGCTTCCTCCCCGCAAATAATAAGGAACTTCTTACTTCTTGTAATACCAGTATAAATTAAATTACGACGTAACATACGATTATAACTTTTCACTATCGGCATAATCACAATGGGAAACTCACTACCTTGCGATTTATGAATGGAACAGCAATAAGCATGTGTAATTTGATTTAAATCTGGTTTTGTATATGTTACCTCAATTCCATCAAATGAAACGATAATCATATCTTGTTGCTCAACGTTTTCTTTCGCATAAAACACCGAAACAATTTCGCCGATATCACCATTAAACACTTGGCTCTCCGGCTGATTAACGAGTTGCAAAACTTTATCGCCTCTTCGGTATACAACATCACCGTAAGCAATTTCTTTACTCTTTTCTCTTTTCGGATTAAACACTTCTTGCAACGCTTCGTTTAGTACATTAATACCAGCCGGTCCACGATACATGGGGGCCAATACTTGTACATCTCTTGCGCTAAACCCTTTTGTCTTAGCGTTTTCGCAAACCTTCTTAACAACCTCAACAATTTGAGCTCCTGTGCAGCCGATAAATGAACGATCTTTTTGATTTTGCGCTAAATCTGGTGGGAGCGTTCCATTTTTTATCGCATGGGCAAGTTGAATCACTGATGAACCTTCCGCTTGACGATAAATTTCAGTAAGCTTTACTGTTGGAACTGCACCTGCATTCAATAAATCTTTCAATACTTGCCCAGGTCCTACAGATGGTAATTGATCTTCATCGCCTACAACGATAACTTGAATGTTAGTCGGCAATGACTTAAACAGCTGATTTGCAAGCCAAATATCAACCATTGAAAATTCATCAATAATGAGTAATTTCCCTTGTACCGGATCTGTTTCATTACGCTGGAAAGACCCTTCTGGCGTCCATCCAAGTAAACGGTGAATTGTGCAAGCTGGAAGCCCTGTTGATTCACTCATTCGCTTCGCTGCTCTTCCTGTTGGAGCTGTTAATAGTATCGGAAATGGATTATCATCACTGTATTCATTCGGATTTAACGATAGCCCGTGAAGTGACGCATACATTTCAACAATTCCTTTAATAACTGTTGTTTTTCCTGTTCCTGGTCCACCTGTCAATAACATCATCGGTTTATGAAGTGCCGTTTGAATTGCTTCTTGCTGAAGCGGCGCATACTGTACGTTCAATTGTTCTTCAATTTCACCTAACGTCTTTAACACTTCTGCTTCAGGAAATGAAGGTGTTTCTTCCTGATTCATGAGCCTGCGAATAGACTTTACAACACCTTTTTCAGAATAGAATAACGATGCCAAATATACTCGCTCTTCTTCGATGATGACTTTCCCTTCACTTTGCATCATTTCAATACAGCTTATAATGTCTTCCTCTGTCACTCTTCCTTCTTGATTATTTAAAAGTGACATCGTTTCTCTTACAAGTTGATCTTTTCTCATATAAACGTGACCAAGTTGTAATGATACATTCTCTAACGTATAAAAACATCCCGCACGTACACGATCATCATGATTACCCGATATCCCTAACGCACGTCCGATATCATCCGCTCTTCCAAATCCAATCCCATCCACTTCTTCAATAAGCTGATATGGGTTATTACGAATCACTTCTAATGTCATCTCTTTATACTGCTGATAAATCTTAATAGAAAGCTTCGTTCCAAAACCGTAACCATTTAAAAAACTCATTACTTTCTCTAATCCTTGATGTTCAACAATTGTCTCATATATTTCTTGCGCTTTTTGTTTGTTAACAACACCGTTTAAAGCCTCAGAATCATCCATAATTTTAGAAATAGCATGTTCCCCTAGATGGTCCACAATTTTTTCAGCTGTGCGTTTTCCTATCCCTTTAAATAAATCACTCGCTAAATATTGCACCATACCTGCTTTTGTTTGCGGCAATTCTTTCTTAAACGTTTCAACTAAATATTGTTTCCCATACTTCGGATGGTCTTTAAAATGTCCTGTCAACGTAAACACTTCATCTTCATGCATGCGGGGAAAATGACCGTTTATCATCACTTTTTTTTCGTCGTACGTTTCATTCGTTTCAATGACTTTCATACTGACAACGGAATAGAGGTTTTCTTCGTTGTGGAAAATGGTATGAAGAACTTGCGCTTTTATAAACTTTTTCTCTTCCTCAAACAAATCCATTGCATGTTGATTTCCCATCTTTCCTCTCCTTTCCGGTTTCGTTTCACTTTAATGAGCAGTACATCCCCCACCTCTTTAGATGAGGGATAACTACCCATTAAACAATATTTTTCTTATTCAGCTTCTTGCTCTAATAAACGAACACCATTACCAGCTAAAAAGTGATCTGGCTGAATTTCAGTTGCTTTCTTAAATAAAGCAAGAGCCTTCTCGTTATTTTCTTCAAACACGTACGCAACACCTAAATTATAATACGCATCCGCATGCTCTTCATCCATTTCTAATACCTTTTCAAAATAAGGTTTCGCCTCTTGAATATGTTCTAATCGTGCAAAACAAAGTCCGCACTGGAACACAGCTTCTACATCGTTTTCATCTAATTCTGTTGCTCTTTGTAAAAACGGCAGTGCAAGACGATCATTTCCAAGTTGCACATGCGTAATACCTAGCATAAATGTTACATCAGCTGATTGTAATCCAGCTTGCATCGCTTGTTCAAATACAGCTTTCGCCTCTGCAAATTGCTCTTGACCGTAATATACGTTCCCTAATCCATAATAAGCAGCCGCAGATTTATCATCTAACTCTAATGCACGTTTATAAAATAAAATTGCTCTCTCACTGTCACCTAATACATCTAATAAGTTTGCAAAATTAATATACCCAAGCGCATCTTTCGGATTTTCTTCGATTGCTTCTGTGAAATTTTTAGCAGCTTCTTCCCAGTTTCCTTCTTGCATATATTGAATACCTGTTTCAAGTTTGTTTGACATGTCCTTCACCTCTACAACAAATTATAACAAAGAATGTATTTTCCAAGCGAACGAAAATTCGCCTTATGTAAAAGAAACCTCTAACCGCGAATCGGCAGAGGCTTCTCGTTTTATCCTAAATAATCCAGTTTCTTACCGCTACGGTACACTTCATCAATTGTAGCACCGCCTAAGCACTCATCTCCATCATAGAAAACAACTGCTTGTCCTGGTGTAATTGCACGAATTGGCTCGTCACAAAGAATACGAACTGTATTTTCATCAACGATTTGAACCGTTACTTTATTGTCTTCTTGACGATAACGGAATTTCGCTGTGCACTTAAATTCTTTTTCTTTCGCTTCATTACTTACCCAGCCAACATTGGTAGCAATAACTTCGTCGCCATATAGAAGTTCGTTATGGAATCCTTGATCAACATATAAAATGTTTTCTTTCAAGTTTTTCCCAACAGCAAACCACGGATCACCGTTACCGCCAATACCAAGACCATGACGTTGTCCAATTGTATAGTACATTAAACCGTCATGCTTCCCTTTCACTTCGCCAGATAATGTTTGCATCACACCTGGTTGTGCTGGTAAATAGTTACTTAAGAAATCTTTAAAGTTACGCTCACCAATGAAGCAAATACCAGTACTATCTTTCTTCGCCGCTGTCGCTAAACCAGCTTCTTTCGCCATTTCACGAATTTGTGGTTTCTTCAGTTCACCCAGCGGAAACATTGTTTTTGATAATTGCTCTTGGCTTAATTGATTTAAGAAATACGTTTGGTCTTTATTGTCGTCAACGCCGCGAAGCATTTTATATTCGCCGTCCATATAAGCAACGCGTGCATAATGACCTGTCGCTACATAATCAGCACCAAGTGCAATTGCATGCTCTAAAAATGCTTTAAATTTAATTTCTTTGTTACACATTACATCTGGGTTTGGTGTACGACCAGCTCGGTACTCATCTAAGAAGTACGTAAATACTTTATCCCAGTATTGTTTTTCAAAGTTTACTGCATAATACGGAATACCAATTTGGTTACACACTTCAATTACATCATTGTAATCTTCTGTTGCTGTGCAGACACCATTCTCATCTGTATCATCCCAGTTTTTCATAAAAATTCCGATTACATCATAACCTTGCTCTTTTAATAAAAGAGCCGCTACAGATGAATCGACGCCACCGGACATCCCGATGACAACGCGTGTTTCGTGAGGTAGTTTGTTCATCATGTCACCTCCCATGCTAATTTTGTGTTAATCGCTTCACGATTTTCACTGTTTCGTACGCCGCTTTCTCAATTTGCTCTTTCGTATTTCCAAGTCCGAAACTAAAGCGTACGGATGAACGTATTTGATCGGAGTCTTTTCCGAACATCGCCACTAATACATGTGATGGATCAATCGAACCAGCTGTACACGCCGAACCACTTGATACTGCAATGCCAGCTAAGTCTAAGTTCACAAGAAACGGTTCAATGTTCATTCCTGTAAAACTAATATTAAGCACATGTGGTAAGCGACATTCTAAGTTTCCGTTTACCTCGAAAGTAATGTCTTCATTTTGGAAGACAGATACCATTATATCTTTAAACTCTTCATATTGGGCATTTTTTTGCTCACGAGTTTTTTCAGCTAGCAAAATTGCATGTTGCAAACCAACAATACTTGGCACATTTTCAGTACCAGCACGGCGTTTTCTTTCCTGCTCTCCGCCTATTAATAACGGTTCAAATTTCACATTTGCACCAGCGTATAAGAACCCGACACCTTTTGGTCCGTTAATTTTATGAGCTGAGATCGATAATAAATCAATACCGAACTCTTTCACATTAATTTCTACTAGACCGTAAGCTTGTACCGCATCTGTATGGAAATAAGCTTGATGCTCTTTTAGCAACTTACCTATTTCTGCAATTGGTTGCATCGTCCCAACTTCATTATTCCCAAACATAACAGATACAAGAATCGTCTCTTCTGTTAATGTCTTCTGTATGTCAGAAACTTGAACGCGTCCTGTTTCATCAACAGGTAAATATGTCACTTCAAACCCTTCACGCTCTAACAATTCACACGTATGCAAAATTGCATGATGTTCAATTTGCGTCGTTATAATGTGGTTACCTTTATGACGGTTCGCACGTGCTACACCGATAAGTGCTAAATTATCAGCTTCTGTACCACCGCTCGTAAATATAATTTCATTCGGATTCGCATGAATGCTACGTGCACACGCGCGTCTCGCCTCATCTACTGCATGGCGCGTTTGACGTCCATAAAAGTGAATACTAGACGGGTTTCCGAATGTTTCTGTCATATATGGAATCATCTTTTCGACCACTTCTGGGTGAGTCGGAGATGTCGCAGCATGATCTAAGTAAATGCGTTCCATTAAATCTCCTTCTTTCCAAATCGTTTCACAAGGAATTAAATGTAAAACATATAGCCCCCGTGATTTTCTTCCTCATAACGTACTAAATCTTCTAACGTTGTACTATCTAACACTTCTTGCACCGCATCACGAACACGCATCCATAATTGGCGTTGTGCTGGCTCTTCTTCTTCTATCATTTCTACAACACTAATCGGACCCTCTAACACACGGATTACATCCCCAGCTGTAATGTTAGCCGGCTGATCTGATAATACATATCCGCCATATGCCCCGCGCGTACTCTTTACTAGTCGCGCGTTACGAAGTGGTGAAATTAATTGCTCTAAGTAATGTTCCGATAAGTCATGTGCCTGCGCAATTGATTTTAATGAAATCGGACCTTCACCAAACTTTTTTGCAAGATCGATCATAATTGTTAAGCCGTAGCGGCCTTTCGTTGAAATCTTCATCTATTTTGCACCTCTTTTCAAATTTTCACTTCTATTGGTTATATCTTATTTATAAAAGAACACAATTTAAAATCCTATGAAATTATAGCATAATATAGTATTATAAGAAATTTCAACTTGTGTATCAAAATGATAACATAAAATCACATTGAAAAACTCGGAAATTATTACAATTGAAAGAAAAATGAAAATATTCATATTCATTTTTCCCACAAAACAGCATCCTATTTCAAATTCCACTAAAAAAAATGATACGATAGAAAGAGATTATACATTAAGGGAGACGGTAAAAATGAAACAACCACTCGCACATCGAATGCGCCCTACAAATATTCAAGAAATTATCGGACAACAACATTTAGTTGGCGAAGGAAAAATTTTATGGCGAATGGTCCAAGCGAATCATTTTCAATCTATGATTTTATATGGCCCTCCAGGCACTGGAAAAACATCTATCGCGAGCGCAATTGCCGGAAGTACCGGAACCCCTTTTCGCCTATTAAACGCTGTTACTCATAATAAAAAAGATATGGAAGTTGTCGTACAAGAGGCAAAGATGCATCGACACCTCGTTTTAATTTTAGATGAAGTACACCGTCTAGATAAAGCAAAACAGGATTTTTTATTACCCCATTTAGAAAGTGGACTCCTTACTTTAATTGGTGCAACGACGAGTAATCCGTTCCATGCTATTAATTCTGCTATTCGAAGTCGTTGTCAAATCTTTGAATTACACGCATTAACAGAAGATGATCTTTTAATTGGCTTAAAACGAGCACTTGAAGATAAAGAAAAAGGTCTTGGAGAATATGATGTAACTGTTACACCTGAGGCATTACATCACTTTGCAAATGCATCAGGCGGAGATATGCGTTCCGCTTATAATGCACTTGAACTAGCTGTTTTATCTAGCTTTACAACTGATGATAAAGCTGCGGAAATTACGCTAGAAATCGCAGAAGAATGTTTACAAAAAAAGAGCTTCGTTCATGACAAGGGCGGGGATGCTCATTATGACGTATTATCGGCATTTCAAAAATCGGTGCGCGGAAGCGATGTAAATGCAGCACTTCATTATTTAGCACGTCTTATTGAAGCTGGTGATTTACAAAGCATCAGTAGACGTCTTCTTATTATGGCATATGAAGATATTGGACTTGCTAGCCCGCAAGCTGGACCGCGTACGCTAGCAGCTATAGAATCAGCGGAACGAGTTGGATTCCCAGAAGCACGCATACCACTTGCAAATGCTGTTATCGAGCTTTGCTTATCACCTAAATCGAACTCAGCTTATAAAGCACTTGATGCTGCATTACACGATTTACGTAACGGTCAAACAGGAGACATTCCAAGTCATTTAAAAGATAGTCATTATAAAGGCGCAGAGGCACTTGGAAGAGGCATTGGATACTTATACCCACACGACCAACCAAATGGCTGGGTACAACAACAATACTTACCTGATAAAATAAAAAACAAACAATATTATAAACCAAAAACAACAGGGAAATTTGAACAAGCACTTTCTACTGTATATGAAAGATTACAAAGTTCGAATAAAACAAAAAATAAAGGGTAACATAAGCGAAAACGTCACCATTATGGAGGCTTCGCTTATGAAAACACGTCAAGATGCATGGACAAAAGAAGACGATCTCCTTTTAGCCGAAACTGTTTTACGGCATATTCGCAGCGGCAGTACACAAATAAAAGCATTCGATGAAGTCGGCGATGCATTGAACCGCACTTCAGCAGCTTGCGGCTTTAGATGGAATGCTGAAGTAAGACCGAATTACGAAGATTCGGTGCAGCTTGCGAAAAAACAACGGAAAGAATTAAAGCGCTCTGAAGCTAAAATAGAAAAAGAGCATTTCACGAAAACGAAACAACTCGTAATCGATGCTAAGTTTTCTGAAGATATTACGCCAAGTAAACAAGAACTTACAATGCAAAATGTCATCTCGTTTTTGCAAAACTTAGAGCATACCAACCCTTCACTCGCAAAGTTACAAACTGAAAATGATGTACTACAAGCTCAGCTCACTTCCTTGCAAAAAACGAATGATGAGCTTGAAACTAAATTAGCCGTACTCACAAAAAAACAACAAGCAATCGAAGAAGATTACGCAATGCTCGTTAGAATTATGGACCGTGCTCGAAAACTTGTTTCAGTTGAAGAACAAGAAGAACAGATCGCTCCGATTTTTAAGACAGATCAAAATGGTAATTTAGATATTATTTATTCTGCAGAGAATTAAAAATAGGGATGTCACTTTTTTGATTAAGTGACATCCCTGTTTTTTTTCTGTGAATAATGTATTGGTAAATGAAATTATATCGACGATTTTTCAAATATATCAACGATTTTTTAGTTATATCGACGATTCGACAAGGAATATCGATTCACCGACAAATGTTGACAAAATAAGTCGATTTGTTATAAAAATAAACATCTAGGATTAATTGGATATATTTCACTAAAATGTTAATATGAACATATACGATCGAAGGGAGATGATTGCTATTTCATTAATATTCTTCAAAATAACGCTTGGCATTCTCGTCCTAATATTAGGTCTTTTTACCATTCATAGTTTAAAAAAGACCTCAGCTTATAAGTCGGATAAATACGATTATTCTTTATTAGGATTACTTACACTTGAAGTATTAGTATTGCAAATATCAGCAGTTCTTTAAAATATAATAGAAAAAGCATATACCCTAGACGGATATATGCTTTCTTTTTATTCTTGCCCTACACGCTTCACTTCGACATTTTTAATGCGTTCACGCACAACGTGACTCGCCATAATTAAGCCTGCCACAGATGGTACGAATGCATTTGATGAAGGCGGTAATTTCGCTTTACGAATTTTCGCATTTTCGTCTGGTACAATTTCTTTACGTACTTCTTCACGAATTACGATTGGATTTTCGTCAGAGAAAACAACTTTCACACCTTTTTTAATGCCCTCTTTACGAAGCTTCGTACGGATTACCTTCGCAATTGGATCTGTATGTGTTTTAGAGATGTCCGCAATACGAAAACGAGTTGGATCCATTTTATTTGCTGCACCCATACTTGAGATAATTTTAATTTTACGGCGTAAACATTGTTTAATTAAATGAATTTTGAACGTAATCGTATCAGATGCATCCACTACGAAGTCTAAACCATGCTTAAAGAACTCTTCATATGTTTCATCTGTATAAAACATTTCTAGTCCAATTACTTCACACTCTGGGTTAATATCTGCGATACGCTCTTTCATTAATTCTACTTTTGAACGTCCTACAGTAGATACTAAAGCATGAATTTGACGGTTTACGTTTGTAATATCTACAACGTCTTTGTCAACTAATACGAGACGCCCTACGCCAGAACGCGCTAATGCTTCAGCTGCAAAAGAACCTACGCCGCCAATTCCTAAAATACCGACTGTACTATTTTTTAATATTTCAAGTCCTTCTTTACCGAAGGCTAATTCATTACGTGAAAATTGATGTAACATTCAGCTCTACACTCCTATTACAAAAATGGTCTACCATGTATTCTAGCGTTTTTCCGACTATTTGTATAGAAAAAGTTATAGAATTCCTAAAAATACATATTTCGAGAATGAAAACATAGACCAGAATTTTATTTCTTCCTAAATACACGTTTAACAAGGAGGTTTTAAAGAACCGAGCAGATCGAGGCGCTGAAGCCAGGAGGAACGCAGTGTAGCGTTACTACTCGAGCACCGGACTGGCATACGTAACGACGAGATGCGACAGTTATCTGAACCGGACTTTTTAAACTTCCTTCCAATACACGTTTAAAAAGGAGGATTCAGGGGGCCGAGCAGATCGAGGCACGTATGCTAGGAGGAGCGCAGTGTAGCGTTACTACTCGAGCACCGGACTAGCATACGTAACGACGAGATGCGACAGCCATCTGAACCGGACTTTTTAAACAACCTCCCAAAAAAAGTCTAGACGGCTATAGTATAACCATCTAGACTTTTTTCTTACTTCTCTTCTTTCACGTTCAACTTCAAGTTCAGCTCTTCAAGCTGTGCTTCTGCAACTGGACTTGGAGCTTCTGTTAATAAGCAGCTTGCGCTTGCTGTTTTCGGGAACGCAATTGTATCACGAAGGTTCGTACGACCTGCAAGTAACATAACAAGACGGTCTAAACCTAATGCGATACCGCCGTGTGGTGGCGTACCGTATTCGAATGCTTCTAATAAGAATCCGAATTGCTCTTGTGCTTCTTCTTGTGAGAATCCAAGTGCTTTGAACATTTTTTCTTGTACGTCACGCTCGTAAATACGAAGTGATCCACCGCCAAGCTCATAACCGTTTAATACAAGGTCATATGCTTGTGCACGTGCTTTTTCTGGTGCTGTTTCTAATAACTCAACATCTTCACGGAAAGGCATTGTGAATGGGTGGTGAGCTGCGAAGTAACGATCTGCATCTTCGTCGTACTCAAGAAGTGGCCAATCCGTTACCCATAGGAAGTTAAATTTACTTTCGTCAATTAACTCAAGCTCTTTACCTAGACGTAAACGAAGTGCGCCTAAGCTATCTGCAACAACGCTCTTCTTATCTGCTACGAATAGTAATAAGTCACCAGCAGTAGCTTCTAATGTATTCATTAACACGTTCGCATCTTCTTCACCGAAGAATTTCGCGATTGGTCCTTTTAAGCCATCTTCTTCCACTTTAAGCCAAGCTAAACCTTTTGCACCGTATACTTTTACGAATTCAGTTAATGCATCGATATCTTTACGAGAGTATTTGCTCGCAGCACCTTTTGCATTAATTGCTTTTACTTGTCCGCCGCTTTCTACAGCACTTGTAAATACTTTAAACCCACAACCTGCTGCAAACTCAGATAAGTCTGTTAGTTCCATTTCAAAGCGTGTATCTGGCTTATCAGAGCCGTAGCGAGCCATTGCATCAGCATATTTCATACGAGGGAATGGTGCGCTAACTTCTACACCTTTTGCATCCTTCATAACTTTCGTCATCATGCGCTCCATCATATCTAAAATTTCATCTTGTGTTAAGAATGAAGCCTCAATATCGATTTGCGTGAATTCTGGTTGACGATCCGCACGTAAATCTTCGTCACGGAAACAACGTGCTACTTGATAGTAACGCTCAAATCCACCGACCATAAGAAGCTGTTTAAATAGCTGTGGAGACTGTGGTAATGCATAGAATTCACCGTCATGTACACGACTTGGTACTAAATAGTCACGAGCGCCTTCTGGTGTGCTCTTCGTTAAAATTGGTGTTTCCACTTCTAAGAACTCTTCTGTATCTAAGAAGTTACGAATTGTTTTCGTTACGTCGTGACGCATTTTGAATGTGTTAAACATTACAGGACGACGTAAGTCTAAATAACGATATTTTAAACGCACATCTTCTGATGCATCTGTATCATCAGCAATAATGATTGGCGTTGTTTTCGCTGCATTTAATACGTTTACTTTCGTTGCTTGTACTTCAATACGACCTGTTGCCATATTGTCATTAATTGCGCCTTCACCACGCTCAACAACTGTACCTTCTACGTGTAATACGTATTCGCTACGAATTGTTTCTGCTACTTCTAGCGCTTCTTTTGATGTTTCTGGGTTAAATACAACTTGTACGATACCTGTACGATCACGTAAGTCGATAAAGATTAATCCACCTAAATCACGGCGTTTTTGTACCCAACCTTTTAATTGAACTGTTTGTCCAACTGCTTCTACTGTTACTTTTCCACATGCATGTGTTCTTTCAGCCACTGTAAGTTCCCCCTATATTAATTTCTCTGCTACGTATGAAGCAAACACATCTAATGCTACTTCTTCTTGTTCGCCTGTTGCCATATCTTTTAGGTTAATGATGCCTTTATCTAGCTCATCTTCCCCTAGTACAGCTACGAATTTCGCTTTTAGACGATCTGCTGATTTAAATTGTGCTTTCATTTTGCGATCTAAATAATCTTTTTCAACTGCTAATCCAGCTTTACGAAGATCAAACGCAACTTTTGCAGCATGGTCTTTCGCTTTTTCACCAAGCGCTACAACGTAACAATCAATACTATGTTCAATTGGTAATTCAATATTTTCAGCTTTTAGCGCCATAATTAAACGTTCAATACTCATCGCAAAACCGATACCTGGCATTTCTGGTCCACCGATTTCTTGTACAAGTCCGTTATAACGGCCACCACCGCTTAGTGTAGTGATCGCACCGAAACCTTCTGCTTCACTCATAATTTCAAAAACAGTGTGCTGGTAGTAGTCTAAACCACGTACTAAGTTCGGATCTTTTTCAAATGGAACATCCATCATCGTTAATAGTTCTTGAACTTTGTCGTAGTATACTGCTGAATCTTCGTTTAAGTATTCTGTAATAGATGGTGCTGTTCCCATTAATTCATGGTTACGGTCCTTCTTACAATCTAAAATACGAAGAGGGTTCTTTTCTAAACGAGATTGACAGTCAGAACAGAACTCACCGATACGTGGCTCAAAGTGTGCGATTAATGCATCACGGTGCGCTTGACGGCTCGCTGCATCACCTAAGCTGTTTAATACAACTTTAATATTTTTTAAGCCCATGCCTCGGTAAAACTCTACAGCAAGTGCAATTACTTCTGCATCAATTGCAGGATCGTTACTACCGATTGCTTCAATACCGAATTGTACGAATTGACGATAGCGACCTGCTTGTGGTCTTTCGTAACGGAACATTTGACCAATATAATATAATTTCGTTGGTTGTGTTGCGTCACCGAACATTTTGTTTTCAACGTAAGAACGTACAACAGGTGCAGTGCCTTCTGGACGTAATGTTAAACTACGCTCTCCACGATCTTGGAATGAGTACATTTCTTTTTGCACGATATCTGTCGTATCACCAACACCACGTAAAAATAACTCAGTGTGTTCAAAAATCGGTGTACGAATTTCTTTATAATTGTAACGACGGCAAATTTCGCGTGCTTGCCCTTCGATATACTGCCATAACTCAACAGTGCCTGGAAGAATATCTTGCGTTCCGCGTGGGATTTGAATAGACATATTCAGTTCCTCCTCAAATTGTTTTAATCTTAATAAAAATAAAAAAACTCCCGCCTCTACTGTTTGAACAGTAGGGACGAGAGTATTATACCCGTGGTGCCACCCTAATTGAAGCACGTATGCTTCCACTTTTTTAATAACGCTTAAATGTGCGTTCATCCCTACTAAGCGTATATGCCGTTCAAGTTGAAACCTCTAGAGTGTCATTCAATCAGTCATCATGTAGAAATGTTTTCAGCCTAAGACATTTCTTCTCTTTCCATGTGTGTCTCATTTACTCTTCTCTATCAACGGTTATATTCATATGTAAATATAAAATTACTATACGTTTGTTCAGTAGGATTGTCAAGTGCTCTAAGAACGTTCAATCTGCTTCTTTAGACGCTTTACATCTTGAAGAGAAATGCCAAACTCAGAAGCAAGTTCCATCGAAGTATTGTTTTGCTCTTTTGAAATAAAATCATGAAAATTTACGTTAAACAGTTGATTTGCACCATTTGTAACAGAATGCCCTTTTTCATTCATACGCATACGTATATCCCTCACATTCAATATGGATGTTTTACTTTTTATTGTTCCATATTGATGAAAGGGTTATACATACAAACGAATAACGTTATTCCATAACGCTCTTATATAAATAATTACCTCTTTGAATCATAAAGAATGTTGCAACCATCGCTGCCATTACAAATATTACCCAAGTACCGTAACTTAACACTGCGAAAATAATTCCTAATGCATTGAAAAGAATAGCAAAGCTAAATCGCAATAAAAATTTTAAATCTTTAAAGACTGACCAATTCATATACTATCTCCCCTTATCACACATACACTCGAATATTTTTACCATTTTTTACATTATACTATATAAGTAATGACCTAATCTATTGATTCCAAATAAACATTAACACTCGATTCACAACAATAATAATCGCAAGTCCATTCGCCAAAATAGGATGCTACACCTTCTTTTCCTTTTATCCCCTTCCAAATTCATCCTATATTAAATGAACAAAACATACAACAATGTATAAAAAAGAGAGGATGATATCATCCTCTCTTCTTAAGCAACACTATTTACTTTCCACAATTAAGGTAACCGGACCATCATTGATTAAAAAAACATCCATCATTGCTCCGAACTTCCCTGTTTCTACATGCAATCCTTGCTTACGTACTTCTTCATTAAAGAAATCATATAAACGCTCTGCATAGTCAGGTTTGGCAGCATCCATAAAGTTTGGACGTCTTCCCTTGCGGCAATCTCCGTATAATGTGAATTGCGAAATAGATAGAACTTGTCCTTCTACATCAAGTACAGAATGGTTCATCTTTCCGCTCTCATCTTCAAAAATACGTAAGTTCGCAATTTTTTCTGCAATGTAAGTTGCATCTTTTTCTGTATCTTCATGCGTAATGCCAACTAGTAATGTTAAACCGAACGGAATTTGTCCTACGATCTCACCGTCTACTGTGACAGACGCTTCTTTTGATCGTTGTAAAACAACTCTCATCTTTTCTACACTCCCTATTAATGCATCATGCGTCGTACTGCATAAATTTCTGGAACACGTTTAATGCGTTCTACTACTTTTTTCAAGTGCTGTAAGTTACGAATAGAGATTGACATATTAATTGTCGCCATCTTATTACGGTCACTTCTACCAGAAACTGCTGAAATGTACGTTTTCGTCTCTGTAACAGCTTGTAATACTTCGTTTAATAAACCACGGCGATCGTAACCTGAAATTTCAATATCAACGTTATACTCAATTTCTTTTTCAGGACTACCTTCCCACTCTACTTCTAATAAACGTTCTATCGCTTCTTCTGTATGAACATTTACACAATCACGGCGGTGAATTGATACGCCTCGGCCTTTCGTAATATATCCAACGATATCATCACCAGGTACTGGGTTACAGCATTTTGATAAACGAATTAATAAATTATCCGCACCGCTCACTTTAACGCCAGAATCCCATTTTCGAATTTTCATCGGTTTACGAACTTCTTTAACTTCAACAATCTCTTCTTCTTCACGTTGCTTACGGAACTTGTCCGTTAGTCGCGTAACAATTTGTGATGCAGTGATGCCATTATATCCAACTGCTGCAAACATATCTTCTTCATTTGCAAAGTTGAATTTTTCAGCAACACGTTTTAAATTGTCAGGAGCTAACACTTCTTTCATCTCATACTCTAGGCTACGCACTTCTTTCTCAACAAGTTCACGGCCTTTTTCAATATTTTCATCTCTACGTTGCTTCTTAAAGAATTGACGTATTTTGTTTTTTGCATGAGATGTTTGAGCTAGTTTCACCCAATCTTGACTTGGTCCATACGAATGTTTCGATGTTAAAATTTCAATGATGTCACCTGTTTTTAATTTATAGTCAAGTGTCACCATTTTCCCGTTTACTTTTGCACCAATTGTTTTATTCCCAATCTCTGAATGCACACGATATGCAAAGTCAATTGGAACAGATCCAAGTGGCAATTCCATTACATCGCCTTTCGGTGTAAAGACGAATACCATGTCAGAGAATAAATCAATTTTTAACGACTCCATAAACTCTTCTGCATTAGAAGCTTCATTTTGCCATTCTAATATTTGACGGAACCATGTAAGTTTCTTCTCTAATGTGCCTGTTGTTTCTGCTGTTTTTCCTTCTTTATACGCCCAGTGTGCCGCGATCCCGAATTCTGCAATCTCATGCATTTCTTTCGTACGAATTTGCACTTCAAGCGGATCACCTTTCGGTCCAATTACAGTCGTATGAAGAGATTGATATAGATTTGCTTTCGGCATTGCAATATAGTCTTTAAAACGACCTGGCATCGGCTTCCAGCACGTATGAATAATTCCAAGTACTGCATAACAATCTTTAATACTATTTACAACGACACGTACAGCTAATAAATCGTAAATTTCATTGAACTGTTTATTTTGCAGTGCCATTTTACGATAAATACTGTAAATATGTTTTGGTCTTCCAGAAATCTCCGGTTGAATTGCAACTTCGTCTAATTTCTCACGAATACCAGTCATTACTTCGTCTAAATACTCTTCACGTTCTGCACGTTTACGCTTCATTAAATTTACAATACGATAATATTGCTGTGGATTTAAATAGCGAAGTGACGTATCCTCTAGCTCCCATTTAATAGTACTAATTCCGAGTCTATGTGCTAAAGGTGCAAAGATTTCTAACGTTTCATTCGCAATGCGACGCTGCTTCTCTTGAGGCAAATGTTTCAATGTACGCATGTTATGAAGACGATCAGCTAGTTTAATTAAAATAACTCGAATATCTTGAGCCATTGCAATAAACATTTTGCGATGGTTTTCTGCTTGTTGTTGCTCATGAGATTTATATTTAATCTTTCCGAGCTTTGTTACACCATCGACAAGCATAGCAATTTCTTTATTAAATTCCCGTTCAATATCTTCTAATGTAATCTCTGTATCTTCTACTACATCATGTAAGAAACCTGCTGATACTGTAGCTGGATCCATGTGTAAATCAACTAAAATACCTGCAACTTGAATTGGATGAATAATGTACGGTTCACCCGATTTTCTGTATTGTTCGCTATGTGCATCGCGTGCATATTCATAGGCACGTGCTACTAGCTCAATATCTTCATCCACTAAATATTGACTTGCTTTCTCGAGTACCTGTTCAGCTGTTAGTACCTGCTCATTTGCCATCGAATCACCTTTTATTGAAAATTGACTTTATCTTTATTAAATAGAATAAATTATATTCTATCATTATAACCCAATGATTGTGAATTGTGAAAAGGAAAAGATTTTACTGACATTTCACCATAATTTTTTGTTCAATTATACAAAAGTACCCGCTCCTCTCCAAGAGATTCACGGGTACTTCTTATCACCGTAGTTTTACCTATATAGCGATTAGTATTTTTCTAATACTAATACATCGTAACCATCTAACATTTTACGACCATCTAAGTAAGTAAGTTCTACTAAGAATGCAATTCCTGCTACAACTCCGCCTAGCTCTTCAACTAGCTTAATTGTCGCTTCGATTGTTCCACCTGTAGCTAATAGATCATCTGTAATTAATACGCGTTGGCCTGGCTTAATTGCATCTTTATGGATTGTTAAAACATCTTTACCATACTCTTTACCGTAGTCAACTGTAATTACTTCACGTGGTAATTTTCCTAATTTACGAACTGGCGCAAATCCTACTTCTAATGCGTAAGAAACTGGGCAACCGATAATAAAGCCACGAGCTTCTGGTCCTACTACAAGGTCGATGTCTCTCTCTTTTGCATACTCAACGATTGCATCTGTTGCTGCTTTGTATGCTTTACCGTCGTTCATTAACGGTGTAATGTCTTTAAACACAATACCTTCTTTTGGATAGTCCGGTACAATTGCGATATGTTGCTTGAAATCCATATTTCTGAATCCTCCTCAGATCTAAAAGGTTTGTAAATACAAATCCTTTACCCTAGCTGTTCTACTTCTTTATGATTACGAATCGTTTCAAACCATGTATATAGTTGCTGATATGTGCTATAAACCAACTCTTTTTCTAATTGTAAGTGGTTCATTTTCTCACGATATGTGTTCGATTCAATTAAATCACGCTTTTGTTTTTTGTCTGCCATAAAAATGACGCCATCTTTTATTGTAACAAATTCTAACTCAAAAAACACCTGTGTCATGAAATTTACTGTATCTTTTGACCAACCTTTATGTTGACATAGTTGTTCTCCATATTGTCTTAAAGAAAATGGTGATTTTTGGCTCAAGAATGAATAGTACCATTTAAAGTGATCCCTCGTTGGAACAGTACTAAATAAATGATTATTCTCTTGATAAAATAGCGTATAAATTCGCGACGGGAACCCAACTTTAAATAGATCTCGTAATTCATCTGTTCCTTTTGGTAAATCAAGTAACACGATGTATTGCTCATCTAACTCGGTTACTTCTGATGCATGCATCATATGCTCTTTATAGTCTTCTAAAGAAAATTTATGCAATACCTCTTTAGAAAAATACACCATCGTTATTTTTTCTTTCGGAAGTTCTGCTACATTTGCTTCTACGTTACGCATACTACGCCAATCAAATAATTGCCATGCCTCTACAGCAATATCTTGTACCATTAATTGCGGTTTCTTAAAATTATTCCATTCATTGATAGACGCTTCCCCGATTACAGATACCTTTGCAACTGGAGAAATTTCTTTCGCGTACGCTCCAAATCCAAACCCGATCGTATCAAGTGTTGCCTGTCCATCACGAAGAGCCATTTTTAAATGAGAACCGTCTGATCCGATTGCACGAATACTTTCTAACTCTGCATCCTTCACCGCAATACGTGGCTTTGGATTTCCAACACCAAATGGTGCCAACTTTTGCATATCCTCGATTGCTGCAAGTGTTACGTCCTCCACTTTACAAAAAGCATCGACAGCTGTAATTGGGATAAAATCTTCTTCCGTTAAAATTTCCTCTGCTTGCTCATTTAAACGGCGGCGTAATTCATCTACATCATTCATATGTAGCGTCATTCCCGCTGCCATCGGATGTCCCCCGAAGTGTGGCAATAACTCTCTACAATCTGACAAGTTTGCAAACAGATCGAATCCTGCAATACTACGCGCTGAACCTTTTGCAGTTTCTTTTACAGGATCAATGCATAATACAATCGTTGGACGATAAAAACGTTCAACTAATTTAGAAGCGACAATTCCAATTACACCTGGATTCCATCCTTCTTTTGCAAGCACTAATACTTTATTGTCTTCAGGCGGGAAATTCGTTTCCACCTCAGCGATAGCTTCTTCTGTAATTTGCTTTACAATATCTTTTCGCAGTTTGTTCAGTTCATCAATTTCTTCAGCTAGCTCTTTCGCTTCTTCCGGCTCCTCTGATAATAAAAGATGTACAGCCGGCGTAGCATCTTCTAAACGTCCAACTGCATTAATACGAGGTGCGATTGAGAAGCCAATACTCTCTTCTGTAATTTCACTTTGCGAAACGTTAGCTACTTTAAATAGCGCCTTTAGTCCAATATTTTTCGTCATGCGCATATGTTTTAAACCGCGCTTCACTAGCAATCTATTTTCACCGTGAAGTGATACTAAATCGGCTACTGTACCAATTACTGCAATTTCTAATAAATGCTCTGGTACACGGCCCAGTAGTGCATGCGCAACTTTAAACGCAACACCAACGCCCGCTAAATAGTGAAACGGATACACACCGCCATCTAATTTCGGATGAATAATCGCAAGTGCTTCTGGCAATTCTGGTGGCGGCTCATGGTGATCTGTAATAATAAGATCTATCCCAAGTTCCTTCGCTACTTTCGCTTCATGTACAGCTGCGATACCAGTATCAACAGTAATAATAAGTGAGAATCCCGCGCTATGTGCCCAACGGAATGCTTCTTCGTTTGGTCCATAACCTTCTGTAAAACGGTTTGGGATATAAAATTCTACGTCTGCACCTAATTCTTGTAAGGCAACATATAATACAGTCGTACTACTTACTCCGTCCGCATCGTAGTCACCAAATATTAATATTTGCTCTCCATTTTGAATCGCCTTATTTACACGTTCTACCGTTCTATCCATTCCTTCTAATAAAAATGGATCATGAAATTCTTGATTTTCTGTATTTAAAAAATCTAAAATCTTATCTTCTGTATCTAGTCCTCTACCGAGGAATAACGAAACGACAAGTGGTGATAATTGTAATTTACTTGCTAATTCACTCACTCGCTCGCCATTATATTCTTTTTCTTTCCAACGCGTCTTCGGTTGTAACACGAAATCACCCCTTAACCTGTTCATTATACAAGACAGATTAAGGGGTGACAATATAATGCAAACTACGATGCAATATCTATATACTAAAATGTTAATAATGTTTAATTTGGAGAATACGGATTTATATGTACAAACACATTTTGTACGTTATCTTGTTTCATAAGCGTTTCTTTCACATGCTTTCCAATGCGATGTCCTTCTTCTACAGTAATATATGGATCTACAGAAACTTTAATATCAACAATAACGTAATGACCATGTTCCCTTGCGTATAACGAGCCGATTTTTTTCACACCATCTATTTGAAGTACGGCTTCTCTAAGCGGAATAACATCTTCCTCATGAAGAACATGATCAAGCGTTGCATGAATCGCTTCTGCCCCAATACTCCATGCCATTTTCGCAACAAGAAGTGAAACAAATAATCCCGCAATTGGATCGGCATATACAAGCCAATCTAACCCGAACTTTCCACCGATAATCGCTGCACAAATACCGATTAAAGCTGCAATTGAAGAAAATACATCTGAACGGTGCTCATATGCATTTGCAATAATTGCATCACTATTTACCCTTTTCCCTAATCGAAATTTATATTGAAACATTCCTTCTTTCACAACAATCGACAGAACGACAGCAAAAATCGTAATCCCTTTCGGTGGTTCTAGTTCTTGCGAAAAAGCTTTTATAGACGAAATTGCTATCTCAATTCCCACAATAAATAATAATACTGCAACAATAATTGCTGAAATCGATTCCGCTTTACCATGACCATACGGATGATCTTCATCGGGCGGTTGCTTCGCTGCTCGCAATCCAAACAGTACGGCTAACGAACCAATTACATCCGATGCAGAATGCACGGCATCCGCTAATAGCGCTTTACTGTTCCCAATATAACCAATTACCGCCTTTATAATCGCTAATATAATATTACCAACGATCCCGACAATAGCACCAAACTCGGCCTGTTTAAAACGTTCATCTTTTTCCATCATTAAAATCCCTTCTTTTCTTAACCTATCTTTTTATTGTAACAAAAACAGTGATAACATCACCACTTTCTTCCATTTTATCATTTCAAAGTTGCTATCTTATTGTATCCACAAACGAAAAAAGAGATGCCTCATAAAGAGACATCATCTTTTTTATACTTGCGGTTCAGATTCTACTTTCTCAACCTTCTTCTTGTTTTTTCCCTTTTTCAAACGACGGTTTTCAAGCATTAACCAAATTTGAGAGGCAACGAAAACAGAAGAATACGTACCTACAATTAATCCAACTAGTAACGCAAACGAGAAGTTACGTAGTGACTCACTACCGAAGATAAGCAATGCAATTACTGGGAATAACACTGTTAATACAGTATTAATCGAACGACCAAGCGTTTGGCGAATACTTGCATTTACGATTTCTTCTAAGTCTTTTATATCGCGAACTCGTTTTTTCTGTTTGTATAATTCACGGTTTCTATCAAACGTAACAATTGAGTCATTAATAGAATAACCGATGATTGTTAACACGGCAGCGATAAACGTTAAGTCTACCTCCAATTGGAAAATACTAAATATAACAATCATAACGAATGCATCATGTAATAATGCAAGCACTGCAGATAATGCGTACGTAAATCGGAATCGAATACTTACGTATAAAATGATAACTGCAGAAGCAATTAATACTGCGATAAATGCATTTCGTGCAATTTCTTTACCGATTGTCGGTGAAACTGTACTTACGTTTGGATCTGTACCATATTTATCGTGGAAGAATGTTTTTGTTTTCGCAATTTCATCTTTTGATAAAACACCTAATGTACGAACTGCGAATCCTTTATTGTCATCTCCAGTCGGTACAATGTTTTCTTCCTTCACATCAATGTTCAATTCTTTAAAATCTTTATGAACATCAGATACAGTAACTGATTGTTTTGACTGTAAGTCGATACGTGTACCACTTGCAAAGTCAATACCAAGATTCAATTTGAAAATTGGTAAAATAATCGCACCTGCAATTACAACTACAATCGAGAAGATAAGGAATTTATGACCGACATTTACAAAGTTAATACGATCAAATTTCGTTGGTGGATGTACTACACCTTTTGTTAACGGAATAATATCCTTTTGTTTCACACCAAAATATCCTGGTTTTTTATCGAAGTAACGGCTCTTTACAAGTAAACTTAGTAAGAAACGAGTACCGAATACGTTCGTAATAAAACCAACTAAAATACTTACGATTAAACTTGTTGCGAATCCTTTTACAGAGCTATTACCGTAAACGAATAATACACCAGCTGCTGCAAGTGTTGTAATGTTCGCATCTAAAATTGTTGCTAATGAACGATGGTTACCAGCACGGAATGCTGACATCATTGACTTACCAATTTTCAGTTCTTCTTTTAGTCTCTCGTACGTAATAATATTCGCATCAACTGCGATACCTACCCCGAGCACTAACGCCGCAATACCTGGCAACGTCAGAACTGCATGCATCCAGTTAAAGACAAGTAATGTAACGAAAATGTATAAACCTAACATAATAACCGCTACAATTCCTGGTAAACGGTAGAATACAAGCATAAATACAAAAATAAGAGCGATACCAATCGCACTAGCGAAAATTGTTTGCTCTAACGCTTGTTGACCAAACTTCGCTCCAACTGATGTTGAATACATTTCTTTTAAATCAACCGGAAGTGCACCTGCATTTAATAAAGATGAAAGTTGTTTCGCACTTTCAACTGTGAAGTTTCCACCTACGATAGATACTTCAGCTTGGTTAAACACTTGGTTTACTGTTGCTGCTGATAAGAATTTCGGATTCGGTTTTGCAGATTCTGCTTTATACGAATCTTTTCCTTCTTCAAAATCAAGCCAAATTACCATTAAATTTGTTGGTGGTGGCATTTTTGAAATTTTTTCAGTTACTTCACGGAATTTTTCAGCGCTTTTTAGTGTAAGACCTACACTCGCACGGCCTTGCTCATCAAATGTTTGCTTCGCTCCGCCACCTTTTAAATCCGTTCCATCCATAAGAAGATTGTCATCTACATCACGGAATGTTAATTTCGCTTGTGTTGACAACATTTCACGAGCTTTTTGCTGATCTTGTACACCAGCAAGCTGTACACGAATTCGATCTTGTCCTTCGATTTGAATGTTCGGCTCACTTACACCGAGAACATTGACACGATTTTCAAGAGCACCTACTGTACTTACAAGTACGTCTCGATCGATTTTATCACCTTTTTTGGCTGGTTTTACTTCATACAGAATTTCAAAACCACCGCGAAGGTCTAGTCCTAGACTAATTCCTTTTGCTATGTCTTTTCCTGCCGCACCAATTACTCCACCGATTAATAAAACGATGAGGAAAAAGGCGGCAATTCTCGTACCACGCTTTGCCATATGTACCCTCTTTCCGCTACTAACACTTCAAATAAATCTCTTACGATTCACTTTTACACGTGTGCATACGCCTAGTTAGTAGACTTCCTTTCTATAATTTTGCTAGTTCCTCACTAGCTGTGTCGGTAAGTTTTTTACAATACCTACACTTCCATTATTTGTTTTCTCTCTTCACTACCCCCTTTTTATATAATCTTAGACATAATTATTTCCTCTTTATCAATACCTATCATTATACTGCAAAAGGAAGAACAAACCAATTGCAGTCGGTTATTTATTTTCATATTCATCAAATGACCAAAGTGGCGCTTGATATGCTTCAACAGTTAAATACGTCATATATTCATTAGCTGTTACTGTTAATACGTCATTAACTAATTCATACAATCTAACATCGCTGTCTATCTTCTTCCACTTTTTCACTTTAAGAAACTTCCAAATGTCATCATCTGTTACTCGGTCGTAGCCGAACATTTGGAACTCTTCTACTTTACTTTCTAAAACGACTTGTAACTGTCCGCGGTATGATTCTACCAAAGCCTCTCTATCTAACATATTTAACATCTCCTTCTTATTTCAGCACGAAAAGTCGCTTTTAATCCCGCTCTAATGGACAGCAATAACTACTTTCAAGAGCACACTCTCTTAAATGCTTGTCATTCTTGTCTCGTACGTGCATATAAATTATTGTAAATCATTCCACTGATTTTGAGAAGGTAGGAGAAGACCATGACGAGACAAAGCTTTTTAAAAGGCGCATTTATTTTAATGATCGCCGGCTTTATTACCAAAATTCTAGGATTTATTAACCGTATTGTAATGGCACGTATTTTAGGAGAAGAAGGCGTTGGCCTTTATATGATGGCCGTCCCTACATTTATTCTAGCAATTACATTAACACAAATCGGTCTTCCTGTCGCAATCGCAAAATTTGTAGCAGAAGCGGAAGCTGTGAACGATAAACAAAAAGTTAAAAAAATATTAACAGTATCATTAGCTGTTACATCCGTTATTAGTATCATTTTAACGATTGGAATTATGCTCCTCACACCTATTTTAGCAAAAACATTATTAACTGATGAACGAACGTATTATCCATTAATGGCTATTTTACCTGTCGTTCCTGTTATTGCTGTTTCTTCTGTTTTACGCGGTTATTTTCAAGGGAAACAAAATATGAAACCTAGCGCTTACGCCCAAGTTATTGAACAAATTGTCCGTATTACAATTATCGCTATATGTATTCAATTATTTTTACCTTACGGCGTAGAATATGCTGCAGCTGGCGCTATGTTATCAGCCGTTCTCGGTGAAGTGGCATCATTATTATTTTTACTCACTTTATTCCAGCGCGAAAAACATTTATCTATACGCTCTGGATTTTTCACTACTGTAAAGGAGAGCAAGGGGACATTTTATTCTCTTATGGATATTGCACTTCCAACTACAGGAAGTCGTTTAATCGGTTCCGTTTCCTATTTTTTTGAACCTATCGTCGTTATGCAAAGCTTAGCGATTGCCGGCGTTGCTGCCTCCGTCGCAACCCAGCAATACGGTATATTAAACGGTTATGCATTCCCGCTCCTTTCACTGCCAGCCTTTATTACATACGCTCTCTCTACAGCACTCGTTCCATCTATTAGCGAGGCAATGGCAAAGAGGCAGCATAAATTAGTAGAACATCGCTTACAACAAGCTCTTCGGATTTCATTAATTACTGGTGGATGGTCAGTCGTTATATTATACGTATTTGCTTCTCCTGTTTTAACTCTTATGTATGGATCGGATAGTGCAACAGCATTCATCCAGCTTCTTGCACCTTGCTTTTTATTTCACTATTTTCAAAGTCCACTTACCTCTGTTTTACAAGCTTTAAACTTAGCACGTGCGGCCATGATGAATACATTTATTGGTGCCATCGTGAAATTAATCGTTATTTTTGTACTAGCTTCAAGGCCAGAGTTTCAAATGATGGGGGTCGCCCTTGCAATTGCAGCAAATATCGTAACAGTAACATTCCTTCATTACGCTACTGTTTTAAAGAAAATTACATTTACCATTTACGCAAAAGACTATATTTTTGGCGGACTTGCCATCGGTATCGCAGGCTCCTTTGGTTTTTACGTTCATAAGTATATAGTTTTCTCTCATTCACTTGGCATACAAACATTATGGGAAATCACTTTAACAACACTCGTTTATATTGTGCTCCTCTTCATTTTCAAACTCATTCGAAAAGAAGAGTTAAGTCGTCTACCTATCATTCGAAAGCTTTCATTTTTGAAGTGAACGGGCTTACTATTTCATATCGTAAGCCTCTAGTTTTCTTTCAAATCAACAAAAAATTGTCCATTTTGAAAGCTACAGTATAAAATTTGTGTTACATCTTTATAACCTAAGTTTTTTAATTTTTCAACGAGCCATTCATCTGTATGTTCAATCATTTGCAAATGACTAGATTGAATTTCTCCATCAATAATAAGAGGAAGAGTAAACTGCAATGCATCATCCTGCCCGCCTTTTTGTTTTTGAAAGACAGATAACTTCCCAGATGGTTCTAAAATAGCGTATTCTACATCTCGTATATCTCCCACTCCTTGCTCCCTTAATTGCATCATTAAATCATCTATATTATATCGCTGGTTTCTCATCTTTTTTTCATCAATTTTTCCAGCATTAATAATAATCGCTGGTTCGCCTTCTATTAAATGCCGAAATCGTTGAAACTTTAAAGAAATGACAGATAACATGATCTGTATACACATAAGGAAGAGCATCGGAACTAATTGATGCCAAAGTGATTTATCCGCATTTTCAATTGCGACTACAGCCAATTCACCAAGCATAATGAATACGACTAAATCTAATACACTTAATTCTCCTATTTCACGTTTACCCATAAGACGAAAGATAATTAAGATGATAATATACAAAAGCATCGTCCGGCCAATTACTGATACCCATTCCATTTCTACAGCTCCTTTTTTACGTATAGACTCCCCTATAAAAAAGAAACTAGTCTAACTTAAGCAAAAGGAAAATATGCTTGTATTAAAAAGGGGGAATGTATAAATGGATGGAACGAAAAAGTTATCAACTGCAATCGGCTTCGGTATCATTACCTTATTAATTCTCGCATCAATTACTAGCATGGTTATGGCTCTTTTATTAAAGTTTACTGATATGACTGAAGGGACGTTAGCCGTTACTATTTTTATACTAGCTCTTTTATCAATGCTTATATCCGGGTTTACTGCCGGTAAAAAAGCACAAGGGAAAGGTTGGCTAGTAGGCTTCACAACAGGACTTACATTCACCATACTTGTTTTTCTAGTTAACTATTTAGGCTTCTCTCAAACTTTATCGAACTCACAGTTACTTTATCAATTAGCATTAATGGGTGCGAGTACACTCGGTGGTATTTTTGGTGTAAATATGTCAAAACAAAATAACTAAAAAAGGCCCTGCACATTCCATGCAGGGCCTTCTTCATTAGTTTTTCACAACTTCACGAATCGCATTACGATCGAAAGTTAAGTGTGAACCGCCAGATTTAACAACGATTTTCGTCTCATCTACTGATTCAATTGTACCGTGTAAACCACCGATTGTTACGATAGCATCACCTTTTTTTAACTCACTTTGCATTTGAGCAACTGCTTTTTGACGCTTTTGTTGCGGGCGAATTAATAAGAAATAGAAAATCGCAAACATCGCAACGATCATAACGATATTCATCATACCTGGATTCATCTTTTGTTCCTCCTTTTAAATTATGTATTAGAAGTTTTTAGCATTCGGTTTATTAAAGCCATACTGTTCAAAGAATTCTTCGCGGAAATCGCCAAGACGGTCTTCACGAATAGCTTGTCTCACCTGCTCCATTAAGTTTAACAGAAAATGAAGGTTGTGATAAGACGTTAAACGAATTCCGAACGTTTCATCACATTTCATTAAGTGACGAATATACGCACGAGAATAATTTTTACATGTGTAGCAATCACAATTTGGATCAAGCGGACCGAAGTCTCTTGCGAATTTCGCATTTTTGACAACAAGGCGGCCTTCACTTGTCATACATGTACCATTTCGAGCGATACGAGTTGGCAGTACGCAGTCAAACATATCAATACCACGAATTGCACCATCGATTAATGAGTCAGGAGAACCTACTCCCATTAAGTAACGTGGCTTATTATCTGGAAGAAGTGGCGTTGTAAACTCAAGTACACGGTTCATAATATCTTTCGGCTCACCTACAGATAAACCACCTACCGCGTAACCAGGGAAGTCCATTGAAACAAGGTCTTTTGCACTTTGACGGCGAAGTTCTTCAAATTCTCCGCCCTGTACAATACCGAATAAACCTTGATCTTGTGGACGTTCATGCGCTTTTAAGCAACGCTCTGCCCAGCGACTTGTACGCTCTACAGACTTCTTCATATATTCAAAAGTAGCTGGGAATGGTGGACACTCATCAAATGCCATCATAATATCTGAACCTAATGCATTTTGAATTTCCATCGCTTTTTCTGGTGATAAGAATAATTTATCTCCATTTAAGTGGTTACGGAAGTGAACGCCTTCCTCTTCAATGCGACGGAAGTCACTTAAACTGAATACTTGGAAACCACCAGAGTCCGTTAAGATTGCACGATCCCAGTTCATAAATTTATGCAAACCACCTGCTTCACGGATGATTTCGTGACCTGGACGTAACCATAAATGATACGTATTACTTAAAATAATGCCAGAATCCATTGCTTTTAATTCTTCTGGTGACATTGTCTTAACTGTTGCAAGTGTACCAACTGGCATAAATGTTGGTGTATCAAATGAACCGTGCGGCGTATGTACACGTCCTAAACGAGCACCTGTTTGTTTACAAGTTTTAATAAATTCATAACGAATTGCTGTCATAATTTACTCCTTTTATTTGTTTCCCATTTTAGCGTGAGATGCAACGAACATTGCATCACCGAAGCTAAAGAAACGATATTTTTCTTTTACTGCTTCATTATAGGCATGAAGTACATTATCTCTGTTTGCAAATGCACTTACAAGCATAATTAATGTTGATTTCGGTAAATGGAAGTTTGTAATTAAACCATCAATTGCTTTAAATTCATAACCTGGGTACATAAAAATATCTGTCCAGCCAGAAGCAGCACAAAGCTTGCCGTCATAATCTGTCGCAATTGTTTCTAACGTACGAGTTGAAGTCGTACCTACCGTAATAATACGTCCACCATTCTCTTTTACACGGTTTAATAATGCCGCTGTCTCTTCAGACATATGGTAATATTCTGCGTGCATATGGTGCTCTTCAATCGTATCAGCAGAAACTGGTCTAAATGTTCCAAGCCCTACGTGAAGTGTAATAAATGCTAACTCAACGCCTTTTTGTTTTAACTTCTCCAGTAACTCTTCTGTAAAGTGAAGTCCTGCAGTCGGCGCTGCTGCTGAACCGATTTCTTTCGCATATACTGTTTGATAGCGATCGCGATCTTCTAGCGTCTCTTTAATATATGGAGGAAGTGGCATTTCTCCAAGTTCATCTAAAATTTCATAGAAGATGCCGTCATATGAAAATTCAAGCTGACGTCCACCTTGATCTGCAGTTCCTGTGCAAGTTGCTTTTAATTTCCCTTCGCCAAAAGAGATAACAGTTCCTTCTTTTACACGTTTCGCTGGCTTAACAAGCGTCTCCCACTTATCGCCTTCTTCCTGTTTTAAAAGAAGTACTTCAATGTGTGCGCCTGTATCTTCTTTCACACCGTGCAAACGAGCTGGCATTACTTTCGTTTCATTTAAAACTAAGCAATCCCCCTCATGTAAGTAAGAAAGAATGTCCGTAAAATGTTTATGCTCAATATCCCCTGTTTCGCGGTCTAACACCATTAATCTTGATGTTTCACGCTCTTCTAATGGGACTTGTGCAATAAGTTCTTCTGGTAAATGAAAATCAAACAGATTAATATCCATAACTATATCCACCTATTTCTTATTTGAATCGATTTATTATATACATAATAAAAGATAATACAATACTTAACACAATACATGTAATGATAGGAAAATAAAAGGTAACGTTTCCTTTTTTCACAAAAATATCGCCTGGAAGCCTTCCAATGAACTTCCAAGCTAATCCAACAACGATAAGTAAGATACCTGCTGTAATAAGCAATTTCGGCATCTCCGTCATACTTTTGGCATCTCCATTCCAAAATGCTCATATGCAAGTGGCGTTACAATCCGGCCCCTTGGCGTTCGTTGTAAAAAGCCAATTTGTAATAAATATGGCTCATACACATCTTCAATCGTATGAGATTCTTCTCCAATCGTTGCCGAAACCGTTTCTAGTCCAACTGGGCCACCGCGGAATTTCTCAATAATACCAAGCAATAATTTATGGTCAATATGATCTAGACCTAATTTATCTACTTGCAGCAATTCTAATGCCATTTGCGTAATTTCCATCGTAACTGTTCCGTTACCACGAACTTGTGCGAAATCTCGTACACGTCGTAATAAACGATTCGCAATACGAGGTGTACCACGAGCACGTCTTGCAATTTCTAGTGCAGCTAACGAATCAATTTCAACTTCAAATACTTCTGCTGTACGTTCCACAATCGCAGAAAGCTGATCTACTGTGTAATACTCTAATCTTGAAAGTACACCGAAACGGTCACGTAATGGCGCTGATAATGCTCCCGCACGCGTCGTTGCTCCAACTAATGTAAATGGCGGTAAATCTAAACGTACAGATCGCGCTGACGGTCCTTTTCCAATGACAATATCAAGGCAAAAATCTTCCATTGCAGGATATAGTACTTCTTCAATTGATCTATGCAAACGATGAATTTCATCAATAAATAATACATCCCCTGGTTGAAGCGATGTTAATACAGCTGCTAAATCTCCTGGCCTTTCGATTGCTGGACCTGAAGTTGTTCTAACATTTACGCCCATTTCATTGGCAATAATATTCGCAAGCGTCGTTTTACCAAGTCCTGGTGGTCCATATAAAAGCACGTGATCTAACGTTTCTTCACGCATTTTTGCCGCTTCAATAAACACTTCTAAATTATGTTTCGCTTTATCTTGGCCAATATACTGACGGAGCGTCTGTGGCCGTAATGAATATTCTAAATCCGCATCTTCATATGCAGATTCCCCTGAAAGGAGACGTTCGTCCATTATACTCACCTCTTACCATTTAGTAAAAGACTAAGTGCCTTTTTAATATACTGATCCGTCGTTAATGATTCTTTTAATAACTCTGGTACAACGCGAGAAACTTCTCGTTCTGCGTATCCAAGTGCGCGCAGAGCTTCCAGCGCCTCATCAAGCTCAGCTGACGAACCTTTCTTCTCATCAAAACGTTCTTCGTCTGAGAATAAATCAACAAATGCATCTGGTACAACGTCTGCTAGTTTTCCTTTTAAATCTAAAATCATTTGGCGTGCTGTTTTCTTTCCGACGCCCGGGAACTTCACTAAAAACTTCTCGTCTTCATGTTCAATCGCTTGAACGACCTGTCCTGTTTGACCAGAAGCTAAAATTGCAAGAGCGCCTTTCGGTCCAATACCAGACACACCTAACAACTTTGTAAATAATAAACGCTCTTCACGTGTTTTAAACCCGTAAAGTGCCATAATATCTTCTCTCACATAATGATATGTATAGACACGGATTTCTTGCTTACTTCTTTGAAATACATACGGATTCGGTGTGAAAATTTGATAACCAATTCCATTATGATCAATTACGACATATTCCGGTCCTACATACTCCACGTAACCTGTAACATATTCAAACAAAATACGATCTCTCCCTCTTAAATCATGTATTCCATTTTAACATATTTAATGATAGAAAAGCGAGACTACCCCAACAAATGTTCTCTATTTGAAACTTCTGTTATTTTCCATTGACAGAAAGGTTAAAGCACATTAATATACAGTAGTCGATAATGATTATCAATACTAATTAAAGGGGTTACATCAGGATGAAACGTAAGCTATTTATTTTATTTACTATTATGCTAGTTGTTCTTTCTATCGTTGGCTGTTCTTCTCAAAAAGAAGAATCAAAAGCAAAAGAACAACCGAAAACAAAAGTTGTAAAACACGCTAAAGGGGAAGCTACAATTCCAGTAAATCCAAAGAGAATTGTTGACTTATCTGGATCAACAGAAGAATTATTACTTCTTGGACACAAACCTGTTGGTACAGCAAATACATACAAAGATAAAATCCAAAAGCATTTGACAGAAAAGCTAGATGGAGTAAAGGCAGTAGGTTGGTACTGGGCACCTAAAGTTGATTTAGAAGCTGTTACTGCTTTGAAACCAGACTTAATTATTTTGAACAATCGTCAATTAAAAATTTATGATCAACTAGAAAAGGTTGCACCGACAGTTGTTCTAGAAACAAACTTAGAAGACTGGCGCGGTAAGTTTAAAGAAGTAGGTAAACTATTTGACGAAGAGAAAAAAGCAAACAAATGGATTGCAGACTACGATAAAAAAGCCGACTCTTTATCTAAAAAAATTAAAGAGAAAACAAAAGATGACAGCTTTATGTTCGTCGCAGTTACACCACAAAACTTCCGTGTGTACGGTAGCTTCGGGTACGGTGACATCATCTTTAACGACTTAAAACTTCCAGCAACAAAAGGTACAGATTTAAAACAAACGATGGCACAAGTATCGCTAGAAGGTCTTGTTGCATTCCAACCTGATCAAATGTTTATTGTAAACTTTGGCGGTGAAGCTGATAAAGTTTACAAAGACTACAAAAACAGTGCCGTTTGGAAAGACAATAAAGCTGTAAAAAACAATCACGTATATGAAGTATCAAACGAAATTTTCAATACGAAAGCTTTCAATCCAATCGGAAAAGATATGCTAATTGATGAAATCGCAAAAGAAATTTTAGCTAAGAATAAATAAGAAAAAAGCAGCTCACCATGAGCTGCTTTTTTTCTTATTTTGCACTGCGTATTGTTTCATTTTTTCAATCGTCTTCACAAAACCTTCTTTTGATTTAATCCGAATACCGCGCTTCAATTTCGCACGCTCATAACTCTCAAGCTTTTTCATATCAATTTGAAAGAAGGAATGAATCGCATTATCACTTTTCGGTACACCTTTGAAAATTTGTAATATCCCTTCCTCTGATACTCCAAAATAACCGCTCGTTTTCAATAACGGAGAAATATCATCAACTTTCTTTTGTAATACAATTTGCACATCATCACGATCAACGAGTTGCCATTCTTTATACTGCTGTAAAAACTTTTCTAAATCCGCCACTTTTTCTGTAAAGATTTCCTCACTTACTTCTCCATCAACATACATACGCTCTAATAAAATTGTAACTTCCGGTTCTTTTTCTGTTACTTCTGGTACTGGCCCTTCCGCCTTCACATTCGTTTCATAAACGAAACAAAACATCATAACGAAAGCTTGCATCGCAATCAGTATCCATTTCATTTCCGTTCACCTCTTTTAGGCAAGATCAAACTTTCATTAGTAGTTTTTCCGGAAATGGAGGTTTTATCCATATAAATGACCGTATTACATTTCTCTCAAAAATAAAAAAATGCAGATAAAGTTTTATCCTTATCTGCATTAGCATTTGTTTTATATAAAATGAAAGACGCCTGCAAAGCAGGCGTCTTGATGCGTTTACGGCGAGAGACCAGGCGACCACATTCGCGTGTTTAGCACTTAAGCATATCTCTCGTCTTACGTAAATTAGCTCATCGCTTTGCTAATATAACATTAATAAAGTATAAGTGCAACATGTTTATAAAAATATTTTATTTCCTCTTTCACCTAAATGAACTTTATGTAAATTATAAATTGATAAATGTAACATATATATTACATTTAATATAACAGCGAAATCATAATAAACAGGAGATGGATATTGTGAAAAAAATAAAGGACGAACGTCTCATTCTGCAAACATTGAAAAATATACGTATTGTCTTTCTTTTTCAATACATTGGCATAGTTGGAATTTTAGGCTATATTGGATTCACTGAAGGAATGGATCAAATTACGAAATCTCCATTGTGGCTATTATTTATGCTTACGAGTATTTTACTTGCTTATTTACAGTTAAGTGTTTCAATCGATGTAGAAGAAGGCGAAAAGGAAATAAAGTTAACTCCTTATTACAAACTTGTTTTACGCTCTCTTATTGTAGGAATCGTTATGGCCATTATTTATATCATTTTCAGTCCAGAAAGACCTCTATTGGAAGCTATTTTAACAGGTAGTATTCTCTTCATATGCTTTTTAGTTTCTTATTCCATTAGTTATTTTATTAAAAAGCGTCGTTTACAAGACGACGATGAATAAAGAGGAAGGGCTCACCCTTCCTCTTTTGTTTTGTTATCGCACTGTACCAGTTAAACCGTAACGAATGTCTCGGAACATATTCACTATGTCACGATTAAAATCGTTTGTAACTGTACCGTTACGTAAGCGTGTACTCATTGCATCGACACGAGTAAACATGTCATTTCTTACAGAAACATATACATTTCTGTTTCCAACTTCATTTGCAACAGCTTGACGAATTTCGTTCGCCATTGCCGTTTCATTTGTCACTGTGTTACGTGGTTTTACCGCAATCGCTACATCATTTCCATATACAACTGTAGACACACGGTCTACGTTATTCATACGTTTCACACGATTTGTAATTTTTTCTGCAGTTTTACCATCATTGTTGATGTATGAATTGTTCATTGTAATATTACGTGTTGGATGCGGATTAGCAATTTGACCGTTGTAATTTACATCACGGTAATAGTTGTATCCTGTATCATTACGACCATTTCTATATGTTACATAGTCTGTATAACGATTGTTACGCGTCACATTATCACGATACTGGTGTGTATCATTATAAGATGTACGCTCGTAATTGTAGTTACGTCCATCCATTGCATTGTTATCTTTTGGTGTACCACATGCAGCTAATGCACTAGTAACTAACAAAGAAGCAGCAATCACTTTTACTTTCGTATTCAATACAAAAACCCCCTCTGTTAGAATGAGCTTCTCTTCTAAAAAGCTCCCTCTTATGATGAGTAACAGAGAAGGTTTTTACACTGTTAATATTTCACTGGGGATTTTCTAACATTTGGTGTAAATCTTCCGTTTCCAGAACGAATCTACATACAAAAAAGGTGGGAATCATCCCACCTTTTTAAACTTCTTCTTCATCCTCTTCTTCTGAAACTGGCTCCCCAAATACATTTGGCGGATCAGGTTGATAGTACATCGTTCCTGGCTGTGGTGCATATGCTGACTGAGTTGGTTGATAATATAAAGGATTCGCATATTGCGGCCCACCTGGCTGCGGACTATATAGTCTACTTTCTCCACCACACCCACAATCTTCCTCACCTTGCACGAGCGGTGGCATATTATTATCCATCGGCATCATATTTGGATTTGGCATAGACGTATATTGCGGTCCAAACGGTGCTCCTTGCTGATATGGCATTTGATATGGATTTTGTTGTTGATAATACGGATTCGGCGGCATCATAGGCTGTTGATACGGCATTTGATATGGCATCATATTCGGTGGTTGATTGTTATCCATAATCGGCATCATATTCGGCATTTGGTTGTTATCCATAATCGGCATCATATTCGGCATTTGGTTGTTATCCATAATTGGCATCATATTTGGCATTTGATTATTATCCATAATTGGCATCATATTTGGCATTTGATTATTATCCATAATCGGCATCATATTTGGCATTTGATTATTATCCATAATTGGCATGATGTTTGGTGGTTGATTATTGTCCATGATTGGCATAATGTTTGGTGGTTGATTATTGTCCATGATTGGCATAATGTTTGGTGATTGATTATTGTCCATGATTGGCATAATGTTTGGTGGTTGATTGTTATCCATGATCGGCATGATGTTTGGTGGCTGATTATTATCCATAATTGGCATGATATTTGGCACTTGAATATTTGGCGGTATTACTTGCGGAATCACTACATTTTCTTTCGATACATTTGGCGACACTATGTTTCCTACATTTTCTTTCTTTACTTGCGGTGATACTATATTTCCTACATTTTCTTTCTTTACTTGCGGTGATACTATATTTCCTACATTTTCTTTCTTTACTTGCGGTGATACTATATTCCCTACATTTTCTTTCTTTACTTGCGGTGATACTATATTTCCTACGTTTTCTTTCTTCACTTGCGGTGATACTATGTTTCCTACATTTTCTTTCTTTACTTGCGGTGATACTATGTTATCTTTTTTCGTTTGCGGGGAAATGATGTTATTAGGTTTCATTTTAGTAATTTGAGGAGCAATTAATTCGCTTCCTTTTTTAATTACATCTGAAATTTTATATTCTTTTTTCGCTTTTATTGGTGGTTGCGGTGGCTGTGGTAACACATTCACCGAAAACTTCGTATTGTCTTTCTCTGCTGGTTTTTGTTTTTCTATAACAGGTGGTTTTGGGATAACAGACGGTTTTTCAACTGGTTTTTCTATTTGAATTGGCTTTTCTTTTTGCAATTCTTTTTGAGGCTTTACCTGTACTTCTTTTTGCGGTGTCACTTGCATTTCCTTCTGTGGTTTTACCTGTACTTCTTTTTGTGGTGTCACTTGCATTTCCTTCTGTGGTTTTACCTGTACTTCTTTTTGTGGTGTCACTTGCATTTCCTTCTGTGGTTTTACTTGCACTTCTTTTTGTGTTTGTTGCATAGCAGGCTGCTGTGTAATTGGCGCTGATTGATACGTAACTTCTTCTTCATCTTCTATTCCAAGTGGAGTTGGAGTTGCTGCAAATTCTTTTTGTTGCACTTCTTTTACGTATTGTTTTGGAGGTGCTGAGCCTGCACCAGCATGTTGTTTCACCTGAACGCCGTTTGATGGTACTTTAATTTTCATACCTGGCATGATGAGATCCGGATTACTAAGTTGTGTATTTGTTTGTTTCAGCGTATCAAAATCCACTCCGTACTTTTTCGCAATTTTCCAAAGGGTATCCCCTTTTTGCACGATATGAATTTTCAAATTTTCCCCCTCCTGTATAACTTATCTATAAGTAACAAATCTCATGAAGTAACTCTTTCTACATAACGTTAACTTCTTTTCATTTTCATCACTTCTTCGATTTTCAATATCATTTGAAGTGGAATAAGCATAAAAAAATCACAATGATTTCTTCAAAACAATGTATGCCCATTTCGTTCTCGTTATGATTACATGTATGAAAAAAAGCAACGGGAATCCCGCTGCTTCACACACGCTCTAACATACGATTTAATGCAAGAACCGCTTCTTCAGTTACTTGTTTATCTACGCTAATAACGTTAATTTCTTCTCCTCTTTCTATCGTTTCAAGTGCCCATAATAAGTGCGGCAAATCAATTCGGTTCATCGTTAAACATGGACACATAAACGGATTAAGTGAAACAATTTCTTTATCTGGGTGTTGTTGAATAATTCGGTTCACTAAATTCATTTCTGTACCAATCGCCCATTTACTTCCGGATGGAGCCGATTCAATCATATCAATAATGTATTTCGTTGAACCTGCATAATCCGAAGCAGCTACAACTTCATAGCAACATTCCGGATGTACAATAATATTCATATCCGGATGATTTTTCCGTACATTCTCTATATTTTTCACTGTAAAGTTTTGGTGAACTGAACAATGCCCTTTCCATAAAATCACTTGAATTTCTTCTATATCTCCATCGTACTCTAATGAATCAGTATGTGGATCCCAGACTGCCATTTTATCTAACGGGATACCTAAGTCGTACGCTGTATTTCTCCCTAAATGTTGATCCGGTAAAAAGACGAGACGCTCTTTTTGCGTAAACGCCCAAGATACCATTTGTTTAGCATTAGAAGACGTTACTGTTGCTCCGCCATTACGACCACAAAACGCTTTAATGGCAGCCGTAGAGTTCACATACGTTAACGGAATCATCGTATCTCCAAATAATTTTGTGAGCTCTTTCCACGCTCTTTCTGTTTGTTCAATATCTGCCATATCTGCCATCGAACAACCTGCACGCATATCTGGTAAGATGACAACTTGTTCATCTGTTGTTAACATATCTGCTGTTTCTGCCATAAAGTGTACACCGCAAAATACAATATATTTTGCTTCTTTATTGCTCGCTGCAACTTGCGCAAGCTGAAGTGAATCTCCTGCTGCATCAGAAAATTGTACCACTTCATCTTTTTGGTAATGATGGCCTGGAATAAATAGTGTTTCCCCCATTTTTTCTTTAATTTCACGAACACGCTTCTCCATATCTTCTGTTGGCATCGTGTAATAACGCTCTGGTAACATCGTTTCAATCGGTTGTACTTTTTCTAAAATACTCATATTTCTTTCTCCCCCTCTAAGCCACTTTCCTTATGCCTCAATATTGAAACTAATATCAAGTGCTTTCACTGAGTGTGTTAATGCTCCAAGTGAAATGTAATCTACCCCTGTTTTTCCGTATTTCGATAAATCTTCAATTGTAATGCCTCCCGATGCTTCCGTAACAATGGCACTCGGTACAATCTTTGAAAACTCTCGAATCTCATCTGGCGTACGGTTATCAAACATAATAATATCCGCACCAGCAGCTACAGCCTCTCTCACTTGTTCTTCCGTTTCTGTTTCCACTTCTACTTTCACCATATGTCCTAATTTTTCTTTCACCGACGTAACAGCTTTCGTAATAGAACCAGCAAAAGCAATATGATTGTCTTTGATCATGACACCGTCATATAAGCCGAAACGGTGATTAAATCCGCCTCCGCATACAACTGCATACTTATCAAACATACGTAGCCCTGGCATCGTTTTTCTCGTATCACAAATACGTGTATGGCTGCTATCTAAAGCGAGAACCGCTTTACGCGTCATCGTCGCTATTCCGCTCATACGCTGGATAACGTTTAATATAACGCGCTCTGCCGTTA
Organism: Bacillus sp. TE9106W; assembly: GCF_054062215.1. Lineage (NCBI taxonomy): Bacteria > Bacillati > Bacillota > Bacilli > Caryophanales > Bacillaceae > Bacillus > Bacillus sp. TE9106W. The sequence continues at coordinate 323,466 of NZ_JBSSFA010000001.1, forward strand.
ATAACGAAGCAATTGGCCCTTGCACTGTTGCGATTATTTCGCCTTTTTCTACAAGATTTCCATCTTTTTTATGAAGCTCCACTTTAATTCTCTCATCAATTAATTTAAACCCTTCTTCAATGACTAAACGTCCCGTAAAGACCCCTGTATCTTTCGCAAGAAATGTTCCTTTTGAAAGTAAATTGTCTGGAAAAATAAGCTGGGATGTTACATCTCTTTCTCCTATATCTTCTAGAAAAAATCGATTTAATGCTTCTTTCACTTTTATCGTATTCATAAAGCCCCTCTTCCCCTCATTACACAAGTTGTAGTTTTCTTTTCACTCGAATGATCTCTTTTTTTTACGCTATTTCTATGTGGATAATCACTTCGATAATGACCACCAATACTCTCTTCTCTTTGTAAAACTGATACAACGATAAGCTCACAAACTGTTAACATATTAATAAGCGTTATCTCTTCATTTGTAAGAGCATCATGTTGCAATATCATATTTCGAACACCGTATTTACTAAGCCATCTTTTCGCATAAGATAAACTTTGCTCTGTTCGTACAATCCCAACATATTTCATCATGCATTCTTGTATTTCTTCTTTCGTCGGCAAATGATTTAGAACGATAAATTTCTTTTCCTTCTCAGCGAAGTCGTTCAATCTGTCTTGTGTCGCTTTCGTTAAAATATGCTGTCCTATTCTTTTTCCAAACACAAGACCTTCTAATAACGAATTACTCGCTAATCTATTTGCTCCATGAACACCATTACAAGCTACTTCACCGACTGCATATAAATTTGGAATAGACGTCTCCCCATCAATGTTTGTTTTCACACCGCCCATATGAAAATGAGCTCCGGGTACGACCGGAATGCGTTTTTTAGTAATATCAACACCATTCTTTTTACACAATGCTGATACAGTTGGAAAACGTTCTTGGAAATTTTGGATAGACTCGATATTCAAATACACTTTTTCACCCGACAAAAGCTGTTCATGAATCGCTCTTGCCACCACATCACGCGGTGCGAGATCGTAATCATCGTGTATATCCATCATAAAACGCTGCCCTTTTCCATTTATAAGGACAGCTCCTTCACCACGGACAGCTTCAGAAACGAGGCCACAGCATCGCCCGCCTGCATATAACATTGTTGGATGAAATTGTACAAACTCTAAATCTACGAGCTCGCCGCCTGCGCGGTATACCATCGCAAGTCCATCACCCGTAATTGTTTTATCATTAGAAGTAAAGGCGTATAAACCACCAACCCCGCCTGAGGCTAGCACAGTATAATCTGCATCATAACGCTTCAACTTCCCTTCACTATCTCGCGTTAAAACTCCAACACATTTTTCACTTTCTATAATAAAATCAAGCACCATTTCCTGTTCCACTACCGTAACATGCGGAACTACTTCTTGAACGAAATGCTCTAATAAATTCTTTCCTGTTGCATCGCCACCTGCATGTAAAATACGACGCTTTCGATGTGCACCTTCTTTTCCAAGATGGGGACCCGTTTCATCTCCATCAAATTGCATTCCATTTTCAATGAGATTCTTCATTTCTTTCGGTCCTTCTTCAACTAAATAACGGACCACATCTTCATTGTTATAATGACATCCTGCTACTAATGTATCTTCAAAATGATCATTCGGATCGTCATATGTAGCAACCGCTGCGGCAATTCCACCTTGCGCTAAATGTGTATTATTATTACGATTCGTTTCCTTTGTGATAACAATCACATTCTTTTCGTGACAAATCTCTTTTGCAACACGAAGTGCCGCAACACCACTTCCAATAATTAAGACATCTGCACTTGGCATAATTGTTGCCTCCTACTTTACACTTTTCAACTGTCTTGACACCTATATTTACATAGTTTTAAAATAATGACAAGAGTTTTTTTATAATTCTTATTTTCAACACCATTTAAAAAATACGAGAAATGTAACTCTTACTAGAGAGAGGAACTTACATGATGATATATCTTGACTATGCAGCTACTACACCTATGAGCGTAGAAGCATTACAAACATATACGAAAGCAGCATCGCAATACTTCGGAAACGAACAAAGTTTACACGATATTGGAGGAACAGCCTCTTCTTTATTACAAGTTTGCAGAAAAACATTTGCTGACATGATCGGTGGAAAGGAACAAGGGGTATTCTTCACGAGCGGCGGGTCAGAATCGAACTATCTTGCGATTCAATCCCTTCTCAATGCCCAAAATAAGAAGCATATTATTACGACACCTATGGAACATGCATCCATTCGAAGTTATTTTCAATCTCTAAAATCACAAGGCTATACGATTACTGAAATTCCTGTTGATAAAAGTGGACTCATTCGTTTAGTAGATTTAGAAACGGCTATTACAGAAAATACCGCTCTAGCAAGTATACAGCACGGAAACTCTGAAATCGGAACCGTTCAAAATATCGCAGAGATTGGGGCACTTTTAAAAAAATATAACGTTTTATTTCAATCAGATTGTGTGCAAACATTTGGTAAACTTCCTATACATGTTTTTGAGATGGGGGTTGATAGTCTTTCTGTTTCAGCACATAAAATATACGGACCAAAGGGTGTTGGCGCTTGCTATATAAATCCGCAAGTTCGTTGGACACAAGTATTTCCGGAAACTTCTCACGAAAAAGGTTTTCGCCCTGGCACAGTAAACGTCCCTGGCATCGCATCTTTTTTAACAGCTGCTGAGAATATATTAAAAAATCAGCAAGAAGAAAGTTTACGTTTTAAAGAGTTACGATCCTACTTTTTAGAGCAAATACAAACACTTCCGCTAGAAATTGAAGTAGAAGGTCATTCTACTTCTTGTTTACCACATATTATTGGGGTTACAATAAAAGGAATAGAAGGTCAGTATACAATGCTAGAATGTAATCGCCGCGGTATTGCCATTTCCACGGGAAGTGCTTGCCAAGTCGGTAAACAAGGACCTTCGAAAACAATGCTTGCAATTGGAAAAACGTATGAAGAGGCAAAACAATATGTCCGCTTCTCTTTCGGACAACAAACAACGAAAGATCAAATTGATACTACTATTCATGCACTACACACAATTGGAAATCAATTTTATAGAGGTGTTAAATGATAATGAAACAAAATGAACAAAAAAAGATTTTAGGTGAAGAAAGACGACAGCTTATCCTTCAGTGGCTTCTAGCTGCAAATGAACCGTTATCTGGGAATGAACTCTCGAAAAAAACGAACGTAAGTAGACAAGTTATCGTGCAAGACATTTCCTTGCTTAAAGCAAGAAACGAACCAATTATCGCAACTGCCCAAGGATATTTATATTTAAAACCACAAGAGAAACAACAAGCTTTCGAACGCGTAATTGTATGCCAACATAAACCAGCAGAAGTACGTCAAGAACTTACAATGCTTGTTGACCACGGCGTTACGATTAAAGATGTAAAAGTTGAGCATCCTGTATACGGTGACTTAACAGCATCCATCATGGTAAGTAATCGCTTTGATGTAGAGCAATATTTACAAAAAATAGAAAACACAAATGCTTCCTATCTATCGCAATTAACAGATGGTATTCACTTACATACAATTGAAGCAGATTCTAAAGAGAAGTTAGATGCTGCTTGCGAAGCTTTAGATAAAGCAGGATTTCTCGTTTATTAATGTAAAGCACAGAGTTTTTTTATCATTCTCTGTGCTTTTTTAATGATATAATATTGTAATCAATTGTAAAGGAGATCAAAGATGGGAATTGAACTCGTTCACTTTAGCATTGGCAAACCGAAACAAATGAAATATAGCGAAGATAAAGAAATGATTACTGGTATATGTAAAGAACTTACAGAAAAAGCTTTCCTCTCAAAAGATGGATTCCTCGGTGATGACGTAGCAGATTTGAAACATCATGGTGGACCTGATCGCGCCGTTTGCGTGTATCCACACGAGCATTACGCACTATGGGAAGAGGAATTTCAAACAACACTCCCAGCTTCTGCATTTGGCGAAAACATTACCGTAACAAATATGTTAGAGCGTGATGTTTGCATCGGAGATACATATCAACTAGGCGAAGCAATCATTCAAGTAACACAAGCAAGAGTACCTTGTAGCACAATTTCAAAACGTCTTGGCATCCCTGGCATTTTGCCGCGCATTGTAGCAACTGGCTTTACTGGCTATCTATGCCGCGTTCTTCAAGAAGGTACTGTACGTAAAGATTCTAAAATTACTTTACTAGAACGTCCATCAAACAATGTATCTGTTTTATTCTCTAACGAAATTTATTTTCATAATAGAAAAGATAAAGATGCTATTGAAAAGATTCTTTCTGTTCCAGAACTAGCTGATGTTTGGCGTGGTCAGTTAGAGGATCGTCTTGCGAAGTTAAAATAAAAAATCCCACCATTTATAGGTGGGATTTTATTTATATACTAGCGACTGAATTTATATCAACTTAATTACAAATACTCCTCTTTACAACCAATAAGAAGAATAACTCCCCAGCACCGTAACAGAAAAACCAAGTGCTTCAAGTTCCATCGTTACGCCTGGCAATAATACGTCATCGTATGCTTTATCGACATCGATTAAGAAAAAGTAATTTCCAAGTCCTGTTTTCATCGGACGAGATTCGATTTTTGATAAATTTAATTTTCTCCATGCGAAAGCTGATAATACTTGATATAGTGCCCCTGCATAATCAGCAGGTAACGTTATCATAAGCGTCGTTTTCTCACCGCGATTTTCTCCGTTATTTGGGAGTATTGCTTTCTTTTTCTTATGAAGCACGAGGAAGCGTGTATGATTATTTTTATGTGTATGGATGCCACATCTTACAATCGTTAATCCGTATTTTTCTGCAGCTGCTTCATTTGCAATGGCAGCAATTTTTTCTTCAGGATGTTCTTTCACATATTGTGCAGCGGCACTTGTTGATGTCATATCTCGAGCAGTTATCCCTTTTAATTCTTCATTTAAAAACTTATGACATTGGGCAATAGCGTGTGGATGAGAATGCACTGCATATACTTCTTCCCACACTTCTGCATACTGCGGATGCACAAGTAAATGTTGCTGAATTGGTACTGTAATTTCTCCTACAATAGAAAGCGGCTGCTCATGCACAAGATAATCAACTGTTATATTCACTGAACCTTCTATGGCGTTTTCTAATGGTACCACCGCATAATCTACATTTCCATTTGCAGCTGCATCCATACAATCTGGAATCGTTCGATACGGTACATGCTCTGCTTCCGGAAAAAAACGACTCACCGCCATATTTGTAAATGTTGCTTCTGGTCCTAAATATCCTACTCGAATCATCGTCTTTTCCCCTCTTTTTCGTTTTCTTACTGTTATACCATACTTTTTTATATTCTTCTATGTAAATTTCGAATATTTAAAAAAGACTAGCATTCGCTAGTCTAAATGTTTCCTATATTCTCTTTGAGCAAAAAAGAAATACATGATGCATGCAGCGATATAAAATAGAATAAACAAGCCTACTTTTCGTAATGAACCATCCATAAACATCGTATTATGAAACGTATATAACGCAACTGCACTATGCATACTCCCTACTATAATTGGCGCAAAAAATAGCATACATAATTGCCAGCGAGAAATCTTCCATACTTCTTCCTTCGTCATTCCAAGTTTAGAGAGTGCACCATACTGCTTTCGGTCCGATGCAATATTATGGAACCATTTAAAATATACGATGCTACATGATGTAAGGAAAAATAATATACTAATGAATGAGCCTAGAAATAGAGTAATATCACCGAACGATTTCATATTCACATATAACTCCATATTACTTCGAAATGCATGATCTTTATCTTGTTTCATATGTTTCCGTAAATCTTCATTTAATTCTTTCGTATTTTCGATATTTGGTAATGTATAGCCTCTATATATCATTTTTTCAGAATCAGGAACCTGATTTGCTATACTGTCAAAGTCTTTATCATTCATAACGAAGAACAGACCATTAATGTAAGAAGGATGATAGTTAAATTGAATCCCTTCTTTCTGGCCGTTAAATACGAATTGATATGGTTGATTCATTACTTGCAATTGAATCTCTTTTTGATTATATACATTCGAATTATTGTATTTATTATAATAAACAAGTGTCACTGTACCTTTTTTAGGATAATACATTTTCTGTTTTTGTTTCCTCGCTTCTTGGTTATATTCACTTCCTTTTATAAGCGGTACTATTGTTGTTTCTCCCTTATTGGACTGAAAAGATGCATACACTCCAACAAAACTCATATATTGAAAATCATCATACCCATATTGGTGCAATAATTGTTCAACCGTTCCTTCCGCAAAGACTTCATGAGAAGAAGTACCTTTTTCTATGTAAGAAAATGAGTGAACGCCCCCGCCCCGCCACATATCTTGCATACCAGAAAAATATAAGAACACCGTACCTGTTGCCGTAACTACAAACGTCGTTGCCATTGACATTAAAAAGAAAAAACGACCATTTTCCTTCATTCGATGTGACAATTGATTCACTATAAATAAATACGGATATGTATACATAATCTTTTTATTTCGTTTTATCATTTCTAATATTTGAGCAGTACCATGTGTAAATGAAAAATATGTTCCGAAAAAGACAAGTATAGACACAGGCAAAAAGAAGTATAACGCTATCGTTGGCATCGTAGCTTGTAACGCTAACGCATATCCTATCCCTAAACAAATAAAGCCGAATATACAAAGCCACATTGATGTTTTCTTCTCTTTTTTATCTGTTCGAAATTCTTTCAATAACCGAATGATTTTTATATTCCATATACGTAAAGCACTTATAAATGATAAGAGAACAAATACGGCCATATACGCAATAAACGTTCCTCCAATTGCTCTTAAGTCAAATATGACAGGGAGTTCTTTCGGAAGCCCCAGCAACATACTAAACACCATAAAGAAGAGCTTTAAAAAGATCATGCCAAGCCCAATGCCAAAAATATTAGCAAATACCCCGATCAACATTTGCTCGGTCATAATTACGCCAAGTACGCTAGATTTCGTCGCTCCCATTAACATATATAATCCCAATTCTTTCTTACGTGCCTCTATGAAAATAGAAGTAGAGTACAAAATAAATATGACGAAAAAAGAAATGATAATAACATTACATATGATCAGTCCCCAGCGTACGTTTTGATACCACATCGTCTCCTGCATATACGGATGTACAATGACAGACATGTATGCAAAAGACGCAAATATTGCAAAACAACTACTTAAGAAAAAGACTTTATAATTACGCCAATTTCCTTTTATATTTTGTAGCGCTAGTTGTCGAATGTTCATCTATCGTCCCCCTATAACTTACTACATAGGCAAAAAGCTAGAGATTTCTCTAGCTTTTCACATGTTTCAAATATCCTCTTTGCGCGATAATAAAGTAAATCGCAGAAGCTACAATGTACGATCCAATTACAATCGCACCTGATTTCCATAAATCGAGATAAAGCATTTTTCCTAACGTATGAAGAGCGAATCCACTATGAATGGCACCAATTACAATTGGGATAAAGAAGATAACGCCCATTTGTCGAATTGCAATTTTACGAATTTCTTTATCTGTCATGCCAATTCTCTTTAACGATTTAAATTGAATACGATCTTGCTCTTTATCGTTAAACCATTTAAAGTATGTCATACTACAAGCGAAGAAGAAGAATAGTACTGCTACGAAGAAACCGATGAACATTGTAATTGCCCCTGATTCCCTTATATTTTTATAAACGAGCACTGAGTTGTTTAGTTCCCCTTGTTTATCTGGTACAATTTCCTTTTTCAAATCTAACACAAGGTCTTCCGTACTTTTCCAGTCTTCTATATAATAACCGTAATATTTCGTCTTTTCTTCATCTGGTACGAGTTTTGCGTATGTCTCAAAATCTTGATCATTCACAATGAGATATTCACTATCATTAAAAACAGAAAATGAAGTTGGCTTATTCAGTTGAACAGACTGCGTTTGTCCGTTAATTTTAATTTCATGCGGTTTCGAAAGATCTATCTTCATCATATCGTTCGCCATATCCGTTATGACCATTGTTGCACTACCTGGAGCATTATGAACTTCTCTAACTTGCTCTCTTTTTTGTTTACGTACTTCAGCGTTATATTCTTTTTCTGAAACAATCGCCATTGGCATCTCATGTTCACTGTTAAACATCGTGATTTTTTGCGTTCCAGGAAGTTTTACATACGTTACTTCTCGCGCTTCTTCAAATCCGTGTTTTTTTATTAATTCTTTTGTTTTTCCTTCTTTGATGACATTATGCGTATGTATTCCCTTTTCCTCATACGAAATAGCATGCGGGGTACTAGTTACTGCCTTATAACTCATATCCTCAAAAAATACGTACAGTGTACCAACTGCTGAAGATACAACGGCCGTAATGATAGAAATTACAAATAGAAAACGAGCATTATCTTTCATTTTATAAATAAGATTGCTAAGTACAAACATATTTGGATATGTATAAAAAGATTTTTTTCGTTTTTGTAATGCCTTTAATACGACTGTACTACCTTGTGTAAACAGCAAATAAGTTCCGCCTATCGTCAGCCCTACAATTGGTAAAAAGAGAATGATAAAATTCATAAATGTTACTTGGAAGCTAAGTACGTATGCAACAATAATACATCCTATACCAACTACACATAACCATGTAAATGCAAAAGGTTCTACTTTTTGTTTTCTTGCTTCTCTTAATAAATCAATAATTTGCAAGCGTCCTACTGTCCAAACGCTAAACAATGATAAGATTAAAAATAGAATAAAGTATACACCTGCTGTAATCAAAACTGCTTTACTATTCCATACGAGTGGTAGTGTTTTATCTATTTTCAATATTACGCTTAATGCTTGGAAAAATAATTTTGAACAAAGCATGCCAAGTCCAATACCTACTACAATTGCAATGCTACCTAACATAAGCTGTTCTAATATAATCATTCGGCCAAGTTGAGATTTCGTTCCGCCTATTAATGTTAATAAACCAAACTCTTTTTTCCTTGCTCGTAAAAATGTTGAATTTGCATATAAAATAAAGAGTGCTGAGAAGATGACTACAATATAATTCATCGATTCTAACCCTTTTGAAATCATCTCCCTCATACTAATATTACCGCCTACAACATCTGGATGATAAATGAAGGAAGCATACATGAAAAATACGACTATCGATAAACAACTACTTATAAGAAACGCTTTATAATTACGCCAATTTCCTTTTACATTATTAAGCGCGAGCTGGCGAAAGTTCATGATATTCTCCTCCTAGCATCGCAAGTACGTCCAGAATTTCTTGGAAAAAGGCTTGCTTCGTTCTTCCTTTATGAATTTCTGAAAAAATCTCTCCATCGCGAATGAAAAGAATGCGTTCGCAATAACTCGCCGCTACTGGATCATGCGTCACCATTGCAATCGTTACTTTCTTTTGTTCATGTAAGTCTTGCAACGCGCTCATTAATGATTTTGCCGACTTAGAATCTAAATTTCCTGTTGGCTCATCCGCTAAAATTAACGTCGGTTCATGAATGATTGCTCTCGCAGCTGCTGCACGTTGTTGCTGTCCGCCTGATACTTCATAAACCTTTTTATTTAAAATTTCTTCGATATTTAAAAACTTCGCAATTTCCAGTACTTTCGCATCGATTTCATTTACAGATTTCTTCGCCATTACAAGCGGTAAAATAATATTTTCTTTAATCGATAATGTATCAAGTAAGTTAAAATCTTGGAAAATGAAACCTAAATGTGTACGGCGAAATTCCGCTAATTTTGCAGCACGCATTTGATTAATTTCTTCTCCATTTACAAGCACATGACCTGAAGTTTGCTTATCAATTGTTGCTAATAAATTTAAAAGCGTTGTTTTCCCGCTCCCTGAAGGACCCATAATCCCTACAAATTCGCCTTCTTCTATTTTAAAATTTATATCGTTTAAAGCAGTCGTCGCTACTGAACCTTTTGATTGGTACACCTTCGTTAACCCTTTTACTTCAAGAACACTCATTTCTAATCCCCCTATGTGTTTTCTTCTTACATTTACTATAAGAAAAATAAGAAAAAGAAACGAGTGATTTCCCTTACAAAACGTTTTGTTATCTTACAGTTTTGTCATTTTTCTCATTAATGTATGATATTCTTCATCTTTTGCAAATTGGAACGTAAATGTCGTCCCTTCTCTTTCAACCGATTGCACATAAATACCGTGCTGTAAATTATCGCAAATTTCCTTCGTAATATATAAACCCATCCCAGTCGCTTCTCTCGTTTTACGGCCATTTATCCCCGTAAAGAATGGATCAAATATACGCTTTACATCTTGCTCTGGAATACCGATTCCATTGTCCTTAATATGTAATAACACTTTTTGATCTTTCTCTTCAATTTGAAATTGAATTTCCTTTTTCTCTGCTTCTGAAATTTTCGTATACTTAATTGCATTTACAACGATTTGACCTATAGCAATACTGAGCCATTTTCTATCAGATGCAACCATACAAATATCTTCCTCAAACATTACTTTCGGAAATACAGACGATTGAATAAAGGATTTTCGATTTTCATTAATAATACCTCGAATGATATCTATCACATTTACTACTTCTACTTTATAATCTTTCGCAAACTGCTCTAACCTTGCCATATGTAACGCTAAATCTAAACCATTTAGTATACGGTTATTTTCTTCACGAATACTTTCAACTGTTGCTCTTGCTTCACGATGCTCCTTACCAAACTTCTGTAATAGCAATTCTATAACCGATACTGGTGTTTTCATTTGATGAATCCATTGATTCATAAATATCATTTGCTGTTGTTCTTTCGCATGTTGTTTATGAACTTCATTCATATATTGCTGTCTTAATAACGTAAACGATTCAACGACCATCTCTTGCTCTGACGTATAAGAAGTATCAATAAGTAAAGAATCGTGTAATGTATTTCCGCTGGCAACATATTTTTCAATTCTTTTTAAAAACACACTTCGTTTTCGATAATCGTAAATGAGGTATACGATAAATACAACTGTTCCTAATAAAAGTCCATATAACCACGTACTCCAATCAATGGATCGCTTTTCTAAAAGACTTTGCAACTGCAGTACAAGCCCAAATAAACAAAGGCTAACAATATAAGAAAGAATTAAAGAAAAGCGATCCATGAGGTAATTTTTAACCTTCATGCCCTTCGCCCCACTCTGTAAGAAGTGCATAACCATATCCACGTTTCGTTACAATTGCATTTTTAATGCCTAGCTCCTCTAGTTTCTTCCTTACACGTTTCACATTCACGGTTAATGTATTGTCATCAACGAAAGCTACCTCATCCCAGAGGGCTTCTAACAATTCTTCACGCGTTACATATTGATTTGCTTGTTTCATTAAACACTCTAATAAGTAAAATTCATTTTTTGTCAGTTCTGTTTGTTGTCCTTGCCACTCAACAACGTGCTGAGACGGGAATAACAACAATCCATTTACTCCTAAGCAATCGCTTTCTGCCGCAGAAGCGTACTCACCATACCCACGTCGAAGTGCACTTTTTACCTTAGCCATTACAACGTCTAAATGAAATGGCTTCGTAATGTAATCATCTCCGCCATTTTCAATTGCCATTACTTGATCCATTTCCCCCGTTCTTGCAGAAACAAAAATAATTGGTGCATTCGATACAGTGCGAATTTGACGACACCAATAGAACCCATCAAAATACGGTAAATTAATATCAAGTAACACGAGATGTGGATTTACTTTTACAAACTCATCTTTTATATGTCGTAAATCACTTGCTCTAAATGACTGATAGCCATACCTTTCTAAATGCTCCTCTAATATCCCCGCAATTTTCTCATCATCTTCTACAATTAATATTTTATACATACTCGCTTTCTCCCCATAAAAAATTCTTATAAAACCACTTCTTTTTCTATTATAAATTGAAAATTTAATTAGTGGGGATTTTTTCCTGTATAAATCAGACTTTTACGATATAAAAAAAGACTGCCGTATTTCGGCAGTCTTAGTCGATAAATTCAAATTCATATTCAAGAATTTTTACAATATCTCCGTCTTTTGCACCACGTGCACGAAGCGCTTCATCAATACCCATTCCGCGCATTTGGCGAGCGAAACGACGTACAGATTCATCACGTGAGAAGTCTGTCATCTTGAATGTTTTCTCGATATCGTAACCAGAGATAACAAACGTACCATCACTTTCACGTGTAATATCAAATTTAACACCTTCAGTCTCAAATTTGTACATTACACTTGTGTCAGACTCATCAACAACTTCATGTATTGGGAATTCAGGTGTTGTTTCTATTAAGTTCGCTACTTCAAACAGTAAGTCACGAACACCTTGTTTCGTTACAGCTGAGATTGGGAAGATTTTTACTTCGTCTCCCACTTTCTCTTTAAATGCTTGTAAGTTTTCTTCTGCATCTGGCATATCCATTTTGTTTGCAACAACAACTTGTGGACGCTCCGTTAAGCGAAGATTGTATTCTTTTAATTCATTATTAATTGTTACGTAATCTTCATATGGATCACGGCCTTCTAAACCAGACATATCAATAACATGCACGATTACACGTGTACGCTCAATATGACGTAAGAATTGGTGTCCAAGTCCGACGCCAGCATGTGCGCCTTCAATTAGTCCAGGAAGGTCAGCCATAACGAAGCTGCGGTTATCACCAGTTTCAACAACACCAAGGTTTGGAACGATTGTTGTGAAGTGATACTCTGCAATTTTCGGACGTGCTGATGATACGACAGATAATAATGTAGATTTACCTACACTTGGGAATCCAACAAGTCCAACGTCTGCCAGTACTTTCAGTTCTAGAATGACATCACGCTCTTGACCTGGTTCCCCGTTTTCAGCGATTTCTGGCGCTGGGTTCGTAGCTGTTGCGAAACGTGAGTTACCACGACCACCGCGGCCACCTTTTGCAATTACAGCCGTTTGTCCATGCGTTACTAAATCCGCAAGAATTTGACCAGTTTTTTCATCTTTTACTACTGTTCCTGGCGGAACCTTTACAAGTAAATCTTCAGATTTACGTCCGTGCTGACCTTTACTCATTCCGTGCTGACCGCGATCAGCTTTGAAATGACGTTGGTAGCGGAAGTCCATTAATGTACGTAAGCCTTCCTCAACAATAAAAACAACATCTGCACCTTTACCACCGTCGCCACCTGCTGGGCCACCTTTTGGTACATACTTCTCACGACGATACGCAACCATTCCGTTACCACCGTCGCCGCCTTTTACATATATCTTGACCTGATCTACAAACATTATTTCACCACACTTTTTTCAATTGGTTGTAATATAACTGAGACTTCCTCGTCTCGTACTGTATAAGAAATGGAATACCATTTATTGTTTTGGTTCGCAAGCCAATTCTGTAGTTCTTCTACACTCGTTAGCTTACCACGAAAATCAAAAAAGAAACGAGCATTCTCCGCGTCACATTCAATTGTGATACAAACATAATTTTCAACATATACGTCTAAACTATGCTGAAGCATTGAGAAAAATTGATTCGTCCATGTACATACAGTCTCATCTAAGTGAGATAAGTTATGTAAATTCCCTAATACTTCATACTCCAATAAGCACGGCTGCTGTTTCCAATTATATGTTAAAATCCACTCTGAAAATAAAGGCATGGATAGCCCCATCAGATTGGATTCTTGTCTCGCTTCTTGGACAAAACGATCGATGAGACTATGAATTTCTTCCACTTTTCCAAGGGAAAGGTTTCCTTTCACCATCTGCATACGATTGAGCCAATCATGTCTTGAATGGCGCAATGCATCTATAATTGTCCATTTTTTATTCATTTAGATACTCCTTAATATAGAAAAACTCTAACCTGCACTCAGGTTAGAGTTTTCCGTGAGTTCTTATGCTTCTTGAGCAACAGGATATACGCTCACTTGTTTGCGGTCACGGCCAAGACGCTCGAAGCGTACTACGCCGTCAACTTTCGCGTATAAAGTGTCATCGCCACCACGACCAACGTTAACACCTGGATAAATTTTTGTACCGCGTTGACGGTAAAGAATTGAACCACCTGAAACCGTTTGACCATCTGCGCGTTTAGCACCAAGACGTTTTGACTGAGAGTCACGACCGTTCTTTGTACTACCTACACCTTTCTTAGATGCGAAAAACTGAAGATCTAATCTTAACATACGTTACACCTCCTGCACTTTTTCTATTAAACGGATATACTTTCCGTAATCAAGTTCGATCGTCTTAAGCGAAACAACCAATCCTTCTAAAAGTGTTTGTGCTTTTTCTGCTGCATGAACGTCTAAATCATTAGGCAATTCATACGTTAAGAATCCGCCATCACTTCCGAGTTCAATAGTTGCCTGCACATTACAAAGTTCTTCCACTGCATTTATAGAACCAAACACAACCGCTGTAGTTCCAGCACAGACAAGGTCTTGTCCATGTGGCGCATAATCGGCATGTCCAGTCATTTTAAATGATTGGATACTTCCTAATTTCGTGCGACTTATCGTAATTTTAATCATGTTAACCTGGATTAAGCGTTGATAGCTTCAACAACTAGCTTAGTGTAAGGTTGACGATGACCTTGTTTCTTACGATTGTTCTTTTTCGCTTTGTATTTGAAAACGATAATTTTCTTAGCGCGACCTTGTTTTTCAACTTTCGCAGTAACTGTTGCACCTTCTACAACTGGGCTACCAACTTTAACGTTTTCGCCACCAACGAAAAGAACTTTGTCAAAAGTAACAGTTTCACCAGCTTCAACATCTAATTTTTCAATGTAGATTGCTTGACCAGCTTCAACTTTAATTTGTTTTCCACCTGTTTCGATAATTGCGTACATACTTGCACCTCCTCTTAATTACTAAGACTCGCCAAAAACGAGGTAGACATACATGCCTTTAGGGAACCTGTCTTGTGCGGTTGTAGCATATAGCCGTTTAGGTGCTATAAACTATAACATAAAGATGTTATCATGAATCATAGACGGTTGTCAATGAAAGTTCTACTAACTATTTTTTCCGTTCTACAATTTCTTTTTTACTTCCAAAACGGATAATTGCATACTTTTCGATCATATCATCTTTGAAATAAATTTCAAATGGAATATTTTTTTGTAATTCTTTTTGCGAAAATTGTTTTTGCAGTTCTTTAGGTGCAGAGATTAATACTGCCTCATCTTCTATATTGCCATATGTAATTAGCTCTCTCTCTAGCTCATACGCAATTGTTTCATATGACATTACATACCCCGTCGCTTTGCACGGTGCACACTCTTCTAGTAATACGTCGCGTAAAGAATGTTTCTTACGTTTACGTGTCATCTCTAAAATCCCTAACTCTGTAAACCCGAGTACCCTTGTATATGTACGATCATTTTGCATAGCAGCCACGAGACATTCTCTTACCTTTTCTTTATCTTCTCTTCTTTTCATATTAATAAAATCAATTAATATCATACCACCGATATCACGCAGTCTTAATTGACGCGCTATCTCTTCAGCTGCCACTTCATTTGTACGAAGGACTGTATCTTGTAAATTCTGTTTGCCAGTAAACTTGCCCGTATTCACATCAATTACAGTCATCGTCTCCATTTGCTCCACAATTAAATAAGCGCCATTCGGGAGCCACACAATTTTTTGAAGTGCTTTCTCAATTTCACGCTCTATTCCAAAATGGTTAAACATTGAAGATTTTTCATTATAAAAAGATACTTTCTCTTTACCGACCTTTTCTTCTAATTCTTTTACTATACTTCTTGTATCTACAATTACTTTTTCAATTGTTTCAATTGGATTTTCTTGAAATACACGATCTAAAAAGGTTGCCGGTCGATGAAGTAGTAACGGGGCCTTTCCTTGTTCCTCTTTTCTTTTTAACTCTTCATATAACTGCTGTAACCTTTGCATTTCAGCTTGTATTTCTTCAATCTTTCCTTTTTCAGAAGCAGAGCGAAAAATATAACCTCCTGTCCCTTCTACTTCAATTTGGAGTAGTTGTTGCCTTCTTTTATTGTTTTTTATTTTCCGAGAAACCGCACGCATTTCATCATATGGCATATAAACGACATATTTCCCGGTAAATTCTATATTTGCTGTCAATTTCGGCCCTTTCGTATCAATTGCCTCTTTTACAACTTGTACGAGTACCGCTTGTCCTTCATGTATTCGATAAGAAGATGGTACATCATCGTACGAAAGATACGCATGTTTTTCTAAACCGATATTTACAAAAGCTGCGTTCATTCCAGCAATCGTTCTTACGATACGTCCAACATAAATATGCCCAACAATCTCTTGTTCTTCATTTCGTTTCCATAAAAACTCAACAATTTTCTTCTTCTCTTCAATTGCAACGCGTTTTTCCGATCCAGCGTAGTTCATATATAACGTTTTCAAAATTCTTTCCTCACTTTATAATCTTCTTTGCTTTTACAATAATAAAAGGTTAGTGCTAACGTCAACACTAACCGATTAATTCTTCAACAGATGAAGTTGTTCGTTTTTCAGTAAAATACGCATAAAGCAATTCATTTTCATCCAATGTGTAATGCTCTTTATATTTTCCATGAACGATAATAGAGTGCTTATACCCTCTACGAAATTTTGTGAAGATTGTATATAAACGATCTTCTGTTTTCACCTCAATTGGTGCAATCTTTTCAATTCCTCTTTTGTTCCCATAATAACGTTCTAATAAAAAACGCATAAAGGCATACCGTCTTTGTTTCCATTCTTGATATAACGACACCGCTAAAAATATGAGCAGTACCCACATCATAATATTGTTACTATTCCAAAGTAACTGCCATCCTAGTATGACACTAAAAAAAACACATGATAATTTCATCATCTTTTCATGTGCTTGTAAATAAGGAAAACGATATGATAATACGTTAAACAATACTTTCCCGCCATCAAGTGGCCAAATAGGTAGTAAATTAAATGCTAAAATAATTATATTATTCCACATAAAGAAATAATATAATTCCGCATGAAGCCAACCAGCTTCAAACAACGTATAGCCTACCGCCATCATCCAAATATGTTGAATAGGCCCTGCAATTACGACAACAAGCTCTTCTTTCAATGACTTATTCCCATGCTCCTCAAGCTCAGCTACACCACCAAACGGTAAAAGTTGAATTTTTTTGATGCGCCAATTATAGTGTGCCGCTGCAAAAGCATGCCCGAGTTCATGAATAAGAACGATACAAAATAACAATAGTAACTCTTTAAAACGTGCCGTAAAAATACCAATGACAATAATAACCCAAAACAACGGATGCACTGAAATCTTCGTTAAAACCTCTCTATATTTAATCAAATGAAATCACCTGAATCGGGTCAATAAATTTTTCATCCTTTTTTATTGCGAAATAAAACTTACCATTTTTATCGTTTGTATCATTACTCACTGTTCCAATTTTTTGTTTCTTTGAAACGTAA
This sequence comes from Bacillus sp. TE9106W, assembly GCF_054062215.1. Classification (NCBI taxonomy): domain Bacteria; kingdom Bacillati; phylum Bacillota; class Bacilli; order Caryophanales; family Bacillaceae; genus Bacillus; species Bacillus sp. TE9106W. The sequence continues at coordinate 341,005 of NZ_JBSSFA010000001.1, forward strand.
TCATATAATTTCACTGACATATCATTTAAATTTGCATACCATGACTCCGTACCATCTGCATGCTGAATTTGAACTGTATTACCAAGTTCCTCTTTTTTGCCTGCAAAAACAACTAGACCTTCATTCACTGACTCAACAGTTGCATTTGTTGCTGTTTGTACAAATACACCTTGGCCATTTTTTTGAAACCCTTGCATCACCTTTCCGGAAGCAGGAATTGCATAATCTTTTTGCTGAATATTCCCTTCTTTTTTCTCATTAGGCGAATAGAACACGAGAGGTTTTCCAAACTGTTTTTCGTACCATTTCGCTACAGTAGCAAATTGAAATTCTTCTTTCATCACTTTTTCTGTAACAGCTTTCGCACCGTCAAAAGAAGAAGGTGCATTCTTATATAAAATAGCGACAGAAAGAACTAATATTGCTGATAACAATACTTTGAAGAAAAACACTTCTTTTCGAAATAAAGGATGAAATTCCTTTTCTCCATCTTCAATAAATACTGTTTCACTATCAAAATTCTCCCCAGCAAAATACTGCTCTTCCTCCATCCTTTCTTGCTCTGCCTTCCTTTTCGCAATCCGTTTTTTAATTTCTTCTACACGTCTATTCTTCATACTGTCTCCCTTCTTTCGTTCAGCTAATTTACATAGAAACAGTTGTATACAGTTTGTACATATGTATGAGCTAGGAAAGAAAGATATTCGTGTGAAGAAAAAAGAAAGCACTCCGCAAATATGCGAAGTGCTTTTAACGGATTCCAAAGAAGTTTTTCATCTTTGTAAATACCGATACCTTTTCTTGTTCAAATGCTTGTAATGGGACATTCTCACCCAACAAACGTCTTGCAATATTACGATAAGCTAACGCTGCCTTTCCGCTCGGTTGCAACGCTACAGGTTCACCTGTATTTGTAGCACGAATAACTTCATCATCATCTTCGACAACACCAAGAAGCTCGATTGACAATGTACGTACGATTTCATCAACATCTAACATATCCTGTTCATGAAGCATATGACTACGCACACGATTAATAACAAGTTTCGGTGGTTCAATATCCTCTTTTTCTAAAAGCCCGATAATACGATCCGCATCGCGCATTGAGGATACTTCTGGCGTCGTAACAACAATTGCTTTATCCGCACCAGCTACCGCGTTTTTAAATCCCTGCTCAATCCCCGCAGGACAATCAATTAATATGTAATCATAATCTTGACGTAATACTTGTATTAATTCATCCATTTGTTCAGGTGTTACCGCTGATTTATCACTCGTTTGGGCTGCAGGTAATAAATAAAGATCATCAAAACGTTTATCTTTAATAAGAGCCTGAGGTAAACGGCAACGCCCTTCAACGACATCAACAAGATCAAATACAATACGATTTTCCAGCCCCATTACTACGTCTAAGTTTCGAAGACCGATATCTGTGTCAATTAAGCACACTTTCTTTCCAGATAACGCTAGGGCTGTCCCAATGTTCGCAGACGTTGTAGTTTTACCTACACCGCCTTTTCCAGATGTAATTACTATTGCCTCTCCCACAGCTATACAATTCCCCTTTCTAACTTTGTTAAATTAGGTCTAAGATGAGTGAGAAGTTGCAGTCGATCGACAACAATGTGATTGTTCTCATTAATATACGCACATTCTGCCGCCTCCGCTCCGTCTTCTTTCTCTTCCGGAGCCCGCATTGCCACATCACTAATTCGAAGTTGCATCGGGTTCATAACAGATGCAGCGATTACAGCATCCGAATCCCCATAATACCCAGCATGCGCAATTCCTCTTAATGATCCTACGACAAAAATATTCCCCCCAGCGATAACCGTTCCGCCTGGATTAACATCACCAATTAACAATAAATTTCCTTTTACATGTAAAACTTGTCCAGAGCGAACAATTTTGGAAATAGGGACAATTTCTGTTTCTTCTTTCCAAGCTATTGCTTCCTCTTTCGTTATAACATCACTTTCAATCGAATCCACAACGAGATTCTTTTTATTACGAATTAACGTACGAATCTCTTCTTGTTGGACTTCTGTTAAATAACGATTTCCTACTTTCACATGCACTTCAATTAAAGAGCGTCCATCACCATCATAGTAATGAGTAGAAAGCTTTTCATCCAATTCCTTCAGTAATTCAGAGAATGAACAACAATCATCTAAATGAAGCGTTATTCCGTCTTTTGTCCCTTTTATTGTTACATTTTGTTGCTTTTTTTCTTCCACTAAAGTTCACCCCACCGATTCAATTCGACATAAAATTAGAAAATCCTTTTTTCTTTTTCTTCCATCGCTTTTGAAAGACGCACTAAATATCGTCTCAGTGGGAAACAAACTATCAATAAGAAAATTGCATTTAGCAATACAGTAGACAGGAGACGATCTGTGAAAAAGACATACGCCGACATATGAGTACGTCCTAACAAAGTTAAAAATCCATACACATAATACTCTAATGCTACAATGCTAGCTAGTACGATAGAAGCAACAATAAATAAATTCAATTGTAGTACTTTCATCACACTATAAACTAAATAAGCTAAAATCGGATAAGCAAAAATATATATACCGACAAGTTCTGTGTATACGGTATCAAATAAGAAACCAAATAATAGTCCGTAATAAATCCCTTGGACCGGACTATAGTACACAGTAACAAAACATAACACAATGATAAAGAAATGAGGTGCTGCTATACTGTCTTTCCAAAAAACTGCTGTTGGAACAATAGTAGCAAACATATTTTCAAATAAAAAAACAAAAAGGAGCAAAAGAGGAAGAGCTGCTCTTTTTAAAATCTTCATCATCTCTTCTCCCCCTCCTATTCTAATGGCGCTGAAGGCGTTTCACGTTTCGCAACCATAATATGCTCTACGTCATTTAAATCAGCGGCAGGTTTTACATAAGCTGTTTTTGTTAAACCGTATGGATCCGGCTGAACATCAACGATTTTTCCAATTACAAGACCTTTCGGGAAAATATCACCAAGTCCAGATGTTACAACTAATTGATCTGCTTTTACGTTTGCATCAGAGCCAATCTTTGTGAAAAGAAGTAAGTGCTTTTCTTTGTCATAACCTTCAATCAATCCAAAGATTTTCTCATCACCTTGTACGATAGCAGAAACACGATTTGTTCGGCTCATAGAGCTTAACAATTCTACTGATGATGTAAACTGAGATACACTTTTCACTCGTCCAACTAAACCTTGTGAAGTTACTACAGCCATATCTTTTTTAATTCCTTGCTGCGCCCCTTTATCAATTCCAACTAGATCGTACCATTTATCCGGGTTACGAGAAACGACAGTAGCTGGAATTTCAGTATATTGGCTATTCAACTCTTTTTTACCCGTTAACTCTTGTAACTTCTTGTTATCATCTTCTAATTGTTTTACTTTCCCTGATAGACCTGCATAATTATCTAATTTTGCTTTTAATTCTTTATTCTCTTCATACGTGCGCTTTACATCCTCTACATTTTCGAAGAATCCAGCTACGTATTTCGCTGGCTTTTGGAATACACGTTCTACAACACCGACAGTGTCTTTAACAAACTGCTCTGGCCATGTTAAACTGTTCCGTTCTTTCAATGAGATTCCAATCAATGCCACGAGAAGAATAATACTAACTAACAAAACAATTAATCTTTTGTTTAAGAAAAACTGTGGCACGTTCACACCCTCTTAATTTCATTGATTTTTATTTTGCAATATTATCGAGCAGCAGTTTTGAAAAGATCGATATTGTCTAATGCTTTACCCGTTCCAATTGCTACGCAATCTAATGGGTCTTCTGCAACAAGAACTGGCATATTTGTTTCTTCACTAATCACTTTATCTAAGTTACGTAGTAATGCTCCGCCACCTGTTAATACGATACCACGGTCCATAATGTCTGCCGCTAATTCAGGTGGAGTTTTCTCTAACGTATTTTTAACAGATTCTACAATTGCATCTACTGTATCTTTTAATGCATCTGCAATTTCTTCTGGCTGAATTAGTACTGTTTTTGGTAAACCACTTACTAAATCACGACCGCGAATTTCCATAGGTTCGATACCTTCTGGCTCGCCTGCAGAACCGATTTCTAATTTTAATGCTTCAGCTGTTCTTTCACCGATCATTAAGTTGTAGCTTTTCTTAATGTACTGAATGATTGAATCGTCCATATCATCACCAGCAACACGAACTGATTGACTTGTTACAATACCACCTAAAGAAATGATTGCAACTTCTGTTGTACCGCCACCGATATCAACAACCATACTACCAGTTGGTTCCCAAACAGGTAAGTTCGCACCAATTGCTGCTGCAAATGGCTCTTCGATAGGATAAGCATCACGAGCACCAGCTTGACGAGTCGCATCGATTACTGCACGTCTTTCTACAGCTGTAATACCTGATGGTACACATACCATTACGTATGGTTTACGTGAGAAGAATCCATTTGATTTTTGAGCTTGTTGAATGTAATATTTCATCATTGTTGCTGTCGTTTCGTAATCAGCAATTACACCGTCTTTCATCGGGCGAAGTGCCACAACGTTTCCTGGTGTACGACCAATCATTTGTTTTGCATCGCTACCTACAGCAACGATTTGTTTCGTATCAGTTTGTAACGCTACTACTGAAGGTTCACGTAACACTACACCTTTTCCTTTTACATATACAAGCGTGTTCGCAGTTCCTAAGTCTATTCCAAGATCGCGAGTAAAGCCACCAAATCCAAACATATTATTTATCTTCCTTTCTTGTTTTCACGGACTCATTTTTTTCTTACTTTATATTATAAAAACAGTACGTTTTTTATATCTTTATCCTTTTTGTAGATAATTTTCTACAAAAAACTCATAAATCACATTATAAAACAAAATAAGTAAAAAGCATAGTCTTAAATATGACCTTTTTCCTTTAAACTCACGAATTTATGGTCACCTATTATAATATGGTCAAGCACTTCAATTCCGATAATTCGACCGCATTCTACTAAGCGTTTTGTTACTTCAATATCTTCTCGGCTCGGCGCGGGGTCTCCTGAGGGATGGTTATGAAGACATATGATAGAGGCTGCTGCACGGCGAAACGCTTCTTTAAAAACTTCCCTTGGATGTACAATTGAAGAGTTTAAACTTCCAATGAAAATCGTTTGCCTATGTATGACTTGATTCTTTGTGTTCAAATATAAACATACAAAATGCTCCTGCTGCAAGAAGCGCATTTCTTCCATCATGTATGTGGCGCAATCTTCCGGGCTTCGAATGCTGTATCTATTTTGATATTCTAAACGCACCATTCTTCTACCGAGTTCAAAAGCGGCTATAAGCTGAGTTGCCTTTGCAACCCCGACACCATGTATACTGACAAGCTCTTCTAACGTTGCATCTTTCAGCATACGTAAACCATCAAAGTGATGTAAAATTTTATCTGATAACTTCAAAACTGATTCTTTCTTAGAACCTGTTCTCAGTAACACTGCAAGAAGCTCCCGATTTGATAAACTTCCAGCTCCCTCTAACAATAAACGCTCCCGTGGCTGTTCTTCTTTGACAACATCACGAATACCGTTCATTTCTCCACCCCTTTATTTGTTCTCTCAAAGAAAATCCCATGCAATTTTACGCATGGGTTACATCAATATTAAATTGTTTTAATTCCCGAACAAGACGTGAAATTGGTAATCCAACTACACTATAGTAGTCCCCTTGAATATGTTGAACAAAAATAGATCCTTTACCTTGAATTCCATAACTTCCGGCTTTATCCAAAGGCTCTTTTGATGCAACGTATGCGTCAATTTCCTCTTCTGTTAATTCCCAAAACGCAACTTCTGTACGCTCATAAAAAGTGACTGTTTTGTCTTTTGCTATAATTGCAACACCAGTATACACTTCATGTGTTTTCCCTGATAATAATTGCAACATTTCTTTCGCCTCAGCCTCATTAGATGGCTTTCCAAGAATACGCGATTCATATGTAACAATTGTATCTGCACCTAACACAATATGATCACTGTTATTTTCTGCTACCGCAGATGCTTTTTGCAGGGCAAGAGACATAACAATATCAGAAGGTGATGAATACGCACCAATCGTTTCTTCTACTTCACTTACAATAATTTCAAATGGCACACCCGCTAACTCAAGCAATTCCTTCCTGCGAGGTGATCCTGAAGCTAAAATAATTTTTCTCATATTTTCTCCTTCCTTTCTCACATGAAGCAGAATCATTTACATCAATCGTATCAAAGGAATAGTTTGTCCACAAATGAAAGGAATATTATTTTCTCTAAACAAAATAATACTTCCTTACTAAAACACGATTATATTTCTGTCATAGAGAAAGCACTTTACTCTAAACACAAAAGAAAAGAAAGAAGTACCTATACTTCTTCCTTCGTCATTTCATTATCCTATTATTTTACCTTTTGTGAAACAATTTTTTCATATGAAAGTATACCATCAATGATAACTTGATTTAATTTCGCCAAAGATTCCTTATCACCTTTTCCGTCCTTCACTGTTTGCACAGCTACTGACGTGTACATATACAATTTCTTCGCTTCTTCCTGCTTCATACTTTTCCCTTCTTTTTCAATCGCTTTCCACTCTTTTTCGATTGTACCTATATCTTTTGCATTACTTTTTCCACTAGCTTGTACGCTAGAAGCATATTTTGCTAAATGAGTATATAATGGCTGTACTTTTGTTAAAAACGCCCCGACTTCTTTATCATCTTTCAGTAACGCTTTATCTGTTATATCCCAGTCCTTTTTCAATACGGAGACATTATCATTTTTATACTGCGTCATTAATTGGTTTATTCCTTGTTCATCGCTAGCAATGCCAACAACTAATGCATACTTATCACCGCTCGGTTTTAAAGCTGCTACGCCTCCATTACCTTTCCACTCTTCAAGAGCAGCCTGTCCCTTTTCTTCAGAAGAATACATTCCTCCTTGAACAAAAAAGAATTTCATTGGATTTAATGATGTTCCTGTCTGTGCTTTTGTTTTTTCCTCTTTTGGTGCTTGTGTTTGTTCTGCCGTTCCACCCACCTTTGATTCTTCATTTTGCATCTGCTTCGAAGCTGTTACTTCGCTTCCACCTGTCGCACCTTGTCCTGTAAGTAACTGCAGCATTCCCATCCCAAACGCCGTACCAATAACAATCGCAGTTGCAACAATTGCAATTAACGTATTGCTCCACTTCTTTCGTTTTTTTTCCGTAGACGCCACTTTCGCTTTTTGAAACGGAACAACGTTTTTCGGTCTTTCACTTTCTATTACCATCCAGTCAAATTCATCTTTCTTCTTCTCCTCATACTTCGCTTCTGTTCCATTCACTTTCACTGAGATCGTTCGTGATTGCTTGTCCATACACTCACACCTCACCTCTTATCGTTGTCCGCATCATATCATATTCTTTTCACAAAAAAACGAGATATTTGTCAGAGAAATTCGCCAAATAACCCTATATATTTATCTTATATGTATGCATTTGACTTCATTTGTAGAACAAAAAAACTAGATAGCAAAGACTATCTAGTTTTTCTCGCGAATATATTTTCGAACTTCCGAAATGAAATAAAGAGAACCTGTTATGATAAAAACATCATTTTCTCCAATCATTTCAACCTTCGTATCAATTGCGTCTTTCCAATTTTCAAAAACTAATTTTGACTCTTTCTTTGCATACGATGCAAGCTCGCCTGCTGAAATAGCACGATCAAAGGCGAATGTTGTAAAAATAATTTCATCGGCAATGGTTTCTAATTGACCTACCATATTATGCAATTGTTTATCACCAAGAGCAGTAAATAAAACTATTACACTTTTATCTTTGTAATGTGATTTTACCGTTTTCACAAGACTTTCAATACCTTCTGGGTTATGAGCACCATCTATAATAATATCTGGATTACTTTGCAATTTTTCAAAGCGCCCTACCCAATACGCTTCCTGTAATCCAGTTCTTATTTCTTCTTCCTCAATTAAAAATGATAAGTATGTTTTTACATACATGACTGCCATAAGTGCAAGTGCTGCGTTTCCTACTTGATGGCTGCCTTTCATTGCGATCCGCACATCTTCAAAAGAGGCGAAAGGACAAGTGAAATCAAACTGTTCTCCATTTTCACTAGACTGTTTATGTAACGCTGTAAAATGGTTGCCCATCTCATATAAGTTTGCACGATTTTCCTTTGCAACTTTTTGAATGACTTGCAACGCTTCCTCATCTTGCACACCAGTAATAACCGGAACACCAGACTTAATAATCCCCGCCTTTTCATATGCAATTTCTCCTAGTGTATTCCCTAAAATGTGCATATGATCGTGACCGATATTCGTAATAATCGTGAGAACAGGATGAATCACATTTGTAGAGTCAAAACGCCCTCCAAGTCCTGTTTCAAATAAAACAACATCACAGAAATTAACTTTACCGAAATAACAAATTGCCATAACAGTAATAATTTCAAACTCAGTCGCTTCCCCTAAATCCGTCTCGTCTAGTTTTTCAACGACTGGCTTTACCATCTTTACAAGTTCAGTAATCTCTTCATCTGTAATTGGTGTTCCATTCACACTAATACGCTCGTTAAATGTTTCAATATAAGGGGAGGTAAATGTTCCTACCTTATATTTTGCGTCTTCTAACATGTAGCGCATATATGTTAACGTTGAACCTTTTCCATTTGTACCAGCAAGATGAACACATTTTATGTGGCGCTCTGGATTTCCGAGCTCTTCTAGCATCCATCTCATTCTTTCTAATCCCGGTTTAATACCAAATTTCAATCGGCTATGAATCCACCCTATCGCTTCTTCGTATGTATGTATCACGTATGCTTTCCCCTTTCAAAAGACAACCTTCATCTTTCTATTATACGCAAAGAAAAGAGACTCACCAATATAGTGAGTCTCTAAAAAACATTTTTATTTCTCAAGATCCGCTAGACGTTGGCGAACTGCTTCGCGTTTTTCTAGGTAATCTTGCTCTTTCGCACGCTCTCCTTCAATAACTGCTGCAGGAGCTTTCGCTACGAAACCTTGGTTTGAAAGTTTCTTCTGTACACGTTCTACTTCTTTATCGAACTTCTCAAGTTCTTTCTCAAGACGCGCTCTCTCTTCATCAAGATTGATAAGATCAGCTAACGGTAAGAATAACTCTGCACCTGTTACGATTGCAGTCATCGCTTTTTCTGGCGCTTGTAAATCCGTTTGAATTGTTAATTCACTTGGGTTACAGAAACGCTCAATGTAAGAACTGTTTTTCGTAAGTTGAGCAAGTACAGCCTCATCTTTTGCTTTAATTTGCATTTGAACTTTTTTGCTCATTGGCGTATTAACTTCTGCACGGATGTTACGAACAGAGCGAATGATATCAACTAGAAGGTGCATTTCTGCCGCAGCTTCTGTATCTTGTAAATCTTCGCGAACTGTTGGCCACGCTGCTACTGTAATAGATTCGCCTTCGTGCGGTAAATGTTGCCAAATTTTCTCTGTTACGAATGGCATGAATGGGTGTAATAGACGCATTGTTTGGTCTAATACGTAAGCTAAAATAGAACGAGTTGTTTTCTTAGCTGCTTCATCTTCACCGTATAGAGGAAGTTTCGCCATTTCAATGTACCAGTCACAGAAATCGTCCCAAATGAAGTTGTATAATGAACGACCAGCTTCACCGAACTCATATTTATCCATGTTACGTGTTACGCTTTCGATTGTTTCATTTAAACGAGTTAAAATCCACTTATCCGCAACTGATTTTTCACCAGTTAAATCGATTTCTTCATACTTCATGTCATCCATATTCATTAATACGAAACGTGATGCATTCCAAATTTTGTTAATAAAGTTCCAAGTAGATTCTACTTTCTCCATGCTGAAACGTAAATCTTGACCTGGTGCACTTCCTGTTGATAAGAAGAAACGCATTGCATCTGCACCGTACTTCTCGATAACATCCATTGGATCAATACCGTTACCAAGAGATTTACTCATCTTACGTCCTTGCTCATCACGAACTAAACCGTGAATTAATACATCTTTAAATGGACGCTCGCCTGTAAACTCTAAACCTTGGAAAATCATACGAGATACCCAGAAGAAGATAATGTCATAACCAGTTACTAACGCATCTGTTGAATAGTAACGTTTAAAGTCTGCTGCATCTTCATTTGGCCAACCAAGTGTTGAGAATGGCCATAACGCTGAACTGAACCATGTATCAAGTACGTCGTTATCTTGATTCCAGTTTTCAATATCTGCTGGTGCTTCTGTACCTACGTATACTTCACCAGTTTCTTTATGATACCAAGCTGGAATGCGGTGTCCCCACCATAATTGACGAGAAATACACCAGTCGTGGATATTTTCCATCCAGCGTAAGTATGTGTTTTCAAAACGATCCGGTACGAACGTTACTTTCTCTTCTTCTTTTTGTTGAAGCTCAATTGCTTTTTCTGCAAGTGGAGCCATTTTTACGAACCATTGTGTTGATAAGTAAGGTTCCACAACTGCACCACTACGCTCACTATGACCTACTGAATGCATATGAGGCTCGATTTCTACTAATACGCCCGCTTCTTGTAAGTCTTTTACTAACGCTTTACGGCATTCGAAACGATCCATGCCGTTATACTTACCAGCTTTTTCGTTCATCGATCCATCTTCGTTCATTACTAAGATGCGTGGTAAGTCGTGACGGTTACCTACTTCAAAGTCATTCGGGTCATGTGCTGGTGTAATTTTTACAACACCTGTTCCAAAGTCTTTTTCTACGTACTCATCAGCAATAATCGGAATCTCACGACCTACGATTGGAAGTGTAACTGTTTTTCCAATTAAATGTTTGTAACGATCGTCTTCTGGATGAACCGCTACTGCTGTATCACCAAGCATCGTTTCTGGACGAGTTGTTGCAAGACGAATGTGTCCAGAACCATCTGTTAACGGATAGTTCATATGGTAGAATGCACCTTGAACTTCTTTGTGAATTACTTCGATATCAGAAAGAGCTGTGCGTGTTGCTGGATCCCAGTTGATAATATATTCACCGCGGTAAATTAAGCCTTTTTCGTATAATTGAACGAATACTTTATTAACCGCATCAGATAAACCTTTGTCTAATGTGAAGCGTTCGCGAGAATAGTCTAGTCCTAAACCAACTTTCCCCCATTGCTGACGAATGTGAGAAGCGTATTCTTCTTTCCATTCCCAAGCTTTTTCAAGGAATTTCTCACGGCCAAGATCGTAACGTGAAATACCTTCTTCACGAAGTTTTCCTTCTACTTTTGCTTGTGTTGCGATACCCGCATGGTCCATTCCTGGAAGCCATAATACATCGTAACCTTGCATGCGCTTCGTACGAGTTAAAATATCTTGAAGAGTTGTATCCCAAGCATGACCTAAGTGTAACTTACCAGTTACGTTCGGAGGTGGGATTACAATTGTATACGGTTGTTTCTTCTCGTCTCCTGTTGCTTCAAAATATTTGCCTTCTAGCCACCACTGATAAAGGCCTTCTTCAACGGACATATGATCATATTTAGTTGGTAAATTCTTTTCCGTGTTTGACATTATTTTCCCTCCTTAAAATAAAAAATGCCCCTCATCCAAAAAAGGACGAGGGACATCGCGGTACCACCTTTATTTACAAACAAATCCAGGAATTTGCTTATACTCTTAAATTGATAACGGACAAATCCGTCTTTTCCTAATGAGAACTATTCCGTTCAGAAAAGATGCTCCAGGGCTACCTTCTAACATAACTATCTAGAGAATCTCCCAGCTAATGATTCTCCTCTCTGAAGACGTTTCTTGTTATACTCTTCCCCTTCAAGGCATTTATATGATTGTTAATTATTATATACAATAGTGTAAAAAACGAAACCTTATTCGTCAAGATAAATTTAAGACTATCACATTTCGAGCTAATAAAAAAGAAGATAAGTAGCATCCTCTACTTATCTTCTTTATCCGTTCCCTTGCTGGGCCGCTTGTAATTGCGAAAGGAAATATTCTATATTACTAACGAGCCAATGCGCTTGTTGCAAGCTCTTTACCCCGAGAAGTTCATTTTCCTCATTACGACGCTCTCTTCTTTTCTTATAAGACTGGATTTGCCGAATAAATTGCGATGGATACGTCATATACGCAAACATGAGTAGTTGCTCTTCTTTCGTAAAAGGGAAATTTTTTTGATACATTTGATACCATTCAAACCGATCACTTCGCGCAATTGGGTATGTGTTTAACGACCGAGAATAAAATCCTACAATATCTTGCACCGGTGTTGCAAACTTCGATTTTTCTAAACTAATAAAATAGCCATTCCGTTCATAATCAAATAAAAAATGATTCAATGATACGTTACCATGTACAAATGTAATGCGTGTTGTCTCTTTTTCTTTCATCGCATCGTTCCACTCATTTAATTGCTTCGTTGCAAACTCACGTGCCCTCATTACATGATGATAGTACGTACAATATTGTAGTTCAAATGGAGACATATACCACTTCGCTTCCGATTCTACAAGAAACTCTTCTAACATCTCTCCATCATTTTCCCAGCGATTGGATATATTTGTATAATGTTTTTCTAAATCCTCTTCTGTATACGTTTCTTCTTTTACCGTCTTTTGATGCAACGTTCCGAGAGTCTGAAACATTTTATGGTATTGATCATTATCCTCGCCGTTTCCTTCTGCACGTTCTAACCAAGGCATTAAATAATAATTATACGTACCGTCACTTAAAATATAATTTCCGTCCGTCGCATGGTATATAGGTACGTAATTTGAAAAACCTTTCTCTTTCAAATATTGAATATGATGCAGAAAATTATTCCGCTCTAACTTCCTGCCTTCTATTTTCTTGAGCGCATATGGACCTTGATTCGTATAAATTTTTGTTACGCTTCCGTGCTCTTCCATATGCTGCGTATCCAATCTATATTGCCTTACAATGGGTTCATAGCGATTTCGTAATTCCATATCCATACGAATAACCCTTTCTATTCAAAACATAGCCTTTAGAAAAATAAGTGAGTGAAAACACTCACTTATTTCGCTTTTGCTCTTGAAACAGGAATATAAATAATTTGTCCTGTAGTTAAATATATATCTTCTGTTTGATTGACACGGTATAAGTTTTGTACAGATGTTTCATAACGTTCTGCAACCGATTCGATCGTATCTCCTTCTTGCACGAAATACATTCTTAACTTTGTAAATTCTTCTTCCGGTTCTTTCGTAAATAATTTCGTTAAATACAGCGCATTTTCATCTCGCTGTGAATACGTTTCCTCTTCTTGTTCTTCTTGTTTTTTCGCTTGTTCTTTCTTGAAATCTTTTCGTCCGAACAATTCAAATTGCGGCGTTGTTTCTTTCTCCTCTTCACGCTCTACAAATTCATGTTCTTCTATTTCCTCTTCCTCTACTTCCTGCTCTTTTCTTTCTTCTAGTTGGAACGGTTCAAATGCGTAATCTTCCCACTCATCTGATTCCTTATAAGCTGGTTCTTCTACGTGCGGCGTTGGTCTATTTTCCTCCTCTTGTGCTGAGTCAACTTCGAACTCAGCATACGCCGTTTCTTCCTCTTCCTCTTCATCCTCGATGCGTTCTTCATCACATAAACCTGTAATAGATATATCCGCTAATAATTGTAAGCAACCATTTTCCTTTAGTTCATAATCAAATTCCTCGATAGATACATATAGTTCTTCAATTACTTTCACACGGTTTCTTGGGATTGATATTTCAAGCGGAAAGGAATGAACAAGTTCATTAACCCCATCTTCTCTTGTTTCTACATAATCTATTGACTTGGCTGGCGATAGATCTCTTAATGAATAAGCTGAATCATCTTGCCTTGCAACATACTCTCCCGTTAAATCTAATTGCCCTCTCACAATAACCTCATGATCAAGCTCTTCTATCTCAACGTCTGGATCTAACGAAATTGACAAAAGTTCTTCGACTTCCTGTCCTTTTTGGAACCAAACAGATTCTTTTAATGAAAAACGTAATGAATGATCTGTTGCCACTTCTTTTCCCCCTCCCAAACTATATGTCATTACAGATTTATGTACGGAAAGCTGACTTTATGAATAAAAAAAAATCGCTCCCCTTTTGGAGAGCGATTTTCTTTATTCAATTAAGCTTTTAACTTTGACATGGCAATTTCAGCCGCTGCAATCGTCGCCTCAATATCTGCATCACTATGTGCTGTCGATAAGAATAAACCTTCGAATTGAGATGGCGGCAAGAATACACCTTGTTCTACCATTTCACGATAGTAAGCCGCAAAGAATTGTAAATTTGAAGATTTGGCTGCATCGTAATTAATAACTGGTTCATCTGTAAAGAAGATACCAATCATAGAACCAGCACGGTTAATATGATGCGGAATACCATGTTTTTCAGCCGCTTTACGTAAGCCAGCTTCTAACATTTCAGCTTTACGTTCGAATTCTACATATGATTCTGGCGTTAACTGTACTAACGTTTCATAACCTGCTGCCATTGCAAGTGGGTTACCTGATAAAGTACCTGCCTGGTAAATCGGTCCGCTCGGTGCAACTTGGCGCATAATTTCTGCTTTACCACCGTATGCTCCTACCGGTAATCCACCACCGATTACTTTACCTAAACAAGTTAAATCAGGTGTTACACCGTAATAACCTTGTCCACAATTATAAGCAACTCGGAATCCTGTCATTACTTCATCAAAAATAAGCAATGCTCCATTTTGCTCTGTTACTTCACGAAGACCTTCTAAAAATCCTGGTTGCGGAGGAACAACACCCATGTTCCCTGCTACTGGTTCTACAATGACACAAGCAATATCATCGCCGAATTGTTCGAAAGCGTATTTCACACTTTCTAAATCGTTATACGCTACTGTAATCGTATTTTTCGCTACACCTTCTGGTACACCAGGGCTATCTGGTAAACCTAGCGTTGCTACACCAGAACCCGCTTTAATTAATAACGAGTCACCATGACCGTGATAACAACCGATAAATTTCAAAATTTTGTTACGGCCTGTATAACCACGAGCTAAACGTAGCGCACTCATTGTTGCTTCTGTTCCAGAGTTAACCATACGCACAATTTCAATTGATGGTACACGCTCAATAACAAGTTTCGCTAATTTATTTTCAATTTCCGTTGGGGCACCGAAGCTTGTACCTCTTTCCGCAACAGCTTTTAAAGCCTCAACAACACGATCATTTGCATGACCATGAATTAAAGGACCCCATGATAATACGTAATCGATGTATTCATTCCCATCGATATCATATACTTTAGAGCCTTTTCCACGCTCCATAAACAACGGGTTCATACCGACAGACTTAAATGCACGAACCGGGCTATTTACGCCACCAGGCATTAAATCTTGAGCCTCTTCAAACGCTGCAATCGACTTATCAAATTTTTTCATTATTTAGCGCCTCCTTCTTGTAACCATCTTGCTGCATCTTTTGCATGATACGTAATAATTAAATCTGCTCCTGCACGTTTCATACTAATTAATTTTTCAAGTACAACTTCTTTTTCATTAATCCAACCATTTTGCGCTGCCGCTTTAATCATTGAATATTCACCGCTTACGTTATAAGCAACGACTGGTAAATTAAAGTTATTTTTCACATCACGAACGATATCTAAGTAAGAAAGAGCTGGTTTTACAATTAAGAAATCTGCCCCTTCCATTACATCTGATTCTGCTTCACGGAATGCTTCCATACGGTTCGCCGGGTCCATTTGATATGTTTTACGATCACCAAATTGCGGTGCACCGTGTGCCGCATCACGGAATGGTCCGTAAAATGCTGATGAATATTTCACAGCGTACGACATAACTGGTACATGTCCAAAACCATTTTCATCTAATGCGTGGCGAATTGCTGTTACGAATCCGTCCATCATGTTTGATGGCGCAATAATGTCCGCTCCTGCTTTCGCTTGGCTTACAGCTGTTTTTGCAAGAACTGCAAGAGACTCGTCATTTAAAATAATACCATCTTCAATTACACCGCAATGACCATGGCTTGTAAATTGACATAAACATGTATCCGCAACTACTACTAGATCGGGGAATTCACCTTTAATTTGCTGAATCGCGCGTTGCACAATTCCATGATCACAATATGCTGATGATCCAACTTCATCTTTTTCAGCAGGTAAACCAAATACAATAACAGAACGAATACCTAAATCAACAACTTCTTGCATTTCAGCTTGCAATAAATCTAAAGACATTTGATATACGCCTGGCATAGAAGGTACTTCATTACGAACATTTTCACCTTCTAATACAAAAATAGGGTAAATAAAATCTTCCGTATGTAAAAACGTTTCACGCACAAGCGCACGCATGCCCCCGCTTTGTCTTAAGCGACGATGACGATTAAATTGTAAAGAGTTCATAGATTTCTATCCCCATTCTTTTATTTTATAGATTCACAAACGCATTGTAGTAATGCTTCTACAGTGTACTCTTTCGGCATAATAACATGCGGAAAATAAAGGCTCGCCTCTTTTTCCGTAATAGGCCCTATACAAGCAATTGTACATTTTTTTGTCCATTCTCTCCAGTTTGTACCCTCAAGTAAACGAACAAAACTAGTAACAGTTGAAGGGCTCGTAAATGTAATAATGTCTACTTTCCCTAACTTCAATGCTGCTATAAGCTCTTGCTTTTTTTCTATATTCACTTTCGTACCGTATACGATTAGCTCATCTAGAGAAACACCAATTTCCCGAAGTGCAACCGGAATTACCTCTCTTGCTAAATTCCCTTTCGGAAATAAAATACGTTCGTTTCCACTTAATTCTTTTACAAATTCTTCTGCAAATTCTTCTGCAACAAATGAAGTCGGAACAAAGTCTACATGATAGCCTCGCTTTTCTAACTCTAACTTTGTTTTCACGCCTACTGCAGCAATTTTAGTCGTTACGGGTAGCTTCTTTCCTAAACGATCTAGAAAAAAATCTACCCCATTTTTACTTGTGAAAATAACCCAATCATACGAATGTAACTGCCCTGCTATATGTTGAATTTGCCTATGAGACATACCTTCCATACGCAAAAGCGGAATTTCCAATGGAATTCCGCTCTTTTCTTTCACCGCTACACTCATTTGTTTTGCTTGGTGCTGGGCACGTGTAATCAATACCGTTTTGCCAGCGAGAGCGTTCATATTATTGTTGCCCCTTATTTGCAGCAAGAATGAGTTCTTTTGCGCCTTGTTTAATTAAACGGTCCGCAGCCTCTAATCCTACTTTCTCTGGATCAGTTCCTACTACTGTCTCTTTCAATAAAACAGAACCGTCCATAGACCCGACAAGAGCTGTTAATTCGATTGCATCGTTTTCTGTAAGAGTTGCATATCCAGCGATCGGCACTTGGCATCCACCTTCAAGTTTATGAAGAAATACTCGTTCTGCTGCCACTGTTTTCTCTGTTACTGCATCATTTATATGCGCTAACAACTGTAGTAAATCTTTATCATCTTCACGGCACTCAATCGCTAATGCACCTTGTCCTACAGCAGGTACACATAACGTCTCATCTAAATGTTCTGTAATAACTTCATCATCCCAGCCCATTCTTTGTAACCCAGCTGTCGCTAAAATGATTGCATCGTAATCTTCTTCTTTTAATTTGCGTAAACGTGTATCGATATTTCCGCGAATCCACTTCACTTGTAAATCTGGTCTTGCAGCGAGCAGCTGTGCACTACGTCTTAAACTACTCGTACCTAAAATAGCGCCTTCTGCTAACTCTTTAAACGACGCTCCATTTTTTGAGATAAAAGCATCACGAGGGTCAACACGCTTTGGTGTACAACCGATCATTAATCCTTCTGGAAGTACGGCCGGCATATCTTTCATACTATGTACAGCCATATCAATTTCTTTCGTAAGTAACGCATGTTCAATCTCTTTCACAAACAAACCTTTTCCGCCTACTTTTGAAAGAGTAACATCTAAAATAACATCACCTTTTGTGACGATTTCTTTCACTTCAAATTCATATGGTAAACCTAGCGCTTTTAACTGATCAATAAACCAGTTTGTTTGCGTTAATGCTAATTTACTCTTTCGTGACCCTACAATAATTTTGCGCATAATTTTCTCTCCTCATTATAAATACCAAAAGTGGAAGTTGGATAAACTGCTTAATAGAAAAATATTAATTAGCATTACGAGAAATGCCCCAATGTTCCACTGCACGATTTTCTTCCCTTGCAACACGTCTGCAGCTCGTAAATATAGGCCCGCACAATATACAAATAGAACGACAAAAGACCCGATTACTTTCGTATCATACCAATGGAAATTGTCCAATTTTGTATATCCCCATATGCATCCTAATAAAATAGCTAGTAAGAAAAATGGAACAGAAAATAAATTTAATCCATAAGACATCGATTCTAGCTTCGGTAAATTCCCTAACCTTCTTAATCTCGCATTCCATTTCTTCTTTTTTAAAAGGCGATATTGCAATAAATACATAATAGAAAAAATGAACGATACAGTGAAAGTTGCATAAGAAATAATAGCCATACCGACATGTACGTATACAAGCTCCGAAACTAATTGCTCTGCAAGTACCGGCGACATCTTTCCGAGCGGTGTAAAAATAGAAAAAGCGCTTACGCCAAATGCGACAACATTTGTAAAAAAGACTAAAAAGTCAATCCTCATAAATCGATTAATGACTAAAGACATCGTAATCAATAGCCAAACATAAAAATAAATCCCTGATAATAAGGTTAAAAGAGGGTTCGTTTCTGAATCTGTAGCTCTAAGCAACATAAAAATAGAATGCAGAACCCATACAATCGAAAGTAACCAAAAAGCAAATCGGTTCGCCTTTCGGTTACTTTGGAAATAATCTATAAAATATAAACTAATGCTACAAGCATATAAAATAATTGCAATATGATAAATAATACTGTTATTTAAAAAACTCATCCGATCATCCTTCCAAATTATAAAGATGGAACGGATGGTGTCCACACTCTTTTATGTTCTACTTCTTCCGCACGACTCTCTACGTCTTCCATTTCTAAATCGAAAATCTTTGCAAATAACGCTAATTTTTCGTCTGCTCCCTCTTCAGCAGCTATTTCTTTCGCTACTAAAATTGGGTCTTTTAATAATTGATTAATAATACTTTTCGTATGCTTACTAATTACTTTTCTCTCACGATCACTAAGATTCGGTATTTTTCGTTCCAGACTTTCCATCGTTTCGCTTTGGATAGCAAGTGCCTTATCACGAAGAGCTGATATTAACGGAACGACACCAAGTGTACTTAACCACGTTTTAAATAAAACAATTTCCTCTTCAATCATAAATTGAATTTTCTCTGCTTCTTTCAAACGTTCAGCACGGTTCGCTTCCACTACTCCTTGCAAATCATCAATGTCATATAAGAAAGAACCTTCTAGCTCATCAATTGCTGGATCAATATCACGCGGCACTGCAATATCAACCATAAATAATGGACGACCAGAGCGCATTTTCTCTACCTTTGTCATCATCTCTTTCGTAATGACATAATCCGATGCACCAGTTGAACTAATTAAAATATCAGCTTCTAATAATGCACATTGTAATTCACTTAAAGGTTTTGCATGTCCCATATATTTCTCAGCCATTATTTCTGCTTTTGAAAGCGTCCTATTCATAACTGTTACTTTACGAGCACCGCTTCCATATAAGTTCTGTAGTGCAAGTTCACCCATTTTACCAGCACCGAGAATAAGCACGTGACAATCTGTTAACTCGCCGAATATTTTCTTCCCTAACTCAACAGCAGCATAACTAACAGACATCGCACTTTCACCAATTGTCGTTTCTGAGTGCGCACGTTTCGCTAATGTAATGACTTGCTTAAACAATTCATTAAAAATTGTTCCTGTTGCTTTTACTTGTTGTGCTTCTAAAAAGCTATCTTTTATTTGACCTAAAATTTGCGTCTCTCCAACTACCATAGAATCTAAACCGCACGTTACGCGGAATAAATGATCTATTGCACCATCTTGTTCAAAAATAGTTAAATATGGTGCGACTTCTTCTATTTCAAGCTGAAACCAATCAGCTAAAAACTTCTTAATATAATACCGTCCCGTGTGTAATTGATCGACAACAGCGTAAATCTCAGTGCGATTACAAGTTGATACAATGACATTCTCTAACACGCTCTTTTGATTTTGTAATGTCGTCATTGCTCGCTCTAGCTCTGCTGCCTGAAATGTGAGTTTCTCACGAAATTCTACAGGGGCTGTTCGATAATTTACACTAACAACAAGAATATGCACGCAGCATGTCCCCCTTCACCCGTTTTATCACTTTATCTACTATCATAATACAACTTTCCTCTTATGAATCTGACAATCGTGTGAACAACTGATTATTTTTTATTTATTCTCCGTATGTAATAAAGGAGATTCAGTAAAACGAATAAAATTTTTCTACTTTATAATGATTATAAATTAATAACTCTATTTGTACGTTACCAAAAAAAGCCCTCATAATCAAGTGATGGAAACTATTCCATATGAATTATAACATCATCTTTCCTATCTTCTTTCATCATGAAGGAAAATATGTACGATTGTTCCAATTTGTAGCACAAACTTTCTCAATACAATGTATTTGACATTGTATTTATTTTTCGTTATATTGATTTTACAAAATTAAATTGCGCACAACTTAATTAGAAAGGAGTCATTCATGACAGAAGATTCTTTGCATCTAGATAATCAACTTTGTTTTTCTATTTATGCTTGTTCTAGAGAGGTTACACGCTTTTACCGACCGTATTTAGAAGAAATGGGCATTACGTATCCACAGTACATTACTTTACTCGTACTATGGGAGCAAGATGGGCTAACAGTAAAAGAAATTGGAGAACGTCTATTTTTAGATTCCGGTACGTTAACACCTATGTTAAAACGAATGGAATCATTAAACCTTGTAAAACGCGTTCGTTCCAAAGAAGATGAGCGAAAAGTGTGTATTGAATTAACAGAACAAGGAAAAGATTTACAAGATAAGGCTTGTTCATTGCCGACAACGATGGCAACAAATTTAGGAATTACAGAACAAGAATATCGTTCTTTATTAATTCAATTAAATAAACTAATTGAAACAATGAAAACAATTAATGATAGAAAAGGGGAATAAACATGGATAAATTATATACTGCTTCAGTAACTGCTACAGGTGGAAGAAATGGAAAAGTAGTATCAGATGATGGCATATTAAATCTTGATGTAAAAATGCCGAAAGCACTAGGTGGTGCAGGCGGAGAGGCAACAAATCCAGAACAACTATTTGCTGCTGGTTATGCTGCTTGTTTTGATAGTGCATTACAACTTGTCATTCGTACGAAACGTGTGAAAGTAGAAAGTACAGAAGTAACTGCTCACGTTTCTATCGGAAAAGATACAGATGGTGGTTTCGGCCTATCTGCTGTACTTGATGTACATGTCGCTGGCGTTTCACATAGCGAAGCACAAGAACTTGTAGAAGCCGCTCATGGCGTATGTCCTTATTCGAAAGCAACACGAGGAAATATTGAGGTTACATTAAACGTACGCTAAAAGTGTATAAAGAAAAAAACGCGCGACATTCGTCACGCGTTTTTTGTTTTTGTAAATTTATGAATTGCTTTCCATGCTTCTTCTTTCCCAAGTCCTGTTTCAGAAGAGAATAGAACGACTTCATCGCCACTTTCAATATCAAGCGTTTCTTTTACAACTTTTAAATGCTTTTGCCATTTCCCTTTCGGAATTTTATCGGCTTTCGTTGCAATAATAATGGTTGGAATGTCATAATGCTTTAAGAAATCATACATCATTACATCATCATTTGTTGGTTTGTGACGTAAATCAACTACTAATACAGCTGCATCTAATTGCTCACGTGTTGTAAAATACGTTTCAATCATTTTACCCCAAGCTGCGCGCTCCGTTTTAGATACTTTCGCATATCCATAACCTGGAACGTCCACAAAATGCATCATCTCATTAATTAAGAAGAAGTTTAACGTTTGTGTTTTTCCTGGTTTAGAAGAAATACGTACTAACTTTTTACGATTTAAAATTTTATTAATAAAGGAAGACTTCCCGACATTTGAACGACCTGCTAATGCGATTTCTGGTAAGTCACCGTCTGGATATTGTTCTGGTTTAACAGCACTAATTACAATGTCTGCTTTTGTTACTTTCATTGTTTCACTCCTACTAATGCGTGCTCCAATACTTCATCTAAATGAGATGCAAGCACAAACGTAAGGTTTTCTTTTACGCTCTCTGGAATATCATCTAAATCTTTCTCATTTTCCGCCGGTAAAATAATTTTTGTTAAACCTGCGCGGTGAGCACTTAATGTTTTTTCTTTTAAACCACCAATCGGTAATACACGACCACGAAGTGTAATTTCACCTGTCATCCCCACTTCTTTACTTACAGGAATACCTGTTAGCGCAGAAATAAGTGCCGTTGCCATCGTAATACCTGCTGACGGTCCATCTTTTGGAACTGCTCCTTCTGGAACATGAATATGAATATCATTTTTCTCATGGAAATTCGGATCAATCTGAAGCTCTTCTGCACGAGAACGAATATAGCTAAACGCTGCTTGTGCGGATTCTTTCATAACATCCCCAAGTTTCCCTGTTAAAATTAATTTCCCTTTACCTGGCGCTACGGACACTTCAATCGCCAGTGTATCGCCGCCTGCTGCCGTATACGCTAAACCCGTCGCCATACCAACTTGGTCTGTTTTTTCAGCTTGCCCATAACGGAATATGTGCTTACCAAGTAAATCAACAACGTTTTTCTCTGTTACTACAATACGCTTACGTTCTGCTGTAACGATAATTTTTGCTGCTTTACGACAAACCTTTGCAATTTGGCGCTCTAGTGTACGAACACCAGCCTCACGTGTATAATAGCGAATAATTTCAAGAAGCGCTTCATCACGTACTTGTAAATTACCTTTTCGTAAGCCATGCTCTTGTAATTGTTTCGGCAATAAATGTTCACGAGCAATATGAACTTTTTCAAGTTCTGTATAGCCAGCAATCGAAATAATTTCCATACGGTCAAGTAATGGGCCTGGAATACTTGAAAGTGTATTCGCAGTTGCTACAAACATAACTTTCGATAGATCATATGGTTCTTCAATATAATGATCACTGAAGTTATGGTTTTGTTCTGGATCTAACACTTCAAGTAATGCTGCTGAAGGATCTCCACGGAAATCGTTAGACATTTTATCAATCTCATCTAATAAGAAGACTGGATTAACTGATTTTGCCTTTTTCATACCTTGAATAATGCGTCCTGGCATTGCTCCAACGTACGTACGACGGTGACCACGAATTTCAGATTCATCACGCACACCACCAAGGGATACACGGACAAAATTACGATTTAATGATGTCGCAATAGAACGCGCTAACGAAGTTTTTCCGACCCCAGGTGGCCCTACTAAACAAAGGATAGGCCCTTTTAATGAATTCGTTAACTTCTGTACCGCTAAATATTCCAGTACGCGCTCTTTCACTTTCTCAAGACCGTAATGATCTTTGTTTAAAATCTCTTCCGAATGAGCAAGATCAATCATATCTTCCGTTGCTTCTGTCCACGGAAGTGCTAATAACCAATCCATATAATTGCGAATAACACCGCTCTCCGCAGAACTTGCTGGTAACTTTTCATAACGATCTAATTCTTTCAGCGCAGCCTTCATTGTTTCTTCAGGCATTCCTGACTGTTCAATTTTCTCACGAAGTTCTTCAACTTCCCCGCCCTTGCCTTCTTTATCGCCAAGTTCAGTTTGAATCGCCTTCATTTGCTCACGTAAGAAATATTCTTTTTGCGTGCGCTCCATTGAACGTTTCACTTTTTGTCCAATTTTCTTTTCTAAACTAAGTAATTCTTGTTCATCTTGAATAATTGAAATAAGTGTATGTAATCGTTCTTTCACAGATATGATTTCTAAAATCTCTTGTTTCTGCTTCGTTTTAATTGGCAAGTGAGAAGCAATTAAATCCGCTAATCTTCCTGGCTCTTCTACATCAGCTACCGTTGCAAATGTTTCATTTGAAACTTTTTTCGAAACTTTAATATATTGCTCGAAATGCTCCAGTAATGTACGCATAAGAGCTTTCTCTTCTAAATCAGCTTCCACTTCTTCAGTTACCGTTTTAATAGAAACTTGCACTACATTTTCTTCTTCGATAAACTCTACTACTTCTGCTCTATGTAAACCTTCTACAAGGACACGAAGCGTACCGTTCGGCAATTTTAACATTTGCTTCACTTTCGCCACTGTACCTACACTATATATGTCATCTTCTTTCGGATCATCGATATTCATTTCTTTTTGCATTGCTAAAAAGATGATATTTTCATCCATTGCCGCCTGCTCTAGTGCTTG
This sequence comes from Bacillus sp. TE9106W, assembly GCF_054062215.1. Taxonomy (NCBI): domain Bacteria; kingdom Bacillati; phylum Bacillota; class Bacilli; order Caryophanales; family Bacillaceae; genus Bacillus; species Bacillus sp. TE9106W. Next base: position 365,491 of record NZ_JBSSFA010000001.1, read on the forward strand.
TATCGATTTATCACGTCCTACATCAAGATGCAGAACCATCGTTGGATATACGAGAACGCCTCTTAATGGTAGGAGGGGCACGATTCTTTCATTCGTATTCATACTAGACATAGCACCTCCATAATAAATTAAACTCCTGTTCAACTATTTTATATTACAATACATCTAGATGCAATTGCCGAGATTCTCCGCAACTGTAAATCCCGCTTTTTTTCTCTCTTACGAAAAGAAAAAAGACTCCGCTTAAGCATACAAACTTAAACGAAGTCTGGCAAATACTATTATCGTTCATTCTCACATTGATTGTGCATCTGTTTCGTCTATTGTAGTATGTATATCAAGCTCTCGCTGCATATTTTCTTGCATAAATGTTAGCTCAAATACTTCCTTTAACTTACGAACAGGGATGATTTCAATTCCTTTTATTGTGTACAAAAACGGTTGCATGTTTTCAGCAGGAATGATAACTTTCTTAGCTCCCGCCTTTTTCGCAGCTTTTATTTTTGCGTACACACCACCGATAGGTTTCACTTCCCCGTGTATACTTATCTCACCAGTCATCGCCACTTCATTATTCACATACGTACTATGCACTGCTGAATACACACCTGTTGCCATTGCAATTCCTGCTGAAGGCCCATCAATCGGGATACCACCTGGAAAATTAATATGTATATCGTATCCTTCTGGTAACACATCTAGAGATCGAAGTACTGTTAATACATTATCTACAGAACCTTTCGCCATACTTTTACGGCGAATTGATTTCGTTTGACTACCAATACTTTCCTCTTCAACAATTCCGGTAACATTTACCGATCCTTTATCTTTCGCCTTAATTGCTGTTACTTCAATTTCTAATAACGCGCCTGTATTTGGTCCGTATACAGCAAGTCCATTTACAAGACCGATTCTTGGAATAGGATAAATGTGTTTTTCATACTTCGGTGTAAGCTGACTAGAGTGAACAACCCACTCAATATCTTCATCTTTAATGAAAGAACGTTCTTCATTTATTGCCATTCCAGCAGAAATTTGTACAAGATTAATCGCTTCTCTTCCATTTCTTGCATACATCCCAATCATTTCAATACCATTTTCACCAATTTGCATTTCTACTTTGTCAGCTGCATTCTTCGCTACTTTTTGAATTTCTTCTGTATCTAACTCACGGAAGAATACTTCTAAACAGCGCGACCGAATAGCAGGAGGAATCTCCTCTGGCGAACGTGTCGTTGCCCCAACTAAGCGAAAATCGGCTGGTAAACCTTTTTGAAAGATATCATGTATATACGTTGGAATCATCGTATTCTCTTCACTGTAGTATGCACTTTCCAAAAACACTTTTCGATCTTCTAGCACCTTTAACATTTTGTTCATTTGAATCGGATGTAGCTCACCAATCTCATCAATAAACAAAATACCACCGTGTGCATCTGTTACCGCACCTTTTTTTGGTTGCGGAATACCTGCTTGCCCCATCGCACCAGCACCTTGATAAATTGGATCATGCACCGAACCGATTAAAGGGTCTGCAATACCACGTTCATCAAACCGAGCTGTCGTCGCATCCAGTTCAATAAATGTTGCATTTGTGCGAAATGGAGATTTTGGATTTCGTTTCGCTTCTTCTAATACGAGACGTGCTGCCGCTGTCTTTCCGACACCTGGTGGGCCATATATAATTACATGTTGCGGGTTCGGGCCACAAAGAGCCGCTTTTAACGACTTAATCCCGTCCTCTTGCCCTACAATATCTAAAAAGGATGTAGGACGCACCTTTTCCGCAAGCGGCTCTGTTAAAGAAATCTCACGCATTTTACGAAGCTGCTCTAATTCTTTTTTCGATTCTCGATCAATTGAAACTTTTTGTGTTCGCTGATTTCGAAGTAAATGCCAAAAATACAATCCGACAATTACACCAAAAACAAGTTGAACAAGTAAAAATATATTTGTCCAGCTCATCATTTATTTCCTCCCGCAATGTTTTATCTCTTAGTATTTCCGCGGAGGAACATAGCTAAACATAAAGAAAAACAGCAATTATAAAAATTGCTGTTTCTCTTTCGCATTATGCAGATGTTTTTGTATCAAGTACAGTACCGTCTTGTAACACCAATTTTGGCGGTGCATTATCAGCTACTGTTTCTTTTGTAAGAATGCACTTCTCAATATCTTTGCGAGATGGAAGTTCGAACATTACATCCAGCATTAAACCTTCAATAATAGAACGAAGTCCACGAGCACCTGTTTTACGTTCAATTGCTTTTTTCGCAATTTCAATTAGTGCGCCTTCTTCAAACTCTAACTCAACATCGTCAAGCTCCAATAGTTTTTGGAATTGCTTAACAAGTGCATTTTTCGGTTTCGTTAAAATATCAACAAGAGCATCTTCATCAAGCGGCTCTAGGTTCGCAATAACTGGAAGACGACCGATAAACTCTGGAATTAAACCAAATCTTAAAAGGTCTTCTGGTAATACGTGAGATAAAACATGCTTCTCATTTACATCAGCATTTTTCTTCTCCGAACCAAATCCAATTACTTTTTCACCAAGACGACGTTTAATAATTGGCTCGATGCCATCAAACGCCCCACCACAGATGAATAAGATGTTCGTTGTATCAATTTGAATAAACTCTTGATGCGGATGCTTACGGCCACCTTGAGGTGGAACGCTTGCTACAGTACCTTCTAAAATTTTCAGAAGTGCCTGCTGCACACCTTCACCAGATACATCACGTGTAATTGATGGATTTTCGGACTTACGTGCCACTTTATCAATCTCATCAATATAAATGATTCCTTTTTCCGCTTTTTCTACATCATAATCAGCTGCTTGGATTAATTTAAGTAAGATGTTTTCTACATCTTCCCCAACGTATCCAGCTTCAGTTAAAGATGTTGCGTCCGCGATTGCAAATGGAACATTTAAAATACGCGCTAACGTTTGTGCCAGTAATGTTTTACCACTACCTGTTGGCCCGATAAGTGCGATATTACTCTTCGCTAATTCTACATCATCAATTTTGCTGTTAGAATTAATGCGTTTGTAATGGTTATATACCGCTACCGCTAGTGCTTTTTTCGCGTTATCTTGTCCGATGACATACTCATCTAAAATTTCACGAATTTCTACCGGTTTCGGTACATCTTTGAATTCTACTTCTTCGTCTTTCGCAAGCTCCTCTTGTACAATTTCAGTACAAAGTTCGATACACTCGTCACAAATGTAAACACCTGGACCTGCAACTAACTTTCGGACTTGCGTTTGTGTTTTACCACAGAAAGAACATTTTAATTGCCCTTTTTCATCATTAAATTTAAACATATTTTCACACCCCTTACAAAGTGCTAACCTCTTGCCTTCGTATGTACACGATAAATGTATCGTATGTAAATACATATTATGTCACTACGTGGCGAGAAATACAAATAATATGACTAGTTATGTACAAATAAAAAGTTTTTAAAACTTTTGAAATATGTATATTCGACTTATTAAGGAAGTTTTCCTTCTTCATCGAAAAGTTTTATAAATATATTTCTATATTTATAAAACAAGGCACGATTAAAATCGCGCCTTGTTATTTTATTATGCAGCGTTTTCTACTAAGAAGTCTACAGCTTTACGAACTTTAAGATCTTCAGCTAAAGCGTCTACGCTTCCAAGAGCTTGCTTGATAGCGTCTACTGGCATACCGTACATTTCAGCCATTTTTTCAACTTCTGCAGTTACTTCTTCTTCAGTAACTTCAATGTTTTCAGCTTCAATGATAGCTTCAAGAACAAGGTTGATTCTTACGCGTTTTTGAGCGTCTTCTTTCATTTGCTCTTTTAACTTGTCAGCATCAGTACCTGTGAATTGGTAGTAAAGCTCAAGGTTCATACCTTGTTGGCTTAAACGTTGCTCGAATTCACGAACCATACGATCTAACTCAGTGTCGATCATAGCTTCTGGAATGTCGATTTCAGCGTTAGCAGCAGCTAATTCTACTACTTCGTCACGTACTTTGTGCTCAGCTTCGTGCTTTTTGCCTTCTTCTAAGTTTGTGCGAAGTTTTGCTTTTAATTCATCAAGAGTTGCAACCGCTTCGTCAGCTTCTTTAGCGAACTCGTCGTTTAACTCAGGAAGTTCTTTTGTTTTGATTTCGTGAACTGTTACTTTGAATGTTGCTGGTTTGCCAGCTAATTCAGCAGCATGGTACTCTTCTGGGAATGATACTTCAACGTCTTTAGACTCACCAGATTTAAGACCAATTACTTGCTCTTCGAAACCTGGGATAAATGTACCAGAACCGATTGCTAGAGAGTAGTTTTCGCCTTTTCCGCCTTCAAATGCTTCGCCATCAACGAAACCTTCGAAGTCGATTACAGCTGTATCACCGTTTTCAACAGTTCCTTCTTCTTTAACAACTAGTTCAGCTTGACGCTCTTGTAAAGATTTTAATTCGTTCTCTACATCTTCGTCAGTTACAGTTGTTTCAACTTTTTCTACTGCTAAACCTTTGTACTCACCTAATTTAACTTCAGGTTTCACTGTAACTTTTGCAGTGAAGATAAGGTTAGCATTTTTTTCGAACTTCTCGATGTCGATTTCAGGATGAGCAACTGGGAAGATACCAGCTTCATCGATCGCTTCACCGTATGCTTTTGGTAAGATGATATCTAAAGCATCTTGGTATAAAGATTCGATACCAAAGCGTTGTTCGAATAACGGACGAGGCATTTTTCCTTTACGGAAACCTGGTACGTTGATTGTTTTTACTACTTTTTTGAACGCAGCGTCGATAGAGTTGTTTACTTCTTTAGCATCAACTTCGATTGTTAAAACGCCTACGTTACCTTCTAATTTTTCCCATTTTGCAGCCATTTATTCTTTCCCTCCAACTATAATAATGTATGCACATACCTCTATAGATTAAGATCTTCATTATCTCTTTTTTGAAATAACAAAAGTACAAATAATCCTCTAGCAAAAGCTTTCAGATATAATGTTCCAATCTACTAATTGCCTAAAAGACAACTACGGTATATTTTGTTCGAGAATAATATGAAACATATTAAGTAAGAGAATTACACTTCTCTTCTCTTACAAACAGGCAGATTTCTGCCTTTTGCAACCCTTACATTATAACATAGAATATGCTCGTTTCAAGAACTGAACGATTCTTTTTCATAATTATACGGGCAAATATCCTTCTCTTTCAACACGTAATAACCATTGATAGGCAATATGAAACTCTTCTAATTCAATATTATACGCTGTCATAAGCTCTTCTTCATCAATAGTCAACCCGAAACGCTTTCTACCAATTCTCTCTAAAACAGCAGCCCAAATCTCCAATTTATCCATTAATAGAGCGAATGGGAAAACGCTAATTTGCAACTCTTTCCAATATGTAACCATCGCATCAAATATATCAGGATAATTTTGTTCTAATCGACTTGATAATGTATGTATAATGTTATCGGATTGCTCCTCATTATGACCTGTAAATGCCGGAATTACCTTGATCGTATTCCCAAACTTTTCTACCTCTATCTCTTCTTCTATTTGATTTTCTATCATTTTATATAAAATAGAAGTTTTCAAATAAGGGTGCTGTTTTTCGTCTACTAAAAATTTCTTTAAAACAGGTAATGCAAGATCTAAGTCTTTTAACGAAAGTTGCTGAATCGCTCTTAGCTTTTGCCCAAAGTTTTCTCCAAACATTTCATTAGTAAATTCATCTAATTCAAAATTCGAATCGACTAGTGACGTATCTACTTCATTTAACATACCTTCTGCAAATAAAGCGAGCTGTGCTAATTTTTCCTTTTGTTCCGGCATTATATCTTTCGTTTGCAAAACTTTTTCAACGGTTTCAATTACGCCTTCATAATCATTTGTTTGAACTAAAATTGTCACATACGTTTCAAGAATATCACCAAATAGTACAGCTCCTGTCTCCAGTAACTGTTCACATTTCTCTTTCGCTTCTTCCATATGCTTTAATTCTAACAAACAAATAACCGAAGCTAGTTCTGTTTGTTCCGTTTCTGCATTATACTGACGTAATATTTCAAAGCAGCGCAATGCATCTTCGAATTTCCGCTCTTTCAGTGCTAAAAAACCTTCATCAATATAGCGCTCTGATAGCTGCGGAAACAATACGACCGTATTTTCTTTTTTATCCATACGTCCGCCTCTTTTTCTAGATTTTAATTATCTTTAAAGTAAATATATCAAATGAGTAATAAGAACACAACATCTCAAAACCCTTTGTTTGAAATATGAAAATATTTAATTTTTATATTTCAATATAAACAAATCCTTACTTAAAATTTAAAATGTACAAATAAAAACCCTCAGCGATGAAAGCAGAGGATTTATCATTAATGGAAAGCTTTTATAATAGTGGGGTATATAACAAGGGTAATAATTTGGAGAACAATAATTGCCATAACAATCATGCTAAAATAGAAGATTGGTTTACTTCGCTTCATTAAAAACATAATGATAAGCATCGTACAAGCAAACAAACTTAAGAAGAACAAACTCGTTGTCGAACTAAGTATACCGCTCGGGACAAAGAACAATAACACTACACTACAAGTACCTATAATTCCAAATAACCATTCCATTCATTCACTCATTCCCTTTCCCTCTCATGGTAGTTTTTTACTAAGCGATTAAATGTTTTACAACATCAACTACATACGTTAATTTCTCATACGCTACAAATCCAAAAGCTACCGTTAAACCCGTTACGATTAATCCTTTCATCATTTCTCCCTCCTCGTTTTATCGTTGTTACCTTCATTATAGAGGATTAGCAATTTGTTACCATCGAACTACCTTACAGTTACCTTACAGAATTGTAAGATTTCAAAAAGAGATTGAAAAAACACCTCATATCGCTTGAGGTGCTTTCACGGAATTTTTCTATAATTACTTGTAAAATTAACTTTTTTCTCAGTACCTTTTTACATATTTTAAAAATAATATTCGTTCTTTTTCCTAACTTACCTCCAAATATTTTTAATTATAAGAAAACACTTTATTAAAATCGTGTTAATATATTTTTATACAATCAAGAATTTAATTTACAAGGGGGATTATAAATGTTCAAAAAAGTAGCTGCTGATGTTTTAGGGTTAAGTGATGTAGGTTCTGTCATTACACCGAAAGATTACGATAAAGTTGATGCTGATGATTATGTGATGCATGAAGATGGGGAGAAAATTTACTTTCTAATTAAATCGAAATCAGATGAATATTGCTTCACAAACAAAGGATTACTCCACCTAGATGGTACAAGTGCGACAAGTAAAAAACGCACACTACGCCGCTTTAGCTATAGTAAATATCAAATTAAAAACGTAGCACTTGAAACTGCTGGAACAATTGATTTAGATGTAGAAATTAAGTTTCAAATGGGAGATCAGCATTATTCAATTGATGTTCATAAAAAACATATCGAGGAATTAAAAGATTTATATAAAGCTTTACTTAAAATCGAAGAAATTTCATACGACAACGACATTACATTACAATATGCACATAAAAGTTTAGATATGGCATCTAATGCTTTCAGCCGTATTTCAAATGCACAAGTAAATTTGGCAGAACAATTTAAAGAAATGAACGAGATTGCCTTTAACTGGCTTGTTGATACGAAGAAACAATATAATGTGAAAGATTATGGTTTTGTCTTTGAAAAGTTTATTAATAACTAAACAAGAAACCCTTGTTATCAAAAGATAACAAGGGTTTTTCAGCGTCCTAGTAGATGTTCGAACTCTCAGCCCGCTCATTTCCGTACTATTTTATATATTTTGATCGCAGTCTTAATATATCTTCTCCTTCGCGAATACCTGCTGATCCCTTCCTCACATTTTTTACGACAGTCCAATTCGGGTTAGTTTCATCACCGATGTTCTGTACTGTAAAGTTGCCATCACCATATTTCCGTTGACCTTCTGCCAATTTCTCCGTTAAATCATTCTCATTTGATCTCGCCATCTTTGCGCCATCTCCCTTTTTATACGACCTTCTTAAGCCATCTAACCAATCACAGGTCCAGTCAATTGGAGATTCTCGTTTTCCGCTTCTATTCATTGTAACACACTGACAGGGATAAGTTTCGATAACGGCTGCTCAATCGTACTAGAATGGTAAAAAGTTTTATAATATTGTAAGTGAACAGTTAGGAGAATCTGGATATGAATTTGAGTTCCATCATAAACCTATTGATTCTTGAAATGAAATAAGAGGAATAGGGCGCATAAATGGCGCTCTTTTCTTCATGCACTTTAATCCGTTACACATAATAATTGCCATATATTACGTTACATTTTTTACACCTTTTGCACATACATCAATTTGTAGACAAACAAAAAACCTTGTTATCAAAAGATAACAAGGTTTTTTTAGCGTCCCAGGAGAGATTCGAACTCCCGACCGACGGCTTAGCTTACCACCATAGCTTTCGCTACCAGCAATTACTGTTTGTAGTCTGGACTATATCTTCACCATTTCAGGTGCGACACGTGTAGTCTCTACGGAACCTCACGATGATTTTCATCATACTTCAGAGTCTTTACCATTAAGTTTCACTTAATCATTCAAAACTCCTTAATCTTTTTCAAGATCGTAAGTTTCCTCGGTATTACCATCAGCCGAACTGTTAAGGCTTCACCGATATAGTGTCGTCCACTTTATAGGTTCTTGTTTCCCTATAAAGGCTCCTATTTTTCTTGAAGGCCGTTGCTCTATCCTGCTGAGCTACTGGGACATGGAGCGGGTGAAGAGAATCGAACTCTCGACCAGAGCTTGGAAGGCTCTTGTTTTACCACTAAACTACACCCGCATATGTTATTTCATTTTCATTCGTTAGCGCTGTTGCCCTATCGACAATATTTATTATATGTATAACCATACATAAAGTCAACACCTTTTTTAAAAGAGGATAATTTTTCTTATCCTCTTTTAAAAACTGCTTGTTCAACTAGCTGTCCGTCTAGTGTTTCAAAACGAACTTCCATTTGATTTTCATCCATTTCTAATATAGCAAATGTCTTTTCTACACGCTGACGCGGTAATAAAATACTACCTGGATTAATAAATAAAACGCCGTCGATTAATTCCGCACCTAATACGTGAGAGTGTCCGAAGCATGCAACTTGCGCTCCTACCTCTTCAGCACGGTACGCTAATGTTTGTAACGTCATTTTCACGTTATGACGATGTCCGTGCACAACTACGAAACGAAGACCATCTACATCCGTTACAATTTCGTCTTGAAAGTTAGCATAATCACAATTCCCTTTTACAACATGGAAACCTTGCAGCTCTTCATGAGCAGGCGTTAGCTCTGAATCACCGCAATGAATCATGATATCTACTTTTCCTTCATACTTCTCTTTTAACTGCTGTAATTCCTTCACAGAGCTATGACTATCGCTTACGATTAAAGCTTTCATCAATCTCTCTCCCTTATTCTCCTAAAAACCATTCAGGGATTTTTTCTTCTAGCTTACGTAGAGCACGTCCGCGGTGGCTAATGGCATTTTTCTCATCTGAACTTAGTTCCGCCATCGCTTTTTTATATTCTTCCACATAAAAGATTGGATCATATCCAAAGCCGTTTTCCCCGCGGCGTTGTTCTAAAATAAATCCTTCACATGTCCCGTTTACAATGACAGGCTTTTTATCCCCTTCAGGGAAAGCCACTGCTAATGCACAGTAGAAACGAGCTTTACGCTTTTCAAACGCTACTTCATTTAATTCTTGTAAAACTTTATCGATATTCGCTTGATCATCTTTCGGCTCTCCAGCAAAACGAGCTGAATACACACCTGGTTTTCCGTTTAAAGCATCTACAATAAGACCTGAATCATCCGCAATTACGATTGCATTCAACTGTCTACTCAAACTATCCGCTTTTAAAATCGCATTTTCTTCAAATGTTTCACCAGTTTCTTCGACTTCTTCAATATGAGGGAAATCGTGTAATGATTTTACTTCTAAATCAAATCGCTCAAATAACTCAGCAAATTCACGTACTTTCCCCATATTTTTTGTTGCTACAACAACTTGTTTCATATTTTCCACCTCTACTCTATATGAGATACGATGTCACCTAACGCTAATTTTTGAATATCAATCAGTTGGAAAATGCCTTGTTCCGCAGCATCAAGTAATTCATTTAACTGTGCTCTGCTAAACGTCGCTTCTTCTCCAGTTCCTTGCACTTCAACAAACTGACCTTTTCCAGTCATAATCACGTTCATATCAACGTCTGCTTTAGAATCTTCTGCGTAGTTTAAATCTAAAACAACGCCTTGCTCTTCAACAATTCCTACTGACGTTGCTGCTAAATAATCTTTTACTGGAATTTTAGATACTTTTTCTGCTTGTAATAATTTCTCGAAAGCTAATACCATCGCTACATATGCACCTGTAATAGAAGCCGTTCGCGTTCCACCATCCGCTTGAATAACATCACAATCAATCCAAACCGTTCTCTCGCCAAGCGCTTCTAAGTCAACTACCGCACGTAATGCTCGTCCAATTAAGCGCTGGATTTCCATTGTACGTCCTGTTACTTTTCCTTTACTTGACTCTCTAATTGTACGTTGTTCTGTCGCACGTGGAATCATCGCATATTCAGCTGTTACCCATCCCTTTCCTTCTCCACGCATAAATGGCGGGACGCGCTCTTCAATTGTCGCTGAGCAAATTACCTTTGTATCCCCAACCTCAATTAATACTGATCCTTCTGGATGTTTTAAATAATTCGTATGAATATGTATATGGCGTAACTCTGTTTTCTCTCTACCATCTACTCGCATAAAAATAACCTCCTCATAACTACTTGTTAGTATAGCCAAATTTAAATGTATGATATGTATACAATAAAAGAAGAGGAACCCAAAAAGCAATTCCTCTTTCTTACTTAAGTATATCAAATTATTAGCGATTAAAAACTACCTGTATTCACGTTTTCTGGACGATCTACAGGTTTTATTAACTTTCCGCCCTTTTCATCTATAAGATTTGCTTTGCCATTTACTTCAATAGAAACACTTTTCACACCTTTCTTTTCTGTTAAAGATAAAACTAACGACTTCAATACGTAATTTGAAATCATATTTTTATCTGGGTTGATAAATATATTTTCATTAAAGTTTAATGTAAGATTTCCGTCTTGCAATTTCGGATTCGTAATCAGCTTAACTCCTGGATTAAAATCATTTAAGAGCGATTGATGAATCGGTCCTTTTACAAGTTCATCTACAATGGCTGCATAATCATTTTCTTTCCCTTCTACAACGCGGCGTGTTACTGGTACGTAATATTGCTGTTTATTATTATTTTGCGCCATAAAATACAGCGTTACCGGTTTTGTATTCGTTACATCCGCTACTTGTTCATCATCGAAATTGATACCGTTCGCACGGCTGACACCGTCACCGAGCGGTGTACCACCAACAGGCATCTTCGCTAATTTTTCACCATTTATTTGGAACTGCACTTGTTTTACTTCTTTAAATTGCGTCAACGTCCATGCTATCGACTCAACAATTTGACGCTCTTCTTCTTTTGCATAGTTTTTCATTTCTTTTGAGAAATCAATGACTGCCGTCCCATCTTTTTTTAAATCTAGTGTCATCGATGTATTGGCTGGAATGATCGCACGGAAACCATTCGGTAATAAATTCGTTACCGGCCCATCTTTCACAAGATACTCTAACGTTTGCTGAATAACCTCATTTGCTTTCGGAGTAGGTATAGCTAACGTTTGTGGGACAACATAACCATTTTTATCAACAAGGTATAATTCTCTATTCACCGTTTGTGCTTGCTTATCTTTTTTAGATACTTCTTTCTTTCCACCTTCCGTGTACGTAACTTGTTTTGGCGGATCAATTTGTTCCGTTGCTTTCTCCTGATTTATAAAGCCACACCCTGTTAGTAAAACAGCGCTCACAGTAGCACCAACAACCCATTTAAAAGTGGATTTAGGCATGCCATTCCCCCCTAAAATCTAAGTTTGTACTATTATGTATACGAGCTGTTTCTCTTTTTAGAACAAGCTGTGCTCCCTATAAACAAAAAACTCCTGATTTCTCAGGAGTTCACTTATACGGATTCTACTATTATTCTTTTTCTAAATGAATATGTTTCACATTTTCAATCGGTTGACCGAACCATTTTGATGCAATTTCTTTAAATAAGCCTATTTTCCCTGTTGTTAAGAAGAGATGGTCGCTTTGTTCCTCTCCCTCATTCAACATTTTACTATGGTATAAAATTGTACTTACTTCACGCGCTGTTTCATCACCTGAACTAATTAGTTGTACTTTATCTCCCATTACTTGTTTAATAACAGGACCTAAAATCGGATAATGTGTACAACCTAAAATAAGTGTATCAATATCAGTATTTTTCAGCGGTTGCAACGTTTCTCTTACAACTTCATATGCCATTTCACTTTCAAAATTGCCACTCTCTACAAGCTCAACGAAAGGCGGACACGCTAAACTTTCTACCATAACCCGGTTATTAATAGACTTTAACGCCTCTTCGTATGCACCACTTTTCACCGTTCCAATCGTTCCAATAATCCCAACATGGTATGTGTTTGTCACTTTTAAAGCTGTACGTGATCCTGGGTGAATAACTCCTACCACTGGAATTGGTAATTGTTTCTGCATCTCTTCTAATACAACCGCAGTTGCTGTATTACACGCAATAACTAACATTTTGATATTTAAATCTAGTAAATGCTCCGTCATTTCCCACGTAAATTGACGCACTTCTTCTCGAGAACGTGGACCATAAGGGCAACGTGCTGTATCACCTAAATATATAATGCGCTCTTTCGGCAACTGACGAATTAATTCCTTCGCTACTGTTAAGCCGCCAACTCCTGAATCGATAACACCGATTGCTCTATTCAACTTCATCACCCGTTTTCTCATTCATCATCTTATTTTATCATTATATTTTACACACTTTAAGTTCGCGCACTTAAACTGCTTCTGTATGAAAATTTTCATTTGTACCTGTATAGACTAGGACCTTTTTTATTTTGCTCCTTTTTTTCATAATTTGCAAGACAGAAAAATAACCGACCTTCTATAGGAAAGTCGGCTTCTTCTATATAAAGCACATATTTAATGCTCCATCTTTTTTCGGAAAGAAGACATTCCTATTAATAAGAAGAAATGAGCAGAAATTAACATGACGATTGAAATAAAATTCAAACGATAACTATTTGTGGATTCCATAATTTTGCTCGCTACAGCTGGTCCAAATGCCATACCGAAAAAGTTAATTAAATTATATAAACCAAGACCGACTCCAACTTTAGCTACATGTAATGTTTTGGGTATAAATGTGTTCAATGATACTTGAATGGCAGAATAACTCATAAACGTTAAAATAATCGCCAATACAATAACGACTATACTTCCATTCGGAATAAACCCTAAAATTAAAAAGCCAACAATCATAATGACAGACGCCACATAAATCATATTCACATTTCCAAACGAAGGGATAATCTTTCCAGTAATAAAACTAGACACAATACCGAAAAGTGATGCAACAAATAATACAATTCCGATAACAAACGGCGACAATCCGTGTACTCTTCCTAACAGTAATGGCAATAATAATAAATTAGCACATAACGCAACATTAATTATAAATCCGACTGTTATTAAACGAAGAAATGCTTTGTTCGAAAATAACTCAATATCGATAAATGGGTGCTCCGCTTTCTTCATACGAACCGTGAATAAAAATAAGGAAATTATCGATAACACAAATAGCCAACTATTCATATTAACACCTACCAAAACAGTCGTAATAAATACAAATAGTAACGCCGCTCCAATGTAATCAAAATAAAACGCTTCATCCGTATGATGCGCTTCTCCTGGCATAAATTTTATAAGCAAGAAAATCCCCAATACTGAGATAATCATAAATAAAAATAAATATGGCCACCCTAGTGTATTTGTAATAGCCCCACCAACTAAAGGACCAATACCAACCGCTAACGCAATAGAAGAACTAATCATCGCTAAAGCACCAGGCTTCTTAGCAGGAGCAACTAATTTTGCTACCGCAATCATACTAAGCGCAATAAACGCCGCGCCCCCACTCGCCTGCACTAATCTTGCAAAAATGACAATCGCATATGATTGATTTACAAATCCAATAATCGAACCCGCTACAAATATGATGATTGAAATAATTAATAGTTTTTTCACACTATAACGATCAGCCAGTTTCCCATATATCATCGAACCAATACCGACAACTAAGGAGTAACCTACTACAACCCAACTTACTTTTGATTGGCTAACGGATAAATCATGAGCCATATCCTCTAACGCAACATTAAATAAAACCGCATTCACCGGTCCTAATAAAACGATAAAACATAATGTGAAAACAAACCATTTTGAATGGTTACTTCTATCTTTCCCCATGTGTAACACCTCTCCTGATTGTAGTAACTGTAAATGAAAATAAAGTTGTTTAGCGCTTCTATCGCTGCTAAACAACTTCATCAAATGTATACATTTATCGCGCGACAAATTGAATTTGAAACGAAACATGTACGTTGTTCGATATTCATGGAACTATCATAGTTTCAGCATTCCAGTTTGTCAACGAAAAATATACAAAGTAAACTAATTTGGTGTTTTTAGTTTACTTTGTTTAAAATTTGTTATACACTAATTTCGAATCCGATATAAGGAGGGCTGACATGGTTATTCAAATTTGCAATTTCTAACTTAATAAAATAATAAACTTTTATATAGAAGAAACATTACAGGAGGATTATGATGAAGAAAAAAATGTTAGTTGTATTAACGAGCGTAGAAAAATATCCAAATTTAAATCGGGCTACTGGCCTTTGGCTTGGCGAAGTTGTCCATTTCGTTAAAAAAGTTGAAGAAGCTGGTTACGAAGTAGATTATGTTAGCCCACAAGGTGGTTATACACCGATTGATCCGCATAGCTTAGCAATGGCGGAGAGCATCGATTGGGAATGGTATCAAAAGAAAGAATTTATGAATCGTCTCGGTTCTACAATGAAACCGAGTGAGGTGAATCCGGAAGACTATGCTGTTATTTATTACGCAGGTGGTCACGGTGTGATTTGGGACTTCCCAGAAAATAAAGAACTACAAATGATTAGCCGTAACATTTATGAAAATGGCGGAATCGTTTCCTCTGTTTGTCACGGAGCTGCTGGTTTATTTCATATCACATTAAGCAATGGGGATCGTTTAATTAGTGGTAAAAAAGTAACAGGATTCTCGAATGAAGAAGAGAAACTAGCTGAATTAGATCAATTTGTTCCATTTTTAACAGAAGATGAACTCATTAAAAATGGAGGACTTTACGAAAAAGCTGCAGAGCCTTGGGAAGCTTTCGCTGTAGAAGATAATCGTGTTATCACTGGTCAAAACCCAGCTTCAGGTGGTGCAGTAGCTGAATTAGTATTACAACACGCAAAAAATAACATGTAATAAAAAAGCAGGTTTTCCATTACTATAGGAAAACCTGCTTTTTTACGAAATCATTTGCAAAATAGCAATAACTTCTTTTTCAATTTCCGAATCATCAATTGCTGCTATATACTCTGGTTTAAAAAGTTGATACTTCTTTAGTTGATAAAAATCAAGTATCGCTTTCTTTAACGTAATATCGTACTGAATACAAAAAGAATGATCTATAATACGCCTTAACATCACATCATCTTGCACCATAAATAATTGTGCGTTCATCTTATTAAAGTAGCCTTGTTCCATACCAGCTTCAAAAAACATTTGCAAATTATGATTACGATTTTGTTGTGCAGCGACTAGTTGATCAGATAAGTGTGGATATGCTTCTTTCAAATCTTGTAAAAAGACATCAGAAATATATGTCACACATTTTAAAGAGTGAATAAACGTCTTTTGGAAACGTTCTGCAAAAGACATACTTTCATCTTGATTATACGCATCCCCTTCAAGAAGGTAGTTCATAAAATCTTCTACCACGGCTTCAATAATCTCGTCTTTTGAAGAAAAACGTTTATATAAAGTAGCTTTACTAATATCCATATACTTCGCAATTTCATCTATTTTCAATTGACTAAAACTCGTTTTTCTAATAACAGGCTTTATTTTATTAATATAAGTGTTTGCACACGCAACTTTTCTCATTAAAAGAGCCTCCCCTTTTGTCCATACAAAATAGTATAGCAAATTCACGATTAATTATAAATGAAGTCACTATACTCAATACATCTTTTTAGTTTAAGGGGTCATTTATACTATAGCAAAATGCCCGCTACCTTTATGAGTAACGAGCACTTTTTCTATACTTTATTTACAGCTCTTCTTATCGCTTTCCCTATTTCCATGCTAGACTGTGGATTTTGCCCTGTAATTAAACGCCCCTCTACTACAACATGCGGCGTGAAATTTGGAGCCACATAAAACAAAGCTCCTTCTTCTTTCAATTTACTCTCTAATAAAAACGGCACTCGCTTTTCTAAATGCACAGCTTTTTCCTCATCATTTGTATAACCTGTTATACGCTTACCGGCAACAAAAAACAAGCCATCTTTATTTTTCACACCGACTAAAGAACTTACTCCGTGACAAACAGCCGCCACAATCCGGTTATTGTTGTACATATTCTCAATCAAATTTGCAACATATGGATTACCTGGAAAATCTACAATCGCTCCGTGCCCACCACCAAATAAAACTGCATCATAATCCGAAAAATGAACCGTTGAGATCGGATTCGTATTTTGCAACAAAGATGCAACATGCTTAAACT
Source organism: Bacillus sp. TE9106W (assembly GCF_054062215.1). Lineage (NCBI taxonomy): Bacteria > Bacillati > Bacillota > Bacilli > Caryophanales > Bacillaceae > Bacillus > Bacillus sp. TE9106W. Next base: position 382,340 of record NZ_JBSSFA010000001.1, read on the forward strand.
CACGAGGTATCCCGTTCGGAATAGACACTCTATCAATCGGTACTCTACCACCCTGTATCGACACAATATCAACATCGAACTTAGCTTTTTTAAATACATTATAAGGAGCTGCGAGCTCTTCCAACCACAAACCAGTCGAGTGTCCATTCATATCATGAGCGCTTGTTGAAACCAACAATATCCTTTTCAACATATCCCCTCCTTACTACCCTATTTATGTATGGAGTGTTCTTATCATTCATATAGCGTATGAAACAAACAAAAAAATAGCCGACTCTTTATATAAGTCGGCTTTCTTTTTATAGTTCGAGCTCTCCCATGCGAAGAAGCTCAACAACTGCTTGTGAACGTCCTTTAACTCCTAGCTTTTGCATTGCGTTTGAGATGTGGTTACGAACTGTCTTTTCACTGATAAAAAGTTCACCTGCAATTTCCTTCGTTGTTTTATCTTGAACCAGTAATTCAAATACTTCTCTCTCTCTCTTTGTGAGTAAAGGTTTAGATTGATACGCTTTTTCCTTCAACTGGTATAACCCTCCTTGCTTAAGCCAGAGCTGTGTATGTGTAAGTTGGGTGTTTATTTAGTCAAGATATTGTATGAACGAAATGTGCGGGTGGTGAATGAAAATGGGCTTTATTTCACATGTTATTTTAGACTTTTATACAGTGCGTACACTCTTTGTATCCACTTATTTCCCGATGCGCCATATTTGTTCTAGCAATATACTTACAACAGTACCTACAAATAAACCATTCCCGAATATATATTGCATAACAGACGGCAAGGACTGGAGCGCTCCAGACGGTAAAAACATAACGCCGCTGCCAAATAATACTGCAATGCCTAAAATTGTTACATTCCTTTCATTAAGCTCCACTTGTTTTATATTATTTAACCCAATTCCAATTAACTGTACGAAAGAAGCCATTAAAACCGCAGATGCAACAGCGGACGGTAAAGATGCTAAATAACGAATAATACTTGGAAACAGCGACATTACAACTAGTAACATACATGCTAGTAAGAACGAACGTATATATTTTTGTTTCGTTAAACGTATAAATCCTGCCGTTGCCGGTAATGGCACGACACCTACAGTTGAAAATATGGAAGAAATGATATGCGAAATGCCTCCAATCCACGTTCCATCCTTCAACTGCTTCTGTTCAATAGTCGCTTTTTGAATGGTAGCTTGATTAATTGCTATAATAGCTGCCACTGTATTTGAAACTAAAATACATACCATAACGAAACTTGATACTGCCATACCTGTATTCCATTTTGGAAGTCCCCAAGCAAATATTTGCGGAAGTTGCACAAAATGAGTTACTTGAGATGGAATCGTAACTTTTCCTGCAATTAGAAAAAGAATCCACCCACTAATTAAACCTATTAAAACCGCGTAACTTTTGACAAAACCTTTTCCAAAATTAGATAGTATCATAACGAAAAGAAATATACTAAACGCAATTATCGTTGTAAATCCATCAATTTGAGAAGCAGTAGCAGTAATTCCTAACATCCCTTTTAAAAATACACCGCTTAATTGTAAGCATAATAAAAGTAAAAACGTCCCTGTCACAAGCGGCGTAAACAAAAATAAAATACGTCCGATAAAACCTGTTACGCCTAATCCTATTAAAATAACACCGGAAATTATCATTCCTAATTCTAAAATTTGCAACGTACTATGTAATTGATCTTGTCCGGCCGTTGCGTAAGCAAGTACGGTAAATACGCCAACCCAAGATCCAGCTGGCCCGTCCGCAATTGGGAGTCTATGTCCAAGCCACCCTTGTAAAAAAGAAGATATACCAACTACAAAAAACGTACGCTGCATTAAATAAAATATTTCTTCCGTCGTAAGATGAAATAATCCGCCAACGACAATTGGTAGTGCGATTGAATTCGCTAATAAAAATATAAACCATTGCAAAGTTCCCATAATATGATTTTGATTATGTTGATTGCCCAAATTTTTCATCCCTTCTAGCTTCCTTATAAAAAACATATTGTAAGCATAAAAAAGAAGGGTTCTACACTCACAATTAGAACCCTCCCAAAACATTTAAACGATTCCTTTACACAAGATTATTTAATTCCACCTCATTTAAACTCCCAACAACAACATTCCCTTTATGCACGACTAAACGCTTTTCTGTTTGACGCGCTACCGCTTCAGCAGTACATGTTGCATTTGTCAAAACAAAACTCGCTTCATCTCCTACATTCGGCCATGCTCGCTTCCCTTCATTGTTTAACGTTTCTTTCCCTCCCGTAATAAAGCGAAGAGCTTTTCCTAAAGACCTTTCATCACTCCATCCAAAACGTTCCGCTAATCGATTTGCCTTTTGCAGCATATCACCCGTTCCAAACGGTGACCAATGATCTGTAATACTATCGTTTCCTAATGAAACTTTCACACCTTTTTTATCTAATAACGGAATTGGAATTACTTGTTTCCCAATTGGAACCGTTGAAGTAATATCAATGTTTAAAGCAGCTAGTCTTTCTGCCACTTCTTCAGCTTCTTTATCCGTAACACCACCAAGTCCAAGCGCATGACTAATCGTTACGCGCCCTTGCCATCCCGCTTCCTCTGTTAAACTTGCCAATCTTTTCATCGTAAACGTTCCAAGATTGTTCGCATCATGCAGATGAATATCAACATCCGCATTAAATTCTACCGCGATATCCATAATGGTATGTAATGATTTTTCAATATCATTATCCACTGTAGCTGGATCCACTCCACCAACTAGTTGCGCACCCATACGCATCGCATCTTTCACGAGTTGCACAGAATTACTGCGCAATAATCCATGTTGCGGAAACGCAACGATTCTACCAGAAACTTGATTTTTATATGTTTTCAATGCCGCTAACGTCGCCTCCAAATTACCAAGTCCAATAATCGGATCAACATTACAATGCGTTCTTATATTCGTCGCACCGTTTCGAAGCAATAACGCTAGCATATTTTCCGCTCTATCTTGAGCAGTTGCTAGTTGCTTTGGCAAAATCTTTTCTTCTTCTTTAAAACGTGTAAAGATACTTTCTGCTGGCATACAAGCTTTCCACGGGCCACTATAATAAGTTTTATCAATATGAATATGCATCTCTTCAAAAGTCGGTAAAATTAATAAGCGATTGGCATCAAGAATGAGTACTCCTTCCTCTTGAACAGCCCCAGCTATAATTTTTTTAATTCGACCATCCTCAATAAGTAAACTACATAATTCTGTTTCTGTTCGGGAAATTATCCCCTCTTCATATGTATATCCCGATTCAAGCATTACATTAGTCAACCAATATACTGCCATCTCTATTTCCTCACCCCTTATTAAAAGTTATTCCTCTTACTATAAGTTTAATATCAACTGAAAATTAAGACAATTAATTTGACTACCTCTAAAAAAATGTCATACAACCTCATAGTCTTCTCATAAATTTCCATATAGAATAGAAGTATATAGTTTGCTATAAAAAGGAGTTGATCGTAATATGTCAAAAAAATTATATAAATCCGAAACTGATAAAATGTTATTTGGTGTATGTGGTGGTTTAGGAGAATATTTTGATATTAGCTCTACTCTTATTCGCATACTTTGGGTTATTGCTATTTTATGTTTTGGGACTGGTTTTTTAGTTTATTTCATTTGTTTATTACTTATGCCGCGTTCGTACTAGTGACATTATGCATAAAAAATCACCTATAGCATTCTATAGGTGATTTTTTCACGAAGAATATTTCATCGTTAAATGTAATACTGCCACTTCATCTTCTTCATTCTTATAACTATGTTTCTTATTCGCTTCAAATTGAATGGAGTCAAACTCATTTAATTCGTATACATCGCTTTCTACTTGAATCGATACTTTTCCTTTCATTACCGTTACAAGCTCAATAGCACCTTCATGATGGGCTTCTGGTTCATATATACTATTCGCCCTTAAACAAGCACGGTGCATTTCCATCCCCGTTTCTTTCGTATAACGGAACATCGTTTCTAGATGCCATGCTTGTCCTACATCTACTGCAAATCCTTCTCCGCAGCGCGCAACCGCTACAGGTTCTCCAACAACCATCAATCTCGATAAAGGAATCGATAACCCTTTCGTTATTTTCCAAATGACAGCTAACGTCGGATTCGTTTCGCCTCTTTCAATCTTTCCTAATGTTAATTTACTAACCCCTGTTTTTTGAGCTAATTCTTCTAAACTTAATTTTTGTTCATTTCGAATTTGTCTTAATAGCTGACCTACTTGCTGAATGACTTCTTTCGTTTGCATATCTTCATGTTCTTTCATCTATAAAACCACCTTAAAGCATAAAATAGTTTACTTTTAAAACATTAAAGTATATTATACTATACATAATCATTTAATTCCAAAAGGAGTGTTATACTTCATGCGCGCAATATTATTAGGACTTTTATCATCGGCCTTTTTTTCTGCAACCTTTATTATTAATAGAGCGATGAATGTATCTGGAACGAGCTGGGCTTGGACAGCTTCCTTCCGTTTTTTATTTGCTCTCCCTATTTTATTCCTTATCGTTTTATTTCGCAAAAACTTAAGGGAGTTATGGGAAGAATTAAAGAAACATCCATTGGCTTGGATCGGGTGGGGTTCTGTTGCTGGTATTGGTTTCTATTCTTTATTAAGTTTTGCAGCTGTCTTTTCTCCAGCTTGGCTCGTTGCTGGAACTTGGCAAGTTACGATATTAGCAGGTTTACTACTATCACCACTATTTTTCGTTAAAATAGAAACGAAATCAGGTACAAAACTTGTACGCGGAAAAATTCCACTTCGTAGTTTATATGTCGCATTATTTATTTTACTTGGTGTAATTTGTATGCAAGCAACTGCTGCAGGTCACATTACAATAACTCAGTTCATTTCAGGGTTTTTACCTGTCGTGTTAGCTGCTTTCTTATATCCGTTCGGTAACCGAAAAATGATGGAACTTGTTGGCGGGCGTCTTGATACATTCCAACGTGTATTAGGAATGGCAATAGGTAGTCTTCCTATAACCATTTTACTTGGTATATACGGATTTTCTACTACGGGTATTCCAACATCGAGCCAAATGCTGCAAGGATTTTTGTTAGCATTATGTTCTGGCGTTATAGCGACAATGACATTTTTCTTTGCTACTGACTTAGCAAAAGATAATCTCGCTCTGCTTGGAGCTGTTGAAGCAACACAAGCTGGAACGATGGTCTTTACCGTGCTTGGCGAAATTGTTTTCTTGAATGGTTCATTTCCCGGCGGGCTTTCCCTACTTGGAATGATTATTATTATGTTAGGAATGGTTGCAAATAGCATTTTAAACCGTTCTGTTCCAGTCGTTAAACAGAAAAAAACAGCATAAAAAAGAGTATGGTTCTATAACAAAGAACCATACTCTTCTTTTATTGTCCCCCTATTTCGCCTTATCAGAATAGTATTTCATTGGCAGTTTATACTAAAACCTATGTTATAATACGTTTCATGCGCAATAATAGGAGGTAAATTATGTTAAAAAAAGCAATCGCTGAATTTATTGGTACATTTGTACTAGTATTATTCGGAACTGGAGTAGCTGTCATTGGCGGCGGAATTGAGGGAATTGGGACATTAGGAATCGCTATGGCTTTCGGTCTATCTATTGTGGCTATGGCATATAGCATCGGAACAATTTCTGGATGTCACATTAACCCCGCAGTATCAGTAGCTATGTTCATCAATAAAAGAATGAACGCTATGGAACTTTGTTATTATGTATTAGCTCAAATTTTAGGTGGTTTATTAGGAACTGCAACATTGGTAACAATTTTACAATCCGCTAAAACACCTTTAGATAATTTAGGACAAAACGGTTTTGGAACTCTTGGTTTATCTGGAGCATTTCTAGTTGAATTTATTTTAACTTTCGTATTCATTTTAGTAATCGTTGCTGTAACAGGTAAAAAAGGAAGTTCTTCTCTAGCAGGATTAGTAATTGGTTTCACATTAGTTTTAGTCCACTTATTAGGTATTCCGTTAACTGGGACTTCTGTTAACCCAGCTCGTAGTATCGCACCAGCTTTATTCGTTGGCGGAGAAGCACTTTCTCAACTATGGGTATTCATCGTTGCACCAATTCTTGGCGGTATCGTAGCAGCTATCGTAGGCAAATTTATTTTAAATACTGAAAAATAGAACTTTCAATATTTCTGAATAAAAAAAGGCGAGCCCTCATTATGAGGATGCTCGCTTTTTTACTCTTTCATTTTAGACTTTAAATTTGTAACTAATTGATCTACCGTTACATTTGCAAGTACGTTTTCCATCGCTTCTTGCGCTTGCATTAAAATAATTTCTAATACTGATTGAATATTAGCTCCTACTGGACATTCAATGTTGGGATTTTCATGGAAGGAAAATAGCTGTCCTTCTTCTACAACTTCCACTGCTTTATATACATCAAGTAATGTAATTTCTTCTAAATCACGAGCAAGTGTCGTACCACCTTTACCAGCTTGTACATCAACAAGTCCTGCTCTCTTCAACATTCCTGTAATGCGACGAATCACAACTGGATTTGTATTCACACTACCGGCAATCCATTCAGAGGTACAGCGAGAGTTTCGATCTATCGCAAGTAATGTCAGCATATGAACACCTACTGTAAAACGACTACTAATCCCCATCTGCACACCCTCCTTTTTATTCATTCTATTAAAAGACGACTCTTATTATTATATACTATTTTTAATTTATACATAAAGAAAAAGCATGATTTCAATCGGAAATCATACTTTTCTCTCATTATTGACGCTTTATAAATTTCGCTAAATCTTTAAATTTCACTTTGTCTGAGTAATTCATTACACCGTTTACGTAAATGCGGCTTGTAAGCATATTGACGATAACAATAGTCACCAATAAAATGACTAACGTCACAATAATTTCTACAGTGCCCGCTTCACCAGATACAAGCCTTGAAAAAGTAACCATAGGTGTAAAGAATGGAATATATGAACTAACTATAGCTAATGTACTATTTGGATCAAATAATGATTTAAGACTAATAAAAAATGCTGCCATACCTAACATTGTAATTGGGAACGAAAGAGATTGTACATCCTCAATTTTTGACACAACAGCACCAACCGCTGCATATAGCATTGCGTATAGTAAGTAACCCGTAACAAAATACACAAAGAACATACTAATTACTACAGCATCCAATTTAGAAAAATCTAGTGTGAGTCCTATTAAAGATGCATTTTCTAAATCTACCCATCCTAATAAATTTGGTACAACAAAACCGAAAGAAGCAATAACAAGTAATAGTAAAGCACTAGAAACAATTGCTAAAATTTTGGCATGTAGCATTGTTAATGGTTTTACTTTCGGAAGCATTAACTCCATAACACGGGATGATTTTTCAGATGCTACAGTTGTTCCAATTGCAGCACCAAAGATAACAATAAACATATATAAAGCAAACGAGAAAACATAGCCAATCCCAAAGGAAGATGCATGATCCTTTACTGCCTCTTGCTTTAACGGAATTTCCATCTGTAACTGCTTTGCTACTTCTGCAGATACGTTATTTTTTTCAATCATTACCGCTGTATACTGTTCCTTCAAATAACTCGCCATAAGTGTAGCAGTTGATTGACTTGGAAAACCACTATACATATACGTCACTTCTGGAATACCATTCTTTTCTGTAATACGGAATAAACCGTCTAAATCCCCATCTTCTACTTGCTTACGTAGCTCATTAAACTTATCCTTATTTTCTACCGTTACTTTAGCAGACGGAAGTAACTTTGCTACATCACTTTCTTGCACTTTATACGTATCGCTTTCTGTTACTACAGCAAATTTATCTTTTCCTTTATCGTTATCAGCTGTGAAATGATTAAAAGCAAAAAGCCCAAACACAACTAAAAATAAAATCGCACTCGTAATTAATGATTTTTTAGATAAAAACGCTTCTCTAAAATAAAATGAAAATACATGTGAAAATTTACGCATTGTTATTTCGCCCTCTCTACAAAGATTTCGTTTAACGTCGGCTCTAACATTTTAAATTGTCTTAAGGTAACACCCTGCTCTTGCAATTGTTGTAAAATGTTGAGAGCTTCTGCATCATCTTGTACTTTTACATAAAGAAGGCCTTGTTGTTTTTCATACGATACATGTATAGCTTGTAACCCCTTCTCATTCTCTTCTGTATCTTCAATCGTTAAATTACGGAAACCATATTCTTTTTTAATATCACTTAACTGGCCTTTTACGACTGCTTCACCTTTTTTCAAAATACATACATGTTGGCAAAAAGCTTCTACTTGTTCCATACGATGACTAGATAAAATAATTGTCTTTCCGCTCTGTACTTGTTCTTCAATAATGCTAGCTAACATCCCAGCGTTAACTGGATCCAGTCCGCTAAACGGCTCATCTAAAATGAGAAGTTCTGGATTATGAAGAAGAGCAGCAATTAATTGAATTTTTTGCTGGTTCCCTTTTGAAAGCTCTCCTGCTGTTTTAAATTTATATTCTGGTATCGCTAATCGATCTAACCAGTGATCAATAGCAAGATCTACTTCTTTTTTCGTCATTCCTTCTAATCTACCAAAATATCGCAACTGGTCTATTACTCTACTTTTTGTATATAAACCTCTTTCTTCTGGTAAGTATCCTATCGTTACCCCACTAGTCCCAAATGGTTTTCCATCCCATGTAATAGAGCCTTCATTAGGCGTTAATAATCCGAGAAGCATTTTGATTGTCGTTGTCTTTCCTGCACCATTTCGTCCAAGTAATCCTAACACTTCACCTTTTGGCAACGAAATTTGCAAGCTGTTAACAGCTTTTGATTCCCCAAATTGTTTCGTTAAGTTTTGAATTTGTAAACTCAAAGTATAAAGCCTCCCCTTTAGTATCATTCATACTCTCTTTCAAAGACTATGTTTATTCAGGATAAAATATAGCACTACACTCCATCCTCTTATTATGTAGCATCTCTCTAATCCATCATTTGTTTCATTTAGTTAAAATTGTAAATAAAATCACATGATTTGTCAATTATAATTGTCATTTCGACAATTAAACTTGTCAAAATAATTCCCATCATTTTTTCTCATCTTTCTAATATAGGACATACTACTATATATACAAAAGACAATATGCAAATGTTCATACAAAAAATATTATTTTTCGATATATAATATTAACTGGTTTTCTAACATCAAGGAGGGTACATATGAAGATGAAGAGGGGCATTACCACTTTATTATCTGTAGCGGTTCTATCTACATCGCTTGTAGCATGTTCAGGAATAACAGAGAAAACAGTGGCGAAAGAAGAGAAAGTAAAATTAACAGACCAGCAATTAATGGCTGATTTATGGTATCAAACAGCCGGTGAAATGAAAGCACTGTACTACCAAGGATACAATATCGGTCAATTGAAGCTTGATGCAGTTCTTGCAAAAGGAACAGAGAAAAAACCTGCTATCGTACTTGATTTAGATGAAACTGTTTTAGACAACAGTCCTCATCAAGCAATGAGCGTAAAAACAGGCAAAGGCTATCCATATAAATGGGATGACTGGATTAATAAAGCTGAAGCTGAAGCCCTCCCAGGTGCAATTGATTTCTTAAAATATACAGAGTCTAAAGGTGTAGATATTTACTACATCTCAAATCGTAAAACGAACCAACTAGATGCAACAATTAAAAATCTTGAGCATGTAGGTGCTCCTCAAGCAACAAAAGAACATATATTACTACAAGACCCGAAAGAAAAAGGAAAAGAAAAACGACGTGAACTCGTTTCTCAAACACATGATATCATCTTATTCTTCGGTGATAACTTATCTGACTTCACTGGTTTTGATGGAAAGTCTGTAAAAGATCGCAATCAAGCAGTAGCAGATTCAAAAGCACAATTTGGTGAGAAATTTATTATTTTCCCTAATCCGATGTATGGTGATTGGGAAGGCGCTTTATATGATTATGATTTCAAAAAATCAGATGCAGAAAAAGATAAAATCCGTCGTGACAACTTAAAATCATTTGATACAAAATAAAGAGGATGGCATTCGCCATCCTCTTTATTTTACTTTCTCTGTTAAAGGCAAGATAAACACTTCTACACGTCTATTTTTCGCCTTTCCTTCTTGCGTATTGTTTGGAGCAATTGAACGGTATTCGCCGTAACCAATCGCACTAAATTTTTCTGGTTGTAATTCTTTATTTTGGAGCAATACTTGCATAAAATTAACTGCCCGCTGCGTACTTAATTCCCAATTCGATGCAAACTGTGCGTTGGCAATAGGAACATTATCCGTATGACCAGATACTGTGATTTCACGAGGTGACGCTGAAACAAGTAAGCTAGACATTTCTTTCGCAATACCTAGTGATTCTAATTTCACGTCGGCTTTCCCAGAATCAAATAGTACATTTTCTAATATCGTTACCATTAATCCCTTTTCAGTTAATTTAGTTTGAAAAGAAGAGGATAATTGCTTTTCATTAATATATTGATCAATCTTTTTTTGTAATGCTTTCAATTCATCCATTTCTTTTTTTTCTTTTTCTCTAGCTTCTTCTTGTTTTTTTGCTTGTTCTGTCTCAAGGCTACTTGCTGATAATTCCTTTTCATCATTTGGCTTCTGATCACTTAAAAACTCTTTATTTCCTGTTCCACCTGCTAGTTCGCTTCGAAACGCTACTGCCATCTGTTTAAACTTCGCTGCATCTATACTACTCATTGCGAACAAAACGATAAACAGTGCAAATAACAACGTTAACATATCAGAATATGGAATTAACCACGTTTCATCGATATGTTCCTCATGTTTTTTCTTTTTGCCTCTTCTATTTTTCTTACTCCGCATTTTTTTCTGCTCCTTTTTCTAGCTTTTTACGCTCAGTCGCAGATAGTGAACCTAAAATGCGGTTCTTCATAATAAACGGATATGTACCTTCTTGTAACATTAATAAACAATCAATGATTAAACGCTTTTTTTCGATTTCAGCTGCAGATTTTTGTTTTAACTTATTAGCAAATGGATGCCATAATACATAACCTGAAAAAATACCAAAAATCGTCGCAATAAACGCACCTGAAATAGCATGTCCTAACTTTTCAATATCAGTTAAATTACCAAGTGCAGCTACAAGACCGATAACAGCACCTAAAACCCCTAGTGTTGGTGCATATGTACCAGCTTGAGAAAAAATTGCAGCTCCCTTTGCATGCCTTTCTTCAATTGCTTCTAATTCAGCTTCTAAAATCTGTTCTAAATCTTCTGCAGATACGCCATCAATTACAAATTTCATACCACGTAAAAGAAATTCATCTTGAATTTTGTCTAATTGTTGCTCTAAAGACAAAATACCGTATTTTCTACTTTCTGATGTCCAATGAACAAATAATTCTAGCAACTGTTCATAACTTAAATCCTTTTTATTTGAACCAAAAAGAACTTTAAATAATTTTGGAACTCTTTTTAGTTGATTCATCGGAAAGGCTATACATACTGCAGCTAATGTACCGATAAAAATAATTAATGCCGCGGCAGGATTCAATAAGGATGTTACGTCAGCGCCCTTGACGACCATCCCTACTACCACTGCTACAAATCCTAAAATAAGTCCAATAATTGTTGCAAAATCCATTCCCATTCACTCCTAGTCTATACAAGAAGTTCCTTATTCTCGATAATCGCTACATCTTCTTATGTATATATATTACATAAAAAATTCATTTCATGAAAGATAAGAAATGAATTAAATGAAAAAATACTACAATTTCACACATTTTCTGACATTTTCTTTGCATTTCTATTACGTTACGACTCTTATATTTCTTTTTCAACAAACTAGACTTATAATAAAAACAATACATATTTTATTAAGAAAGGATTGTGATTACAAGGCATCATGAAAAAAATAATTATTATTTCTGCCGCTACTATTGTAATCGGTATCACATCTTTCGCTTATTTCGGTTCCAAATCACCACTACAAAACGAGGCGAAAGCTGTCGAAAGTCAACAACATAGTAATCACCAAAAAGAAGAGATTCCTGCTTTTCCAAAAGCTGATCATAACGCCAAGAAGCTAGACAATGATTTTTCCGTTGTAACAAATCCAGATTCTAACCTTGTATTAGTTAATAAACATCGAAAACTACCAGATGGATACACACCTGAAGACTTAACAAGACCAAATGTACCATTTACTAGTCCAAAAGATAAAGAAAAAACATTGCTACGCAAAGATGCTGCAGATGCGCTTGAAAATATGTTTGAAGCAGCAAAGAAAGAAGGACTTGAACTTACAGCTGTATCTGGTTATCGTTCATACAAACGCCAAAAATCATTACATGATACATACGTTAGACGTCAAGGAAAAGCCGAGGCAGATTCAGTAAGCGCCATTCCTGGTACGAGTGAACATCAAACTGGTTTAGCAATGGATATTAGTTCAAAATCTGCTAAATTCCAATTAGAGCCTATTTTTGGAGAGACAGCCGAAGGTAAATGGGTTGCAAAACATGCTCATGAATTTGGCTTTGTCATTCGTTATTTAGAAGATAAAACAGAAACAACCGAATATTCATATGAACCGTGGCATTTGCGCTACGTTGGAAATCCATACGCTACATACATATATAAACATCATTTAACATTAGAAGAAGCGATGGAATACAAAAAATAAGAGAGCGTTTTGCTCTCTTATTTTTCTTTCACTCTATTATTGTAGTAATTTTTTCTTCCACTCTTCAGGCCACGGTTCGCCTCTTCCCGTTTTTTTCGATGCTTGAACCATCATTCCACGACCAACTAAGCAAACTTCTCCTTCTGCATTCTTCACCATATAATGCAAATCTAATGAAGAATTCCCAACTGATCCCGCCTTTACATACACCTTCAACTGTTCATCAAAATATATTTGCTTAATAAAATTACATTGTAAATCCGCAACAACAATCATCGTTTCTGAAGATTCATGCGTCCATTCTTGCATAAATCCAAGTTCTTTAAACAATGCGATACGTGCTTCTTCAAAATAGGTAAAGGCAACGACATTATTTACATGTCCAAACATATCTACTTCACCAAAACGAACCTTTACAGGGTTGTAAAACGAAAAACCACTTTCCCATTGCTCAAAGTCTTCAATATAAGAAATCCTCTTCATTGTTCCCTCTCCTTTTCACCCTCAAATAAACAGAATAAACAGAAAAATAAAGTTATAAATATTGCCTCTTCGATATGAAGAGGCAATATTTATTAATAGTTATTATCGCTACCAAAGAAATCTTTGAACGATTGAATTGTTGTATCACGGTTTAACGCCGCAATTGAAGTTGTTAATGGAATACCCTTTGGACATGATTGCACACAGTTTTGAGAGTTACCACAGTTTGCAAGTCCTCCATCACCCATAATTGCACGTAAGCGATCTGCTTTATGCATTTCACCCGTTGGATGTGAGTTGAATAAACGAGCTTGTGATAACGGTGCTGGTCCAATAAAGTCAGATTTACTATTTACGTTTGGACATGATTCTAAGCAAACACCACATGTCATACATTTTGAAAGCTCATAAGCCCATTGACGTTTCTTCTCTGGCATTCTTGGTCCTGGTCCTAAGTCATACGTACCATCAATTGGAATCCAAGCTTTAACACGTTTTAGAGCATTAAACATGCGACTACGGTCAACTTGTAAGTCACGAACAACCGGGAATGTCTTCATCGGTTTTAAGCGAATTGGTTGCTCTAATTGATCGATAAGTGCTGTACATGATTGACGTGGTTTTCCGTTAATCACCATCGAACATGCACCACATACTTCCTCTAAACAGTTCATATCCCACGCAATCGGAGTTGTTTTGTTTCCTTTTGAATCAACAGGATTACGGCGAATTTCCATAAGCGCCGAAATAATATTCATATTCGGACGATACGGAATTTCAAACTCTTGATCAAACGCTTGCGCGTCTGGTCCGTCTTGTCTCGTAATGATGAGGCGGATTGTTTTCTCAGACATGTTGTTTATCCCCCTTCTCTTCACCCTTAGCAGCTACATCGTGTTTTGAAGAATAATCACGTTTACGTGGTTTAATTAATGAAATATCCACATCTTCGTAATGGAATGCTGGTGCATTTCCTTCTCCTTCAAATTTTGCCATCGTAGTTTTTAAGAAGTTTGCATCATCACGATTTGGGAATTCAGGTTTGTAATGCGCCCCACGGCTCTCATTACGGTTATATGCACCAATTGTAATAACACGTGCTAGCTCAAACATATTTGCAAGTTGGCGTGTAAATGAAGCACCTTGGTTACTCCATTTTGCTGTATCGTTAATGTTAATACGTTTATAACGAGCCATTAACTCTTCAATTTTTGCATCTGTTTCTAATAACTTTTTATTTTCACGAACTACTGTAACGTTATCTGTCATCCATTCTCCAAGCTCTTTATGAAGAACATACGCATTTTCGTTACCATCGAGCGTTAAAATATTGTTAAATTTCTCTGTTTCGATTAATTCATTTTGTTCATACACAGTAGATGAAACAGCATCTGATGATTTAGAAAGACCTTTCATATATTCAATTGCATTTGGTCCTGCTACCATACCACCGTAAATTGCTGATAATAGTGAGTTCGCACCAAGACGGTTACCACCGTGCATAGAATAATCACACTCACCTGCTGCAAATAAACCTGGAATGCTTGTCATCTGCTTATAATCAACCCATAGCCCGCCCATTGAATAGTGAACAGCTGGGAAGATTTTCATTGGTAGTTTACGAGGATCGTCACCTGTAAATTTCTCATAGATTTCAATAATTCCACCAAGTTTAATATCTAGTTCTTTTGGATCTTTATGAGAAAGATCTAAGTACACCATATTTTCACCGTTAATACCTAGTTTTTGCTCTACGCAAACATCAAAGATTTCACGCGTTGCGATATCACGAGGTACAAGGTTTCCGTAAGCCGGATATTTTTCTTCTAAGAAATACCATGGTTTACCATCTTTATATGTCCAAACACGTCCACCTTCACCACGTGCAGATTCACTCATAAGACGTAATTTATCGTCTCCAGGAATTGCCGTTGGGTGAATTTGAATGAACTCACCGTTTGCATAATATGCGCCTTGTTGATATACAGCAGAAGCTGCTGTACCTGTATTAATAATAGAGTTAGTTGATTTTCCGAAAATGATACCAGGGCCCCCTGTTGCCATAATCACGGCATCAGCTCGGAAACTTCTAATCTCCATAGTTTGTAAGTCTTGTGCAACGATTCCTCGGCACACACCTTCATCATCTACAACAGCTCGTAAGAAATCCCAACCTTCATATTTCGTTACAAGTCCTGCTACTTCGTGACGACGTACTTGCTCATCTAATGCGTATAGTAATTGCTGTCCAGTTGTTGCACCAGCAAATGCTGTACGGTGATGTTGCGTTCCACCAAAACGACGGAAATCAAGAAGTCCTTCTTCCGTACGGTTGAACATAACACCCATACGGTCCATTAAATGAATGATACCAGGTGCTGCTTCACACATTGCTTTAACTGGTGGTTGGTTCGCTAAGAAGTCCCCACCATAAATTGTATCGTCAAAGTGGATCCATGGAGAATCCCCTTCACCTTTCGTATTTACGGCACCGTTAATTCCACCTTGGGCACATACAGAATGCGAACGTTTTACTGGTACTAAAGAGAACAGTTCAACATTTACTCCTGCTTCCGCCGCTTTAATCGTTGCCATTAAGCCAGCCAAGCCACCGCCGACTACTATAAGTTTCCCTTTCATGCTCTCCCACTCCTTACTGGTTTGCTAGCTGTGGATCGATGAACGCTAATAATGCACTCACACCTACATAAGATAGACCTAAGAAAATAGCTAATGTTACATAAGTAGAGATTCTTTGTGAACGTGGTGATACTGTAATTCCCCAGCTAATGCAGAATGTCCATAGTCCATTTGCAAAGTGGAAAATTGTTGAAACAACACCAACTAAGTAGAATGCGAACATAGCTGGATTGTTTAAAATATCAGCCATCATATCATAGTTTACCTCTTTACCTAACATTGCTTGAATACGAGTTTCCCAGACGTGCCAAGCAATGAAAATCAGCGTAACGATACCTGAAATTCTTTGGAAGACGAACATCCAGTTACGGAAATAACCGTAAGAAACCGCATTGTTCTTAGCTGTAAATGCAATATATAAGCCATATATAGCATGGTACAGTATTGGTAAAAAGATAATGAAAATTTCTAGCGCATACCGGAATGGAAGGAGCTCCATAAAGCCTGCAGCTTTGTTAAAAGCCTCTGCTCCTCGTGTTGCAAAGTTGTTTACAATTAAATGTTGCGTCAAAAAGACACCAACCGGGATGACCCCCATTAATGAGTGCCACTTACGAAACGTATACTCGCGGCCTTTCATGTCCCCATTACCCCCCTTGAGTGATTGACTGCTGTTTTCAGATTAGTTTATGGCAATAATGTTTTTTCACTATTGGCATAAGAAAAACTGAAAAAATTATTCGAAATATTTCAGCATAATTTGATACCAAGTTCATTTTACTCCTATTTTTGTCGAAGCGTCAAGAAAACGTATACATAATTTGCATATAATTTGCCATTTCTTTTTTTCTTCTTATATATTCAGATTTTCCTAAAGAAAAATCTGTTTTTATAAATGAGAAATGTTATATAATAATCCCTATAGAAAGAGGGGAATATTGTGAGTAAAAATACAATCGATACAACATCTTTAGAAGATGTTTCATTGAACGCCTTCGCTTATGAATTGCTACGTGAAGAATTACTACCTGATTTAATCGGTAACGATTTAGATGGTATTTTATACTGGTCCGGTAGAAACCTTGCAAGAAAATATCCACTAGAAACAATTGAAGAAGTCATTCAGTTCTTTGAAAAAGCTGGCTGGGGCACTTTAAGCATTATTGAACATAAGCGTCGTGAAATGCAGTTCCAACTTAAAGGCACGCTCATTGCTGAACGTCAAAAACAAAAAAGACATTCTTCTTATCAATTAGAAGCTGGATTCATCGCTGAACAAATTCAAAAGCAACGAAACGTCGTTGCAGAGTCCTACGAAGAAAAGAAAAAACGTTCAGACTCTATTACATTTCTTGTGAAATGGGATATAAAAGATCTCATTGAAGTGTAGCATTACCCGCGGTCAACTAGACATATAAGTTTAGTTGACTTTTTTGCATTTTCATTCATTTGAATTTATTTTAAATCTTCAGAAATTATACCAAAAAATAGAAGACATTGTAAACTACAACGTCTTCTTATCTGTTAAATAAGTATAAATCGTCTCTGCGACATTTTTCGGCATACCTGCTTCGACAAATTCCTCTATAGAAGCTTCTTTCATCTTCTTTAATGAACCAAAATGTTTTAACAATACCTTTTTCCGTTTATCACCGATTCCAGGAATATCATCCAGTGCTGATTGAATGACAGATTTCCCGTGTAATTGACGATGAAATGTAATCGCAAATCGATGCACTTCATCTTGAACACGCTGCAATAAATAAAATTCTTGGCTATTTCTCTCCAGCATCACAGGTTCAGGTGGATCTCCAATAATTAAATGAGATGTTTTATGTTTGTCATCTTTTACAAGACCTGCCATCGGAATATATAAACCGAGTTCATTTTCTAGAACATCACTTGCAGCCGCCAGATGACCTTTTCCGCCATCAATAATGATTAAATCTGGTAAAGGTAACCCCTCTTTCAGCGCCCTTGTATAACGGCGTCTCACAACTTCTCTCATAGACTCATAATCATCTGGTCCTTGAACTGTTTTAATTTTATATTTCCTGTATTCTTTCTTAGCTGGTTTCCCATCAATAAAAGCAATCATTGCAGAAACAGGATTTGTCCCTTGAATATTTGAGTTATCAAATGCTTCAATACGATAAGGCGTTTCAATTCCGAGCTGCTTCCCTAAATTCTCTACAGCTTTAATCGTTCGCTCTTCATCACGTTCAATTAAATAGAATTTCTCTTCCAAGGCAATCTTCGCATTTTTATTTGCCAGTTCTACAAGATCTTTTTTCTTACCGCGTTTCGGCTGTGTCGCTTCTACTTCTAAAAAGCGTTCTACTAATTCTGAGTCTATACTTCCTGGAACAACTATTTCTTTCGGCTTAAAATGACTGCTGTTTTCATAAAATTGACCGATAAACGTTAAGAATCCCTCTTCTGGTTCATCATATATTGGAAACATAGAAACATCACGTTCAATTAGCTTTCCTTTTCGAACGAAGAAAACTTGCACACACATCCACCCTTTATCAACTGCATAGCCAAACACATCACGGTCCACTAAATCACTCATAATCATCTTTTGTTTTTCCATAATCGCATCGATATGAGCGATTTGATCACGTAACTCTTTTGCACGTTCAAACTCTAGTTTCTCTGAAGCTTCATACATTTTTGTTTCTAATTCTGAACGAACTTCTTTATGCCCACCATTTAAAAACTTAATAATTTCATCTACAATTTCTTTATTTTGTTCTTCCGTCACTTCTTTCACACAAGGTGCTAAACATTGACCCATATGATAATATAAACAAACTTTATCAGGCATATTTGAGCACTTACGAAGCGGATACATACGATCCAGCAGTTTTTTCGTTTCATGAGCTGATTGTGCATTCGGATAAGGGCCAAAATACTTTCCTTTATCCTTTTTTACATTTCGCGTAATAAGTAAGCGCGGTTGTTTCTCAGCTGTAATTTTAATAAAAGGATATGTTTTATCATCTTTTAATTGAATATTATATTTTGGGTCATGTTTTTTTATTAAGTTTAACTCCAAAATGAGCGCCTCTAGATTTGAGGAGGTTACAATATATTCAAAATCTACAATTTCTCCTACTAGCCGAAGTGTTTTCCCGTCATGCGAACCAGTAAAGTACGAGCGCACACGATTTTTAAGCACTTTTGCCTTTCCGACATATATAACCGTTCCTTGCTTATCTTTCATTAAATAACAACCAGGTTGATCTGGTAAAATAGCCAATTTTTCTTTTAAATGTTCGTGCACTCGTTACCCTCCATTTCTACATGCTTAGCATTTTTATTTTCACATGAAAACATACTATGCCAAAACACCCAACATACGTTCTTTTATTGTAACGGAAAGGTGTAAAAAAGGAAAATAAAAAAAGCTACCAAATGGTAGCTCCTTTATTTTAGAAGTGTTTAGAAACTAATTCTACTAACGCTTCTTTCGGTTTGTAACCTAACGCTTGATCAACTACTTTACCGTCTTTTAATACGAAAAGAGCTGGAATGCTCATTACTTCGAATTGACGAGCAGTTTCTTGGTTTTCATCCACGTCTACTTTTACTACTTTTACTTTTTCGCCTAGTTCTGCATCAATTTCCTCTAATACAGGAGCGATCATTTTACAAGGTCCACACCAAGGTGCCCAGAAATCTAATAATACAACACCTTCGCTAGTTTCTGCTGCGAAGCTTTGGTCATTTGCGTTTACAATTGCCATTTTATTTCCTCCTTCAAGTATATTCTACCAAGAGTATATCATTAACTTATATACGTGGCGAATAATATGTATCGTTATGTATTGTAACAAAAAAGTGTTCCTTTATACTATATAAAAATACGGATTAAATACTAAAAAGATGAGAGACAGGGGATCTCTCACCTTTTTCTATATATAGGGGTACTTCACTTGGAACTCAAGGGTACTCAAATCATGAATGTACTTTTAACTTTTTAAACTCTTCTGTTAAAAGTGGTACGACTTCAAATAAATCGCCAACAATACCGTAGTCAGCTACTTTGAAGATACTTGCTTCTGGGTCTTTGTTAATCGCAACGATTATTTTTGAGTTAGACATACCAGCTAAATGCTGAATCGCACCAGAAATACCGCACGCAATGTATAGGTCTGGTGTAACAACTTTACCAGTTTGACCAATTTGTAATGAATAATCGCAATACTCAGCGTCACAAGCACCACGAGATGCTCCCACAGCGCCGCCTAGTACGTCAGCTAACTCTTTTAATGGTTTAAATCCGTCTTCACTCTTCACACCGCGTCCGCCAGCGATAATCACTTTCGCTTCTGAAAGGTCAACGCCTTCTGCCGTCTTACGGACGACATCTTGTATGATTGTACGCAAGTCTTTCACATCTACTGTAATAGAAGACACGTCACCACTGCGAGACTCATCTTTTTCAAGCGTTGCGATGTTATTTGGACGCACTGTCGCAAATAAAATGCCGTCTGTTACAATCTTCTTCTCAAATGCTTTACCAGAGTAGATTGGACGAGTGAAGATAACATTTCCACCTTCAACTTCTAAAGCAGTTACGTCAGAAACTAGACCAGCTTCAAGCTTCGCTGCTAATTTTGGTGATAAATCTTTCCCAAGTGCTGTATGTCCAAATACAATACCTTCTGGATTTTCTTCAGCATATACAGCTAAAAATGCTTGTGCATAGCCATCAGATGTATATGATTTTAATTTATCATTTTCAACTGTCACAACGCGATCTGCACCGTAATGAATCAATTCATTTGCAAAAGAAGCAACGCTGTCTCCAACTAGAAGACCTACTACTTCACCGCCTTCTGCAATTGTTTTTGCTGCTGCTACCGCTTCAAACGAAACGTTACGTAGCGATCCATCACGAACTTCACCCATTACTAATACTTTACGAGCCATAGATTTTCCCTCCTGCATATATAATTTCGTATTTTATTAGATTACTTTCGCTTCTGTATGGAGCAACGATACAAGTTCTTTTACTTGATCTTGCAGCTCGCCTTGTAACACTTTTCCTGCATCTTTCTTAGGAGGCAAATAGATTTCAATTGTTTTTGTCTTTGCTTCCACATCATCTTCTTCTAAATCTAAATCATCTAATTCTAATTCTTCTAGTGGCTTTTTCTTCGCTTTCATAATACCTGGAAGCGATGGATAACGCGGTTCATTTAAACCTTGCTGTGCTGTTACTAAAACTGGTAATGAAGTTTCAATCACTTCTGTATCACCTTCAACATCGCGCTCAATCTTCACGTTTGTACCGTCAATTTCAAGTTTTGTAATTGTCGTTACGTACGGAATATTTAATGCTTCAGCTACACGCGGACCAACTTGTCCAGATGCACCATCAATTGCAACGTTTCCGCCTAAAATTAAATCTGCATCTTTATCTTTTAAATATTCAGCAAGCACTTTTGCTGTTGTAAACTGGTCACCATTTTCTACATCATCTTCAATATTAATTAATACCGCTTTATCACAGCCCATCGCTAATGCCGTACGAAGTTCTTTCTCACTATCTTCGCCACCGACTGTTACAACAGTAACTTCTCCACCTTGTGCGTCTCTTACTTGAATTGCTTCTTCAATCGCATATTCATCGTAAGGGTTGATGATGAATTCCGCTTCGCCATCGTAAATTGCACCGTTTTTAATTACGATTTTTTCTTCTGTATCAAATGTTCGTTTCATGAGTACGTAGATGTTCATTCCATTTACCCCCTTGTTTTTCAGAAAGATTCTATCAATTTTAATTTTCTGTTAATTTATATTAAAAAAAATAATTGAACTACCTGCCACTAAATGAAGGCTTACGCTTTTCTAAAAATGCTGCGACACCTTCTCTTCCATCTTCACTCGTAAATACTTCACCAAAGATTTGAGCTTCGCGTTGTACACCTTCATAATAATGAGACGATTTCGTCGTTTGCAATAACTCTAGTACAGCACGAGTCGTCGCTGGGCTTTTTCCAGCAATCTGTTTTGCAACTTTAAGCGTATCATCTAAAAATGTTTCTTCAGCAAAAACTCCGTTAACTAGTCCCCATTTTAATGCTTCTGCACCAGTAATCGGTGTACTTGTTAACATCATTTCACAAGCTTTCGCTTTCCCAACATAACGTGGTAATCGCTGTGTACCTGCAAATCCAGGAATTAATCCAAGTGTTAATTCAGGTAAACCAAGTTTTGCGCTTTCAGTTGCAAAGCGCATGTGGCAAGACATAGCAAACTCAAGACCGCCGCCAAGTGCCGCTCCATGAATTGCCGCGATAACTGGTCTTGAACATTTTTCAACGCGCTCAAACGTAACTTGTCCAAGCTGCGCTAATTCAGTCGCTTGCTTCGCTTCAGTAACAGATGTAAATTCTTTAATATCTGCTCCCGCCGAGAAGAAGCGCCCTTCACCGTGAATAACAACAACACGAATATTATCATCCTTCTCCACTTGATCAATTAATTCAGTAACGTCATGCATAACTTGTGAAGACATCGCGTTAGCTGGCGCATGATTTAACGTAGCCACCGCGATATGATCTTCAACTCTTACAGATAGGAATTTCAACATGATCCCTCCCATTATTGACGATAACCACAAGCTGCAATAAGTAGCCCATGTACCGTTTTTGAAAGTGCGACCAGATCATACTTATGATCGCTCATTACCCAATTGGTCACAACTTCATCTACTGTTCCAAAGATCATTTGTCTTGCCACGCGAACATTTAAATCCGCTTGGAATTCACCTTGCTTTATACCTGTCTCTAAAATCTCATCAATGACTTGTAAGTAGCCTTTTAATACTTCATTTATTTTCAGGCGTAAGTCTTGATTGGACTGTCTTAGCTCTAATTGCGTAACGATAGCAAGAGGATCATTTTGCGACAACAGCAAGAAGTGCGTTTCTACCAACATGAATAACTTCGATACAGCGCTTTCAATTCCTGCTGTTTTTTGACGAATTGTTTCGACAAATTCTCCCATCTTCTCTTGGAATAAGGATATTAATATATCTTCTTTATTTTTAAAATATAAATAAATCGTGCCATCAGCTACCCCAGCTTGCTTTGCTATTTTAGAAACTTGCGCTTGATGGTACCCATTCTCCGCAATCACAATGACTGCCGCATCAATAATTTGATTGTACTTCGGTCTATTTTTCTTCACTTTACTGTCCCCTTCAAGAAGATGACTGAATGAATAGTCATTCATATTCTTATAATACTGACTATTTAGAAAAGTGTCAATCCCATTTTTTCAAAAAGAAAGGGCCTTAGCCCGTTTGCTCATCCTCATTCTTTCTTTTCTCTTCCTCAATTAGGACACGGCGCAAAATTTTTCCAACTGTCGTTTTCGGCAGTTCATCTCTAAACTCATATACTTTCGGCACTTTATAGGCCGCTAAATATTTACGAGCAAACTGATTTAATTCTTCCTCAGAACACTCCGTACCTTCTTTTAACACAACAAACGCTTTAACTGTCTCTCCCCTATACGGATCAGGAACTCCAATCGTCACTACT
Source organism: Bacillus sp. TE9106W (assembly GCF_054062215.1). Taxonomy (NCBI): domain Bacteria; kingdom Bacillati; phylum Bacillota; class Bacilli; order Caryophanales; family Bacillaceae; genus Bacillus; species Bacillus sp. TE9106W. Next base: position 405,742 of record NZ_JBSSFA010000001.1, read on the forward strand.
TCTTGTACCTTCTCATGCTCATATAATACCTCTTCTACTTCACGAGGATACACATTAAATCCGCTCGCAACAATCATATCTTTCTTACGATCTTTCACATAGAAAAAGCCATCTTCATCCATGTAGCCAACATCCCCTGTATGGAGCCATCCATCTTGCAGTACGGCTGCTGTTTCTTCTGGCTTATTCCAATACCCTTTCATAATCTGAGGACCTTTTACTACAATTTCACCGATTTCTCCCGGTGGTAATGCCTCACCAGTTTCAAGCGACATAATCATTGCTTCTGTATCTGGCCACGGAACTCCAATGCTACCTGGTACTCGCTTTTCCCATAAAAAATTACTATGTGTAACTGGAGATGATTCTGTTAAACCATATCCCTCTACTAATTTACCACCTGTAACTGTTTCGAACTTTTCCTGTACTTCTACCGGCAGTGGGGCTGATCCACTAATACAAGCACGAATAGAAGAAATATCGTATTCTTTTAAAAGCGGGCTATTTAAAAGAGCGATATAAATAGTTGGTGCTCCTGGAAACAATGTCACTTTATGCTTCTTAATCGCTTCAAAAACCATTTTCATGTCAAATTTTGGAATAAGAACCATTTTGTATCCTTGCATAATACTTAAATTCATAACAGCCGTCATGCCGTACACGTGGAAAAATGGAAGAACCCCAAGAACGACTTCTTCTCCTTCTTTGCAATTATATAACCATTGAACTCCCATCAAAGTGTTAGAAACGAGGTTTTTATGCGTTAACATAACGCCTTTCGGAAATCCAGTTGTTCCTCCTGTGTACTGTAAAAGAGCTAGATCATTTTCAGGATCACAAGGCACCTCAACACCTGTATTCACTTCTTTTTCTACTGAGTTCCAAAGGTGAATCGTTTCACTCTCTGATACTTTTACAACTAAATTCGACTGTTTTTTCTGCACAAATGGATACAATAGATTTTTAGGGAAGGGCAAAAAGTCCGCAATACGAGTTACGATAACATGCTCAATTTTTGTAGCAGATTGAACATTCGTTACTCTTGGGAACACTAAATCGAGGCAAAGGATTACTTTTGCTCCCGAGTCATGAAGCTGATATTCTAATTCTCTTTCTGTATATAATGGATTTGTTTGAACTACGATACCTCCCGCGAGTAATGTACCGTAATAACCAATTACAGCTTGCGGACAATTCGGCAACATAATAGCAACTCGATCACCCTTTTCCACACCGAGCTTTTGAAGATAATTTGCAAACCTCTTCACCTTATCATGGAAGTGTGAAAATGTAATATCCTTCCCTAAAAAGTGAAGCGCTTTCTTTTCTGGATAGCGAGAAGCCATCTGTTCTACATATTTATGAAGCGGCTGAATATCATAAGAAATCGTACTTGGAATTTCCTCTGGATAATTTTTCAACCATGGTTTTTCCACCTTCATTCCCCCTTCAAATACATAAAAAATAAAGTGAAACTTTAATTAGTGGGAGGTGTTCCCCCCACTGATTATTAGCCCACACCAATCGGGCTTTTACGGGCAGTTGATCACCCAGCTAACTTCTTTAATTTTGCTGAATTTTGAGGTGGAATCTTACTGCCCACAAATAGCGAGATAAATGAATGTTCATTCATGATGGTTGTTTTCATTATATTATAGTCACCATAACGTTACAATCATAATATTCTGACTTTTATATAACTATGCTTTACTTCATTAACTTCTTATTATATGTAGAAACTCTCCTAATCTTAAAAGAGTAAGAGAGTTATTATTCAACTTAACCTTATTATCGTTAACACAGCTCCTGGTGTAGTTGTTGATAATGTTGCAACAGCTAACAAACCAAATAGTTGCAAACTAATAGCACTTCCAGCCGCAAGAGTAGTAATAATTGTTGCACTAAATGATGTGGTTGCTAACGCAGGAGAATTAATCGTCCCAGCAAGTGGCGCTCCATTAATTGTAATCCGCGAACTAACTAATAACGAAGCCGTTATATTAATTGTATATGAAATATAATAATTCCCAGCATTTGCAACCGTAAATACTGTATTTCCACCAGAAATAGTAATTCCTGGACCGATGTTTTGATTATTTGGAAGCGTGACATTCGTTCCCCCAAGAAGTACCGATATCGCTGTCCCTGACGTATTATTTGCAAATGCATACGTCGCCGTAATACTTGTACCTGTTACTCCCGTCGGACCAATCTCTCCTGTTGGACCTGTTGCTCCCGTTATTCCTGTTGTTCCCGTTGGACCCGTTGCTCCTGTTACTCCCGTTGCTCCTGTCGCTCCCGTTGCTCCTGTTGCTCCCGTTATTCCTGTCGCTCCCGTTATTCCTGTCGCTCCCGTTGGACCCGTTGCTCCTGTTATTCCTGTCGCTCCCGTTGGACCCGTTACTCCCGTTATTCCTGTTGCTCCTGTTGCTCCCGTTATTCCTGTCGCTCCCGTTGGACCCGTTGCTCCCGTTGCTCCTGTTACTCCCGTTACTCCTGTTGCTCCTGTTACTCCCGTTGCTCCTGTTACTCCCGTTATTCCTGTCGCTCCCGTTGCTCCTGTTGCTCCCGTTGCTCCTGTTGCTCCTGTTACTCCCGTTGCTCCTGTTACTCCCGTTATTCCTGTCGCTCCCGTTGCTCCTGTTACTCCTGTTACTCCCGTTACTCCTGTTGCTCCTGTTACTCCCGTTGCTCCTGTTACTCCCGTTATTCCTGTCGCTCCCGTTGCTCCTGTTGCTCCTGTTGCTCCTGTTACTCCTGTTACTCCTGTTACTCCTGTTATTCCCGTCGGACCTGTTGCTCCTGTTGCTCCCGTCGGACCTGTTGCTCCTGTTGCTCCTGTTGCTCCTGTTGCTCCCGTCGGACCTGTTGGACCCAGCTTAGGAACTGTTCCATCGCAACTAAAACAGCATGAATCAACATGTACACCATTTTGATTATTACAACTACAATATCCATTTATATTATTTCTCCATGAAGACATGTTGATCACTTCCTTTACTTCGATCTTTTAAGTACAATCAACGAGTTAGAAAACAACTATCTAAATAACAAAGACATACTTTGTCTAGTGGGGATAAACGCAGATTTATTCCATATATTCTAGTAATTATTACATGCAATTTGCTTTCCTTTTGCTTGTACTTTCGCCTCATCTCCACAGATTATTAACCTTACATATTCCGTTTTTCGTACACAGCCAATTTCCCATTGAAACTTCCCATATTCGCTATTTTTCGTCAAAATTTTAGAAAAATATTGACACTTAAAATATCCTCATAGTATGATTTGGGTGTTGTAATTGATAACCATTTTCATTTATGGTGCTAGTTACAAAAAATACTTAATTTTGGGGCAGAAGATGAAGAAAATTCTCAGTATTTTCATAGTAATTCTTCTATTCGCTGTTGGATGCGGACAGCAAAAAGAGGAGAAAAAAGAAACAAATACAGATGATAAGAAGCAAGCTATAACAATTAAACACGCTGAAGGGGAAACGAAGTTAGATAAACCAGCGAAAAAAGTAGTTGTACTTGAGTGGGTATATTCAGAAGACTTATTAGCACTTGGTGTTCAGCCAGTAGGGATGGCAGACATTAAGAATTATAATAAATGGGTAAATACAAAAACAAAACCGAGTAAAGATGTTGTAGATGTCGGGACACGTCAACAACCAAACTTAGAAGAAATTAGCCGTTTAAAACCAGACTTAATTATCACAGCTTCATTCCGTGGTAAAGCAATAAAAAATGAATTAGAGCAAATTGCACCAACAGTTATGTTTGATCCATCAACAAGCAATAACGATCACTTTGCTGAAATGACAGAAACATTTAAACAAATTGCAAAAGCAGTTGGAAAAGAAGAAGAAGGTAAAAAGGTATTAGCTGATATGGATAAAGCATTCGCTGATGCAAAAGCAAAAATTGAGAAAGCAGACTTAAAAGATAAAAACATCGCAATGGCACAAGCATTTACTGCTAAAAACGTACCAATATTCCGTATCTTAACTGACAATTCTTTAGCTTTACAAGTTACAAAAAAATTAGGTTTAACAAATACTTTTGAAGCAGGAAAATCTGAGCCTGATGGTTTCAAACAAACAACTGTGGAATCATTACAAAGTGTACAAGATTCAAACTTCATTTACATTGTAGCGGATGAAGATAACATTTTTGACACGCAACTAAAAGGCAACCCTGCTTGGGAAGAATTAAAATTCAAAAAAGAAAACAAAATGTATAAATTAAAAGGCGACACTTGGATTTTCGGTGGTCCTGAGTCTGCAACATCTTTAGCAACACAAGTAGCAGATGTAATGACAGCGAAGAAGTGATTACACGATGAATAACTTACAACATACACTTCGAGCAAGTCTTGTATTCGGAGGAGGAGCAGCTCTCTTGCTCCTCCTTTTCTTTATTCATATCGGACAAGGTCAAGCAAACATTTCCTATAGTATGATTATTGAGGCTCTTATCTCACCGAACCAATCGCTAGAACACCAAACTTTAATTATGCTTCGATTACCTAGAGCCGTAATTGCCATTTTAGCTGGCGGTGCTCTCGCTGCGTCTGGGGTCATTTTACAAACGTTAACAAAAAACCCACTTGCTGAATCCAGTACAATGGGTATTCATTCTGGTGCATATTTCTTTCTAGTAGCGGCTACAATTTTCTTACCGAAAGGTTTACAAATTAACTCACTTCTTTTCACATTTATCGGTGGTGCAATTACTGCTTTATTTGTATACCGTATTTCTGGTGGAAAAAAGGGGACCCCGCTTAGAATGGCACTGGCTGGGATGGTCGTTACATTAATGCTTTCTGCTTTTACGGGAACGATGCAGCTTTTCTATGAAAATGAAACAGCTGGTTTATTTTTATGGGGAGCTGGCTCTCTTATTCAAAATAACTGGGATGGCGTTCAATTTGCTTTTCCATTTATCATTATTTCTTTCCTAGTTTTACTTGTCATATCTCGCAAACTCAACATTCTCTTACTTGGTGATGATGTTGCGGTTTCTCTTGGCGAAAAAACAGCAGTAACACGTCTTATCGCCTTCATTGCTGCAATCTTTTTAACAGCAGTCATTGTTACTGTCGTTGGACCAATTGGTTTTGTCGGCTTAGTTGCACCTCATTTAATGCGCCTGATCGGATACCGTCAACACTTTACTCTTCTTCTCTCTTCTTTCTTATGGGGAGCAGTATTATTACTTGGAGCAGATGTTGTTGGTAGACTAATAGATCCAACCGGTGCCGAACTTCCTGTTGGGGCAGTCACGGCAATGATTGGATCGCCTTGGCTTATTTACTTAGTGTATCGGATGATGAAGTCAAAACAATATATGAATGATAACGGTGCGAATGCAGCTGGAGCTAGTTCCCGCTATTACTCTTATAAAAAGGTAATCATTATATCTATCACATTCTGTATTGTGACAATTGCTCTTGGTGTTACAATCGGTAGTAACGCTTATATCGAAAGCATTACAAATGTTATATCAGGCCAATTAACACAATTTGATAAAAACATGATGATGAACCTTCGTTTACCAAGAATGCTCGTTGCTGCTATCGCTGGCGCATGCCTTGCAATAAGCGGGCTTGTTTTCCAAGGTATATTACGAAACCCACTTGCAGATCCTTCTATTATCGGGATTTCATCAGGAGCTGGTGTTGGTGCTTTAACTATTATGTATGTCTTTCCTGCACTTCCTGGTTTCTTCCTACCTATTGGTGCATTTATCGGCGGACTACTTGCAGTTGGAATTGTCCTCTTCTTCTCATGGAAATCAGGATTTAGCCCAACAGCTCTTGCTTTAATAGGAATCGGTATTTCAGCTCTCGGCTCAGCGATTATTCAAATCTTTATCGTTAGAGCAAATTTGAATGTTGCCGCTGCTTTAACATGGTTATCAGGTAGTACGTACGCAAGAGGATGGAACCATTTAGAAAATATCATTCTATATCCATCGCTAGTTCTTGTATTCATTATCTTTTTCTTAATAAAACAACTTGACGTTCTCGTACTTGGGGATGATTTAGCAACAGGACTCGGGCAACCAGTAAATAAAACGCGCCTTGCCCTCATTGTGTTAGCAACGCTACTTGCATCTGTAAATATCGCAGCTGTCGGTACAATTGCCTTTCTAGGCCTTGTCGCACCACACTTAGCGCGAATTGTTGTTGGAATGAATCACCAAAGACTATTCGTTTGCTCTGCACTGTTTGGAGCAATCCTTCTTTCCATCGCTGACTTACTCGGACGAACAATTGCATACCCGAAAGAAATCCCTTCAGGTCTTGTAGTTGCTGTACTTGGCGCACCTTATTTCTTATGGCTGATGAGGAAGAGTGGGAAGAAGGTTAATTAAAAAAAGAGGCTTCTTATGTGAGAAGCCTCTTTTTTAATTCATTCTCATAAGCCTAAAGGAAACTATCTTTTTTTCACGAATTTAACCTATGAACATAACTAGGGGGGATAACAATGTATCAAACACTTGAAGGCTTCTTGCAATCATGGACATACGAGGCTGAGTCTACTCAGAAAATGCTTGATTCATTAACCGATGCATCTTTATCACAAGAAATTGCACCTGAGCATTGGACGTTAGGCAGAGTTGCTTGGCATATCGTGACGGCAATTCCAGTTATACTATCTGGTACGGGACTTAAATTTGAAGGAGAAACGAAAGATTATCCTGTACCAACTTCAGCAAAAACAATTGCAGATGGGTATCGTAAAGTGAATACGGCTTTTGTTGAAGCACTTCAAAGCGAATGGACGGATAAAGACTTAGCTACTATCAATGACTTCTTTGGTCGTCCTATGCCAAATTCTATATTTTTAATGACACTTATTAATCATCAAAATCATCACCGTGGACAAATGACAGTTTTAATGCGGCAAGCTGGCTTAACAGTTCCTGGCGTATATGGACCCGCAAAAGAAGAATGGGCTGCCGCTGGAATGGAAGCACCTAAAATGTAACTACAAAAAAAGACAAGGTGTTTACCATCTTGTCTTTTTCTGTAACTTGTTTCATGTGAAACTTTATAATGCATCTTCCCTCTCTATATTTTTAATGCCGTAATATGCAATCACTACTCCAATTGCTGCCAATGCTAGTTGAAGAGGAAGAAAAGTTGCTGTAGAAAACGATGGGTTGCTATTCATTGCAATTGAGACAACGATAAGAGATGAAACAATTGTAGTTGGCACGGAACGTTTACGCATTCCGAAATATAATGGGATTAAACTCATTCCCGCAGTTGCAATGGCTAAAGGAACTAGTTTTATTCCTTCTTGCATCAATTGATCTACTGTGAATGAATTAGGAAGAATTGAAAAATAACTATCTATCCCAAAGAAAATTCCTACTACTAAAATGTTAGATACAATAACTGTTATAAATGTTACTATCGCTGTAATAGCCAACTTACTAGCCATCATTTTCTTTCGGTGAATAGGATACGAAAACATAAGTAGTATTGTTTTATCTTTATATTCACCAATTATTAACCTTGCGATTAACACACTACCAAAAATAATAAACGTTGCTCTTACTAACGCACTAGCCATTAACAAAATTGTCTGTGGATCTCTTATTTCTGGATCTCCTTCTATTTGTGCAATGAAACTAACAAAGATTAATAATGCCATTATAATGATATTTGCAATAACTGCTCCCCTCACATACCATCCAAACTTAAACTTCTTCAATTCTAACTCCATAAGACGTAGCATGATATTCCTCCTTCCTCCTTGGACTTAATCAATATAAATGACTCCTGTTTCACTTAAAATCTTCGCTTCATTTTTTGCATCACCAATCGTTCCTACTTTTATTTTTTCTGTATTTTTATCTTTCTTAAGTCCTTTTAAATCCACTATTACGTCAGCTGAATTACTTTTAGCCATAAGCTTCAATGATGCCGGGACACCTTTATACCGTACGCCAATATCACCTGATTTTGTTGCTATAAATAATGATTTTCCTTCTGTCATATCTTTCAGTAATACTTCCCCAGATGTTGAAATGATGTTCATATTTGAGTTACTTACATTTGTTATATAGTTATCACCAGTCGTAGACTTTATATTTAATTCTTGTACTGAACTACCTTTTACAACTAACTCTCCACTTTGCGATATGAATTCACCTTTCTCGGCTGATAGTCCTACAATCATTCCATCTCCAGACTTGCCTTTTGTCACGATATTTTTTACTACTATATCTCTTATTTTCACATCACCCGATTTATTATCTACTACAATTTTATCTATTTCTTTCTTCGGAATAGCTATACATATACTATTTTTCTTCCTAAACGTGAAACCATTAAAAAATCTGTCCATCTTTTGTTTTTGTTTAATCACAATTTTATTTTCGTCATTTTCTATTTTGACAGGATCTATCTCTTTATCTACTTGTTCACCTTGAGCGGAAATCACTATTTTATTAGCATCTGTACTTTTAAACTCAATATTCCAATTTTCATTGTCTACTTCTATTTCTTTTATATTATTGATCTCAAAAGACTTTTCTCTCTTAAAATCTTTCCCCTGAAATACCTTAAAACCAAAAACTACACTAGCAATTGTAATGAATAATATTGCAATTACTATTATTTTTTTCACCATTCATACCCCAGTTCGTTTTTGTTGTAGGCTTGCTTCACGCCACATCGATCTTGTCGATTTTACGAAATGATAGATAACTAATGAAAATTCCTAATAAACAGAGCACGATTGGGATAGCTATAAAATCAAATATACTTACTTGACCGTTTCCAGGACCAACGTTACCATTAATCAGCATACCAATTATTACTGCTGAAGTAATCGTTGTCGGTGTCGATTTCTTTCTCATTCCAAAAAATAAAGGAATTAAACTTATACCAGATATCATAAATGCACTTATAATAGTAGTTGGAACGGTAGCTATTATTTCCTCCACCGTAACAGGCGTTTCAAGTATTCCTATTATTGGATTCATACAGAATATGAGCAAACTAATAATAAATGTTGCGATTATCGTGCTCACAAAGCAAAAACTAAAAACAATTGCTAATTTCGCTCTCATTAGCATTTTCCTTTGCAGTGGGTACATAAATAATAGCTGTATTGTTTTGTTCTTGTATTCATCAATCACTAAACGTGATAAAATAACCGATGCAAAAATAATAAATGTAATTCTAATAAAAATATTTGCTAAAGACATGTATTCCATATAGCTAGAGAACATCAAATCATCCTCTACTTTAGATCCCCATGCCATAAGACTTACCGCAGCAAAAATTGCTATAATACCAATCGCTACTCCTTTAAAATAACTAGATAATTTATGCTTTTTCCACTCGAGCTTCATTAATCTAAGCATACAAACCACGCCTCCATTCTTTATATAACTGTCTCTACACTGCTAACATTCTAATTCCAGCAGTAACGAAGCTTAACATTCCTATCACTAGTAGAATTAACAACCATTTCCGCTCTGGCTTCCTATAATATAAAATCCCACTTATGAACATTACGACCAATCCACTTACTAGATTTACTAACAATCCATTAAGTATGAATGCCCTCTCCATCCATTACATTTAAGAAATATTCCTCTAAGGAACTATGTTTCTTATTAATACTTTCTATTTCCACATCGTTCATAATAAGTGCTTTTGAAATAGCTTGCTGAGACACTACCGTATCATACACACGAATCATATTTCCGCTCATTATTTTATAATTTTTTATACCAAGTTTATCTTCTAAAATGTAAGCTGCACGCTTCACATCAGGAACAGAAATTTCAATGTACTCTGTTTGTTTTCCGTTAATACTCTTCATTGAAACTTCTTTTATGAGTTTTCCATTTTGAATTACACCAATTGTATCCGCCATTAGTTCCATCTCACCTAAAATATGACTAGAAACTAATAATGTAATGCCGTATTCTTTGCAAAGCATTTTAAATAAGTCTCTTAATTCTTTAATGCCAATTGGATCTAAACCGTTAATGGGTTCATCTAAAATGAGTAATTCTGGCTTTGTTACGATTGCTCTTGCAATACCGAGTCGTTGTTTCATTCCTAATGAAAAATCTTTTACTTTTTTATTATCTATACCTTGCAGCTTCACTAAATGTAAAGCATGGTCAATTTCATTTTTATCGTAATAGCCCATATATTCACAATGTAATTCTAAGTTTTCTTTCGCCGTTAATTTATTATAAAAGATTGGATATTCAATAATTGTCCCCATCCTTTTTAATACTTCATAAGATGTATCTGTTAACTTCTCACCGAAAATTTCAATCTCACCGCTCGTCGGTTTTATTAAATTTGTAATCATTTTCATAATCGTTGTTTTACCAGCACCATTCGGTCCTAAGAAACCGTATATCTCTCCTTTTTTCACATGCATGTTAACGCTAGAAATAACTTCTTTCCCTTTAAACACTTTCGTTAACTGATTCGTTTTTAATATATAGGTCATGTCACTTTCCCCTTTCGCACTACTTTATATTTCTATAATAGACAACGGAAATCTCTTTTTTCTTACCCGTTTCTTACAAATTCCTTACGCTGCAAAAAAGCTTGTAGAATCTACTTCTCTACAAGCTAAAACTGCATCTTTTTTAATGCAACTGTAAAAATTGTTTTTTCATACGGCTTACTAGAAAGATGAATTTTTCCATCCATCGCTTCCACCAGTCTTTTCGTAATCGTTAACCCTAAACCGCTTCCTTGGTACAATCTATTTCTCGAATCTTCAAGTGTGTACATACGCTCGAACACTTTATCAATATGCGATTCATCAATTCCTTTTCCTGTATCCCATACGTCTATATACACATTCGTTTCATCATCTCTTAACGTCATACCAAGTGTCTTTCCATCGTCTCCATATGTAATCGCATTTGATATAAAATTGTTCAATACCCTACCTAATACTTCTACACTTCCAAGTGCATATATATTTCTTTCTGGTATATCAATATGAACATGAAAACCTTTCGACGTCACTAAATCATAAAAAGATAAAATCTTCTCACGACAAACTTCATTCATATTCACTTTTGTCATCTCGATTGCTTTGTCACCAGATTCTAATTTTGCTAAATCAAAAAACTTATGAATTAGTTCCATTACTTCAAGTGTTTTTACATGCACCTTTTCAAGTAATATTTGTTGTTCTTCTTCATTTATCGTTTTATCACTATTTAACATTTCTGTATATCCAAGAATAACTGTTAGCGGTGTTTTCAAATCATGTGAAATATTTGAAAGCATTTTTCTCATCGAAATTTCTACTTTCGCATGATCTGCATTCGTTTTCTGTTTTGCATCTAACAATTGATTAATTGCCACTAATAATTTTTGCAATTCTAGATCATCTGTCATAACGAGTAACTTCTCGCCTGTTTTTTCATTTACAATACTTTCTAACTTTTCATATGTATATCGCAAATTTTTGCTACTATTTTTCCTCATTTTATATTGTATATAAATGACACATAACAATATGAAAATAATACCTATTAACAAATTGACCATATTACATCACTTCCAACTTATAACCGATACCCCATAACGTTTTAATGTATTCTGGATTAGATGGATCACTTTCGATTTTCTCACGCAATCTTCTCATATGAACATTAATAACGTTATCGTCACCGTAATACTCTTCGTTCCAAATTAGCGTATATATTTGTGCTTTTGTAAATACACGATTTTGATTCTTTACAAACAGTTTTAAAATCTCAAATTCTTTTAAAGTAAGTTTGAGAGGCTTTCCGTTTTTTTCCACAGTAAAATTAATTGGATCAATCGTTAAATCACCAATTTGAATCATCTTTTCTGTTGTTTCTGTAGCCGAATATTTCGTAGACCTCCGAATACCTGCTTTTACACGCGCGGCTAATTCAATCATAGAAAATGGCTTACAAATGTAATCATCTGCTCCAAGTCCTAATCCAACAGCTTTATCAACATCTGTATCTTTTGCCGACATCATTAAAATCGGAACGGCACTTTTTTCTCGAATGATGCGTACAACCTCTAAGCCATCTAGCTTTGGCATCATAATGTCGAGGATAATCAAATCAAATGAACCTTTTAAATATGTGTTTACCCCTTCTTCTCCATCAGATGCGATTGTAACTTGAAAGCCCTCTTTTATTAAATACTTTTCCACCATCTCTTGAATTGAGAGATCATCTTCAACTAATAAAATATGATGTGACATATGTCTATCCCCTTTTTACAAACGTTAACAATTCAATTGTATCGTAACTACTACAGACTTGAAACAAATATATGAATTTTCAAACCAACTTCCCTTCCTTCCTTAACAATGATATGATGAAATTCACTACGATTGTTCATAATTAACTTTATATAAAGGAGACTTATCATGTCAGAAAACAAAAAAGTAAGCTTAGCTGATTTAATGCGCGAACAACTTGCAAAGAAAAAGCAAGATAACGGTAATGGTCAAAATGCCAAAAACCAAAGCCAAGAAACAAAAAAATTACAAAACCAACAAACGAAAAAGACAAACAACCAACGTAGACGTACAGGTGTATAAATGAACGGACAAAAACGTTCTAATATCGCACCCGGCCTTGAAGTTGATATTGTATTAAAACAAGATCAACGCACCGGCAAATTAACACGTGGAATTGTAAAAGATATTTTAACGAACTCCCCTTCTCATCCGCATGGCATTAAAGTTCGATTGCAGGACGGGCAAGTCGGTAGAGTACAAAATATCGTTCAATAAGTAAAGGAGCTCAAGTAAACTCGAGCTCCTTTTTCTTTATTACCCTTTAATTTTCTCGATGAAAACTACTTTTAAATAGTCTCCTTCTTTAAATTGATCGATTGTACGGAAATCTTCTGGTAAAGAATGTTCTTCTAATATTTTATATTTGCCATTCATTTCTTTAAAGGCTGTATCAATAAAGCCTTTAAACTTTTTCATATCGAATGCACTACAATTTGTAGAAGCAACGATAATACCGTTATTTTCTGTAATGGCAATTGTTTCTTTTAATAAATTTTTATAATCTTTTGCTGCACTAAATGTATATTTTTTCGAGCGTGCAAAGCTTGGAGGGTCTAATACAACCATATCGAACTTCATCTTTTTCTTCGCTGCATATTTAAAGTAAAGGAATACATCTTCTACAATAATATCTTGCGCTTCATAATCAACTTCATTTACACTAAACTGCTCAATCGTTTTACTTAAACTACGATTTGCAAGGTCGACACTCGTCGTTTTGCTTGCTCCACCAAGCGCTGCAAATACAGAAAAAGCACCTGTATAAGAGAACATATTTAACACAGTTCTTCCCTTCGCATATTTATCACGAATTTGTTTTCGCACGTTACGTTGATCTAAAAATACGCCAACCATCGCTCCGTCATTTAAATAAACAGCGAAGTTCACATCATTCTCTTTTACGATAAGCGGGAACTCACCGCGCTCTCCTGCTACGAAATCATCGCCTTCAATGTATTTCCCTTTCGTATCAAAACGCTTCTTCTCATAAATACCTTTAAAGTTTGCTACTTTTTGAAGAGCAGCTATAATCTCATCTCTGAAAGTATAAATCCCTTCACTATACCAGCTCACTACATAATAACCGTCATAATAATCGATGATTAAGCCGCCAAGACCATCACCTTCACCGTTTAGGGCGCGGAATGCTGTCGTATCACTTGATTTGTAAAATTGCTTTCGTTTATGTAAGGCAGATTTTATTTTACTTTCAAAGAAAGATTGATTAATTTGTTCACTCTCTTTTCTCGTTAAAATCCAACCGTATCCTTTATTTTGTTTTCCATAATAACCTTTTCCGACAAAGTGGTTCTTCTCATCTACCACTTTAATGATTGTTCCTTCTTCTTGAACATCATTTAAATTTTGAATCGCATCTTTTAAAATAAGCGGATATCCACTTTTAATTTCTTTTATAAATTTCGGTTTTATTTTTACAGTTACTTCTGATCGCATATAAAAACTTCCTTTCCATTTGCATGCTTTCTTTATAGGAAGCACTTAAAAAACGAGACTGAAAAACAGCCTCGTTTCACTATACCATATTATTGCTTTGCTAGTACAACTAGCTCATCCCCTGGCATAACAGCTATATATTTATACAATGTTGAAAAAGTAAGACTACCATCTCGATGGCGAATAAATAATATTAAATCCTCTGAATCGCTTTCTTCTTTATTAATCTTTTGTTCTTCTGCAACTTGTATCGTTTTAAACGTATAACCATCTTCAATTTTTCTATTTAATTCTTCATAAATTTCATTTTGACCAAACAGTAAATGAGCTTTTTTCGAAAGGGAAATGCGTTCTTGTTCAATCTTTTCTACATCATGGATTGGAAGTAAAAATGTATTATGATGTCCAAACTGTGGTACATATGTATTTGCGACTAATACATTATAAGAATCCGTATCTGTAACTGCAATTAAGTATTCATACTGATTCATATCAACTTCAAATTGTAACTGTTCAGAGAGTACTTGACCATTATATGTATTAAGCCCTTTCACCTTTGCACATTGCAAATGCTCTTCTGATACATCTACAATTAAGCTCGGAACACCCATCTCTTTACAGTGCAATGCAAAAGCAGATGAGAATGTACTCGCACCTGAAATTAAAATTCCTGGTGGCTCCGTATTCGCCAATCCTAATCTTTTCGCTAAAAATCCAATTGAAAATCCATGAGCACAAACGGTCGTAATAACGAGTGCAAATGTAAGTGCAGTTAATATAGAAGCATCTTTATAACCTTCTTGTAATAACTCCGTCGCAAAGTAACTTGAAACCGTTAATGCAACAATACCTCGCGGCGCAATCCAACCAACTAGCGCCCGTTCTGCTTTTGTTAACTCTGTGCCAATTGTCGATATCCAAATCGATAAAGGACGTACAACAAATAGCATCATAAGTACGAAGCTTATAATAGGCCAGCTGAAAATCTCCATAATAGTTGTTCTTGGAAGCGATGCTGTTAATATAATAAAAACAGTCGACGTTAGTAGTACAGAAATATTTTCGTTAAAATGACGAATATCACCGATAGAAGAAATATATTTTTTCATCCGCGCAAGCGTAATCCCCATTACTGTTACAGCTAGCATACCTGTTTCATGCATCACCTCATCCGCAATGCCAAAGCATAACAGTACCGTAACTAACAAAATTGGTGCTTTTAAATATTCTGGTACTTTCCCCTTTAAAATCATATAGCTCATAAAAATACTAAATATATAACCGAGTACCATTGCAAATAATGAACCTGCAAAGAAATACAGCAACGTATGTAATTGTACATTTTCTTTCGTTAAGAAATTTACAATTTGAAAGGCGAATACAGCAAGCAAAGCGCCAAATGGATCAACGATAATCCCTTCCCATTTTAAAATTGCTGCTGTTCTTGGTTTTAATCGCGCTTGGCGTAACAACGGAATAATTACCGTTGGACCTGTCACAATAAAAAGTCCTCCAATAATAAATGCAACCGCCCAATCTAATCCAGCGACGTAATGAGCTGCAAGTGAGCCAGCAATCCACGCGATAAACGCTCCAAACGTAACGATACGAAATACTGGTTTCGATAGCCCCCTCAATTCACGTATATCTAAACTTAAACTACCCTCAAACAATATAATCGCAACAGAGAGTGATACGAGTGGACTAAAAACATCTCCAAGCACCTCTTTTGGATTAATAATACCGAAAACCGGACCAATTAATAATCCAGCAACTGCCATAACAACAATCGCAGGGAGCTGGAAGCGCCATGCAGTCCATTGTGAAGCAATACCTAACGTAATAATAATAACGATACTAAGTAAAAGTGATTCAACCATAATGCCCTCCTTGTTCATAGTATTGCGACAGCAAAGTATAAACCATACTTTACTTCTATATATTTTCAATTGATTCTATTTACATAATATATAATCAAGTTAAATATATAGTCAACAGGAGGACACTATACTTACATAAAGTGAAACTTTAATCAGCCCTCACCAATCGGGCTTTTACGGGTAGCCTGCCCCCACCTAACTTCTTCGCTTTCGCTAAATTTTGAGGTGGGGGTCTTACTGCCCGGCAAATAGCGGGATAAAAAATATTATCATAATTTAAGATTATCATTGACATTGATAATGATTTTCATTATCATTTAATGTATATGAATTCTCGAAAATAAAGGCTACACTTATAGGAGGAATAAACATGATTATTGTTACAAATACAGCTAAAATTACAAAGGGTAATGGACATAAATTAATTGATCGTTTTAATAAAGTAGGTCAAGTGGAAACAATGCCAGGATTTTTAGGATTAGAAGTTCTTCTAACGCAAAATACAGTTGATTATGATGAAGTAACAATTAGCACACGCTGGAATGCAAAAGAAGATTTCCAAGGTTGGACGAAGAGCCCAGCATTTAAAGCTGCTCACTCCCATCAAGGCGGAATGCCAGATTATATTCTTGATAATAAAATCTCTTACTATGATGTAAAAGTTGTACGTATGCCAATGGCTGCAGCACAGTAATCATATTTCTTTTTTAAAGTATAGAATAGGAGAAGCGTTACCACTTCTCCTATTCTATACTTTTTTTACTGTCTTTTTACTAGTTTCGCATGTACGACTAACCTTCCTGCTTCCGGATCGAGTGCATAGTCACACGTCGAAAGTGTTACAATTTGATCACTTGCTGTTACTGTTGTATCCGTTTTATACAACGATTTTTCTTGAATTTTCTCCAAAAATGATGTGTATTCCGTATCACCGCTAAAATCCGTTTCAATGTAATAAAAATCAGTTGTTGTTGTATACACCGAGAACACTTCAAGATTATATCCTTCAAATAATGTATCGTAATATAATTTACGATGTGACATGAAGAAATCTTCATCTAACATTTTCTTTAAACTTCCAAACATAGAACCATCTTTCATACGGTGACCATATAAAATAGTATTTCGATTTTGAGATTTCACATCATTACGATAGTCCATAAAGATGCTTCCTGCTCTCATATCTTCGCCTTTATAATTACGAAATAAATAGTAATCATTGTCTTTCGCTTGAACGATTGGATAATTAATTTGTGTATCATCCATCGTAACCCATCCAACTATTTCTTGGTTAATTTGCTGCAGAGCTTTGAACTGTTTACGTACTTCCCCGTCTTGTGATTGCTCTTCCATCGGACTTTTTTCATAAATATTTTGTGCTTCGGCCATTACTTTACGATTTTCATAGTAATCCATGAAAATATCACCTAATTCATATACTGAATAGAAAAAGGTACCTAAAAAAACAACTGTAAGTATTCGTTGAAAAAAAGAATTCTTCTTCCGTTCTTTTTTACTACTCAAATTATCACCTCAAAACGGATTGTTCGCATATTTAAATACCCATTGGGACCATATACAATCCTGTATCTTCATCTTGCTTTACAACGACATCTACACCGTATATCGCCTTTATCATACTTTCTGTCACAACGTCATCCGGCTTACCTTTCGTAACAATCTCGCCATCTTTCATAACGATGATATGATCACTATAGCGAATTGCCTGATTAATATCGTGTAATACCATAACGATCGTCAATCCATGTACTTCATTTAACTCTTTTACTAACTCTAATATTTCAAGTTGATAATAAATATCTAAATAGGTTGTCGGTTCATCTAAAAAGAGCATTGGTGTTTTCTGAGCTAACGTCATGGCAATCCAAACACGTTGTCTTTCTCCACCAGATAAAGCATGAATCTCCTTATCACGTTTACTTAGCAAATTTGTACATGCTAAAGCCCTTTCGATCGCTTCTCTATCTTCATCCGTTTGCGAGGAAAAAATATTTTTATGAGGCATACGACCAAAACTTGTTAATTTCTCTACCGTCATATCTGCTGGTGCTTCATTTTGTTGATGGACAACGGCTAACTTTCTAGCAAACTCTTTCGGTTTATATTGGCTAATCGCCTTCCCATCTAGTATGACCTCTCCGCTACGAGGATCATGATTTCTTGACATCACGCCAAGTAATGTCGATTTCCCGCAACCATTTGGACCAATAATTGTTGTAACTTTACCAATTTCTATTTCACTACTAACAGACTTTAATCGATCCGTTACATTATCATACGAAAAGGTTACATTTTTAATTTCCATGAACTTTATCACTCTTTCTGAGCAAGAATATTAAGAATGGGCCACCAATAACTGCCATAATCGTTGCTGCTGGAATTTCATTAGGTGGCACAATTAACCTTCCAATCGTATCAGCCGTCAAAATTAATAACGCTCCTGCAAGAGCAGAAAATGGAATTAATACTTTATGATCTGAACCGACTAATTGCCTTGAAATGTGCGGAACGAGTAATCCTACAAAAGCAATAACACCTGCAATCGCTGTTGATACTGCAGCTAAAAGTACTGCAATAGCAGAAATAATAAGACGAACTCTCGTCACGTGCAAACCTAAGTTTTTCGCAGTCTTATCTTGTAGCGATAATAAGTTACACCAAGCTCCTACAAACAGAGCAAGAACCAAACCAATTGTTCCATACGTAACCATTATTTCTACATCGCCCCACGTCTTCATCGTTATATTAGAAGTCGTCGTTTGCTTAATACTCTTAATGAAATATCCACAAATCGTAATGAACGATTCATTTAATCCAGTAAACATCGCATTAATAGCTATACCAACTAAAATAATACGAAGTGGACTTAACCCTGACTTCCATGAAAATGCATAAACAAGATAACACGCAAACGCACCACCTAAAAAGGCAAATACTGGTGTCCAGAAAAAGAATTGCGGGAACAACGTTATAATAACAAGTGTCATAAAACTTGCTCCTGAAGATATCCCGATTACCCCAGCATCGGCAAGTGGATTTTTCATTACAGCTTGAAAAAGCACACCAGAAACAGCAAGAGCCGCCCCAGTAAACAGTGCAATAATAATACGCGGGAAACGTAAATCTTTAATGACCTCAACATCTTCATTTGCCCCTGTAAATATCCCTTGTACAAGGTCAACGATACCAACCTCTAAACTTCCTTTCATCGCTGACAATGACGTCATAACAATAAGCAATACAGTAACAATGAAGAAACTCCAAGTTTTTTTATTCATTTCACTCTTCCTTTATATGAAAATGCATCACGGATACATCATTTTCTTCAATTCATCTAACGCTTCGATTGCTTCTAAATTTCCTGTCGTTCCAAATAAACGCTCTTCTAAATCATAAACGCGGTTATTTTTAACTGCAGCAAAGTGTTTCCAAATATCATTTGTTTTAAATTCTTTATCAAACATTTTTACAACTTCATCAGGCATACCATGAGCTGCTCGTAAAATAATATCCGGATCAGCTTTCTTTAAATACTCTGTATTAGAAGCTAAATATTCTACTTGTTCACCTTGTACAATATTTTTACCACCTAGTTGTTTCACTAAATCACCAATATAGGAATTCTCTGTTGCTACTAAATAACTCCCCGGCACACCTAATAAAATAAGTACTGTCGGTTCTTTCTTTCCCTTTACTTCTTTTTGAATGCTAGCAACCTTTTTATCTAACTTCGTTACAACTGCTTCAGCTTGTTTTTCACGCCCATATTGCTTACCTAAATTACTAATGGCGTTTTGCATATTTTTCAAACTAGTTAAGTCTACAAAGTTTGCTTTCATACCTACACCATCGAAAACTGGCTTTAATTCATATTCAAGTGTTGTAACAGATAATACTTCTGACGGCTTTAATGACTTTACCTTTTCCATATCAGGACTCATCGGATTCCCGACTTCAGGTAACCCTTTATATCTCTTCGGTAAATCTTTCGTACTCGTTGGAATACCAACTAAATCTACTTCTAACGCATCCATAATTTCAGTAACAGCAACTGTCGTAGCAACAACTCTCTCTTTACTCTCACTCTTCACCTGTTTTGCTGCTTCTTTTTTGGGCGCCGAGCACCCAGCTATACTCACTAATAAAATGATAGCCATTAGTACACTTGCAATTTTCTTCACTCTCAATCACCACTCCTTTCCAAACAATATGAAACAAGTCTTGATGCACGCAAACATGCATCAAGACTCCAAAAATTACAATCTACCTGCTCTATATTTACGAACTAGTAAAGCAAGTGAACCTAGCAGTAACACCATGTATAAACCAAGTTGTGCTGTATCTGCAGTTTTTGAGTTTTTCTCTTTTTTCAAATCATTATTTGTAGCTTCGTTTTTCTTTTTACCATCTGCATTTCGGTTAAAATCAGGAGTTCCTACTGTTTTTACATTATCTACTTTTGGTGTAGTTACTGGGTTTTTCGGTTCATTCTTTGGCTCTTCTTTTACCGTTCCTACAGCGCCAATCTTCGTCGTATCAAATTGAATTTGTACGTCGTAGAAATGATGGTAATTCATTGAATCGATATCTACTTTTACTTTTGCATTTAATTTTGCAAATAAATCATTAGCTTCAAATTCTACGACTCTTGTATTGGCAGCCTTATCTTCACTTACTACTTTTGCATCTGCAAATCCACCATTATTTTCTGTTTGGAATTTCGTAATCCAGTCACTATTTTTCAGTGTCATTGCAACATACTTCTTGCCATCTTTCACTGTTAATCTTGCTGGACTTACAACATATTGATTCATCATTGAAATTTCTTCTGTCTTATCTTTTAACACTTTAAAGGCAATATCATACTGACCATCTTTTAAATTTTTCGGATCAACTGTTGGGTTTTCATTTAGATTATTCGTTCCATCTTGGTTGTTACTTCCACCTTGGTTGTCGTTTCCGCCTTGATTGTTGTTTCCACCTTGGTTGTCATTTTCGCCTTGATTGTTGTTTCCACCTTGGTTGTCTAACGGTTGAATACTATCATTATCAAATGCAAATTGAATATCATAGAAATGGTGATAATTCATTGAATCAATATCTACTTTCACTTTTGCATTTAGTTTCTTAGATAAATCAGCTACTTCTACTTCTACTACACGTGTATCAGTTTTCTTATCTTCACTTAATACACTTACATCAACAAATGAATTATTCTTTTCAAATTCGAACTTTGTAATCCATGAGCTATTCGTTAATGTGAAGGATACATATTTCTTTCCATCTTTCACTTTTAATACACCTGGACTCTTCGTGTACGTATTCATCATTGAAATTTCTTCTGTTTTATCTTTCAATACTTTAAAACCAATACTGTATTCACCATCTTTAATGGTATCTACGTCTGATTGTTTATCTCCGTCTGGTCGTTTGCCTCCGTCTGGTTGTTTGCCTCCGTCTGGTTGTTTGCCTCCGTCTGGTTGTTTGCCTCCGTCTGGTTGTTTGCCTCCGTCTGGTTGTTTATCTCCGTCTGGTTGTTTGTCTCCGTCTGGTTGTTTGTCTCCGTCTGGTTGTTTACCTCCGTCTGGTTGTTTGTCTCCGTCTGGTTGTTTGTCTCCGTCTGGTTGTTTATCTTCACTTTTAATAGGTTCCAATTTGTCTTGTTCAAATACAAGTTGTACGTCATGCGTTTGTTTATAATTTCTTGATGCCATCTCAATAAATACTTTTGTATTAAGTTTTTTCGATAAATCAGCTACTTCAAACTCTACTACTCTTGTATCTTTTTCTTTATCTTCACTCACTACTTTTGCATCAACAAATGCACCATCTTTTTCCGTTTGGAAATTTTTAATTAATGAGCTACTTTTTAACGTTACAACCGCTTTTTTCTTACCATTTTCTACTTTCAATACTCCTGGATTTTCCATGTAACTATTCATTTTAGATTCTTCATCTGTTTTATCTTTTAACACTTTGAAAGGAATGCTGTACGCACCATCTTCAATTGTGTTAGAATTTGGTTGTTGATCTGGGTCAGGCTTTTGGTCGGGCTTCTGACCTGGATCCGTAGTTTCATTTGGATCTGGCTTATTAGCTGGGTCCTCTTTTTCATCTGGTTTTTCTACATGAATTGGTGTAATGCTATTTTGATCAAATGCAATACGAACATCATATTCATGATGATAGTTCAGAAAATCAATATCTACTTTTACTTTCGCTTTTAATATCTTCTCTACATCTTCCACATCGAATTCTACTACTCTTGTATCTTTTTCTTTATCTTCACTAATTACATTTGTCTCAACAAGTTGACCTGCTTTGTCTGTTTCAAATTTCGTAATCCATGAACTATTTTTTAATGTAAAGGACACTTTCTTTTTCCCATCCTTCACTTTTAAAGTTCCTGGACTTACAGAGTATTCATTCATCATGGATACTTCATCCGATGCGTCTTTAAGAACTTTAAAACCGATTGAGTATTCACCGTCAGCTAATTGAGTAGCTGCTTGAACTGCAAGTGGTTGTAGTGTTGATACGAATGTAAATATCATTAAAAACATAGCAACAACAATCTTAAGATACCTGTTCAATGAAATAACGCTCCTTTTTATTTATTTACTAAACTTCACGTTACGAATTAAGAAAACACCTGAAATAAGAATTAACACCGCAAATAATCCGATACGTGCTTCATCGCCTGTTTTAGGATTATCTGTTTTTTCAGCTTTACCATTTTCATTTTTTGTATCTTTATTTGTTTCTTTGTTCGCTTCTTTTGTTGTTTCTTTATTCTCTACTTTTGTTTTCTCTTCTTTGACTTGTGTACCTGTTTTCGTTTGATCATTGTTTTTTGTTATAGCAGCCGCGCCGTTATCTCCACCTACAGCTTGTACATTTGCATCAAAAGCAAAACGAATTGTGTAGTGGTGGTCATAGTTTGCACTTGGTACGACAACATGAATTTTTACTCCTAATGGTTTTGATAAATCATCAATTTTAAATTCAACCGTTCTTTTATCAGCAGCCTCGTCCTTGTTAACTACTTTTGCATCAACAAAATTCCCGTTCTCAGGAGCTTTAAATTCTGTAATCCAAGCACTGTGATTCATTGGAACTTGAACTTTCATCTCACCATTTTTCACAACTAGCTTAGCTGGTTTTTCAAAATAATCATTTGCCATTGAAGCTGAATCATTTTCCGCTTTTTGAATGACATAGTTAATATCATACGTACCGTCAGCTAGTTGTGCTGAAACTTTTCCATATGGCATGACAAGAAAAGCTAGCATACATACGAGCGTTATAATAAAAGCGGGTAATACAGAAATCTTTCTCATTTGGCTTACTTCCTCCTTGTTTATCTTTCATCCCTACTTTTTGAAAATGATAATTATTCTCAATTTATTAGAAAAAATAATAATCTTCTATCATTATTTAATTGTAATTTATTTATGTAATGTAGATGTTATTGATTATCATTCTCACTGTATGTTAAAAATAATACCCCTCCCTATTCTTTATAAAGAGCGATTCGTATTTTAACATAAGTCCCTATTTTTTCGTTGATTATCATTCTCAATGAAGCTCAAAAAAAATAAAACTAACCATTTTCCTACTCTATCACCTCTATCTACCAAAATGATATCGTTATAGAAAGTCTTATACCTTTCACTCCTCACTTTCCTTCCAATATTTCCACAACTAAGTCAATCTTAGCCTACTCATAATTTTTTTGTCAACTATATTACGTATAAAACTTTAAATATCTGAATTTCCTTATATGCGGCTTTTTCTACAAAAAAAGAGGCTTTCTTTAATAGAAAGCCTCTTTTCTCTATTTTTCTACAGCAACTTCTTGCTTTTGAAACAATGAAATGACATATCCAATTACAATACCTACTAGAGCAGGAACGAACCAACCAATCCCAACACTATATAATGGAATTTTATTTAAAATTGGTGTTAATGCTGCAATCTCAAGATTTGCATTGTGTAATCCATCAAAGAAGCTAATCATGAATGCTCCTACAATACCACCTACATACATTACTAAAGGAAGACGAATATAGTTTTCAACAAGTGATAATATAATCAGCACGATACCAATTGGGTAAATTGCGATTAAGATTGGTAATGCTAATGCATTTAACTGAGTTAAACCAAGATTCGCTACCATAAATGCTAATACACAGAAAATGAAAACAACTTTTTGATAAGAAAGCTTCGGTAATAAAGAGGAGAAATATTCTCCGCAAGCTGCGACAATCCCTACTGAAGTTGTTAAACATGCTGCTAAAATTGCGATTCCTAATAATAAAGTTCCGTAACTACCGAATAAATGATTTACAACGTTTGTTAAAATAATTCCTCCGTTTGCTCCCATTCCAAGAGAGACACTAGAAGCTCCCAGATAAGCAAGCGCTAAGTAAACGAGTAGTAAACCAAGTGCTGCAATAAATCCTGCAAAAATCGTTACTTTTGCAATGCTATTTTTATTTGTAATACCTTTTCCTTTTAAAGCATGAATAACAACATTTCCGAAAACAAGTGCTGCAAGTCCATCTAAAGTTAAATATCCGTCAATAAAACCTTTAAAGAGCGGAGCACTATATGCTTCTGTCGGTGCACCAAATTCTCCAATCGGTGTAATAAGTGCTTTCACTACAATAATTGTAATAACAGCTAATAAAATCGGAGTTAATACTTTACCGATGCGGCCTACTAATTTTGATGGGTTTAAAGCTAAATAAAAAGTTACAGCAAAGAAAATAAATGTAAAGATAACAAGCGGGTACGATTGACCAGCTATCTCACTTGGTAAGAACGGTGCAACACTCATTTCATAAGCAACTGTTCCTGTACGCGGCACGCTTACGAATACACCTAAACATAAATAAATTGCAGTAATAAAAACTAGTGCGAATATAGGGTGTACACGCCCTGCTAACTCATTAATATCTCCCTTAAGAGCTATAACGATAACTCCTAATAAAGGCAACCCAACGCCTGTTACGATAAAACCAAACAATGCGATCCATACATCTGTTCCAGCGCCTTGTCCTAACGCTGGTGGGAAAATCATATTACCTGCACCGAAAAATAGTGCAAATAACATTAAACTTATTGCAAACATCTCAGAAAACTTTAAAGATGATTTCATTTCTACTAACCTCCTAATTTAATTTTAACAAAATATTCTGAATTAAAATCCGTCATATATCCTCTTTCAAGCATACTTCCCCGTAAAAGAACGCAAAAAACACCCGTCCCTAACAAAGGGACGAGTGTTGAAATCGTGGTTCCACCCTTATTCTAATAAAATGAATTTATAACGAAATAAGCTCATTTTATAGCTCGTGTAAATTGATAACGGTTTTATCCGCCAAGAATTACAATGCATTATACATGCAGTTCACTCTTGAAGTTTAGAGGTGGTAAGTTCGTCTTTCCGTATTAGGAAGCTCACAGCCTAAGGCTTCCCTCTCTGAGAATCGTAAAAAACAACTCATGTCCTCATCATTACTTTTATAAAATATCTTGTCGAAACTTGTTGTTTTTTATTATATGGGCTATTTTTTAAAAAATCAATAGTTTTATTTTTTCTGACAAAAAAATATAGGGAGAAAATTTTTCCTCCCTATAACTGTCCTATTAATAATTCTAATTCTTCAGCTGTAATGTCTCGCCACTTTCCTACTTCAAGATCATTTAGCTCTATATTCATAATGCGTTCTCGCTTTAACTTTGTTACAGTAAACCCGAAAGCTCGGCTCATTCTACGAATTTGTCTGTTCATTCCTTGCGTTAAAACGATGCGAAACGTAGACTGATCCACTCTCGTCACTTTACATGGCTTCGTTATTCCATCTTTAATCTTTACACCGCTGGACATCTCATTCATAAACCAATCTGTAAAAGGTTTATCAACTGTAACAACATATTCTTTCTCGTGCTCATGATCACCGTGTAAAATTTGATTGGCAATCCCGCCGTCATTCGTTAAGAAAATAAGTCCTTCTGATGCTTTATCTAATCGTCCAACAGGAAAGATACGCTCTGGGTAATTAATATAATCAATAATATTACCTTCAATATGCTCAGCTGCTGTGCAGGTAATCCCAACTGGTTTATGAAAGGCAATATACACCTTTTCTTTCTCTTCTTTTGCAATAACCTGTCCATCAATCGTTACAACATCTCCTTCATTAACAAGTGCACCGTGCGTGCATATTTCGCCGTTAATCGCTACGCGCCCAGCTTTAATAAGGCGATCTGTTTCGCGTCTTGAGCAAGATTTTGCTTCGCTTATGTATTGGTTGATTTTCATAACTTATTCCTTTTCATATATATTAAAAGCGTCAATCTATGGCAATATTACTCTGCCACGATTGACGCTCGTTTACTTCGCAAAAACAACTAAATAAATAACCCCAATCACCAAAAATATTCCACAACAAGCTAACAATACTTTTGCAAGTTTGTCCATAAACATATAATGGTTTCCCCTTTGTTTCGTTGTTTTCTATTTTAATTCGACAACTGTTACGCCTAGGCCTCCCTCGCCCATGTCACCGTAACGGAATGTTTTTACACCGCGGTGCTTCTTCAAGTAATCTTGAACACCTTGGCGAAGTGCTCCTGTTCCTTTACCGTGAATGATTGATACACGAGGATAGCTTGCAAGCTGGGCGTCGTCTAAATATTTCTCGACGCGCACCATTGCATTTTCAAATCTTTCACCACGAAGGTCAAGTTCTAATGAAACGTGGTAGTCTCTACCTTTTACTGTTGCAACTGCTTTTTTCTCTGTTTGCTTCGGCGTATTAATGTATTCCATGTTAGACTCTTTTACTTTCATCTTCAGAATACCGATTTGTACGCTCCACTCTGTATCACTTACTTTTTCAAGTAGTTGACCTTTTTGACCGAACGTTAATACTTTTACTTCATCACCTGCGCGTAACTGTTGTTTCGGCGCAGTATTTTTCACGTTTACTTTTTGTTTCTTCACAAGTTCTGGTGCTGCGCCTTCTAGACGGCTCTTCGCTTCAATTAACTCGTGATCTTTCACGTTTGCAAGCTGCGCTTTACGCAATTGACGAAGTTCTTGAATAATGCCTTCTGCTTCTTTCTTTGCAGCTTCGACTTTTTCTTCCCCTTCTTTTTGCGCTTTTAATAATCGTTCATCACGCTCTTCGTTAAATTCAATAATTTGACGTTGTAATTCACGATGCAGTTTTTCAGATTGCTTGCGAAGTGCTTCTGCTTCGTTCCAGTCACGCTCTGCATTCTTTTGACTTTCTTCTAACTTCGCAATCATATTTTCAATTTTGTTTGTATCTGTACTAATGTGATTGCGCGCTTGCTCAATGACGCGATCAGATAATCCAAGGCGTTTCGAAATTTCAAAGGCATTACTACGTCCTGGTACACCGATTAATAATTTATACGTCGGGCTTAGCGTGTTCACGTCGAACTCAACACTCGCATTAATAACTTGCTCACGATTATATCCGTATGCTTTTAATTCTGGGTAATGCGTCGTTGCAACAACGCGAGCACCGCGATTACATACTTCATCTAAAATTGAAATGGCAAGTGCAGCCCCTTCTTGCGGATCTGTTCCAGCACCTAATTCATCGAATAAAACTAAGCTTTCAAAATCAGCTTTTTCTAAAATATCAACAATGTTCACCATATGTGAGGAGAACGTACTTAAACTTTGTTCAATTGATTGCTCATCACCGATATCAGCAAATATATTTTTAAATACACAAATCTCTGACTCATCCATTACTGGAATGTGAAGACCAGATTGCGCCATTAATACACAAATACCAACTGTTTTCAGCGTAACTGTTTTACCACCTGTATTCGGTCCTGTAATAACAATTGTCGTGAAATCTTTCCCTAACATAATGTTATTTGGCACAATAATTTCTGGATCGATAAGCGGATGACGTGCTTGTTTTAAATCCATGTAACGCTCGTTATTTACGATTGGTTTTGTTGCTTTAATTCGCTTCGCATAGAAAGCTTTCGCAAAAATGAAGTCAAGATTTGCAACTACTTCTACGTTTGATAAAACGATATCGGCTTCTACTGCCACTTCTTCTGTTAACATCAATAAGATGCGTTCGATTTCTTGTTTTTCTTTCACACGTGCTTCTTGGAGCGCGTTATTTAATTCTACAATGACTTGCGGTTCAATAAATAACGTTTGTCCAGAAGCTGATTGATCATGAACAATACCGCCATATACGCCGCGGTATTCTTGTTTTACTGGGATTACGTAACGTTCATTACGAATCGTTACAATCGAGTCAGACAGCATCTTTTGCGCGTTTGAAGAACGCGTCATGTTTTCTAACTTTTCACGAATACGGCTTTCCGCAGTACGAATTTGAGTACGAATACCACGCAGTTTATCACTTGCGCTATCGACTACTTCACCGCCGTCACCGATGCAATTTGTAATTTTCTTTTCTAAATCATATAAAGATACAATTTGGGCGACATGAGTTTCTAAAATGGGAAGCTCGACACCATTATCAACCATATCTTCAATGAAACGTTTCATATTGCGACTACCATACATTGTATTCGCAATATCAAGTAGTTCATTCGGACTTAACATACTTCCAATCTTTGCACGCTTCACATTTGAGCGAATATCTGTAATACCACCTAATGGTGCACTACCTTTTAAACGAATGACTGTCGCTGCTTCATCCGTTGTATCTTGCATTTCTACAATTTCTTCAAAATCAGTGCTCGGTACTAAATGCTTCACTTTGTCACGGCCAAGTGAAGAGGCTGTATGTTCAAGTAATTGTTCTTTTACTTTATTGTATTCTAATACACGCAACGTTCTTTCTAACATGTTGCAGGTCCCCCTTGTGTTACTTATTACGTTTAATATAGTCTAATAAACGTTCAATATCCCACGTGTTAATCACGTTATCTTTTTGAATCCAACCTTTACGTGCTGCCGCTACGCCTGTTTCCATATCTTCTAACATTTCAAGTGTATGAGCATCCGTATTAATCGCTACTTTTACACCAGCATCTTGTGCCTGTTTTAATAATTTTGCGCTTAAATCTAGGCGGTTTGGATTCGCATTTAATTCTAAAACTGTATTTGTTTCTTTTGCGAGTTCAATTAATAAATCTGTATCTACATCATAACCCTCACGGCGCCCAAGAAGACGTCCTGTCGGATGAGCAATCATTGTGACATGCTTATTCTCTAATGCAGCGCGAAGACGCTTCATAATCGTTTCACGGTCTTGTGAGAAGCTAGAGTGAATCGCTCCAATGACATAATCTAATTCTGCTAATACTTCATCATCAAAATCAAGCGAGGCATCTGGTAAAATGTCCATTTCAATCCCGCGTAAAATTGTAATGTCTGGATACTTTTCGTTCATACGTTCAATTTCTTTCGCTTGTTCACGAAGGCGCTCTTTCGTTAAACCGTTCGCTACTTTCAAGTATTGTGAGTGATCCGTAATTGCCATAAACTTATATCCACGAGCACGGCACGCTTGTACCATCTCTTCAATAGAAAAAGCACCATCACTCCATGTTGTATGCATATGTAAATCACCTTGTATATCAGAGAACTGAATTAAGTTTGGATACTCTTTAATTAATTCAATTTCTTTTCCATCTTCACGAACTTCTGGCGGGATAAATGGAAGACCGAAATGAGCAAAGAATTCTTCTTCCGTCTCGAACGTTTTCACTTCACCTGTTTCCAAGTTCTCTACACCGTACTCACTAATTTTCTCGCCTTTATCTTTTGCGATTTGACGCATTTTTACGTTGTGGTCTTTTGATCCTGTGAAATGGTGAAGAGTTGTAATAAACTCTTCTGGTTTTACTAAGCGGAAATCAATCGAAATATCATATTCATATTGAAGACGAACAGAAACTTTCGTATCCCCACTCGCGATTACTTCAATCATATTATCAAATTGTAGTAAATGCTCACGTACTGCAGCTGGTTCTGTCGTTGCAATAATAAAATCTAAATCTTTCACTGTTTCACGAACACGGCGCAAACTACCAGCTCGAGAGAAACGAATTACCTCAGCAATATTCGACAATTTCTCCTCTATTTCCCTGGCAATAGGCAATACCATTGCGATTGGTAAACGCTCCGGACGAGATCCTACTTGATCGATTGCTTCTAATATTTTCTCTTCTGTTTTTTTGCCGAAACCAGCTAAAGCTTGTACTTTATTTTCCTCACAAACCGCTTTTAGCGACTCCATATCAACAACACCAAGTTCTTTATATAACTTAGCTACCTTTTTACCACCTAGGCCTGGCAATTTTAATAACGGTAATAAGCTACTTGGAACCTCTTTTTCAAGCTCTTGTAACACTTCAGATGTTCCCGATTCTATATATTCTTGAATAACTGCTGCTGTTCCTTTTCCAATGCCCGGAATCTTCGTAAAATCTTCAATCTCAGAAAGACTACGATCATCACTTTCTAGCGCTGCTGCCGCTTTACGAAATGCAGATATTTTAAATGGATTCGCGCCCTTTAGTTCCATAAACAGGCCGATTGTCTCTAATAATTTAATCACTTGTTTTTTATTTACTTTCATCATTGTCCCGCCTTTCTTTCATAGAAAAAAACTTCTCTTTCCGAAAAAAGAGAAGTTATACTCTGCTACCTGTCTGCCATAGTTCCTTCACCTTTTCAGAGAGAATCGGTGTATCGTCTACAATTATTTTGCTAATTGATGATTTTTGTAATGGTGTTTGTAGTTGTTCAATCGGAAGAATGTTTCCAATGATAATTAAAACAAACAAAATAATATATACTTCTAAAAATCCGAGGATTGCCCCCGCGAACGCATTTACTTGCTTTAAAACCGGTATTTCTGCAAACATATTTAACAAATTACCAAGTAATGAAAGTGCAATTTTTGTAATAATAAACAATATGATAAACGCAAGCGCTTGATAAAATACTGTCTCAATATTATTTGCATCAATCCATTCTGGAACAGATACGTTTTTATCAAATGGATACGGAATAAATTTCGCAAGTGCTGGCGCTAAATCTTTACAGTACCAGTATGCAACAAGGTATGCGATAATAAAGCTTGTTAACTTTACAAGTTGCAAAATAAACCCTCTGCGTAAGCCGAGGAAAAATCCCATAACAAGCAGTAAAATGATAATAATATCAATCATGTTATTCCATTCCTTTTTTTGTCATACTTTCTTTCAATTTCTCATGTTCTTCTTTTAATTTTATGTAATCGTGTATGACGTTTACCGCCGTCAATACCGCTAGTCTACTCGTGTCAAGCGAAGGATTCTTGGCATTGAGTTCGCGCATTTTATCATCCACAATCGCTGCTACCATGCGGATATGACTTGTACTTTCATCGCCAACAACTGAATATTGCTGACCATAGATTTCTACATTAATTCGACTTTTCTTTCCCTTTTGTTGTGACAACTCACCGGCCTCCAATCACGTACAGAATCCTAAAGTTTATCATACCATGAACCTTCATAATATGGAAACAGAAAGAACAATCCGATATGATAAAAATAACAATATAAAAAAAGGGGCGACCATTATGTCAAATTCTATCGTAATTCAAACAAGTTCTACAGTAATTGAAGACATGAAACAACAATATAAACATTCACTTAGCCCGAAAACTCCGCAAGGCGGGATCTTCATGGCAAAGGTGCCCTCTTGCACGATTACAGCTTATAAATCAGGAAAAGTAATGTTCCAAGGAGGCCGAGCTGAAGCAGAAGCTTCTCGTTGGCAATCTGTCTCTCAAACACCGAAAACAACTGTAAAAAAATCTGTCGATTCACACCGTTATGCACCGCCTGCTTCCATCGGTACAATGTCTATCGTAGGATCAGATGAAGTTGGTACTGGTGATTTCTTCGGACCGATGACAGTAGTTGCTGTATATGTGGATGCGAAGCAAATTCCACTACTAAAAGAACTTGGTGTAAAAGACTCTAAAAACTTAAATGACGATCAAATTACTGCCAT
Organism: Bacillus sp. TE9106W; assembly: GCF_054062215.1. Taxonomy (NCBI): domain Bacteria; kingdom Bacillati; phylum Bacillota; class Bacilli; order Caryophanales; family Bacillaceae; genus Bacillus; species Bacillus sp. TE9106W. The sequence goes on from NZ_JBSSFA010000001.1 coordinate 437,726, forward strand.
TGCGAAACAACTTCTACACGTTGTTCCTTATAGCTCTCTTGTCCTTCATAACGAAAAATATAACGAGCTATTCGATAAAGGAAACAACCAAGGTAAACTAAAAGCTTTGCTACATAATAAAGCTATTACAAACTTATTAACTAAAATTGCGCCTACAAAACCTGAAGGCGTCTTAATCGACCAATTCACACAGCCTGATACATACTACAAATATTTAGCAAAACAAAAACAGGTACAGCGTGAAAATGTTTATTTCGCGACAAAAGGAGAAAGCGTCCATTTAGCTGTTGCCGCCGCCTCCATTTTAGCCCGTTACTCATTCGTAAAACAATTTAACGAACTAAGCAAAAAAGCTGGTATGCCGCTTCCAAAAGGTGCAGGTAAACAAGTTGATATCGCCGCCGCTAAATTAATTCAAAAGCTTGGTAAAGAACGATTACCTGAGTTTGTGAAACTTCATTTTGCTAATACGGAAAAGGCGTTTCGCTTACTAAAATAGTATCGACAAAAACAGGAGCCTACAAACTCCTGTTTTTTGTTTTATCCTACTATTGTCCTTATAGTTTTGTTACAATTACAATATACAGATTATTCTAACATAGGAGGAGATTCCCATTGCTACTTCTACAAATGATTCTAAATATTTTACTAGGCAATCCACACGAAAGACAGTTTGAAATTAGAGAAAACATTCAGCTACTAAGTGAACAACCAGCATTCAACGATTTAATAGAGCGTTATGGCCGATCTTTCTTATTAAACTTTCGGATTCGAAGATTTATCGGGAAACACGATGCCCGCTTGTTAATACATAATCCAGCAAAACTACAACACTTCTGTGAGGAACTTGAATGTATGATTAGAAAAAGGAGGGTTTTCATATGAACGCTGTAAAAGTTAAAAAGATATTATATGTTTTCGTACACCTCGTAGGCCCACTTTCTTATCTCACTATTTCTACCATTTGGGGAGCTTTTTTCACTACTAAATCTACATTTGAAAATATATCTGATAATCTTGGCGTTATGGCCATCTATTACGTGTTCATGAGTTTACTGTGGTTTTTCTATTTCGATCGATTAGACAAAGATGTAGATAACATTACAAAAGAAATTAACGATAAGAAGATGTAAAGCATAAAAAGGAGAGTCGTCAAAACTCTCCTTTTTTATGCTAGCTTCGTTTCTGCTTCTTATTTGATGAAGGTACTTTATGGGAACCTGTTTCATGTGTCGTCGTTCCTTGTCCTTCTACTTCTGGAGAACCTAGGCCCGATCTTGAATGATCTTTTTTTACTTTTTTACTCATTTATATTCACCCCTTCGCGTTACTTTTTGCCACGAGGTAGTAAACTATGCAAAATAAAAAAGCGAGAGGAAACCTCTCGCTTTTTCACATTTTAGAATTCAGAAGAACCTGGAGTTCTTGGGAATGGAATTACGTCACGGATGTTAGCCATGCCAGTGATGTACATTAGGAAGCGCTCGAAACCTAGACCGAATCCAGCGTGTTTTGTACCGCCATATTTTCTAAGTTCTAAGTACCACCAGTAGTCCTCTTCATTCATGCCTAATTCTTTAATTCTGTCTACTAAAACGTCCATTCTTTCTTCACGTTGGCTTCCGCCGATTAATTCGCCGATGCCAGGAACTAGAAGGTCAGTAGCAGCTACTGTTTTACCGTCGTCATTTAAGCGCATGTAGAATGCTTTAATGTCTTTCGGATAGTCAGTTACGAATACAGGGCGTTTGAAGATTTCTTCTGATAAGTATCTTTCATGCTCTGTTTGTAAGTCAATACCCCATTCTACTGGGTATTTGAAGTCAGCACCTGATTCTTGAAGTACTTTAATTGCTTCTGTATAAGTGATGCGACCGAAGTCCGAGTTAATTACGTTGTTCATGCGCTCTAGAACTGTTTTATCAACGAAGCTGTTGAAGAATTCCATTTCTTCTGGTGCATGCTCTAATACGTATTTCATTGCATATTTCAGCATATCTTCTGTAAGGTTCATTACGTCACCTAGTTCAGCGAATGCAATCTCAGGCTCAACCATCCAGAACTCAGCAGCATGACGAGTTGTGTTTGAGTTTTCTGCACGGAATGTAGGTCCGAATGTGTATACATCACGGAATGCTAATGCATAAGCTTCAGCGTTCAGCTGTCCACTTACTGTTAAGTTTGTTTCTTTGCCGAAGAAGTCTTTTGATTCATCAACTTGTCCGTCTTCGCCTTTTGGTACGTTGTTTAAATCTTGCGTTGTTACGCGGAACATTTCGCCCGCACCTTCTGTATCACTACCAGTGATGATAGGTGTGTGAACATGTACGAATCCACGCTCTTGGAAGAATTGGTGAATCGCAAATGCTGCGATAGAACGTACGCGGAACGTTGCAGAGAATGCATTTGTTCTTGGACGTAAGTGAGCGATTGTACGTAAGTATTCAAACGTATGACGTTTCTTTTGAAGTGGGTAATCAGAATCTGATAAGCCCTCGATATCAATTTTTTCTGCTTTAATTTCAAATGGTTGCTTCGCTCCAGGCGTTGCAATTACTTTACCTTCTACTTTAACTGAAGAGCTAAGTGGAAGTTTTGCAATTTCTTTGAAGTTATCTAATTCTGTATCGAAAACGATTTGAACGCTTTTGAAGAAGCTACCGTCGTTTAATTCGATGAAACCAAATGCTTTTGAATCACGTAAATTACGAATCCACCCTGATACTTGTACTGTTTGACCTGCGTATTTATCTGTATCTCTATACAGACTTTTTACTAATGTGTTTTCCATAGTGAAATTCTCCTTTGCTGATATATTTAAATACAAAAAAACCTTTCATCCATAAAGGGACGAAAGGTTAAACTTCGCGGTACCACCCAATTTGTCATAAAGACCAACTTTAACTCGTATGTAATACATACTTCCCGGTTTGTAACAGGCCGGATTCCCGTCTAAGTCTACTCTTGAATACAAGATTCAATTTCGGTTAGCAACTCCAAGGTGTTCTTCACATATACCGCCTCATCAGGCTCTCACCGTCCCTGACTCGCTTTGGATTATAGTATATACTACTTTTCCTTATCATCGTCTTTCATTTTGTTAAACTAAAATTAATGTACTACATTCGTGAGAAAGATGCAAGGTGCCAGAAAATATATCAGCGATTTTTATAATATATCGATCGTAACTCCAAATATATCGGCGATTTTTGTAATATATCGACTTACCGACATTTTCCGACAACCAATCCACTAAAAAAATTGCCGGAATAAATCCGGCAATTTCTTATTACTTACGTAACTCCGCACCAAATTTCTCTTCTACCGCTGTTAACACGCGGTTATGTGCTTCTGTTACTTCTTCATCTGTTAACGTACGCTCTGGATCGAAGTAGTTCATAGAGAATGCAAGTGATTTCTTGCCTTCTTCCATTTTTTCACCTTCGTATAAGTCAAATAGCGTTACGTCTTTCAGCAGTTCTCCGCCAGCTTCAGCAATAACTTGCTTCATTTCGCCAGCTTTTGTTTCTTTCGTTACGACAACAGCCATATCACGTGTCATAGATGGGAAACGTGGAATTGCTGAGTAGTAAGTTTCTTCTGCGTCTGTACCGAATACTTTTACAAGAGATAGTTCGAATACGAATGTATTTTTCACATCTAATTGTTTTTCTGCTTCTGGGTGCAATTGACCGATGAAACCAATTACTTCGCCATCTAATACGATATCAGCTGTACGACCTGGGTGCATACCTTCACGTTTTGCTGGTGCATATGTGATTTGGTTTGAAACGCCAAGCACGTCAAATAGTCCTTCTAGTACACCTTTCACAACGAAGAAGTCTACTACTTTTTTCTCACCTTGCCATGCATGGTGAAGAGCAAGACCTGTCATAACACCTGCAAGATGTTGTTCTTCTTTCGGAAGTTCTCCTGCTTCTGTCGGTAAGAAGATAGAACCTACTTCGTATAAAGCAACGCTGTCGTTTTTACGAGCGACATTGTATGAAACTGCTTCTAGTAGTTGCGGTACTAAGCTTAAACGAAGTTGGCTGCGTTCTTCACTCATTGGAAGTGCAAGGTTTACAGGCGCTTTTTCATTTGGCTCAACCATATATTGTTTCGCTTTATCAGCGCTTGTTAATGAATATGTGATCGCTTCATATAAACCAGCACCCTCTAGGAAGCGACGTACTTTACGACGTTTCGTTTGTGCTGCTGTTAATTTACCACGAGTCATCGTTCCAGAAGGTAATGTAACTGGAATGTGGTCATAACCGTATAGACGGCCCACTTCTTCTACTAAGTCTTCTGAAATTGTAATGTCAGGACGGCGTGCTGGTACATTCACGTGGAATGTTCCTTCTACTTCTGTAAATGGGAATTTCAAGTTTGTGAACATTGTACCCATTTCACTTGCAGAAATATTTGTACCTAATACACGGTTTACTTTTTCAGCAGTAACAGATACTGTACGCTCTTGTACTTGTAAGTTATCAGCTTCTACTACACCTTCAAGTGCTTCACCGCCAGCATATTTCGCCATTAAAGCAGCTGCGTGTTGAATTGCTTCGAAAGTACGCGTTGGATCGATTCCTTTTTCGAAACGTGCACTTGATTCACTGCGAAGACCTAAGTCTTTTGATGTACGGCGCACAGTTTGACCTGCAAAGTATGCAGACTCAATTAGAACGTTTACTGTCTCATTTGTAACTTCTGAATCCGCTCCGCCCATTACACCAGCAACAGCTAACGCTTTTGTGCCGTTTGTAATAACAAGGTGGTGGCTTTGTAACGTACGTTCTTGATCATCTAACGTTTCAATTTTTTCGCCTTCTTTTGCAAGACGAACAACGATTTCTTTTGAACCTAATTTATCGTAATCAAATGCATGTAACGGTTGACCGTATTCCATTAAAATGTAGTTTGTAATATCAACTACGTTGCTAATCGGACGAATGCCAGCTGCCATTAGGCGAGTTTGCATCCACATTGGTGATGGACCAATTTTTACGTTCTTCACCATTTTTGCAATGTATAATGGGTTTTCTTCTTTCGCTTCTACACTTACAGAAATGTAATCAGAAGTTTTTTCTGCTGTTTCTTGTAAGTCGATAGCTGGAAGTTTTACTTCGCGGCCGTAAATAGCAGCTACTTCATATGCAACACCTAACATATTTAAGCAATCTGCACGGTTTGGTGTTAAACCAAGCTCAAGTACTTCATCATGTAAGTTTAAAATTTCAAGTGCATCCGCACCAACTTCAGCGTCACTTGGGAAGATGAAGATACCATCTGCGTATTCTTTTGAAACTAACTTTCCATCAATACCAAGCTCTTGAAGAGCACAAACCATACCGTGAGAAGCTTCACCACGTAGTTTTGCTTTTTTAATTTTGAAGTTGCCAGGAAGTACAGCACCAACTTTTGCAACTGGTACTTTTAAACCTTTTGCAATGTTAGCAGCACCACAAATAATCTGAACTGGCTCTTCTTCACCGATATCGATTAAGCATTTGCTTAATTTATCAGCTTCTGGGTGTTTTTCACATTCTAATACGCGACCAACTACAACACCTTTTACACCTTTATTTAATACTTCAACACCTTCTACTTCAATACCACTCTTCGTGATTTTGTCTGCTAGTTCTTGTGCTGTTACATCTTTAATATCTACATACTCTTGTAACCAACGATATGATACGAACATACTTATCCTCTCCTTCCCTTACGCTCGTTTGAATTGTTGTAAGAAACGTACATCATTTGTATAGAAATGACGAATGTCATCTACGCCGTATTTCAACATTGCGATACGCTCTGCGCCCATACCGAATGCGAAACCTTGATATTCTTTTGAATCATAACCAGCCATTTCAAGTACGTTCGGGTGAACCATACCTGCGCCTAAAATTTCAATCCAACCAGTTCCTTTACAAGTGCCGCAACCTTTACCGTGACACATCATACAAGAAATATCCATCTCTACAGATGGCTCTGTGAATGGGAAGAAACTTGGACGAAGACGGATTTCACGATCTTCACCGAACATCTTTTTCACGAATACTTGCAGTGTACCTTTTAAGTCACTCATGCGAATGTTTTTATCGATTACAAGACCTTCAATTTGCATAAACTGGTGTGAATGCGTCGCATCATCGTCATCGCGGCGATACACTTTACCAGGACAAATAATTTTAATTGGGCCTTTTTCTTTATTATTTTCCATCGTACGTGCTTGCACAGAAGATGTATGTGTACGTAGTAACGTTTCTTCTGTAATGTAGAATGTATCTTGCATATCACGTGCTGGGTGATCTTTCGGTAAGTTTAATGCTTCGAAGTTGTAGTAGTCTTTTTCTACTTCTGTTCCTTCAGCTACTTCATAACCCATACCGATGAATACATCTTCAATTTGTTCAACAACAGCTGTTAACGGATGGTGACAACCTGTTTCAACAGGACGACCTGGCAATGTAACATCAATTGTTTCAGTAGCTAATTTCGCTTCAATTACCGCTTTTTCTAAGTTACTGATTTTGTCATCTAGACGCGTTTGAATCGCTTCACGTACTTCATTTACTAATGCTCCCATACGTGGACGCTCTTCTGCTGATAATTTTCCCATGCCGCGTAATACTTCTGTAATTGGACCTTTTTTTCCTAAATACGCTACGCGTACGTCGTTTAAGCCTTTTAGCTCTTTCGCTTCTTCAATAAGCTCTAACGCTTTTTGCTTTAGCTCTTTTAAACGTGCTTCCATTTGGAACCCTCCTAATTTTAAAAATAAAAAAACCTCGCTCCCAAAAAGGGACGAGGTAAATTCGCGGTACCACCCTAAATTGACAGAACATGTCTGCCCACTCATTAGTTATAACGATCAATTCTGACCGGAACGCCTTTACACATACATGGTCCTGGCGTCAACTCCAGAGGTGAATTCACTTCCGTCTACCATAAGAATGCTTTCAGTCTACGGCATTCTCTCCCTATATGGCGATTTTGTAAGCTACTCTTCTCTATCAACGTTTTTCGTTATTTAACTTTTAATATAATGTACTTCAACTTATTATAAGAAGTTTTTTATTTGTTCGCAACCGGGCTTTGCAAATAATACGTTAAAATCCCTGCTGCAACTGCAACATTTAATGATTCTGCCCCGCCGTAAATCGGAATATACAAGTTTTGATCTGTTTTTGCAAGAATTTCTTGGCGTACGCCGTTTCCTTCATTTCCTACAATTAATGCAAAACTTCCTGCTGGTGTTACTTCACCGTAAGGAACTCCATTTTCAAGAGCTGTTCCATATACAGGAACGTTATTTTCTTTTAGTTTGTCTACCCATTCTTCTAAGTTTCCTTTTACAACTGGTAAGTGGAAAATAGAACCTTGTGTAGAGCGGAGTACTTTACTATTATATGCATCAACACAACCTTCTCCAAGCACAACGGCATGAATACCAGCTGCATCAGCTGTACGAATAATTGTCCCTAAGTTACCTGGGTCTTGCAGGCCATCTAATAAAAGAAACTTCCCATCAGCAAGAGCTACTTCCTTCTCATGCTTTTCACAAACAGCAAATACACCTTGTGTCGTTTCTGTTTCACGAAGTACTTTTACAATTGCTTCCGGTACGATATACATTTCTACATCATTAACTGTCCAATCTTTCGGAAGGTCTGTCTGATCTGAAACGATAAGTTCTGTTACAACTCCTGCTTTTAAAGCTTCCTCCACTAAATGGAATCCTTCTACAAAAAATAAGCCTTTTTTATCGCGTTCTTTTTTCGTTTGCAGCTTTTTCCACTGCTTCACACGCGGATTTTGTACTGAATCAATGTTTTTCATAATATGTATTTCCCTCTCTTCTTGTCTTATCATTATAGCCTATTTTTCATACATATTTACATAAAAAAGAACAAAAACTAACGTCAGTTTCAATTCTGAAGAAGAGGTGAAAACAATGAGTTTTAATTTACGCGGTGCTGTATTAGCAAATGTATCTGGTAATACACAAGATCAATTACAAGAAACAATTGTCGATGCAATTCAAAGCGGTGAAGAAAAAATGCTTCCAGGTCTTGGTGTTTTATTTGAAGTCATTTGGAAAAATGCTGATGAAAATGAAAAGCACGAAATGTTAGAAACACTAGAGCAAGGATTAAAAAAATAAGCAATTTAAAAATCACCTTTGCATAAGCTAAGGTGATTTTTTTCTTCTCCTAAACATTTCTACTTTACTAACGCTACTCGATGGAGTACAATGTTCAAAATACATTTAAACCGATCGATTTTTCTTCATATACACCATTAGATAAAAGGAGTGAATGTTTTATGCACCGTATTACGCTTGAACAAATTTTTAAACACCACATTACACAAAAATACGTAAATCGTTCTGGGATGGTCCACGCGATCGCTGTCGCTTACCATGCGTTTCACTTAGCTAAAAAGCATCACGCCTCAGTCGATGCTGCGACAAAAGCTGGTTTCCTTCATGATATCGGACATCATACGTGGTACACAGGCGGCGAATGGGACTATGAATTATATAAAAAGAATGATATACACGCAATTAAAGGAGCAGAAAGAGCTCATAAATTGCTTATTAGATTAGGAGAGCATCCTAAACTAGCAAAAGAAATTTCTATCGCAATTCTTCTTCATACAGATTCTTTCTTAGTACAGCAAGAAATCGAAAGAACATCTCTGCAAAACATTATTAAATGGGCAGACGAAGCAGATGAAGAACCGGGCGGAGCGCATCATTATCGAACAATTTCTTATGAAAAAGCACTAAAAGCAATTCAACAGTTAGACCGATTGGTAGAGCGTGAATTACAAATAGGGCAATCAAAATCGAATAACAAAGCAGAACATAGCTATCAATAAGAAAGAGGCATCACTATAGGGTGATACCTCTTTTATTATTTTATGGAAAATGAACCTTTATATGTAATATTTAAATGTTACATTCAAAAAACAAATACTTTATAATTAAATATACAAATATAAAGAGGTGATTTTACATATGCAATCTGCTACACAACTTTCTAATGAACAGAAATACTCTATGTCATGGGGACAATTTATTAGCTCCGTTTTATTCGCTTTTTTCGGAACTGGACTTATTACTGTGTTCCTCGCAATGCCATTAACAATTTATACAGCAGGTCTTACAGATAAAAAACAAATTGCCCTGTATGAATCTATTGTAAATACCGCAAGTATCGTATTACAACTAGCCTTGTTGTTATTCTTCATTTTCAAATTCGAACCCGCAAAAAAATTACTAATAAAATCTTTTAACTTTACAGCACTTAAAGAATGGCGCACATATGTATACTTACTCCTGTTCTTCATGATAAATATCGTACTCAATTACATACTGTTAAATTATGTGTTCCAAGACGCAACGAAGCAGCAATCTTCTGCACTAAACTTAGATGTCTTTAAGCAGTATCAAATATTATTACTTCTCGGCTTCGCCATACTCACACCCATTTTTGAAGAGCTTATTTTCCGTGGTTTTATACTTCGCTTCTTCTCAGAACGCTTTCCATTTTGGATTGCAGCGATCTTAACAAGCTTCTTCTTCGGTATCGCTCATACATACTCATTTGGAGTCATGGTCATTACTTTCTTCATGGGATTATTAATGGCGATTTTATGTAAAAAAACAAAGTCTATTATTCCAGCTATGTTATTTCATATAATAAATAATACCTTATCTTTCTTATAAGCTAGCCCTTTAACCTATATAATAAAAAGGAGGATTCTTTTGCAATTACACACAAATTTAGATTACCGTACTAACACATCATGGTTACAATTCATTGGAGTTTTATTCTTTCTTTTACTATGCCTCCCAATAATAATTGGGATTTTTCTAGCATTGCCTTTTTGGTTATACGAACAAGCTAATCCAAATACAAATAAACTTTTACTCGAGTCTATAAGCAATAGTAGTTATGACTTAGTATCCTTACTATTATTAATCTTATATATTATGAAATACAAACCAATGAGAGCACTAGTATTACCTGCTATTAATTTTCAAGTTTTAAAATCTTTTCGAATGTACATATATGTTCTCATTTATTATGCAATTAGCCTTTTTGTAGATATGTTTATATTAGATGAATTATTTCCTTTAGCCGTACAAGAACAATCTGATGCATTAGAACTTTCAACACTAGAGCACTATCCTCTCCTCCTAATTCTATCTGGCGGAGTTTTTGCACCTATTTTTGAAGAACTTATATGCAGAGGGATTTTCCTTCGTTTTTTTGAAGAAAAGTTTACTTTTTGGCCAGCTGTAATTCTCTCCAGTTTACTTTTCGGTATTGCTCATACGTATTCTTTAGGAATTATGGTTAGTGCATTTGTAACTGGAATTTTCGCTTGTTTATTGTATAAACAAACGAAATCCATTGTTCCAGCTATACTATTACATATTTTGACCAATGTAATTGCTTTTTTACCTTAAGAGAGAGAGGTATCACAATGCCTCTCTTTACTCTTTTATAAAAACTTCAAACTCTTCTTCCGTTAGCACTTTTCGATAGCTTATAGCATTACTTCTCATTTCTATCAATTTATACATATTTATTAATAATGTCCAAAATAAACTTCATGTAGTAAAATATAACTCATTACATAAAAGGAGATTGTATATGTTTTTACTTTGGGTTATTTATATGCCACTTCTTGTTTTATGCGGATTTTTCGGTGGTATCTTTTTAATTATTACTAGCATTAAACATCGGAAATTACTTATTGGTTTAATAGGGCTACTTAGCTTCTCCTTTGTCACGCTACCTTTTGTTTTTTGGGGTATGGGGGTGAATAGCGATACAATCCTCCCTATTTCAACTACTTTATATTGGATACTGTTTTCTTTAACTGGATTATTGGCAGGATTAAGTGGATTACAAGCAAAAATTAAAAGTATACGTAATATGGGATTCATTATTTTTATCGTTGGTATATTAGGGGTTATCTTCTGGGTACTTATGTCTGTAGGTGATTCATTCTAAATATAATATGTTATCAGAGGTAATACAGAAGTGTTTGGAATATTAACTTGGATGATTTTATCTCTTACAATGGTTAAAAGTAAAAAAGCAGGGAAATTAATTCCCTGCTTTTCTATTTGTTTTATTGCCTGATGGTAAGAAGAACGATAACACCCAAGCAATCCCTGCGAGTATCGTCGCAATTAAGAAAGCATCGTTAATACCGTTAATTGCAGATAACTTCGAAATTTGTCCAAATAATAGCTGCGTGCTCATCGCATCTCCTGCTTGCGCTGAGCCAGCTAAGGCGGCTAAGCTTTGCCCCATGCCATGCACTTTATCAACTAAAATCGGATTTGACGTTGTTAACATGTTTCCATAATCTGCTACGTGAGCAGTCGTTTGTTGCGTCATAAGCGTGATTAATATCGCTGTTCCAATTGAACCAGCTACTTGTCTTGACGTATTTTGCGTTGCTGTACCGTGAGAAATTAATTTCATCGGTAGCGCGTTCATACCAGCTGTCATAATTGGCATCATAATGAATGACATACCAATTGAACGTATAATATAATCCGTCATAATAACGCTATACGGTGTATCCATCGATAATTTTGTAAATTCATATGTCGCATACGTCGTAATTGCCAATCCAATTATAGCTAATGGACGAATGCCATATTTATCGAATAATTTACCCGCTACTGGTCCCATGATCCCCATAATTAATGATCCTGGAAGAAGTAGTAAACCAGATTCAATTGGCGTGAAGCCACGAATGTTTTGCAGATATACCGGAAGCAATAACATACCTCCGAATAATGCCATCGTAACGATTGCGTTAATTACTAAAGTAAAAGTAAATACTGGATATTTAAACACTTGTAAATCAAGCATTTTATTGTCCGTTGTTAACTCTCTCCAAATAAATAACGCTAAACCAATTACACCGATCACAAGTGAAATAATGACTTCTGCACTAGTCCAACTATTGTTTCCAGCCTCACTAAATCCATACAATAAGCTTCCTAGTCCAATACTTGAACTAACCACACCGAATATATCTAATTTCGTGTTAGACACTGGCTGAGCTAGTGTAAAGAATTTTAAAGATAGGAACGTAATAATTAAACCAATAATAAACATCGCATAGAACATTAAGTTCCAGCTATAGTTTTCAATCACCCAACCTGTTACAGTTGGTCCGATAGCTGGAGCTAAAATCATCGCTACACCTAATAATCCCATCGCTGCTCCGCGTTTATGAGGCGGGAACAACGTCATGAAGATATTCATACCAACCGGCATTAAAATACCCGCACCAACCGCTTGAATTACGCGGCCTGTCATCATCATTGTAAAGTTTCCTGAAGTAGCACAAATGATAGATCCTACCGTGAAGAATAACATTGCTGCTACGAATAATTTACGATACGTAAACCGTGAAACTAAAAAGGCACTAATCGGTACTAAAATACCATTTACAAGCATGAAACCTGTAATTAACCATTGTGCTGTTGAAGTTGATACGTTAAATTCATTCATTAACGGAGGTAATGCAACGTTAATGATTGTTTGGTTTAAAATAGAAACGAACATGCCGAGAATTAATACAGCTACAACTGCTTTTACGTTCACGTTCTCTGCAGGCGTAGACATTTGTTTTTTCGGCACTTCTTTTTCTTGTTTTACTTCTTCTTGCTTTCCTGTTTCTAACTCAACTACATTAGAAATTTCCGATTGTTGCTTTCGTTCAATGTCTTTCTCATCTGTTTCAACTTTACTTACTTCTATTTTACTTACGGCTGGGACTTGTTCTTCTCCTATTTTCGTTTTTTTCTTTCGTAAAAGACGATTTACAAGGAAGAAGACGATTATACAAAATAGTGCATATCCTGCAATTACAATTGAGGACATCTCATCTCCCCCTTACTTATGAATACGAACTGTCACATTCATGCCAGGAACAATATTTACTGATTTGCTATGATCTAAAGAAATTTTAACTGGTACTACTTGTGTTACTTTCGTATAGTTCGCTGTTGCGTTGCTTGATGGTAACATAGAGAATGTGTTCGCTGTTGTTAAGCCCACTTGCTCTACTTTTCCTGATAACGTTGTATCTGGGTATGCATCTACATACACATCTACGTCTTGACCTTTTTGTACATCGTCAACATCTGTTTCTTCAATGTTTGCTGTTACCCATAAATTGTTCATATCAAATGCATAAGCAATCGGGCTACCTGCTCCAACGAAAGCATTTGTTGTTGCGTTTGATTGTACAACTGTTGCATTTTGTGGAATTGTTACATCTACTGTTTGTTCTCCATTCGCTGCTGCTACAGTGACAGCACCTAATTTATCATTCTCATTGTAGTTCTTACCTACTTCAGCTTTCCAGTCAGTTAATTTACCTGCTACTGGTGATGCAATCGGAATTACCTTTCCATCAATTTTTGCATTGTCTGTTTTTAAGTAATTTTCCGTTTGGTTGTAATAGTAATAACCGCCAATACCGCCGCCAACTAGTACAATTAATGTGATAATGTTAATAATCACCATTCTTCGAAACTGATTCATTGCATTCCTCTCCTTATATCGCATATAATTTTTTTCTAAACTATTTACGTCCTTATTGTTTAGATTGTTTAATTGTTAATTATATTAACTTTTAAACAAAAAAATCACACCATCTGAGGTGTAAATCGAAATTTATCTACCTGCGAGCGGTGCTGATTTCTGAAGGACTATCGTTTATAATTATAAATAATTATTTCGAATCTACAACCGACAATTTACGTATGAAATGTCGCTTAAACAACAATATAATACCAATATGTTGTTTAAGTACAGAAAATTAAACGAGGGGAAGTAAAAATGTCTATTAAAAATACAAATGATCCACGTGTAAAACGGACGAGACAACTCATACAGGATGCTTTTGTCGCTTTAGTAGGCGAAAAAGGGTTTGAAAATGTAACTGTTCAACATATTGCAGAACGTGCTCCTGTAAATCGTGCTACATTTTATAGCCATTACCACGATAAATATGACTTATTAGACAAAAGCATTGAAGAAATGTTAGAGAAGCTAACAGAAGTTATTAAACCGAAAAATAGAAATAAAGAAGATTTTCAACTTGCCTTTGATTCACCACACCCAAATTTCTTAGCATTGTTTGAACATATCGCAGAAAATGCGAATTTCTATAACGTCATGCTTGGTGATAAAGCTGCCGGAAACTATACGTATAAGATGATGAAAGCAATTCAAACACATTTAACATTAAGCCTCTCTATTTCACAACCTAACGATGAAAAATTAATGGTTCCGCGTGATATTCTCATTAGTTATGTTACCGGTGCTCACCTCGGCATGATTATGTCATGGCTAAAGAGAGGAATGATATATACCCCGCATTTTATGGCCATGCAATTAACTCGTTTAATCATTTTAGGGGCTCATACTGCAGCGGGATTAGAACGACCTTTTTAAAACATAAAAAAGCGAAGGAGAGGCTCCTTCGCTTTTTCTATTAATTAAATGTAATGTTATGTACAGCCTCTTTATCAAGACGTTTAATAACTTCTACAATTAACTTCACTGCATTTTCATAGTCATCACGGTGTAACATTGCCGCATGAGAATGAATGTAACGCGTTGCGATCGTAATTGCCATAGACGGAATACCATTTACAGCAATATGAATTGCACCTGCATCCGTTCCGCCGCCCGCTACTGAATCATATTGATACGGAATTTGTAATTCATCAGCAACATCAACTACAAAGTCACGTAAACCGGTATGACCGATAACAGAAGCATCATATAAAATGATCTGTGGTCCATCACCCATTTTACTTTGCGCTTCTTTTGACGTTACCCCCGGTGTGTCACCAGCGATACCAACATCTACTGCGAATGCGATATCTGGTTTAATATAGTTTGCAGATGTTTTCGCACCACGAAGACCGACTTCTTCTTGTACAGTCCCTACGCCGTATACAACGTTTGGATGCTTTTCATCTTTTAATTGTTTTAATACGTCAATTGCAATTGCACAACCAATTCGGTTATCCCATGCTTTTGCAAGTAACATTTTTTCATTCTTCATCACTTGGAATTCAAAGTAAGGTACAACTTGATCTCCTGGTCGTATGCCCCACTCCATTGCTTCTTCTTGACTAGAAGCACCAATATCGATGAACATGTCTTTAATTTCAACTGGCTTTTTACGCGCTTCTGGAGGTAAGATATGCGGTGGTTTTGAACCGATTACACCTGTTACATCTCCTTTACGCGTTACAATTGTCACGCGCTGCGCAAGCATAACTTGTGACCACCAGCCACCAACCGTTTGGAAACGAAGGAAACCTTTGTCATCAATTTGCGTAATCATAAAGCCAACTTCATCTAAATGACCTGCAACCATAATTTTCGGGCCGTTTTCTTCCCCTACTTTTTTCGCAACTAAACTTCCTAAATTATCAGTAGAAAGTTCGTCCGCAAACGGCTCAATATATTTCTTCATTACTTCACGTGGCTCACGCTCGTTCCCCGCAATACCGCGTGCATCTGTTAATTCTTTTAGCATTGTCAATGTCTCGTCTAATTTTGTCATTGCCAACACCCTCCTTTTTCTTCAGTCACTTCATTATACAAAAGGAAATTGAAATATTCAAAAATTAACTTAGTATCCTTGTGTTTGACGCTGATGATTTACTTCGTTTTTATCTAAATATGCCTTTTCAATCTCTTCTTGTTCAAACTCAAGTGCTTGTCCAAGTCGAAGATAGCTTGTAAATAATTCAATATAGTTCGTAATAGATGGTTGATCTGTAAAACGAATCACCTTCGCATATGTGTCTAAGAAAATTTCTACTTGTGTTTTATTCGTCTGTGCACACTTATAGAATAAGAAGTTTTTATCGATACCTAAATCAATCCCGATTGATAAGATAAAATGCAAACCATCTACGTATTCTTCTAATATTACTTCCCGTTCTGATGCTGGTTTGTTGCTCCAATATTTAAAACAACGTGTTTCATTTGCAAGTTCTCCAATTTCAACAAGAAGAGCTAACATTTTTTCTTTTAACAATTTTTTCGGTTGTAAGTCATGCTCCTTCGTAATACGGTCATCTAATTCTTTTTGTAATTTAAATAGTTGTAGTAAGTCCATTCTATTGTCCTCCTCCAACATCGCATGTTACGCAACAATGTTGTTTCATCTCAAAGTTCATTATTATTTTTCGTTTCTTATTAATAAGTCAGCCATTTACCTCTTTACAAAATAGCTTGTCCTTAATTTACAAATACGTTTCAATCATCACGATTAGATTGTTCACTCCGATTGGTGATAGTTAATACTTATCCAGGAATTGCCCACTAATAAAAATGTTATTTTATCTGATGAAAGTTCCATATCATCTTTCCATTATAGCAGTGTCGTTTCAGGTAGGAAAGATACTCTTCTTTCCAAAGGGTGATAATTAAAAGAAGCCAGGAGGATTCTCCTGGCTTCATATATATATTCTTCTATATTACTATAACTTTTATATTGATTTTGTCATATCGATAACGACATACTTCTCTTTGCATACAAATAAAAAAACCTTAGAAGAAAAATCTTCTAAGGTTTCAACTAATTAATTAGTTAATGTTGTTTTTTGCAACTGTTGCTAATTCAGCGAAAGCTTTTTCGTCATGAACAGCTAAGTCAGCAAGCATCTTGCGGTTAACTTCGATGCCAGCATTTTTAAGACCGTGCATTAAGCGGCTGTAAGAAAGACCATTCATACGAGCTGCTGCGTTGATACGTGTAATCCATAATTTACGGAAGTCACGTTTCTTTTGACGGCGGTCACGGAATGCATACATTAGAGATTTCATAACCTGTTGGTTAGCAACCTTGAATAATGTATTTTTTGAACCGTAGTAACCTTTTGCTAATTTAATTACTTTTTTACGACGTTGACGAGTAACTGTACCACCTTTTACTCTTGGCATAATATTACCTCCTAATTGTTCTATATATCAGCCGAACTTATTTTAAGTTGTCAAGCATTTGACGAATGCGTTTGAAGTCACCAGCGCTTACTACACCAGCTTTACGTAGTTTACGTTTAGCTTTTGTAGATTTGTTAGCGAATAAATGGCTTGTGTAAGCGTGAGAACGTTTCAGTTTACCTGATCCAGTCTTTTTGAAACGCTTTGCAGCGCCGCGATGAGTTTTTTGTTTAGGCATAGGTATTTCCTCCTCTATCTATTACTTATCGTTTTTCGGTGCTAAAACTAAGAACATACTGCGTCCTTCCATTTTAGGCTTAGATTCGATTGTACTAACTTCAGCACAAGCTTCTGAGAAGCGATCTAAAACACGTTGACCGATTTCTTTATGAGTAATGGCACGTCCTTTAAAGCGAATTGACGCTTTAACCTTGTCGCCTTTCTCTAAAAACTTGATAGCATTACGAAGTTTTGTGTTAAAGTCGTGTTCATCAATTGTTGGACTTAAACGAACTTCTTTCATGCTAATTACTTTTTGATTTTTGCGCTGTTCTTTTTCTTTCTTCTGTTGCTCAAAGCGGAATTTACCGTAGTCCATAATGCGGCATACTGGCGGTTTCGCATTTGGAGCAACTAATACTAAATCAAGATTAAGATTTGCAGCTAAGTCTAAAGCATCATTACGAGACTTGATTCCAAGTTGATCGCCATTTGCGCCAACTAAACGTACTTCACGTGCACGAATTTGCTCGTTAATCATCATATCCTTGCTAATAGTAAGCCACCTCCAAGGTTTTCTCAGAACATAGTTTGTAGTCATAGAACCCGACAAAAAAAGTGCGGGCATACGACACCCACACTTGTAAAATCTTAAGTAAGAAATACATTTACCTGTAAACTGCGAATGCGTCCATCAGGTGAGAAGCGGGTGCTTCTACTTGTTCCACAAAACAATATTCTATTATCCTTGATGAGTTTATCATAGGACATGACGTCTGTCAAGAAGACGTTATGTGTTTTACTAACAACAAGAAATATTGTAACAAACAACTAACATACTTGCAATACTTTTTTACGATAAGTGTTACATGGTTTTTTTTTCTAATTTTTCTTACTCATATTACACAGAAAAGCCGCGGTATACCGCGGCTTTTTCTTATCGTTTTCCTTCTACTTTAATCATATCAACAAAAGCATCTAATGCGATTGTTTCTGATTTTTGTTCACCGTATTTACGTACGTTTACGCCGTTTTCAGTTACTTCATTGTCACCTACTACAAGCATGTACGGAATTTTTTGCATTTGTGCTTCACGGATTTTGTAACCAATTTTCTCTTCACGAGTATCTAATTCAACACGGATACCAGCACGGCGCAATTCGTCTTGTACTTTCTTCGCATAGTCTAAATGTACTTGCGGAGAAACTGGAATTACTTGTACTTGAACTGGAGCTAACCAAGTTGGGAATGCACCTTTATATTCTTCAATTAAGAATGCTACGAATCGTTCCATAGTTGATACAACACCACGGTGAATTACAACTGGACGGTGTTGTTTACCGTCTTCACCAACGTAAGATAGTTCAAAGCGTTCTGGAAGTAAGAAGTCTAATTGTACAGTTGAAAGTGTTTCGTCTTTTCCAAGAGCAGTACGAACTTGAACGTCAAGTTTTGGACCGTAGAATGCCGCTTCACCTTCAGCTTCGTAGTAATCAAGACCCATTTCATCCATAGCTTCTTTTAACATACCTTGTGCTTTTTCCCACATCTCATCATCAGCATAGTACTTTTTAGTATCTTCTGGGTCGCGATAAGATAGACGGAATGAGTAGTTCTCTAAACCGAAATCTTTGTACACTTCTAGAGTTAAGTTTACAACACGTTTTAACTCTTCTTTAATTTGATCTGGGCGAACGAAAATGTGCGCATCGTTTAAAGTCATTCCGCGTACACGTTGTAATCCAGATAACGCACCTGACATTTCATAGCGGTGCATTGTTCCAAGTTCCGCAATACGGATTGGTAATTCACGGTAGCTGTGAATATCGTTTTTATAAACCATCATGTGGTGAGGGCAGTTCATTGGACGAAGAACTAACTCTTCATTATCCATTTCCATTGATGGGAACATACCATCACGGTAGTGATTCCAGTGACCAGAAGTTTCATAAAGCTCTCTGCTTCCTAGTACTGGAGTGTATACGTGATCATAGCCTAAGCTTGCTTCTTTATCAACGATGTAACGCTCGATAATGCGGCGGATTGTTGCACCTTTTGGTAACCAAAGTGGTAAACCTTGTCCTACTTTTTGGCTATTAGTAAATAGTTTTAATTCTTTACCTAATTTACGGTGATCGCGCTCTTTCGCTTCTTCAAGCATACGTAAGTGCTCATCTAATTCTGCTTTCTTAACAAATGCAGTACCGTAAATACGTTGTAGCATTTTATTATTGCTATCGCCGCGCCAGTAAGCACCCGCAACGCTTAATAATTTAAATACTTTAATTTTTCCTGTAGATGGAAGGTGAACACCACGGCAAAGGTCGAAGAATTCGCCTTGCTCATAAATTGAAATAACTGCATCTTCTGGAAGATCATTAATTAAATCTAATTTTAACTCATCGCCGATTTCTTCAAAGCGACGAATTGCTTCTGCACGTGGTACTTCATGACGAACGATTTCTAAGTTCTCGTTCACAATCTTTTGCATTTCTTTTTCGATTTTCTTGAAGTCTTCAACTGTAATTGCTTCTTCCATATCAATATCGTAGTAGAAGCCATTTTCAATTACTGGACCAATACCAAGCTCAACCTTAACATCTTTATATAAACGTTTTAACGCTTGCGCTAAAAGGTGAGCTGTTGAGTGGCGTAAAATATATAAGCCATCTTCAGAATCTAATGTAATGATAGAAACTGCACCATCTTCTTCGATTGGTGTAACAAGATCAATCATCTCATCATTTAATTTTCCAGCCACAGCTTTTTTCTTTAAGCCTGGGCTAATAGAAGCTGCGATTTCTTCAGTTGTTACGCCTTTTGGAAACTCCTTCACAGCTCCATCAGGGAAAGTAATTTTAACTACATCTGCCATCACTGGTCACTCCTCTTTTTCTCAAAATAAAAAACACTCATCCCGTAAAAAGGGACGAGTGTTGAATTCGTGGTTCCACCCTTGTTCCAATTAACCTTATTGTTAATTGCTCAAGTTCAACATAACGGTGTTGTCCGTTAGCAATTACTAGAAAAACCGTTCACTGCTAAAGTTTAGAGGTGGTAAGTAATAATCCCGTACTAGGAAGCTCACACCCTAAGGCTTCCCTCTCTGAAAATCGTAGAAAACTACTCATGTCCTCATCATGACATTTCAATATATTTCATTTATGTAGGTAATTATATGCTCAAAAACTTAGAAAATCAAGGGCGTTACCTTTATTTTTTAAATTTTTCACATTGCGCTCAAACTCATGTAATCCATGTAATTGTACCCGTTCTTGAAATACATTTCGCAAAGTAATAATCATATTATGGTCTTGTTCTTTCGTATATAAATAAATTTTTTTCGGCGAAATAGAAAGAAGTGGTGCAATTACTTTCGTATCAATATATACATCCTTTTGTTTTAATAAGTCTTCATCTATATATTGAACCAATTTCTCTTGTTTTAAACGTCTACCTTTATCATCATAGAAAATAAAACTTTCATCAAAAATAAGATGCACACATGACAAACGTGATTTCCGGCTACGGACTTGTTGCCGGAGCGTCTCAATAAACATTTGATATTCTTGTTCTAACTTATACTCATCAATCGCAACTTCAGCAAGCTTAGCTACCATTTCCCTATATGTACGAAGACGAAAACGAACATATGATGAAAACGAGAATGAAAGCGGATCACAAAGCCAGTTATTTAAAGAGGATTTAATATATGATTCAAATGTGTGACGTGTTAATTCACGAGCAATTCCTTTTCTTCTTCCTTTTAAGATCTCTTGTGCCATATGCAATATTTGATGACACTCTTCCTCTTCTTCATAAAAAAACTTCTCTTTTAAGATTGTATATATCCACTCATTTTGTTTCACATTCACAATGAAATATACCATGACTGGTAATAAAATCTTTTCAATATAATTTGATTCACATACTGGTATGTGAATCACCACTTTTTGGTCCTGTAAATACACACTCGTTTCCTTATATAACAGTTCCGCTCTTTTCAGTAGTTGTCTATATACGTGCATAGCATCATTTTTTTCTTCGAAGCAAATTTCAATCACTTTTGTCCCCCCTTTTATCCCTGCTCTAAAGGACTGTATCTATACGTTACAAATCCTATAAGAGTCCGTCCCGCGTGAAAGTTCACTCTTAGTAGAATTACATTTCTTATCGTTAGAAAATCCACTCGATATGGCTTGCTAATTTTATATATATTAAGGGAGGGAGAAAAAAATGATACAAGCTACTCGGAATTTTCAATAAGAACTTTTCATTTTATAATTCGGCTACTATAAAAAGCGTTTAACTACGAAAAAAAGAGCAAGCTTCTCAGCTTACTCTTTACTTATGACGACGGTTTTTCCCACCAATAGGAATTGGTTTCGCTAAATATTTAATTCGTTCCATAATACGAGCTGCTTTCATTTCTTCCGCTTCACCGCGCTGCGTATATGTTAAATGATGTTCTAGTTGTTTAAAATCAAAGTTAGACGTAAAGAACGTCGGTAAGTTTTCTAACATACGGAATTGCAAAATTGCACCGAGTACATCATCACGCACAAAGCTTGACATCGCTTCTGCTCCAATATCATCTAGCATTAAAACTTGTACGCGTTTCACCGCATCAATCTTTTCCCCAATCGAATTATCTTGAATTGAACTTTTAATTTCACGTAGAAATTCAGGGAAATATACGAGCATTGAACTGATTTTCTTTCGAGCAAGCTCATTCGCAATTGCTCCTAACAAATACGTTTTTCCTACACCAAATTTACCGTACAAATATAAACCTTGTACTTTTTTACCAGGTTCATATGTACTTAAAAATTCATTGGCTGCACCAATTGCATCAATACGAGCATCTAAATCTGAAGGGTCTAAGTTTTCCATCGTTGCTTGTAAAATGTCAGTCGGCATATATACACTCTGAACGAGCTTTTCATATTTCTTTCTTTCGTCATAGGCTACTTTTCTCACGCAACGATCGTATTGAATATCAATCATCTTCCCCTGGATAACGAGCTTTGGCTCATACCCTTGCAGCATGTTTTTACACGAACCTAGATCCGGACAATCCGCACAACCTACACTTTGTCCAATATATTCGTATAATTTCACAAGACTGCGCTCGATCATAGAAGTTGTTACTTCCCCTCGATGTTCGTCTATAAATTCTTTCACACGCGGATGTGCCATTACTTCCGCCTTTAATACTTCATATCTATTTTTAAAATTTTCATTTTCCATTAATTTTGCAAATGAATTTTGAATATGCTCCATTTCCTCACCTCAAAGAGCGTTCATTCTCTTCTATTAATCACGCTTATATTTTTTTAACACTTCTTCTAGTCGTTTCCGTTCATCCTCTAACGTACTTGCACCTTTTTCAGCACTTGCATCTTTTTTCACAGTTTCTTTCTCTTGTTCTTTCGGCTCTTCTTTCAGCCAATCTGGTACCATTTCTTTTCGTACCGTTTTCTTCGATGTACGGCCTTTCTTCTTCGTCTCAGCCCATTCTTGATATTGACGGTTTTCTTCTTTCGCTAACGCCATTGCTTCAGCTACTGTACCGACCTTTTTACGTGCCCAATGTCCAGCAATCTTCTCCACATACGTTTTCGCAAGTTTCATATCTGAGCGTAGCATAACGTAATAAATAAGTACATTCACAACACCTGGCGTTAATTTTTGATTGATCATTACATCTTCAACGATCTGCAAGTCAGCCTTTGTCGCCTCTGCACCACCAGAGATTTCTTTTAATAGTTGTTTTGGTGAGATTTCCTCTAACTGTTTTATTAACATCTCTTCTTGCGTAGAAGGCTCTTTTCCTTCCATCATACGTGCAGCGTGAGGTTGTACTCTTTCACTTAATACAGGTAACGCTTGACCGTTTTCGAACTGATACCAATCACGTGCTCCTTTTCTAAGCCTTTCGATATCAATTGTCTGCATCTCTGTCACCGTACCAAGAACGATATTTTGCATCGATAACACATCTACATCGTACACGTAAGCAAGTGTAATGACACATTCTCGCACTTGATCTGTAATCGCCTTTTTAGGGACAAGAGCGGACAAGCCATCTACAAATAAGGAGAAATCAAAGAAATCATTCCAAACTTTTGGAGCGTCTCCCTTCTCGTTACTTGGCATAGCTGTCGTTTTTGGAATACGAAGGTCTTCTTGCGCATGCTCAAGCTGCCCTGGATTAAACGAACCAAACACATCATTAAAAGAACGCGTAACATTTTCATAAGATGCAAAATCAAATTCTTCTTCTAAGAAATAATGCTTTACTTGATTATATTTTGTCCGACTCAATCGATTGTATAAAAAGATACTTAAAACAATATCATCAAAAAACTGCTTTGGAGATAAAGGTGGTTGCAGCTCATATATAAACATTCGAATATCTTTTTCTTTCTTAATATATACTTTCAAAAGTCCAATTGCCTCTAACTTTACTCGTTCCTCATATACTTCGGGAAGCTGCATTTGCATGGTCACCATAAGGGAATGATGCGTATTCTCTTTTCCAAATACACGATCTTGCTCTAACTCTCCCCATAGCGTCATGTACAAGCTAAAAGCTCTACTACCTATTAACGGCTGATATAACATCGTTAACACTTTTCGGTCGTAATTATGCAATAACCCTTTCGCACTTACTTTATAACGATCAATCGGCAATAGCTCCATCCATGACTGTTTTTCCATTCTTGCTTTTCCTTTCTCTCATCCAATCTTCACTATATAATTTCTTAGCGAAAAAGAGCTATTAGCTTTCGCTTCTAGCTCTCTTATCTCATTACTTACGGTATGTAAAGAGAATACAATACAGATGCTACTCTCTTTCTTTTTGCAGTATATCTTTTAATTCTTCAATAAATACATTTAAATCTTTAAATTGGCGATATACAGAAGCAAAACGCACGTAAGCAACATCATCGATATCACGTAGTTCTTCCATAACAATTTCACCAATCATATCACTTTTCACTTCTGATATACCTAAATTACGAAGTTCACGTTCCACGCTTTGAGTTACTTCTTCTAATTGTCTTAAAGATACTGGCCTTTTTTCGCACGCTTTAATTAAGCCACGTAAAATCTTTTCTTTATTAAACTCTTCTCGTGTTCCTTCTTTTTTTACAACGATAAGAGGTGACTCTTCCACTCTTTCAAATGTCGTAAAGCGGCTTAAACAGCTTTCACACTCTCTCCTTCTTCGAATAGAGCGCCCCTCGTCTACCGGACGCGAATCTAACACTCTTGTACCATTATGAGAACAGGATGGACAACGCAATATATTCACTCCTTTACACTATACTCTTTATTTTTTCTCTACTTACTTCATCTGACAATATATATACATTATTATATAACTCATTTTAACTCTCTTACCACTTTAAGTTTAAGCGCATTATTTTATCATCTCGTTTTAGATGATAGATGCGTTGTTAACTTATTCGTAAGAGCTCCATTTATTCAACTAACGAGTACGTTATATTTTCCCTTTTTTATAAACTAAAAAAGAGGTGCATTATACACCTCTTTACATTTTAAATCAATTATGTTCTTTTTTAAAGAGCTTTTGTTTCTCTCTGCTTAATTTCGAAGCTACCAGTGCCTCGAGGAAGCTCGATGCTCTCACGCGTTTTCGCGTTTAAACCTTCTGCAATATATTCTGCAGCAACATTTGGATCAATACGATCCCCACAAGTATAAACATCAATACTTGCGTAACCGTGCTCCGGAAAGCTATGAATTGTTAAATGTGATTCCGAGATAATTACTACTCCACTTACACCTTGTGGTGCAAATTTATGGAAAGCAACCTCACGCACTTCAGCACCAGCTCTTAGTGCTGCATCCACAAATAATTGTTCAATATACGGCATGTCATTAAGCTTGTCGAAATCGCAATCCCAAAGTTCAGCGATCACGTGACGACCCATCGTATCCATAGTATCCATTCTACAGTTCCCCCTTGTAAATTTATTCTAACTGTTCGAATTGAAAACTAATTTGCAATTTGGCTTGCTCCACTACCACGGGGGAAAGTTAGTCCAGAGAGGTCCTAACCCTTTAAGTAGTGACTACGTACCTCAGCTCTTAAGTTTACGAGTGTTAGTATACTTTGTTTATTTTCATTTTGCAACAACAGTTTTTTCGATTTCCTGTCATATTTTCCTCTTTACTTTTCCCTAAAAAAAATAAATGATTCACAAATACAGTAATCCCAACGTTTCGTGGTATGTCCACTTTCAAAAATATACTCCTATAATTTTTTCCCTTTTCAGAAAAAAATAAAAAAAAGAGGGCAAATATTCCACTTGCCCTCTCCCTTATTCACTTAAATATGTTGCACATTTTCTTGCTTCGCTAATTCGTCAACAACTAACGTTACAAGATCTACAACACGACGAGAGTAGCCCCACTCGTTATCATACCAAGCAAGCACTTTTACTTTACGATCACCCATTACCATTGTAGATAAACCATCAATGATAGCTGAGTGTGTATTTGTATTAAAGTCAATAGATACTAAAGGCTCTTCGCTGAATTCTACAATGCCTTTTAACGCACCGTTTGCAACAGTTTTGAATGCATCGTTAATAGCTTCAACTGTCACATCACGTTTTACATCTACAACTAAGTCAACAAGAGACACGTTTGGTGTTGGTACACGAAGTGCCATACCGTGAAGTTTTCCATTTAAATGCGGAAGAACTTTTGCTAGCGCTTTCGCAGCACCTGTCGTTGTCGGAATAATTGATTGTCCGCAAGCACGTGCTCTTCTTAAATCTTTATGTGGGTTATCAATATTTTTTTGGTCATTTGTATAAGCGTGAACTGTTGTCATTAAACCGTTTTCAATTCCAAACTGCTCATCTAACACCTTCACAACAGGTGCTAAACAGTTTGTTGTACAAGATGCATTTGAAATAACAGTATGTTTTGTAATATCTAATTGGTCTTCGTTCACACCAACTACAATTGTTACATCTTCATTTTTACCAGGCGCTGTTAAAATAACTTTTTTCGCTCCAGCTTCAACGTGAAGAATTGCTTTTTCTTTTGAATTAAATTTACCAGTTGCTTCAATTACAACTTCAACACCTAAATCTGTCCAAGGCAATTCCTTTGGATCGCGGTTGTTTAAAAGGCGAATCATTTTCCCATCAACTAATAAGTGATCTTCAAATGCTTCTACTGTTCCGTCAAACTTGCCGTGAACTGTATCATATTTAATTAAATGTGCTAACGTTTCAGATGGATAGCTTGCATTGATTGCTACAATTTCGAATGCGCTTTCTTTTATTGCCTGACGAAATACCATTCTCCCAATACGTCCAAATCCATTAATTGCCACACGAGTCATAATATGTTATCCCCCTTGAATGCGTTATACTATTTATCTCCAATCCCAATAATAGTATAACACAAAAAGGGGATATGTCACTAAGCATTTTCATTAATTTCACAATTTTTTAGTCAATAATGTTCCATTTCTTTAAAATCGCCTGTAATTGTGTTTTCGTTTCCATAATTGTGCCATCATTATTTATCACTTCATCTGCATTTTCCACTTTTTCTTCTAACGGCATTTGAGATTGAATACGAGCTGTTGCTTCTTCTTCTGAAAAATTATTTCGCTTCATTAAACGTTCTAATTGCGTATGTGGCTTAACTGCTACAACTAAAACGCGGTCAACGAGACTTGTTAATTTACTTTCAAATAAGAGAGGAATATCTAACACAACCGCTTGCATACCTTCTTTTATGTACATTTCCTTTTGCTTATTCATTTCCTCACGCACTGCAGGATGAACAATTTTGTTTAACTGCAATCGTTTCTCTTCATTATAGAAAACGACACTTCCTAATTTCGGTCGATCCAGTTCTCCATCTTCTTGTAATACTTCCGTTCCAAACACTTCTACAATTTTGTTATATGCTGGTTTTCCTTTTTCTACAACTTCTCTTGCGATAATATCTGCATCAATAACTGGTATACTGAGCTCGCGAAACATTTGAGATACTGTACTTTTTCCGCTTGCAATACCTCCCGTTAATCCAATTACTACCGTCATCATAACCCTCCTCATAATAAAAGGCGCGAAACTAATGTTCCACGCCTGTACTTACATTTTCCAAATTCCAATAATAATGAGTAATACCCCAGGCAGGAATGTAAATTTTTGCAACCATTTCATATTTGATAAAACCGTTCCAAGTTTCATTCCAATAAATAAAAACAAAGAACTCATCACTGCAACTAATATCGCCATCATAGCAGGTGCATACCCTAATAAAGACGCACCAATTCCAGCACCGAATGAATCTACAGAAAGAGCGATACCAAGAAGCAATGCTTCTCCTGCAGAAATGGTGCCTGATTTATCGAAATCTGCTACAGTCGGCTTCCGTAAAATTTGAATTACTAACCCAAGCGAGGCAATCTCTAATTTCCAGACCTTCTCCTCTTGCTTCGGTTCTTCTTTTTTCTCACTTCGAAAAAATTGATATAATACCCAAATCCCTATTCCAATAAGAACAAGCCCACCGATACGCGTTGCGATAACAGGTGAAAATATTTTCGCGATCATATGTCCAATTCCCATTGAAACAAGCATAACAGCGGCTGAACACATTCCGATAATTACAATTGATCTTAGTGGAATTCTTACGCTTCTTAAACCATATGTTAGCCCTACACTACAGCTATCTAAGCTTAATGTAAAAGCTAATAAAATAAGAGATAAATAAAGGTACATCGGTAAGCTCCTCCCTTATACATAGCTCTGCTGTATGTATATGACAAATGCCTATCCGATGTTATCTCTTTTCTATATTCTAGGCTGACAAATCGGGCAGTAATGCGTTCCTCTTCCGCCAACAACTGTTTTTTCTAATATCGTACCGCAAGTCACACACGGTTCTCCTTTTTTTCCATATACATTTAGAAGTTCTTGGAATGAGCCAATTTGCCCTTGTGAGTTGATATACGTTCGAATCGTACTTCCGCCACGTTTCACTGCTTCGCCTAACGTTGTAACAGTCGCCTCATAAATCCGCTCAATTTCTTCCGCTGTTAAAGAAGACGCTTCTCGTTCTGGGTGAATTTGAGAACGGAATAAAACTTCATCTACATATATATTTCCAAGCCCTACTAAAAGACGCTGGTCTAACAATACAACTTTTATTTTCCGATTTGTCTTTTGCAATCTCTCGTGTAAATACTGTGGTGTCAATTCAGCATCAAATGGCTCTGGACCTAAGTCAGCAAGAGGCATTTGATTCATTTCCTCACCCTTTTTAAAGAGATGCATCGTACCGAACTTTCTCACATCTTTATAATGTAATTCAGTTCCATCTGTAAATAAGAAACGGACGTGCGTATGCTTATCAATTGGTTCATCCTCTTGATGCAGTAAAAACTTACCTTCCATACGCAAATGTGAAACAATGACATAATTCGTTACATATAAAAGCAAAAACTTTCCTCTTCGCTTTATATTTTCAATCGTCTCGCCTTTTAGCATTTCTTTAAAGATTTCTGCATCATCTGGGCGTTTTACTATTTTGGGATAGGTAACAATGACGTCTTCAATTGTTTTTCCTGTTACAAGATTTTCAAGTGTCCGTCTGACGTTTTCAACCTCTGGTAATTCAGGCATTTCATCACTTCCTTATTTTGCGTCGTACCAAGTTGGACCGTAAGAATAATCAACTTTCAGTGGAACTGCCAGTTCAATTGCATGCTCCATTACTTCTGGTACAAGCTTCTCTAATTTTTCAATTTCTTCTTTTGGTGCCTCAAATATTAATTCATCGTGTACTTGCAGAAGAAGACGCGCTTGTAATCCTTCTTCTTCTAAACGATCTGCCATAATAATCATCGCTTTTTTAATAATATCTGCTGCAGTACCTTGAATTGGTGTATTCATAGCTGTACGCTCAGCAAAGCTACGCAAGTTGAAATTACGACTCGTAATTTCCGGAATGTAACGGCGACGATTTAATAATGTAGCCACATATCCTTTTTGCTTCGCATCTTTTACGATGTCATCCATATATTCTTGTACACCAGGGAAACTTTCTAAATACTTTTCAATAAATTCCGCGGCTGCTTTTCTTGTAATTCCTAAGTTTTGTGAAAGACCATAATCACTAATACCATACACAATTCCGAAGTTAACAGCTTTCGCTTGTCGTCTCATATTTGAAGTTACTTCATCTTTTTCAACGCCAAATACATCCATAGCTGTTTTTGTATGAATATCCATGTCATGTTGGAACGCTTCAACTAGCCCTTTATCATTGGCAATATGAGCTAATACACGAAGTTCAATTTGTGAATAATCGGCCGCGTACATAATCCATCCTTCTTCTGATGGAACGAATGCCTGACGAATCTTTCTTCCTTCTTCTAATCGAATCGGGATATTTTGCAAGTTTGGATCCGTTGAACTTAATCGACCTGTTTGCGTTAATACTTGATTGAAGCGAGTATGAATTTTAGATGAATCTTCATGTACAACCTTTAATAAACCTTCAATATAAGTTGAATTTAGTTTCCCTAATTGACGGTAATGTAAAATGTTTGGAATAATTTCATGGTGATCCATCAGCTTGTCTAGTACATCTGCTGACGTAGAATAACCTGTTTTTGTCTTCTTAATAACCGGTAAGTTTAAATTCTCAAACAGAATCACACCAAGCTGCTTCGGTGAATTAATATTAAATTCTGTTCCCGCCAGCTTATAAATTTCCTGTTCCATTTCCTTTAATCTACCTGCAAGTTCTTCTCCCATATTACGAAGACGTTCTGTATCAACTTTTACACCTTTTACTTCCATATCAGCTAATACACGTGCAAGTGGTAATTCTAACTCTGTAAACAGTTCATATTGCTCATTCTTTTCTAACTCTTCAACGAATGTTTGCTTTACATCATATAATACATGCACTTTACGAGCTACATGCTCCGCTACTATCTCTAACTCTGGAACAGCACGCTTCGCACCTTTTCCATAAACTTCTTCATCAGATTTCACAGCATGCGTTTCTTTCATTTTCGCTACAGTACGGAAATCTTTATCTGTATCAGCCGGGTCAAGTAAGTAAGCAGCGATTAATAGATCAAAGTCAATCCCTTGCATATCTATACCGTTCCATTTCAGCGCAACGATCGCACGCTTCGCATCAAATGTATACTTTCTCATTTCTCCATCTGCAAGCCACTCTTTAAAAGCATCTGATTTAAGTGCAATATCTGTCTGAATAAAGTAACATCCATTTTCATTTTGAATACCGAAACCTTGAATGTCTGCTTTATGATAGTTATCTTCTTGTACTTCAACGATAAGCGCACTATCTTGCTGAAGCATTTCTTCTGTAACTTCTTCTACAATATCAAATGTAATATCATCTAATTCAGCTGGAGCCGTTTCTTCTGGCGTAACACCTAATTTGTTTAAAAGAGATGTAAATCCTAAATTCTCGAACATTGGAATGACATCACTTGCTTCATATCCTTTATACTCCATATCATCCACATTCACAGTAATCGGTGCGTCTGTAATAATGGTTGCAAGATCTTTACTCATAAGAGCTTGGTCTTTATTTGCTTCCAGCTTTTCTTTTAATTTCTTCCCGCTTACTTGATCTATATTTTCATACACTTCTTCAACCGTTCCAAACTGTGTTAACAATTTAATCGCAGTTTTTTCACCAACTCCTGGTACACCTGGAATATTATCTGATTGGTCTCCCATTAAACCTTTCATATCGATAATTTGCTTTGGTGATAAGCTGTATTTCTCAAATAAAGCTTCTTTCGTATATTCGTCTACTTCCGTAATCCCTTTTCGAGGAATACATACTAGCGTGTTATCAGAAACAAGTTGAAGTAAGTCTTTATCTCCTGAAATAACTTTTACACTTGCGCCTTGTTCACTCGCTTCTTTCGCTAGCGTTCCCATAATGTCATCCGCTTCATAATTTTCTAATTCATAACGTGGTACATTGAATGCATCAAGCATCTCACGAATAAACGGGAATTGCTCTGATAACTCAGGCGGAGTCTTTTGACGTCCTCCTTTGTACTCACTATATGTTTTATGACGGAATGTCGTTTTCCCCGCATCAAATGCTACTAACATATGCGTCGGTTTTTCTTCCTCTAATATTCTCATTAACATCATTGTAAAACCGTAAATTGCGTTCGTATGTATACCTTTGTCGTTATTTAAAAGCGGTAGTGCAAAGAAAGCACGATACGCGATATTATTACCATCTACTAATACGACCTTTTTTTCCAAATCAGAAACCTCCCCATACAAATTTGAAATGATTTTTTTCACAGAAAAAAACCGTTTCTTTCCTCTCTCTATATTAACATGACTAATAGAGAGAAGAAAAATAACGGTTATTTTCTTTCATATATAAAACAGACTTATATTGGCATAAAGGGAAGTGACGAGAACAGCTTAACTATTCTCGTCCAAAATTACTCCTTGGATGAAGGGGTTTTCATGTATTATATTAACAGAGCTTTATTAATATTTAATTAAGCCATTGTTAATATATTGTAAACATCCTTCATCCTATTTTTCAGTTGCT
Organism: Bacillus sp. TE9106W; assembly: GCF_054062215.1. Classification (NCBI taxonomy): domain Bacteria; kingdom Bacillati; phylum Bacillota; class Bacilli; order Caryophanales; family Bacillaceae; genus Bacillus; species Bacillus sp. TE9106W. The sequence goes on from NZ_JBSSFA010000001.1 coordinate 469,612, forward strand.
GATTTTGGTAAAACAACTGTAAACGTTGTCCCTTCCCCAACTTCACTATCCACTGTAATCGTACCGTGATGCGCCTCAACTAAATGCTTTACAATCGATAACCCAAGGCCTGTACCACCAGTATTTCTACTTCTCGCTTTATCCACTCGGTAAAAGCGTTCAAAAATACGCGGAATTTCATCTTTACTAATACCAATTCCAGTATCCGATACTTTTATATAAGCATTATATTTATCTTCCGCTAATTCTACAGAAACAACGCCTCCAGCCGGCGTATATACAATTGCGTTATTCATTAAATTAATAAAGATTTGCTGCAAGCGACTTGGATCTCCAATGACAGAGACACGTTTTAGCGTATTTACTTGTAAAGAGATTTCTTTTTCTCCCGCTTTATTATCAAGCACCATATGAATATCTTCAAGAAGCCCCTTCATATCAACGGTTCCCATACTCAATTTAAACCCTTGTTGCTCAATCTTTGATAAATCTAATAAATCTTCAATTAACCCTTGCATACGTTCACTTTCTTTTAAAATAATGTGTAAGAAATGTTCGCAGAATTTTTTATTATCCATAGCACCGTCTAAGAGCGTTTCTGAAAAACCTTTAATAGAAGTAATCGGCGTTTTTAATTCATGAGAAACATTCGCTAAAAAGTCTTTTCTCATTTGTTCTAACTTTTTCAGCTCAGTAATGTCATGGAATACAAGGACAATCCCCTTCCATTCATGGTTCGTCCCGATAATCGGTGCTCCATATACTTCGAAATGCTTTCGCTCAATTCCAAGTGGCAATAACATTTGTTTGCGCACTTTCACTTCTGTCATAAAGATTTCTTCCACAAGCTCTATAATTTCCGTATGATGAAACGATTCATAATATAAGCGATCTAAATATTCTTCATCTGTGACGTGGAAAGTTTCCTTATACGAACGGTTTACAAGGTTGATATAACCGCGGCTATCAATTAAAATCATTCCACTTCCCATATTTTCAATTAACGTATGCAGACGATCTTGTTGCATTTCTTGTTCAAGCGTCATCTCTTGTAAATTACGAGCTAAAATATTAATCGCTTTACTTAACATTCCCGTTTCATCCGAATGACTTTCATAAGCGCGCGCTTTATAATTACCTTTCGCTAATTCGATGGCAACTTTCGTAACGGATTCAATTGGCCTAATATATTGCCCTGTAATTTTCATACCTAAAAATACGACGACGAGACATGCAATAACGAATCCAATAATTAATAATCCCCACGTTTTTTGATGAACGTCTTTCAAAGGCTCAATTATGCTTTTCACCAAAATGTACCCTTGTTTCCCTGTTACATCTTGCACGAACACCGCATGGTAAAATTCGTTATTTTGATCTGCTTCTTTCGTAATGACTTTATTTCTTTGTTTCTTTGTTTCAGAGGAAAGTTCTTTCATTATCCCTTGGCTAAACGCAGACTGTTCTCCCCCGCTATATTGAACTTTCTTTTTCTCATCTACAAAGGCAATAGAAGCCTGTATTTTTTCTTCTAACTTTTTAAATATATATGGATTTTTTAAAACATCATCAAAACCTTGTTCTTCTGCTAATACCGCAACATACTCTGTCTCTTTTACCATTCTCTCTTTTGCATGATCTATATAGTAGTTTTCAAACACGGTTTCTAGCAATAAACCGAGTCCCACTAAAATAAACACAATAAGAGAAACAAATGTAAAAAGAAGCCTGGAACGAAATTTATTCATCCCCTTTTGGCTCCTCTAATTTATATCCTAAACCACGTATCGTTTTAATGTACGTCGGTTTTTTCGTATTTTGTTCAATTTTATCGCGCAAATGGCTAATATGAACGTCAACAATTCGTGTATCACCAGCAAAATCATAATTCCATACAGCACTTAATAATTGATCACGCGTCAACACACGGCTCTTATTTTTCGCAAGATAAACAAGTAATTCAAATTCTTTTGGTGTTAATTCAAGCTTTCTTCCTTGGAAATAAGCCTCATAAAACTCTGGTAAAATTTTGAGTTCAGCAATTGTGATGCTCTCTTCATCTGACGTTTCTGTAACTTGCTCTTCTTGTTGTAATTTCGTACGGCGTAAAATTGCCTTCACACGTGCAACAACTTCCCTTGGGCTAAATGGCTTCGTCATATAATCATCCGCCCCAAGTTCAAGACCTAACACCTTATCAAACTCATCATCTTTTGCTGTTAACATTAAAATTGGCGTCATAACGCGCTGCAATCGTAATTCTTTACATACTTCCATACCATCCATTTTTGGAAGCATTAAATCTAATATAATTAAATCTGGACGTTCTGTTGTCGCTTTTTGCAGCGCCATCTCACCATCCATCGCTGTTATCACTTCAAAACCAGCTTGTTGTAAATTAAATTCGATTAAAGTTAAGATAAACTCCTCATCATCAACTACTAAAATACGATTGTTCATTCTTTTCCTCCAAGTTATAGACTTGAAACCTTCTTCATCCTAGTATTTTCCCCGTTATTCTCATCATACTAGAAAACAAGGTCCCTCTCAATATAATTGTCTATTCACGGATTCGGATTGTTCTATTGTTATTACTCATTCACTCCAATTAACATGTTGTTATCCATACTTTATATACATCTATATTTTCATTAAATTGTACTTCTGTATGAATATTGAATTCTTGATTTTGCGCTAGAAAAAACGAAAGAGCATACGCTATTTTATAATCCAGCGTTTCATATCCATCAAACACTCTTCCATACATTTCATTCGCAACCCCGTCCGCCCATACTTCAGCTTCTCTTATCGTTTCAAAAATAACGTCTTCTCTTTTCCATCTCACTTTAAAAATCACTCCTTTCATTGACTTACATTAATAATTTATATATTCTAATTTTAAATATATAGATATAAATAATATGGAGGTTCTATTATGCGACTATTACTACCTATTCTAACTTTAGTAGTAACATGTATTCTTACTTTCAACGCTCCGAGCTGGGATACAATTAAAACGGGTTGTTCAGATTTCGCCGAAGGGTTCAAAGAGGGATTCTTCAACTAAAAATAGCGCTAGCCCCCTTATGAAAGGTATGCTAGCGCTATTCACATTTTCATGTTTTAAAAATTATCTAATGCTTTTTCCATAATAGAGACTGATTTATAAGGTGGCGTTACTGTTAATGAGCCTTTCACAACAGTATCTCCTTTTTCATCATGAGCAGATACAAGCATATCAATTGTATGTTCCTCCTCAGAAACAGCCACAACTTCAAAGTGGATTTGTAACGTTTCATAATGGTGAACATGCTTCACGAACGTAAGGTCCTTCCTAGTAATATGACTACCTGGACCTGGTAAATATTTCGTAACTGCCGTTGTAATCATTCCAGTTAGCATAATGCTTGGTACAATCGGCTTTTCATACGGAGTTTGGGATGCGTAATCATGCTGAATATATAATGGATTGGCATCATTCGTTAACCCTAAGTACAATAACAAATCTTTATCCTCAATTTTTTCAGTGATAGATAATTTCTCTCCTACTGTAATTTCATCCATTTTACGACCAATTTGAACTTTTTTCTTTAACATGTTACAACCCCCTCCGATTTTTTCACCTTATTATCCTACTAAAAGCGATACTTGATCCGATATTTACTATGATGAGGGCAATGTATAGTATAAATCTACAGTTTCATTATAGGATATTACAAATGATAGCGTTTTCATGTTATTTCAAAAAAACATTTGTATAAATAGTAGAAAAAGATTCGGGGCCCCGAATCTTTTTCTACTTATATTTAATGATTAAACAAGAACCTTCATAACATTACGTACAGATTCTACAGAGCGATCTAACGCTTCTTTTTCATCTGCAAGAAGTTCTAATTCAATAATTTTTTCAATTCCGTTACCACCTAGAATTACTGGTACCCCTAAGTAAAGGTCACTATAACCGTATTCACCTTCAAGGTACGCAATAGCCGGTAATACACGGCGTTGATCTTTTAAGATTGCTTCTGTCATTTCAACTAAAGAAGCAGCTGGTGCGTAATATGCACTACCGTTTCCTAACAAGCCTACAATCTCGCCGCCACCTTTACGGGTACGTTCTACAATTGCTTCTAAACGCTCTTTCGGAATTAACGTTTCTAACGGAATGCCACCTGCATATGAATAACGTACAAGAGGTACCATATCGTCACCGTGTCCACCAAGAACAAATCCTGTAATGTCTTTCACAGAAAGATTTAATTCTTGTGCGATGAATGTACGGAAACGAGCTGTATCTAATACGCCCGATTGACCGATAACACGCTCTTTCGGGAATCCTGCTTCTTTAAATACAGAATATGTCATTGCATCAACTGGATTTGTTAATACAACAACAATCGCATTTGGTGAATGTTTTGCAATGTCGCGCGTAATACTTTTCATAATTTTGGAGTTTGTTGCTACTAAATCATCACGGCTCATACCAGGCTTACGCGCAATGCCTGCTGTAATCACAACAACGTCAGAATCAGCAGTATCTGCGTAATCAGATGTTCCAATAATGTTAGCATCAAAACCTTGTACTGGGCTCGCTTCTAACATATCTAACGCTTTCCCTTTTGTTGGATTTTCCAGCTGTGGAATGTCCACTAATACAACATCTGCAAGTTCTTTTTGTGCTAATAAGAATGCTGTTGTTGCTCCTGTAAATCCTGCACCGATGACTGAAACTTTCTTGCGTTTGATTGTCATAATTTACCCCCCGCTTTAATTATGCGTTTTTGATTATCGCTACATCCATGTTTTTAATAAGTTCATTAGCGAACTCAGAACATTTCACTTCTGTTGCACCTTCCATTAAGCGTGCGAAATCATAAGTTACTACTTTTGAAGCAATTGTTTTCTCAACTGAAGCAGTTACTAATTTCGCAGCTTCGTTCCATCCTAAGTGCTCTAATAATAATACACCAGAAAGAAGAACTGAAGATGGGTTTACTTTATCTAAACCTGCATATTTTGGAGCTGTACCGTGCGTAGCTTCAAAGATAGCATGTCCAGTTACATAGTTAATGTTTGCACCAGGTGCAATACCAATTCCACCTACTTGTGCAGCAAGTGCATCAGAGATGTAGTCTCCGTTTAAGTTCATTGTTGCAACAACATCGAACTCACGTGGACGAGTTAAAATTTGTTGTAAGAAGATGTCTGCAATAGAATCTTTTACGATGATTTTTCCAGCCACTTCAGCGTCTGCCATCGCTTTATTCGCTGCATCTTTACCATCTTTCTCAACGATACGATCATATTCAGCCCAAGTAAATACTTTGTCGCCGAATTCTTGTTCCGCTACTTCGTAACCCCAGTTTTTGAAAGCACCTTCTGTAAATTTCATAATGTTTCCTTTATGAACTAATGTAACAGAAGAGCGTTTTTCGTTAATTGCATATTGAATTGCAGCACGAACAAGACGCTTTGTCCCTTCTTCTGAGATTGGTTTAATACCAATACCAGATGTTTCTGGGAAGCGGATTTTATTAACACCCATTGCTTCTTTTAAGAAAGCAAGAACTTTTTCTGCTTCTGGAGATCCTTGTGCATATTCAATTCCAGCATAAATGTCTTCTGTATTTTCACGGAAAATAACCATATCAGTATCTTCCGGACGTTTTACAGGTGAAGGAACACCTTCAAAATAACGAACTGGACGTAGACATACATATAAATCTAATTCTTGACGAAGTGCTACGTTTAGAGAACGGATACCACCGCCAACTGGAGTTGTAAGTGGACCTTTAATCGCGATTAAATATTCACGAATTAAATTTAAAGTTTCTTCTGGTAACCACTCGCCTGTTTGGTTGAATGCTTTTTCCCCTGCAAGCACTTCTTTCCAAACGATTTTCTTCTCACCATCATAAGCTTTTTCAACTGCTGCTTCTAGTACGCGAGATGCAGCTGCCCAAATATCAGGACCAATTCCATCTCCTTCGATAAATGGAATAATCGGATTGTTTGGTACATTCATAACACCATTAGTTACAGTAATTTTTTCACCTGTCGTCAATGTGATAACCCCCATGTTTGAAATTTCATATGTATGAAACTGAGGGAATAACCCCTCAGTTCAAACCGTTAGTCAAATTAAAATATTCTAATCATTACATCTTTCCGAAAAAATCAGACTTTTGAAAGCGTATTTTCACTATCAAAATAGTGTTATTCGCTTATCGTTGTGCAATTGGAACATACACTTGATGTGTTGGTCCATTATAATCAGCACGCGGACGGATTAAACGGTTATTTTCATATTGTTCTAGAATATGAGCTAACCAGCCTGACATACGGCTAATTGCAAAAATAGGTGTAAATAAGTCATGGTCAATTCCTAAACAATGGTATACAGAAGCTGAATAGAAATCAACATTTGGTGGAAGACCTTTTTCTTTTGTTACAATGTCTTCAATTTTGATAGACATATTATACCATTTCTCTTCTCCTAAAAGCACGCATAATCTCTTAGACATTTCGCGTAAATGTTTTGCACGCGGATCACCCTGCTCATATACACGGTGGCCAAAGCCCATGATTTTCACTTTATTTTGAAGAGCATTATGAATATATGATTCTACATTTTCTTCTTCGCCAATTTCAGTTAACATCTTCATTACATTTTCATTTGCCCCGCCGTGAAGAGGACCTTTTAACGCACCGATTGCTGCTGTAATACCAGAATATACATCTGAAAGTGTAGCTACACAAACGCGTGCAGTAAATGTAGAAGCGTTTAACTCATGATCTGCGTGAAGTACAAGCGCCTTATCAAAAGCTTCAATTTCAACTTCATTTGGCTCGCGATCATTTAACATGTACAAGAAGTTTGCAGCTAATGATAAATCATTTCTAGGCTCAACAACATCTAAACCTTTACGGATTCTTGCATAAGCAGCAACTAAAGTACCCACTTGAGCCTGTAATTTAACCGCTTTCAAATAATTGGACTTTTCATCCATAATTTCAGCGCTCTCATCGTATAATGATAGCATGGAAATTGCAGTTCGTAAAACAGACATCGGATGTGCGATTTTTAAATCTACTTGTTTCAAATATGCTAAAATCTCACCTGGAACTTTATAGTATTCCGATACAATCTCATTAAATTCCGCTAGTTCTTGCTCGTTAGGAAGCTTGCGATGCCATAATAAGTACACTACTTCTTCAAATGTAGCATTCTCAGCTAAATCATCAATATTATACCCAACATAAGTTAATGTATCATCAATAATAGAGCTCACAGATGATGTTGTTGCTACTACCCCTTCTAAACCTCGAATAACAGTCATGACATTCTCTCCTTTTCCTGAAAATTCTCCCAACCTTGCTCCTTATATCTATTTGCTCCCCTTTTGAATTATGAACGCCCGTTCACTCTTTAGGCAAGCAAAATGCACGATCATGCAAATTTGTTGCGATGTTCCCCTCTTATTGTCCATTGTCTACATGGAAAGCATGAGCGTGAATGTCTCCCCGAATCCTCACGCTCAAAACAACAAGTTAGTGAGGAAAATTAATTCCGAAGAGTTTTATGATAAAAACAACATAAAACAATATCATTATAAAATTGTTTTATGTTGTTTTTATTTTATCTGGTGTAAAGTCTCTGCTGTTATGTAACTTTTCAAAGTTTCTAATCCTATTATAAACAATTATCTGACTTTTGTGAACAGAAAGAATTCAAAAATTTTATATTACTATAAAATTCCTTATTTAAACATCTGTATAATACTCATTACTGCATAGGCAATTCCAGCCCCAATTAATGGACCTACAGCGACCCCATTAAATAAAGCAACTGCTATAATTGTCCCGAAAACGAGCGCAGTTGTAATATGAGGATCTGTCGTTAATAATTGCACGCCGCCTTTTGCTAACAAAGCAACTGCTACCCCTGAAGCTAAAGCAATCCATGCATAATACGATTTCGCTGCTTCTCCAAGTTGCTTAAACCCTATTTCCCCCGTCGCAATCGGTACGAGTACTGCTATTGTAATAACCGTAACACCGAGGTTAATCCCTTTCGTTTGTAGATAAGGAAAGACTTTGTCTCCTAGAAACGTAAATTTCAATAGAAATAACACACCAATAGCTACAGTAAGCGATTGGTTTTTCGCAATAAGTCCTATAATAAGTAGTATGAATAAAAATAACGTTGACTGACTAATCATGTTTGCACTTCCTTTCTGAAAATAATGAACTCATTTCCAAACAAAAATACCTTTAAACCTATCGTTATACATGCTATATCGATGCCTATTCAACATGAATCACTTCATTTTTTTACTTATTTTAAAATGACAAACTGAGACTTTCACCATCCAAATGTAAGCATGTATACATTTTAAAAAACGGGCGTCTCTCCTTTCTTTTCTAATTAGAAACAGGTAAAATAAAAAGAAGAGAAAATGAAGTTTTTACCATATAGTAGAAGCATCAACACCAAGCTTTCACAGTCACTCACGTACTGAAAAAGCAGGAAAATTCCATCATTCCACTATAACATAAAGTGAAACTTTAATCAGTGGGGCATTTTCCACTGATTATTAGCCTTCACCAATCGGGCATTTACGGGCAGTTTATCTCCATGTAACTCCTTTGATACAGCTGCACTTCGGGTAGGAGATTTACTTGCCCGCAAATAGCGGGGTAAAGTGAAACTTTAATCAGTGGGGCACACTCGTTATAAGTTGAACGAATTAGGATAATCCAAATTGGAATGGGAGGTATACATCTTTGAATCGAAACTTACTATATATGATATTGCGACTCGTATTTGTCATTGTAGCGACGGTAGCCGGGTTCTATGCATTACTATATATGTCAGGGCTTATCTATCCTTTTATTATCGCTTTCGCATTTGCTTATTTGATTAATCCTGTCGTCAATTTCCTGAATCAAAAACTACAATTTCCTCGCGCACTCGCAGTACTCGTTAGCTTAATTCTCGTATTTGGAGCTATCGTTGGACTCGTTACATATCTTGTAACAGAAGCAATATCTGCCACAACATACTTACTACAACTTGTTACAGTAAAATTTCCGGATATCGTTACATTCGCTCAGCAGTTTGCACTTAATCATATTATGCCTCTCTATGATGATTTAATTTCTAAATTTAATCATCTTGGGGAACCACAGCGCTATACGATTACACAAAACATTCAAAACTTAGGAACCGAAGCAACGACGCAAATGAAAGAACTTTTAACCGCTATTATAAGCGGGTTAACAAATTTCATTAGTGCACTACCAACTACTTTAACTGTACTTGTTTTCGTTTTATTAGCCACTTTCTTCATTAGTTACGATTGGCATCGTCTTGCTCAGAAAGTAAGAAAGTTTTTGCCTAACCGTGTTCATGGCTATGGAAAAACTATTTTTGTGGATTTAAGAAAAGCTTTATTCGGTTTTGTTAAAGCGCAACTTACACTCGTATCTATGACAACTGTTATTGTACTAATCGGACTTTTAATATTACGCGTACCATACGCCATTACTATCGCGATTATTACAGGGGTTGTAGATTTACTCCCATATTTAGGAACAGGAGCTGTCTTCGTCCCTTGGGTTATATACGTATTTTTCACTGGCGACACTGCTTTCGCCATCGGTCTTCTCATTTTATACATCGTCGTGATTGTCCAAAGACAAATTATGGAGCCAAAGGTACTTTCATCTAATATCGGCCTTGATCCATTAGCAACACTTATTGCTCTATTTGTCGGCTTTAAGCTCTTTGGCTTCTTAGGATTAATCATCGGTCCAGTCACCTTAGTACTACTTAATACATTGCACAAAGCTCGTGTATTCCATGATTTGTGGAAATATATTAAAGGCTCACCTTCAAAATAATAGTTTCTAATTCATGCACAACGAAAAACTTACATGTAATCAGTGGGAATTTCCCACTGATTATTCCTTGTACTTATTTTTCATACTCATTACATAACACAAGAGAATTGCACTCCAAAAAGATAATTCTCTTGTTTTTTTGCATAAAAAACGCATATTTCTTGGTGATTATACATATTTATTCTATTTATTTTATTTTTATTACTTACATTTATTACTTTTTATGTAAATGAATAAATATACAAAATGGTATAAAATTAGACTTAAATTAAGCTTTTTACTGCTTTCATTTCATTTTTTTGTGCCAATTCATTCTTTTATACACAAAAACAAGTCCCCCCTAAAACACACTTATTCAGAACTACTAACTCCTCAAACTACATATCCAATTGAAAAATACACAGCAAATATAACAAAGCAAAACTTTAACCCGTATAGATTTTGCCCCCTATTGATTATTAACCTTTACATTCACCACATGTTAAGGCAGCATAAAGCACATCTTGAATTAACTAAGCTTTAACCATCCTCTCATCCTATTACAGGCAAAAAAAATAGTGCTTAGATCGCTATAATCTAAGCACTATTTCTGCACAATAATAGTTGAGTTCTTTCTAAACTTCCATTCCATCCACTTCATAATAAACGGCTTTAATAAAGCCCTCGTCATCGGGATAACAAAGATAAAACCTATTATATCCGTTACATATCCAGGAAGTACTAAAAGAATACCTCCTACAAAGATAAAAATACCATCCAGTACTGCCGATCCCGGCATTTCTCCTCTATTCAACTTAGATTGAATCTCTCCAAGCACTTTAAACCCTTGTCTTTTCGCCAAATATACACCTACAACGCCTGTAAATACGATCATAGCGAACGTAGACCATAAACCTATTACATGACTCGATCCAATTAAGACTGTAATCTCAATCGCCGGTATTAATATTAACAAGAATAGTAACCATTTCACAATTCTACACCTCTCTCATATACCATCGCTTTTAACGCCCTCAAAACGCTCATATACACCCTATGAAATCCAAATGCATATTTCCCATCAAAATTCATACTAGACAGCTTTTAGAAGCAATTTCAGGAACCTCAAGCTAGTTCTATCTCTTTTTTTGTGTAAAAAAAAGAGAAGGACTCCGATCCTTCTCTCCGTATTACTTATAGCACTTCCGCATGTCCATTATAAACAATTCCGCGTGCTGCATCAACTGTTACTTCTTGGCCATTTTTTAAAGTTGCTGTTACGCCGTTTACACCAACGATAACAGGAATGCCGATTGATACACCTACAACAGCCGCATGGCTTGTTAGGCCGCCTTCTTCTACAACTAGAGCAGCAGCTTTTTCGATTGCAGGAATCATATCTTTATCAGTGCTTGTTGTAACAAGGATATCACCTTCGTTTACGTTCGCTACAGCTTCAGCAGCTGTTTTCGCTACAACTACTTTACCTTTTGCAGCTTTACGACCGATTCCTTGTCCTTTAGCAACTTCTTCACCAACAACGTGGATTTTCATTAAGTTTGTTGTACCAGTTTCAGCAACTGGAACACCAGCAGTGATTACTACAGTGTCTCCAAGTCCGATTAGACCTGCATCCATACCTGTTTGAATCGCTGTATCTAACATTTCGTCAGTAGAAGCTGCACGCTTCTCAGCCATAAATGCTTGTACACCCCAAACAAGTGCAAGACGACGTCCTACTTGCTCGTCAGATGTTACAGCTACGATTGGAGATTTTGGACGGTATTTAGAGATCATTTTCGCAGTATATCCACTTTCTGTTGGAGCTACGATTGCAGCTACATCAAGAGCAAGTGCTGTATGCGCAACAGATTGGCTAATTGCATCTGTAATTGTTGGAGTGAACTCTTTAATACGTTTTTTGAACATATCTTCATATTGTAATGATTTTTCAACACGTACTGCAATGTTAGCCATCATTGTTACTGCTTCTACTGGGTATTGTCCAGCAGCCGTTTCACCTGAAAGCATGATTGCATCTGTTCCATCGAAGATTGCGTTAGCTACGTCACTTGCTTCCGCACGAGTTGGACGTGGGTTACGTTGCATAGAATCTAACATTTGTGTTGCAGTAATAACTGGTTTACCTAACACGTTACATTTTTTGATTAGACGCTTTTGTACTAATGGTACTTCTTCTGGCGGAATTTCTACACCCATGTCACCACGAGCTACCATTAAACCGTCAGAAACTTCTAAGATTGAATCGATGTTGTCGATACCCTCTTGGTTTTCAATTTTTGGTACGATTTGGATGTACTGAGCATTATGCTCTTCTAATAATTCACGGATTTCTAATACGTCAGCTGCTTTACGTACGAATGAAGCTGCGATGAAATCAACTTTTTGCTCGATACCGAAGATGATATCTTTTACGTCTTTTTCAGTGATACCAGGAAGCTTAATGCTTACGTTTGGTACGTTAACACCTTTTTTATTTTTTACAGTTCCGCTGTTAAGAACTTTTGTACGGATGTTTCCGTCAGCTTTTTCGATTACTTCTAGCTCGATAAGACCGTCATCGATTAGAATGCGAGAACCTGGATCTACATCGTCATAAAGACCAGCATAAGATACAGAGAACTTCTCTGCAGTACCTAATACTTGCTCAGTAGAAAGAACTACTTCTGCACCTGTTACAAGCTCAGCTTGTCCGTCTACGAAGTCATGAGTACGGATTTCTGGACCTTTTGTATCAAGTAAGATACCAACTGTTTTACCAGTTTTCTTTGAAGCTTCACGAATGTTTTTAATACGAGCGCCGTGCTCTTCATGGCTACCATGAGAGAAGTTTAAACGAGCAACGTTCATACCTGCTTCGATTAATTGCTCTAATTTTTCAATACTTTCACTAGCAGGACCTATAGTACATACAATTTTAGTTTTACGCATATTGCACCTCCGAAAATTATGAAACCGTTCCCAAATATCCGACATTACGCCGATTAGATGGATAATTCTTTAGATAATTGATACATATCTTTATCGATTGTATGCTTTTGAGCTAACGCTTCGATAATGTCATGATCAACAAGTTTGTTATCTTGAATACCTACACAACGTCCACCTTTACCAGCAATTAATAGTTCAACTGCTCTTGCGCCAAGACGGCTTGCTAATACACGGTCTTGTGCACTTGGTGATCCACCACGTTGTACGTGACCTAATACAGTTACGCGAGTATCAAAGTTTGTTGCTTCTTCAATGTGCTTACCGATGTCAATTGCACTTCCAACACCTTCAGCTACAACGATAATACTGTGTTTTTTACCACGTTCACTACCGCGCTTCAGACGAGCGATAACATCTTCCATGTCATACTCTTCTTCTGGAATTAAGATTGTTTCTGCACCATCAGCTAAACCAGCCCATAATGCGATATCACCAGCGTGACGTCCCATTACTTCGATAACATATGTACGTTCATGAGATGTAGCTGTGTCACGAATTTTATCAATTGCATCAATAACAGTGTTTAAAGCTGTATCAAAACCAATTGTGAAGTCTGTTCCAGGGATATCATTGTCAATTGTACCTGGTACACCAACACAAGGGAATCCTTGTTCAGTTAATTTTTTAGCACCTTGGTAAGAACCATCTCCACCAATAACAACAAGTCCTTCGATACCGTGTTTCTTTAATTGCTCGATACCTTTTAGTCGTACTTCTGGGTCTTTAAACTCAGGACATCTTGCTGTATATAATTTCGTACCACCGCGGTGGATAATATCGCCAACAGAACCTAGTTCTAATTTTTCAATGTGACCAGAAATTAATCCAGCGTATCCATGGTAAATACCATATACTTCAATATCATGGAAAATCGCTTTACGAACAACTGCACGAATGGCAGCATTCATACCAGGTGAATCTCCACCACTTGTTAATACACCAATACGTTTCATTTGTACTCACCTCATAAAGATTATTTGCCTTATAATAAAATAACACGAAAAAATATAAAAATACAATGGAGAAGATGTGTCTTTTCATAATAAAAACGTGCATTCGCGAAGTGGAACGCACGCTTTTCTTATTTTATCCAAATGGAAGCGTTTGAAAACGAAACTTGCCCAATTTTCATATATTTTTCATAACGTTTTTCGATTAATTCATCTTTCGAAATTCCGTTTAATTGTTCAAAAGTTTTTCTAAGCATTAAGTCTATATTTTCTGACTGTTTCAAAATGTTACGGTGTGCTCCACCTTTTGTCTCTGGAATAATTTCGTCAATTACACCTAATTCTTTCAAATCTGCCGCTGTAATTCGCATCGCCTCTGCAGCTTCCTTTGCTTTTCCTGCATCTTTCCAAAGAATTGCCGCTGCACCCTCTGGCGTAATAACAGAATAAGTGGAATTTTCTAGCATATGAATGTAATCTCCTACTCCAAGACCTAACGCACCACCGCTACCACCTTCGCCGATAACGATACAAATAACAGGTACCGTTAAGCCTGCCATTTCAAATAAATTGCGGGCGATCGCTTCACTTTGACCACGTTCTTCAGCAGCTTTACCAGGATAAGCTCCTTTCGTATCAATAAAACAAATAATTGGACGATTGAACTTTTCCGCCTGCTTCATTAAACGTAATGCTTTTCGATATCCTTCTGGATGAGGCATCCCAAAATTACGGCGAATATTTTCTTTCGTATCTTTTCCGCGTTGGTGCCCAATTACAGTTACAGGCATCCCTTTATATTTCGCAATGCCGCCGACAATCGCTGCATCATCGCCAAATAGACGATCTCCATGACATTCAAAAAAATCAGTAAATAAGTGCTCAATATAATCGAGCGTTGTCGGTCGTTCTGCATGACGAGCAATTTGAACACGGTCCCATACTTTCATATTGCCGTATATATCTTCCTCTAAATTTTCTAGCTTGTCTTCCAAAATACGAATCTCCTCACTGAAGTCCATCTGGCTGTTTTTCGTATAGTCTTTCAGTTCACGAATCTTATTTCTTAGCTCAACAACTGGTTTCTCAAATTCTAGCTCTGCCATACAGCCATTTCCCCTCCTTGATGAACTTCTAAAATCTTGCGAAGCGATTCTCTCATATCATCACGATGTACTACCGCATCTAATTGACCATGTTCTAGTAAGAATTCTGCCGTTTGAAAATCTTCCGGTAGTTTCTCACGCACGGTTTGTTCAATTACACGTCTACCAGCAAATCCGATCAGTGCCCCTGGCTCTGCAAGATTATAATCACCAAGTGAAGCGAAACTTGCTGACACCCCGCCCGTCGTTGGGTGAGTCATAACAGAAATAAATAATCCTCCTGCATTACTATGCTTTTTCAAAGCTACGCTTGTTTTTGCCATTTGCATTAAACTTAATATCCCTTCTTGCATACGGGCACCACCCGAAGCAGTAAAGATAATAAATGGAACTTGTAAGTCGTATGCCTTTTCAACCGCACGGGCAATTTTTTCTCCTACAACAGAGCCCATGCTCCCCATTCGAAAACGAGAATCCATTACTGCAACAACAACAAGCATGTCATCAATTGTTCCTTCACCAGTTACAACCGCTTCGTTCAAGTCAGTCTTCTTACGATCGCTCTCTAGTTTCTCTTCATAATCTGGAAACTCGAGTGGATTTAATGAAACCATTTCTTTGTCATACTCACGGAATGACCCTTCGTCCAATATACTATCAAGACGTTCCCACGCATTCATAGGATGATGATATCCACAATTCACACATACTTTTAAATTTTTTAGAACTTCTTTCGTATACATGATTTTTTTACATTTCGGACATTTTGTCATAACGCCATCTGGTACATCTTTTCGTACTTGTTCTGAAGGTATTGCAGCGTACTTTTTCTTTTTCACGAATAAATCTCTTAGCACAATTTGACCCCCTTCGTTGAGAGCTAAGGTTAGCGTAAGAAGAAAATTGGGCTAACACCAAAGTTTGATGTTAGCCTTATCTTCTCAATCTGTCTAATAACCTCACTCTTTACGTTTAACTTTAACCGCTACGCGATAGAATGTTTGTCATAACGTGTCATGGTCATTTCGACAAATTTTATACATTACGAGTGAAACTGTATATTCTCTACTAATTCATCGTAAATTTTTAGTGCATCATTTTCTTGTTTTTCTTCCAAAGTAGCATAAAGCTTTCTATACATATCGATAGAATCTCCTGAAACTTTACAAGAAAGAGTTGATACATAATCATTTACGATCATCCAAATGCGATATAGTAAATAATTATCGACTTGTTCAATAAGTGTTTTAAAGAACGTTTGGTGAAGCATTGGAATTGAGTTTTCATTTCCTTCAAGCACTTGATGTAATTTACTTAGCACTTTAGAAAACGTTTCTTTCGGTAAATTACATACAATTCGAATCATATCTTTCTCAAGCAATCGTTTTGTTTGTAATAAATCACGAATTGTTTTCTCATCTTGCAGCAAGAACGGAGCAATCAATTGTACAAGACCGTTATCGTAAAAGTTTCGAATAAACGTCCCTTCACCACGTCTCGTTTCAATTAACCCTACAAGTTCTAAAGCACGCAACGCTTCTCTTACAGAGGAGCGTCCTACGTTTAAACGTGAACTTAACTCACGCTCAGACGGTAAACGATCCCCTGCTACCAATCCATCCTCTTCCATAATGGAACGGATTTTTTTTACAATTTCGAGATATACTTTTGTATTTGATGATGTCAATGGAAATTCCTCGCTTATTCTTTACCAATCAGCGCTAATTGTTTTGTTTTCTCAGCAACTTCATTTGGATCCACTTGACGGCGAGCTACTCCTGTCTCCATTGCAGCTTTCGCAACGTAAGCTGCTACTTGAGGCGCTACACGCGCATCAAACGGTGCTGGAATGATATAGTCTGCATTCAACTCATCTTCTGCTACAAGCTCAGCAATGGCTTGTACAGCTGCCATCTTCATTTCTTCGTTAATTTGTGTCGCATGTACGTCAAGTGCACCGCGGAAAATACCAGGGAACGCTAGTACATTATTTACTTGGTTTGCAAAGTCAGAACGACCTGTTCCAACAACAGCTGCGCCCGCTGCTTTTGCCAATTCTGGCATAATTTCTGGAACTGGATTCGCCATTGCAAAAATAATTGCATCGTCATTCATTGTACGAACCATCTCTTCTGTTAATGCACCTTCTGCAGATACACCAATGAATACGTCCGCACCTTGTACAACATCAGCTAAAGAACCTTCGATACGATTCTTATTTGTATATTTTGCAACTTCATCCTTCACCGGATTCATACCTGTAGGACGACCTTCATAGATCGCGCCTTTACGGTCACACATAATAATGTCGCGTACGCCATAGCGATATAAAAGTTTAATAATTGCAATACCTGCTGCACCTGCGCCATTTGCGACAACTTTAATGTCAGACATTTTCTTTCCAACTAGTTTTAGCGCGTTCACAAGACCTGCTACTGTTACGATAGCTGTTCCGTGTTGATCATCATGGAAGATAGGAATATTTGTTTCTTTTTTCAAACGTTCTTCAATAATGAAGCAGTTTGGTGCTGCGATATCTTCTAAGTTAACGCCGCCAAAAGTTGGCTCCATTAATTTTACAGTTTCAACAATTTTATCTACATCGTTTGTATTTAAGGCAATTGGGAATGCATCTACACCAGC
Organism: Bacillus sp. TE9106W; assembly: GCF_054062215.1. Lineage (NCBI taxonomy): Bacteria > Bacillati > Bacillota > Bacilli > Caryophanales > Bacillaceae > Bacillus > Bacillus sp. TE9106W. The sequence continues at coordinate 487,208 of NZ_JBSSFA010000001.1, forward strand.
AAAGCTCTTGAATAATACAGCTTTACCTTCCATTACTGGAAGAGATGCTTCAGGTCCAATGTTACCAAGACCAAGTACAGCCGTTCCATCTGTCACAACTGCTACCATATTTCCCTTCATCGTATATTCATATACCTTACTTTTATCGTCATAAATTTCCTTACAAGGTTCTGCAACCCCTGGAGAATATGCAAGACTTAAATCTTTTGCATTTTCTACTTTTACTTTTGATACAGTTTCTAATTTTCCTTGATGCACTTTATGCATGTGAAGTGCTTCTTCACGAAGTGTTGACAAACTATCCACTCTCCTCAAATTATTCTTGCTGATATCAATTTCTCCAAGTGGTCTGACCACGAACACTACTACTATAATAATCGAAGTGTAGGGAAATTGTCCATTATATTTTCACAACCACATTTTCTTCCCCGACAATTTCACGAAGTGCTCCTAAACATTCTTCACTTGGGTGAATCGATAAACTTCGAGATAATTGTACCATTTTATGTTCCTTTTCATAATAAATTAGTACTTTCGCAAAACCCGAATAGTCAAACAATATTTTAGTAACCTGATTTAAAAGCTTTTTCTCATACTGAGACGGCAATTTCACGTAAACAGACGCATCTTTCTTTTCCTCATACGCATCCATTTCTTCTAACGGATATAGTCCATTTACAATCCATTGCAACTTATGATTTCTAAGCTCAATCGTGCCGTCAACTAAAACAATTGCTCCTTCTTGTAACTTATCTGAGAAATGTATATACGTTTCGGGGAAAAGAACCGCTTCCATTTCATCATTTTGATCACAAAATGTAATAAACGCCATCTTTTGCAACTTTTTCGTACGAATCACTCTCACGCTTGTTATATACACGATAGCTCTTTGTACTTTTTTCTTATGTCGCATCGCCTGAGCGAGAGATGGAATTTCTAATTCTTTCGCTAACTTTACATACTGAGCTGTCGGATAGCTTGATAAATAAAAACCTAGTACTTCCTTCTCTTTATTTAACTGTTCAATAAAGGAGAGCTCTTCTCCTTGTACGTATTTTGATTTCGGAACAGCATCTCCTAAATCACGTGCAAGATTTGCATACTCTAACGCTCCTTTAAGACTTTTCCATAAATTCGTTCTCGAAACACCAAAATCGTCAAAACATCCCGACCAGACGAAAGCTTCTAAATTACGCTCCGTTACGAACTTTGACGGCATACGGAGACAAAATTCAAATAAATCTTCAAACATTTTTTTCTCTCGTTCTTCTAATAATGCCGTCACTGTAGCCATTCCAATATTTCGGATCGAAAGTAAACTGTAACGTATCGCATTCCCTTCTATTTGGAAGTTGTAACCACTTCTCTGAAGAGACGGCGGCAAAACATGAAAACCTTTTCGCTTCGTTTCCCGTATATATTGCACAATCTTATCTTCATTTCCAATTGCACTCGATAATAGTGCCGTCATAAATTCCAGCGTATAATTCGCTTTTAAATAGGCAAGCTGATACCCAATCATACTGTAGGCTACAGCGTGACTTCGGTTAAAACCGTAATTTGCGAATCTTACAATTAAATCGTAAATTTTCTCTGCAGATGTCTCGTCATAACCATTTTGTAAACACCCTTGCACAAAATGCTTACGTTCCTGATCTAAAATATCACGATTTTTTTTACTCACTGCACGGCGTAATAAATCGGCTTCTCCGAGCGAGAAGCCCGCCAACTTCGACGCAATTTGCATAATTTGTTCTTGGTATACAATTACACCGTATGTTCTTTCTAAAATCGGCTTTAAGTCCGGATGTAAATATTCAATTTTTCTTTTTCCATGTTTTGATTCAATAAAGGTTGGAATTTGTTCCATCGGTCCTGGTCTATATAACGAGTTAACAGCAACAATATCTTCAAATTCATTCGGCTTTAACCCGCGAAGTACATTTCGCATACCACTTGATTCAAGCTGGAATACACCTGTTGTATCCCCTCTACCTAACAATTGGAATGTCTTTTCATCTTGAAGTGGTAAATTTCTTATATCGATTTCTTTCCCTGTTTTTTGCACGATAAACTTTATAATATTTTCAAGTAACGTTAAATTACGTAATCCTAAAAAGTCCATCTTGAGCAACCCAAGTTCTTCTAATGCATCGGCCGGATATTGTGTAACATACACATCGTTATGTCCTTCTTGAATTGCAACACTTCCCGTTAATGGCTCTTGGCTCATAATAACGCCAGCTGCATGAATAGACGTATGACGTGGTAAGCCTTCTACACGTTTTGCAATTTCAAACACACGCTCATGCAGAAGATTCCCTTGTATAAATTCACGGAGTGATTGCGATTCCTCATATGCATCTTTTAACGTTATACCAAGCTTTGATGGAATAAGTTTTGAGAATATATCAATATCTCGCGGTGGAACCCCCATTACACGCGCAATATCTCTAATTGCCGCTTTCGCTGCAAGCGTCCCAAACGTTACAATTTGCGCAACACGAAGCTGACCATATTTATCTTTCACATATCGAATCATCTCATCACGTCTTATATCTGGAAAATCGATATCAATATCTGGAAGTGTGACACGTTCGGGATTTAAAAACCTTTCAAATAATAGATCGTATTCAATTGGATCAATATCTGTAATTTCTAATACGTAAGAAACGAGTGAGCCAGCCGCCGATCCACGGCCTGGTCCTGTTAATATATGATTTTCATGCGCATACTTCATAAAATCCCATACGATGAGGAAATAATCACTAAACCCCATACTAGAAATAACGTTTAATTCATGATTCAAACGGTTTATATGTACTTCTTTCGGCGTACCATAACGTTTCTGTAATCCTTCTTCACAAACGCGGCGCAAATACATATCATTCGTCTCGTTAGATGGAACAGGGAATTTCGGTAATTGATTTACATGAAACGGTATTTCTACTCTGCAACGTTCTGCAATTTCTACTGTGTTATAAATCGCTTCTTCTACGTGAGAAAATAGGGCTTCCATTTCATCTGATGATTTTAAATAATATTGATCTGTTTTCAGCCTTGGCCTATCGGGATCTGTCATTTTCGTTCCACTTTCAACAGATAATAAACATTCATGAACAAGTGCGTCACTTTGATTGATGTAGCGTACATCGTTCGTCGCTACAACTGGAATATTTATCCTACTCATAAATACAGGTAATTTTTCTTGCAGAAGCAGTTCATCTTGAATCGCATGATGCTGTAAACTCATATAAAAATTGCCGAACATATTTTGATATGCACGAGCTACTTCTTCAGCCTGACTCTCTTTGTCTTCTAATAATAATTGTTCAATTTCCCCATCTTTACCTGGTGAAATAGCAATTAGACCTTTCGCATAATGCGCCAGCCATTTCTTAGGAATACCTTCTTTTGACTTCGTCATAATGCTACTAGAAATCTTTAATAAATTTTGATAACCTATTTCATTTTCAGCAAGTAAGACAAGCGGATAAGACTTTTCTTCTTCTTCACTAAAAATAGAAGCTGTTAAGCCGATAATAGGATGTATACCATGTTTCTTACATGCTTTATAAAACGGAATAACGCCATACATAACATTTTCATCCGTAATAGCCAGCGATGAATAACCGAGCTCTTTCGCCCTGACTACAAGCTCATCAATTTTACAAGCACTTTTTAATAAACTAAAAACGGTTTGACATTGTAAATGCACAAACTTCACTGTTGTACCCTCTCTTTACCTATTTGACTACTTTTATTATAGGTGAAGAGGAAAGCGGAAATCAAAACATACTTCTTATACTTTGTCCATATATATGAAGAAGAAAGGGGAATGACGATGGATGTAAGAGAACACACTTTTTTCTCTCTGCTTATTATTAGTTATTTTATTGCCTTTGGGGTTATACTTGGTGGTTCATTAATTGGTGGATTTGGTGCATTTCTTATCGGAAAACCAACTCTAACTTACATTAATCAATTCGCCCAAAATTTAAGAATTTGGGCACTCGTTGCAGCGATTGGCGGAACATTTGATACTTTTTATAGTTTTGAAAGAAGTTTCTTTGGCGGAGATATGAAAGATATAGTAAAACAAATTCTCCTTATTTTTTTCGCAACGGGTGGTATGCAAACCGGTCTTATTATTATTAAATGGCTAACGCAGGAACATGTATGAGAGTACCAAGTGCCAATACAGCGAAAAGATGGTATTTAGTTTTAGCTGGCGCTGCTGTTGGGGGCGTGTTGAGCTGGTTTATTTTTTTGTACATATACGGTGTTTTTCAAGAAGAACAAGCTAGTAAAATAGCAGAACAAAGAGAAATTATAGAAAAACAAGAAGCAAAGCTCCACGTCCTTCTCGAAGATCAAGAAAAATTGAATACTGAAAATAAACGGCTCTTAACCATTCAAGAGATTAAAATAAAACTTGTAAATCGAGAAAAATACGATTTAGACAATCTTACACTCGAAAATATGACTACATCTATCCATAATGACCTTCAGCATCTTTTAACGAAAAACATACAAAGTATCGCAAAAAATAAAGACCTACTCAAAAAGGTAATCGAAAACAAGACGTACAAACATTACGATCGGCTATACCGTTTTAAAGTCGATACAATATCTTTTGATACCGTTCTTGAAATTAGCATTACGATAGAGAAAGAAAAATAAAGAAGGAGGGCTTTAGCGCCACTCCTTCTTTTCGTTCTAACATATAATTTCTTATTTACAAATCTCACGTAAATCAGCAAATAGACGATCCGCTTCTTCCCATGAAGATGCTTTTGCACCAGAAGCCATCGGATGTCCTCCGCCGTTATATTGCATTGCTAATTTATTTATAACTGGTCCTTTTGAACGAAGACGAACACGAATCACATCGTCTTCCTCTAAAAATAGAACCCACGCCTTTAATCCATCAATGTTACCAAGTGCTCCAACAACACCGGATGCCTCAGAAGGAAGTACATCAAATTTTTCTAATACTTCTTTCGTTAATTTAATGTAAGCTGCTCCTTCTTCTACCATCGTAAAGTTTTGTAAAATATAGCCGTTTAAACGAGCGATTTTTTCTTTCGTCTTATACATTTCATTGTATAAATCCGTGAATTTCACATCCATATCAACAAGCTCACTTACGTAACGAAGTGTTTTTGCTGTTGTATTCGGGAATAAGAAACGACCTGTATCCCCAACAATCCCCGCTAAAATAAGACGAGCTGCTTCTTTTGTTATTTGTAACCCTTTATCTTTTCCATAATTATAAAACTCATAAATCATTTCACTTGTAGAACTTGCTGTCGTATCTACCCACGTAATATCTCCGTATGGATCTTCATTTGGATGGTGATCAATTTTGATTAACATCTTCCCTTTTGTATAGCGTTGATCATCAACACGTTCTTGGTTTGCTGTATCACAAACGATAACAAGCGCATTTTCGTATACACTATCTTCAATATCATCCATTACTTTTAAGTATGCTAATGACGGTTCATTGTACCCAACCGTATAAATATTTTTCTCTGGAAACGATTCTTGTAGAATGGTACTAAGACCACCCTGTGAACCTAATGCATCTGGATCCGGACGCACATGACGATGAATAATAATTGTATCAAACTCTTTAATTGCTCCTAAAATTTGCTCATGCATATGTATAATCTCCTTTTTATTCAACTTCTTGACTTCAACGTGCAGTAAAAGCCCCATGGATGGGGGCTAATCATTAGCGTGCGGAAACATCCCCACACTAATGAAAGTCTCACTTTATCCTCCATTATAACGGAAAGTATTTCATACATGCGAACAATTGCTTTATAATAAAAATTAGAAAGTTTAGATATTTCTTTTTTCTCCACTATTATTTTCATAAAGCGATGGGAGTGTGCATTATGCCAGTATTAGTCTTCTGTATTATCGTCTCATTTATGTTGTACCTCTTCTACAAAACAAAATACTTTCGTACAAACCGCCCAATGGAGAAAGGTTGGCTCTCAGGAAAATCCGCAATGGCACTCGGTTCATTCGTCTTATTCTTTGGAATAAACCAATTCTTTTTAGAACTTTCAACCGCTCGTATTATCGTTGGTGTCTTATTCGTTCTATTTGGTAGTGCAAGTGTATTTAATGGATTTCGCCAATACAAACATTTCTTACCATTAGCAGTTAAAGAAGCAGAAGTCTATGAAACAACGTAAAAAAGCATCAACACTGTGATGCTTTTTTACGTCCTCTAACTTTTAAAATCATATATGCGACAAACGCAGATGGTATATTAAATGGGTTGCCTTGCACATGAAGATGTAATTATTCTTCTCCAAAAGACATTCTTTCATATAGCTCTCGCTGAGATAATCCTGTTTTTTTCTTTTTTTCATGTAAACCTTGTAAGTATAAATATTGAATCGGTATCATTATAAGAAAGTAAAATAGTGCGATACTACCAAAAAAGAGTACTGTTGATGACATAATGCATACCACCTTCCTGTAATCCATTTTCTTACAATCCAATTGTAACATAACCTAACATCTAATTAAATTAATATTATGTTTTTTAATCAAACAATTGTCTCACCGCATAATTCCTCTTCGACATACTGCATATATCGCCGAATGAAATTACCTGGATTCTTTTTAATTGGTTCAATATCAAGTCTTACGCAGCTTAAGCAATAACTTCAACATCCAATAAAACAATATAAAGTTAAAGAAAAAGCCTAATGGATGAAACGAAAATTCCCATCCACCATAATAAACAAATGTTTCAGCTGGTATACCAAAGTAAAGAAAATCCAGCTCATTTTCTCCTGATATAGGAATAAAGGAACCGATACTAGCAAGAGTCAAACTTACAAAATACAACCTCTTTTTCATACCATCCATTCTTCTATGCGTGAACACATGAATAATGATGAAACATACAAACACTAAAAAGAAGATTATCCCGCCCATTCAATTCCTCCTTATCGATATTGCATTTCCACACCTTTAAATTTTTTCGTATTTTATTATAAATATGAAATGATACGCTATTTATTTTTCATCTCTATCCCTTTAACAAAAAACGGAACAAACCAAAGCGGTCTGCTCCATCTTTTTATTTATCAATTAACTGCACCATAAGTAATGCTTTTCCAACGACATTACCCTCATGATGCACTTCTACATCAACCTTACCAAATTTACGTCCAATTTCTAATACTTTCGGATGAACCGATACAACATTGTCAATTTGAACTGGTTTTACGAAATAAATTGTTAAGTTCTCAACAATTAAATCACTCTTCTTTTGCGCACGAATAACGCGATTCGTTGCTTCTGTCACAATCGTTGCGAATACACCGTAAGATAGCGTTCCGATTGAGTTCGTCATTTGCGGCGTCACTGAAAATTGATATAAATGCTCATTTTTCGCTTCTTTCGGCGTCATAAATTGATTCGTTACAATATCATCGATTGTTTCGCCTACTTGCGGTTGACGCTGAATCATTTGCAACGCCTGAAGTACATCTTGACGGCTAATAATACCTTGCAACTTATTTCCTTCATCAACAACAGGAAGTAACTCAATACCTTCCCACACCATCATACGTGCCGCAGCTGCGACAGACATTTTTCCATTTACCGTAATTGGATGCCTTGTCATTACCTTATCAATTGGTGTTTCTTTTGCAACACCAATCATATCCTTAGAAGTCACAATACCTAATACCTTTTTATTTTCATCAACAATTGGATACCTTCCATGCATCGTCTCTTCGTTATATGCATGCCATTGCTGCACTGTATCATTCGGTTTTAAATATAACGTTTCTTCAATTGGCGTTAAAATATCTTCAACGAGTACAATTTCTTTCTTAATAAGCTGATCGTAAATCGCACGGTTAATTAACGTTGCAACTGTAAATGTATCGTAACTACTTGAAATAATCGGCAGTTTTAATTCATCTGCTAATTTCTTCACATGATCTTCCGTATCAAATCCGCCCGTAATTAACACCGCAGCTCCAGTTTCTAACGCTAATTGATGTGCGTTCGTACGATTACCGACAATAAGTAAGTTTCCAGCTTCTGTATAGCGCATCATCGCTTCTAATTTCATTGCCCCGATTACGAATTTATTTAACGTTTTATGTAGTCCTTCTCTGCCTCCAAGTACTTGACCATCAACAATGTTAACGACTTCTGCATATGTCAGCTTTTCAATATTTTCTTTCTTCTTTTGTTCAATTCGAATTGTTCCGACACGTTCAATCGTACTAACATACCCTTTATTTTCTGCATCTTTAATTGCACGGTAAGCTGTCCCTTCACTTACACTCAAATCTTTTGCAATTTGCCTTACAGAAATTTTATGGCCTACTGGCAGATTATTAATATGTTCTAAAATTTGGTTATGCTTGGTAGCCAAATGGTTTCACCATACTTTCTTTTCCCTAAATTCTTCATGTGTTGTATTTTCAGTATACTATATTTTCAAAACTGTTACACTCTCTCTTTATATATCTGTACTATTTTTTTTATAACAAAATACGCCTTACATTACACCACTACTTCCATTACAACAATGTAATGGTATTGTCATCTCGTTCGATAGTTTGTCCAGCCGCTTCCATATACAATGAAGACAAGAAATAAAACAAAGGAGCGGATATATGATGAAAAAATTATTAGAAATTGTAGGTGCTGTATTTTTAGCTTTCGTAGACGGGAAAAAAGTTGCAATGGAATTGAATGAAACATCTGAGCAGCCACTTCCCAAAAGAGAAGAATCATCAAAACAAATACAACCTTTAAAAGCTATCCTACACACGTAAAAAACCCTTCACTTGTCTTTTCAAATGAAGGGTTTCTTTTCTATAGTGTAATACTTTCTCCAGCTTCTAATACTTTCCCTGTACAATTTTGTAGCTTTTCTACAAATTGATATGGATCTTGTTCAATTACTGGAAACGTATTGTAATGCATCGGTACAACAGTTTTAGCCTGAACCCATTTTGCTGCTAAAACAGCATCTTCTGGTCCCATTGTGAAATTATCACCAATTGGTAAAAATGCTACATCAATGTTATTTAGTTCTCCAATTAATTTCATATCAGAGAATAGAGCAGTATCCCCTGCATGGTACAAAGTTTTCTCTTCTGCTGTAAATAAAATACCCGCTGGCATACCAGTATATGTAATCGTCTTATTTTCTTCATCAATATAACTAGAACCGTGGAATGCTTGTGTAAACTTCACTTTTCCGAAATCAAATTCATGCGAACCACCAATATGCATCGGATGTGTATTTACACCTTGCCAACTTAAAAATGTCGCTAGTTCAAATGGTGCTACAACAACCGCATTATTTTTCTTCGCAAGTTCTACTGTATCTCCAACATGATCACCATGACCATGCGATAAAAGAATCGCATCTACTTTTACATCTTCAGCCTTTAAATCTGTTTTCGGATTTCCTGTTAAAAACGGATCAATTAAAATAACTTTTCCATTCGTCTCAATTTTCACAACTGAATGTCCATGATAAGATACTTTCATTCTTACATTCCTCCCCTTATTACATTCTCACTTTTTATTCTACATGATTTTTCAATTCCCTGTCTTTTCTAACATCTATTTACTTGTCATAACGCTTTCTTCCGAGTTAAAGTTATATTTGTAATTAAATATCTCGGGGGTGCCAATCGATGAATGCTAGATTAGAAAATTTAATGCAATGGCTAAAAGAAAAAAATGTAGAAGCTGCGTTCTTAACTTCTACACCAAACGTCTTCTACATGACAAACTTCCACTGTGAACCACACGAAAGACTTCTTGGTATGTTTGTATTCCAAGAAAAAGAGCCTATTTTAATTTGTCCTAAAATGGAAGAAGGTCAAGCGCGTAACGCTGGATGGGCACATGAAATTATCGGATTTACTGATACTGACAGACCATGGGATATGATTGCAAAAGCAATTAAAGACCGCGGTATCAATGCAAATGTAGTTGCAATTGAAAAAGAACATTTAAACGTAGAGCGCTACGAAGAATTAACAAAACTATTCCCAAATGCAGCTTTCACATCAGCTGAGGAAAAAGTTCGTGAACTTCGTTTAATTAAAGATGAAAAAGAACTTTCTATTTTACGCGAAGCAGCTAAAATGGCAGACTATGCTGTTGAAGTTGGTGTAAATGCAATTAAAGAAGATCGTAGCGAACTAGAAGTATTAGCAATTATTGAACATGAATTAAAAACAAAAGGCATACATAAAATGTCATTTGATACGATGGTATTAGCTGGTGCAAACTCTGCTCTTCCACACGGTATTCCAGGTGCAAACAAAATGAAACGCGGCGATTTCGTACTATTTGATTTAGGCGTAATCATTGACGGTTATTGCTCTGACATTACACGTACAGTAGCATTCGGCGAGATTTCTGAAGAACAAACTCGTATTTACAACACTGTACTTGCTGGACAACTACAAGCAGTTGAAGCATGTAAACCAGGTGTTACACTTGGTGCAATCGACAACGCTGCTCGTTCTGTTATCGCAGATGCAGGTTACGGCGACTTCTTCCCGCACCGCCTTGGTCACGGACTTGGAATTAGCGTACATGAATATCCAGATGTAAAAGCTGGTAACGAGTCTCCATTAAAAGAAGGTATAGTCTTCACAATCGAGCCAGGTATTTACGTACCAAACGTAGGTGGTGTTCGTATTGAAGATGATATTTATATCACAAAAGACGGATCAGAAATTTTAACGAAATTCCCGAAAGAATTACAATTTGTAAAATAATAAAAAGGCAGCTTAATTGCTGCCTTTTTATTTCTCTACTATTTCAAATTTCTCTACTATTTCAAATTTCTCTACTATCATTTTCGCTGGATAACTCTCAAGCGTTTGAGAAGACCATAATTTTATTTTATCCCCTGTTTTCAATTGATTATATGCGTCTTTATCCTTAAAACTCAACACTATATCTGATGGATGCTCTTTATTCATTTGTTGTTCCATATAATGTTGCAAATCTACTTTTGTATGAAACGTTTTATCACCGACAAAAAATATCGTTTCATTTCTTACTATGACATATCCTTCTTCAGGTACTTTTTTTACCTCTGCTTGTTTTGTAGTACACGCTGATAATATGACTAGAAATACACTTAAAAACATAACAATTTTCGTATACCTATTCATTTTCAACTCCTTACTCTAGGCTGTTTCAAATTTAACACCATCTTCTCCTCATACTTATCATCCCATCTAATCACAACTTCTATCGGTTCATCTTTAGATAGAGGCGCACAACTTACACAAGAAGACTTCATTTCAATCTTTGCTCCTTTATGATTTTCTGACGTTTGTGTCATTGTGCTAAAGGCTCCATTAATAGCAATCTCTAAATTTTTAAATTCTGTATTTCCATCTCCGCCCTTATACCGAAATGTAAACATTCCATCTTCACTGTCATCCTTAATATGGCCTTTATATTGTCCCGTCCAACTTTTGCTCTCGCTAGAAAAAGTAAAATACCAAATCGAGCAGCTTCCTAAAAAGAAAATACTAATGAAAAAGAATAATGCTCTCTTCATCATGCCCCTCCATTCAAATGCACTTATTTATTGTCTATTTCTTCCTTCTATTATACTATTAAAATACAGAATTTTCTAAAACAGGAGGTTTATATGTTACAACAACAGTTAGAAGAAATTCGTAATAATAATTACATGCTGGATAACAAAGTTAACATTGATTCTTTAAGTTCCAATATGCTTGAACATATCGGTGTTACTGATAGCTATTTAAGAGACAAACTTATTTACTCTACTTTTTATCATCTCATCAAAAAGGAATACCTTTCACACACGCAATTACAGAAACTACTATTAGAAAGCATCAGTGAAAAATATTTATTGTATAAGATTCATTCGGCTGATGAAGATGCGGTATTTACCCGAGCATTTATAACATTATTAATTGCCCTCATTATTGATGCTGATACAAATCATAATTTCTTATCACAGACTGATATTTCAAATGTAAAAGATCAACTAATTCTATATATGAACAACGAACATGATTTCCGGGGATATGTGCAAGACCACGGCTGGGCACATAGTATCGCTCATGCTTCCGATACATTTGAAGCGCTTGTTCGTAGTCCTAAACTGGAAACTTTATATTACGAAGAAATATTACAAACTTTATTAAACAAAGTCTGTGTCCATTCTATTTACTACAAATATGAAGAAGACGAGCGTCTCGTTTATCCGATTGTGGCAATGCTACAAAATGGTCTAAAGGAAGAAGTACTCCTATTAGCCCTTCATGACTTAGTAGCTCAATTACCCGTCAAAAAACAAACATTACATATTGAATCGTACGAGTTTCTATACGGAAATATAAAATCTTTCTTACGCAGCTTATTTTTCAGACTGCGCAAGCTTTCTATATGTGAAGAAACTGAATGTGAAGTTGAAAAATTGCTACAAGAGCTTCCAAAATATTATTAAAAAAAGAAGGCCACTTAGAAAGTGCCTTCTTCTATTTCACTAATATTTAATTGAAATTTCACGATCCAAACTGAGAAAAGGTGGACAAGAAGCGCAAACGCCATACATGCTCCGCTTAAAAAAGTTAGTATAGGATGCGAATACACGTGCCCTAATCCATAAGATATCGCCACGAAAAACATTGTTATGTAAATATAAATTGCTCCATGTATTTGCCTCATATAAACCTCCTTTTCATATAGTATAACATAAATTTTCTGATTATTCACATTAATAGACTGTAATTAATATTTCTCAACTGTTACACCTCTAACAGCCGCTTTAATATATGGCGCTCCTTGTAAACTTTGTAAATCCTCTGTTTTACCTGTTACAACTACACCTTATATTGGTAGGTCTTTTGGTTTTCTGTTTTTTATTTCTTTATAGTCTGTCCTAAAAGATTCTTAATATCCCACTTTTATTTTCACTTAAAGATATCCAGATACAGCTTTTCTACATTTTTATCATAATAAAAAGCACATCTATTTTGATGCGCCCTTCACATATACTTTAGTAACATATAAATCATTTTTTGAAACAAAAACTCTCACTCATCTCTCTCCATACTATCTATGACTTAGTTGCCATAATAATTGAACGAGGATAAAACCCCAGCTTTTCATAAAACGATATAGCTTCATTTCCGTACACTACTGTTAATTCAATTTCATCTATCTTCTTCGCTTTAAACCATTCCACTGCACTATTCATTAATTTCAAACCAAATCCGTTTCCTCGGTGTTTTTCATCAACGAATAAAACTTCAATCTTTCCGTTTACACTTTTGCTATATGCTATACAACATCCTAATATATTATCTGTTTCCGTCTCAACTAATAATTCAATTCTATACTCTCCGTACTTTGAATTTTGTTTATAATTTTCAATACGTTCCTCAAATGACATTCTTGGATAGTCACCAGAAAAATGTTCTGATGTATTATTATGATATTCATGCAATTTATTTAAAGGTTCTCTTATTACTTCTATTTCATCGAGAGTGATATATTTATTACTAATTCTCATCCTACAGCATCTCCAATAATGTATATTCAACCAAAAAGATGACCATTTTACGGTTACAAAATACCAATCTATTATTTCATCGCGTCCTTCACAATATCTTGAATCATAACGACTTCTGTTTTCATATCAACAGAGGAGACTTCTTCATCAATACATTCATACCAAAATTCCAAATGCTTTTTATCAATTTCATGATGAGAATTTTCGACAAGAGCCCCGCCTTCTCCTTGCACAGAATACCAATATAAGTACTCTTCTCCATCTCTTATTTCCCGGAAAATTGTCTCAACGTACATCTTTTCGTCGTTTAATGTCAAAAGCACTTCTCTCATATTGTCATTCAGAAGCTGCATCCATTCATCTACACGATGACTTTTATCAGGCTTCACTTTAAATCTCGTTAATTCCACATTCATTTTTATTCCCCCGTTTTCTTCCGTACAAATAATCTATATTCTATTGGATTATGAAAACTTAATTTGCTAGCTAATTTTCGCGAAGAAGTATTGTCTACATAACAATCCCAGCACGGTGTAATATCATTTTGCATGCAATGTTCAATAAACCTTGCTGCAACAGCTTGGGCTAATCCTTTCCCTTGATATGCTTTATGCGTCACAATATCAATTTTAGCAAATCCGTTTCCACTAAATATTGAAACACATTCCGCTACAATCATTCCCTCTAGTTCTATACAAAATCCAAAACCATCGTTTAAAAATGTTTCTTTTGATCCCCAATATTCTTTGTAGTACTCCTCTTTGAGACTCCCACGACTAAAGTCGCAAGCCCTAATCCTTACGGATTGACGGGTGGGATTCTTGAATGACTAAACGTTCGCAGTCCATTTCTGTTTTGAACAGACTTCAAGATGAGGGCATCTCATTGCCCCTCCTAAGACAGTGCGTATAGCATCTTAGGCTGATTGACTGTTACCATCAATCACAGTTGCGTAGCGAATATTCATCGCCCCAACAATATCACGATGTTTCTCAAATCCACATCGGCACTTGTATTTTCTGTCTGGTGCTTTGTTCTTTTCAGAACATTTCGGACATGTTTGACTTGTATAAGCAGGGTTCACATATTCTACCTTAATACCAACTAAATTCGCTTTGTATTCAATGAATTGTTCTAAACGATAGAATGACCAAGTGTGTAGATTTTTCTCGTTTTTACGGCTTGTTCTTGCCGTCTGTCTAATATTCGTTAGTTGTTCTAAACGAATAACAGAAATGTTATTATCGGTTGCAAAGTCAATGATTTCACGACTTACTTTGTGGTCTTGGTCTTGCATCCATCTTTGTTCTTTATCATCAAGTTGTCGAATGGCATTTAATTTCTTATTTTCACCTAACTTCTTACGAACACTACGAAACTTACGTTTCATATATTTGTTTTGTCTACCATTGCCGAAGAAACGAACTTTATCATCGTCTGTGATGGCTACCGCAGGGACTTTAAGACCTAAATCTACCCCTAAAATCTTCGTTCCTGTTTTTTCATTTGTAGGAATCGTGACAGATATTTGAGCAATCCACTTATTAGATTTCTTCGTGATACGAAGTGTACCTAACTTGTGTGTTAACAAATTAAAATTGCGATTATATTTATCAGTTAATAAAGCACGAACCTTTAAGCGAGTTGATTTTCCATTTACCATGAGTGGAACTGAAATGTGCGTGAAGTCAAACGAATAGTTTTGATTGTTCCATACACAAACAGGTCTCTTTAGAATCGGAATAACTTTGTATTTACTTTTTTTCACCTTTGTAGAAAACACACTTTTAGCGTCTTTAATTGCTTGGTTCTTCACTGCGCTTGGAAGATTAGCTTCAACATCTTTTGTACTTTTCTTAGTGCTCTTCTTCGCTTCAGCCATTTCAGATACAAGTGTATTAATGACTTTGATATACTCATAGCTACTTTGTTCCAACAACTGAATTTGTTCTTTTGTTGGAAGCAATTTAACTTTGACTGTGATTGTTTGTGACACAATTTTCACCCACTCGTCTTTTGATTTTCAACATACTGTTTAATTGTCTCAGTCGATACATTTCCAGCAGTAGAAACAAAATAGGAACGTGTCCATAGACTTGGCAAGTGTTGAAGATGAGGAAACTCTCCTCTCAAACGCTTCGATGTCACTCCTTTAATTTTCGCCATTGTGTCAGCAGGACTAAGTGTTGGTAGTGTATTTAAGAACAAGTGAACGTGGTTTTTGTCGCATTCCATTGCGACAATAGCAACATCCATTTCTCCGCATATTTCTTGAACCAACTCTTTGAAACGTTCTTCTACTTTTGTGTTAAGAAAAATCTTTCTTCTGTATCGCGGGCAAAACACAAAATGGTAGTTAATTAATGACACAGTTGTTTTGGTTCTTCTATAATCATTTATCATATTCACATTGTATCAGTTTTACTTTTAAACTACACCACAAAAGATACCAATATTTTGGATACTTAAAGTACCACAAACTTAGCGATTTTTAGTGGTACTCCGTATCCAACCTCACTTTCATCCCATGCCTAAAGGCGATGGGCTTTCCCGTTCGGAAAGGGCTGTAAATTCACTGCTTCGTTCTATATATCTTCTATCAATACGCTTCACTTCATATGTATTTTTGTTACAATCCCGTTTTCTCTCTTCAAAGATTACGCTTTGAAACTTCATTCGCGGGATGTTTCGAAGTACATGACTAAAACGTTCTTCTATCATCATTTCCCACTCGTCACTCGAAGAGAACAATGTAAATCTCTTCTCTGTTTTTTCAATAGCCTTTTTTATAAAAGAAAATAAATCTTCGTTGTAATTTTGATCATCCGTATGACCAAATACATAATAAATACCATTCGCTGTACGAATTAGTCCTGCTGTTAACTTCTCGTTTACAAAAACATCACCATCTATCACTTGATCACATACCGCATAAGCAAACGTCGTCGTTTTTGTATGGCTTTCTAAAATCGGAAGGATTTTTCTATACTCAGCTACAGATAATTTTTTCATAATTGCTCCACTTTAATCGTATCCGCCTCTATATGTTCAAAACAAAGATTTACCGTTCTCTTTAATGCTCTCGTTCTATGAATCGTACATGCTGGAATTAAAATAGAATCATTTGGCTTTAATACCGCTGTTTCTCCATCTTCAAAATCAATAAGTAACTCTCCCTCTAGCACAATAAATAATTCATCCGAATTAGAATGATAGTGCCAATCATATTCACCAGTAAATACAGCAATTCGTAAGCAATGACTATTTATATTTGAAACGACGAAGTTTTTATGTTGATCTTTAATGTCTTTTGTTAGCTCTATTAAATTTATTTTTTCCATAGAATCTCTCCCCTTTACAACCCTTTATATACTTATCTTAAAATTAGCATAAGAGGTATTTTACTAACAAGAAAAAAATCCCATATTCTGAAATCAAAAAAGATCCCTAATCTTTCCTAACTATAAGAAAAATTAAAGATCTTTTTTTTATTTTATCGGAAATGTACTATCTCCAGCAGAAAGTACACCTTTCATATAACCTTTTGCAAAATCAGGCAATCCAATAATAAGTACTGCGGTTACAATTCCAATACCAATACCTCTTAGTTTCGGATTATTCTTCTTTTTACCTAAAATCATTGTAATAATTCCTGCTATAAGCAAAACAAATGACAAAATATCATAAATATACCCCATGTCGTGCCTCCCATTCTCATCCTAATTTCTTATTATCTATATTATAAGATGTTTTTATTTTAAATAAAAGCCCTCCTAAAAAAAGGAAGGCTACATATATTTTAATTATGATAAAGCAGGAGCTTT
The DNA here is from genome assembly GCF_054062215.1 of Bacillus sp. TE9106W. NCBI lineage: Bacteria > Bacillati > Bacillota > Bacilli > Caryophanales > Bacillaceae > Bacillus > Bacillus sp. TE9106W. Next base: position 504,620 of record NZ_JBSSFA010000001.1, read on the forward strand.
TTCAAGAAGCTCTTTTGCATCAGCGTATTGTAAACCGTGAGCTTCTGCAACCGCTTCGAATGTTACATATCCATCTAATGTGTTAATACCTTTTAATAATGCAGTGTTGCCTAGGCAAGCATCTTTATAGCCTTTGTTCGCAATTTGTACTGCATATGGTACTGTTACGTTTGTTAATGCAAGAGTTGATGTACGTGGAACCGCACCTGGCATGTTTGCAACTGCATAATGAACAACGCCATGTTTTTCGTAAGTTGGGTTGTCATGAGTTGTAATACGGTCAGTTGTTTCGAAAATACCACCTTGGTCAATCGCGATATCTACAACGACAGAACCTGGTTCCATTGATTGAATCATTTCTTCTGTTACAAGTTTTGGCGCTTTTGCACCTGGAATTAATACTGCACCAATGACAAGGTCAGATTCTTTTACAGCTTCTGCAATGTTGTATGGATTAGACATTAATGTTTTTACTTGGTTACCGAAAATGTCATCTAGTTGACGAAGACGTTCTGCACTTAAGTCGATGATTGTTACATCTGCACCTAAACCTACTGCAATCTTCGCTGCGTTTGTACCAGCTTGACCACCGCCGATAATTGTTACTTTGCCGCGTTTTACCCCTGGAACGCCTGCAAGTAGAATACCTTTACCACCTTTGTTTTTCTCAAGGAATTGTGCACCGATTTGAGCAGACATACGACCTGCTACTTCACTCATAGGTGCAAGTAATGGTAATGAACGATTGTCTAATTGTACTGTTTCGTATGCAATTGATACAACTTTGTTATCAATTAATGCTTTCGTTAATTCTGGTTCTGGAGCTAAGTGTAAGTATGTGAATAAAATTAAACCTTCACGGAAATAGCCGTATTCACTTGCTACTGGCTCTTTTACCTTCATAACCATATCTTGATTCCATGCTTCTTCAGCAGTTTCAACAAGTTTCGCACCAGCTTGTACGTATTCTTCATCCGTAAAGCCAGATCCTAAACCTGCTCCTTTTTGAACAAAAACTTCATGACCATTTTGTACTAAATGTACTGCTCCCGCTGGCGTCATTGCCACGCGGTTTTCATTGTTTTTAATTTCTGTTGGAATACCGATACGCATGATTAGTTCCCCCTTGAGTTATGAAATGACCCCTGAATCATTTTTTAAAGCGCTTTCTACGCTCTTATATTTTAACATAATATCTCAATATTTGACAAAAAATAATACAAGTTTTCCGATAGATTTAATTTTATATTAAAGGACAGTATTATCCGCACCTATCAGCATAAAGGATAAACTATCCAATTATTCGAAACTTCACTTTATTTTTCTCTATCGATGTCTATGAATAACATCTACTGCACCAGTTACTTCAATAATTGTACCGGTAATCATATCGGAATCTTCCTCGCATAAAAACGAAATCGTTCTTGCGATATCTTCACCTGTTCCAGATCTACCAATTGGTGTTTTACGTTCTTTCAACTGACGTGCTTCTTGAATTGTCGCTTCTTTCATTTCACCAATAATATCACCAGGACATACCATATTTGCAGTAATACCATATTCTGCTTCTTCGTAAGCAACAGTTTTCGTTAATGAAACAAGTCCTACTTTCGCTGCTGCAAAAGCTGAACGATAAATCCATCCCGGTGCACTATCTGCCCCTTGGAATCCGTAATTAATAATACGGCCAAAGTTCTGTTTTCTCATAATCGGAACGACAAGCTTCAACAAATGAAATACAGCTGTTAAATTACCCTGAATCATTTCATTCCATTCATCTTCTTCATAATCAACTAACTTTTTTCGTTCAAATACATATGGACCAGCATTATTAATTAAGAAATCAATTTTGCCAAAACGGCTTATCGCTTCTTCTACTATTTTATGTAAATCTTCCTTTTTCGTGACATCCGCTTGCACGAATTGTAGACGCTCTTCCATATTTTTATATGTTTCTTTCATCTTTTCCATAGCCGTTATATCGCTATGATATGTTACTGTTACTGAATAGCCTTTAGCCAATAACTTCTCTGTTACTTGCTTTCCTAAACCTTTCGTACCGGCTGTAATGAGCGCATGTCTCACAAAACTGCCCCCTTTTAAATTGCTATAGTTCATATGTAACAAGTTCTCGCACCAATTACAACTAAAATGAATCAAAACAGAGTTTTCGAAATTCTGTAACGTTTCTGGCAAGCACATTACCAAAATTTGTTTTATAATAAAGTTGTAAACGGTAATAAAAATGATTGGGAGGAATTTACTATGAATAATACATATACAAATATTTTAATCGCGGTGGATGGTTCTAAAGAAGCAGAAAAAGCCTTTAAAAAAGCAATTCAAGTCGCAAAACGCAACAATGCAACATTAACTATTGCTCATATCGTTGATGTAAAAGCATACTCAGCAGTAGAAGCTTATAGCCGTGCAATTGCTGAACGTGCAAATCTATTTGCAGAAGACTTATTAGAAGACTACAAAAAAACTGCGCTTGAAGCTGGCCTTGAAAAAATTGAAACTGTATTAGAATTTGGTAATCCTAAATCAAAAATCTCAAAAGAAATCGCTCCAAATCATAAAGTAGATTTAATTATGTGTGGTGCAACTGGTTTAAATGCTGTTGAGCGTTTCCTAATTGGTAGCGTCTCTGAACATATTATTCGCTATGCGAAATGCGATGTCCTTGTTGTTCGTGGTGATGAGGAGCAAGGTGAGCTTTAATTTATAAATAAAACACCAAGTCACATGGGCTTGGTGTTTTTCATTTCACATATTTTACTAGAAATACAAGACAAGCTATAACAGCAACGGTAATTGCCAATATATAAGGAGGTAGGAACTTCAAAGACCATAACGCCATCATAATTGTCGCAATCGTTAAGTACGCTTTCTTTGCATCTTCTGTCATTTTTTTACGCAGGCAGAATACATACAAATAACCGATTGGCGGCGTAATAAAGCAAAGAACATATATGATTTTTGATTTCAAATACCATTTTTGTTCTCCAAGTTTCTGTATATCTTCTTCTATTCTCTTATGCTCTTTTTCTCTCGCTTCTTCTACAAGCGGATCTTCCTCTTCTCCTCGCTTTTCCTTCATATAAGGAAGAAAATGCATGAAAAAATAGTATGCAAATACGAACGCTCCAAATCCAATATTTACTCTTTCTAATGGAATATTCTCACTAAAAAAAGCAGCGGTAATCACTAAAGAAAAACAATACGTTGTTATCCAAAATGAACGTTTTCTCTTTTTTCGTTCCATTTCTTTTTTATTTTGTACATGTTTTCTTTTCGAAAGCCATATCGAAATACAGCAATCTACTACAAATAAAATAAAGATAAAGATTCCAACGTGTACTGTTTCTACGTCCTCAAATGAAAAGATATTTGGGAATGCAACGTGTAATACAATTAATGTGTACAAAATTAGCGCTATAAAATAAATACGTCTCATTTTCCATCCCTTTCTTATTTCCTAACATTACATTAACATACATTTTTTAGAAATAGACGGACAAAATATATATGTTTAAAAAAGGAGGGTGCCACATGGATGATTCTGAACGTATTATTTTAGATGTGAATGGGAAAGAAATCGAAATGTTAGATACGATTCGCGCACATTTTAGAGAAACACATGGAATTGAGCTAAGTAATGGTGCATTACTGCGAGATTTAATGGATATTGAGTATATTCGAATTACGGAAGATCGACATAAGTATGATTAAAAGAAAAACGACTGCAGGCGAATGCCATCAGTCGTTTTTCTTTCTTTATTTAAGCTCTTGATGCTTCCCGCCCATACCACCTGGCTCATTGCTATCTTGGTGTACAGTTACTTTATTTGTTTTCGCATCTTTCGAAACTCTATATGTATATGATTCGTTTGGTTCATCTTTAAACTGTACATTCATACCGTAAGAACCGATTTTACTATAAAAGGCCGGTTTTATGTACGAAATATCACTTTCTTTATATCCTTTTTCTTGCAAGTGCCACATCGTTGCGATAATCGCTTCCTCTCGTTTTACTTGTTCACCAGCAAAGATATATTTGTCCAAGAGAAATACTTTAACATTTGCACTTAAGCTAATTAACAGTAAAACGATAAATATTACTTTTTTCATAGACTTCCCCTAAATTGTTATTTTTCACTATATCATAACTTAAATACTAGTAAAAAAGAAAGTACGCCAGACTTTAACAGACTGGCGTACTTTTCAACTCAATTCTTAATAGCTTCTTTCGTTAATCCTTTCGCCTTCTCCAAAGCTTTTTCAATTTGCTCAAACCCAGTCCCGCCAGCACTGTTACGACGCTTTACAGCTGCATATGGTGACAGCACTTCATACAAATCTTCTTCAAATAGCGAGCTCATTTCTTTATATGTTGCAAGTGGGACATCTACTAAATAAATTCCTTTTTGTGTACAGTGTAGCACTAGCTTCCCAACAATTTCATGAGCTTGACGGAATGGTAGTCCTTTACTTGCTAAGTAATCGGCAATTTCTGTTGCGTTAGAGAAATCTTGCGTTACAGCTTGCCCCATGTTTTCTTTGTTTACAGTCATCGTCTCTAACATGCCTGCCATAATATGAAGGCAGCCTTCTACTGTTTTCACTGTATCAAACATTCCTTCTTTATCTTCTTGCAAATCTTTATTGTAAGCGAGCGGCAATCCTTTCATGACTGTAAGTAAACTAAATAAATTACCGTACACTCTGCCTGTTTTACCACGAATAAGTTCCGCCATATCTGGATTTTTCTTTTGCGGCATAATGCTGCTTCCCGTTGCATATTGATCGCTCATTTCAATAAATTGAAACTCTTGGCTACTCCATAAAATAAGTTCTTCGCAAAAGCGCGATAAATGCATCATAAGCATAGATGAGTTACTGAGGAACTCCAGTATGAAATCACGATCACTTACTGCATCTAAACTATTTTCATAGATTCCATTCAATCCAAGAAGCTCCGCACTATATTCTCGATCAATCGGGAATGTTGTCCCAGCTAACGCTCCTGCTCCTAATGGCGAAATGTTAATACGCTTTAACGAATCTTCATAACGATTCACATCGCGCTCTAACATCCAAAAGTAAGCGAGAATATGATGTGCAAATGAAATTGGCTGAGCACGCTGTAAGTGTGTATAGCCAGGCATAATTGTCTCAATATTATTTTCTGCTTGATGAACAAGAACCGTTTGCAATTGTTTTGTAGCTTTAATAATATGCTCTACTTTTTCTTTTAAATATAAGTGCATATCTGTCGCTACTTGATCATTACGACTTCGGCCAGTATGAAGTTTCCCTCCTACTTCACCGATTTTTTCAATTAACATCTTTTCGATATTTAAATGAATGTCTTCCGCTTCAACGGAAAAATGCAATTTATTTTGTTTCGCTTCTTCTAATAAATATTGAAGACCTATCTTTATTTTCTCTGCTTCTTCTTTCGTAACGATGCCTTGCTTTGCTAGCATCGTTACGTGCGCAATACTCCCGTTTATATCTTGATTTACTAATTGTTGATCGAAGGAGATGGATGCCCCGAACTCTTCAACCCACGCTTCCGCTTCTTCTGTAAAACGTCCGCCCCAAAGTTTGCTCACGCTTCCACCTTCTTTTGATTCACTTGACTGTATACTTTCGTCGGTAAACCGAATAATGAAATGAACCCAACTGCTGCATCATGATTAAATTCATCCTGAGCAGTATATGTTGCTAATTTTTCATCGTATAAAGAGTACTCAGATTTACGCCCTTCTACAATTGCATGACCTTTAAATAATTTCACACGCACCGTGCCTGTTACATTCTTTTGCGTTTCTTGTAAGAAAGCATGAAGCGCTTGTTTTAAAGGCGAGAACCATAAACCGTTATAAATAAGCTCTGTTATTTTTTGCTCAATCATCGGTTTAAAATGTGCTACTTCTTTTACAAGTGTTAAATCTTCAAGTTCTTTATGCGCCGTAATTAATGTCATTGCTGCTGGGCATTCGTATACTTCACGCGATTTAATACCAACAAGACGATTTTCTACGTGATCGATACGTCCAACGCCATGTTTTCCAGCAAGTGCATTTAACGTTTTAATAAGTTCTGAAAGTGGATATGCAGTGCCATTTAAAGTATTCGGTACGCCTGCTTCAAAGCCAATTTCTACAAATTCTGGTTTATTCGGTGTGTCTTCTAATGCCAATGTCATCTCATATGCATCTTCTGGCGGCGCTGCCCATGGATCTTCTAAAATGCCGCATTCATTGCTGCGTCCCCATAAATTTTGATCGATTGAAAACGGGCTATCTAAATTAATTGGAATCGGTACATTATTTTCTTTTGCATAGGCAATTTCTTCTTCACGTGACCATTTCCATTCACGTACAGGTGCAATTACTTCTAAGTAAGGATTTAATGCTTGAATAGAAACTTCAAAACGAACTTGATCATTCCCTTTCCCTGTACATCCGTGTGCAACTGCAGTCGCTCCTTCTTGTTCTGCAATTTCTACTAATTTCTTTGCGATAAGTGGACGAGATAACGCCGAAACGAGAGGATATTTCCCTTCGTATAACGTGTGTGCTTGCATCGCCATCAATGCATATTCGTTCGCAAATTCTTCTTGAACATCAATCATATATGATTTAATTGCACCTACTGAAAGTGCCTTTTCTTTTACAAATGCTAAGTCTTTACCTTCCCCCAAGTCTAAACAAAGCGCGATAATATCATAATTCTTCTCTTGTAACCATTTAATTGCAACGGAAGTATCAAGACCTCCGGAATATGCTAATACAACTTTTTTCTTCTTCATTTTGCATCCCCCTAAAGAATAAATATTCATTTTCTTTTATAATAATTCACACTTTAACACCTTTTACAAAATGTATCAAGAGCCATTTTCAAATTTTTTCAAACAATTTCGTCGAACTTCTTTCTGTTTTTTTGTACAATATAAGCAGGAAAACGGGGGTGAACTTATGAAAAAGTATTTCTTATACGATGAACATCTAGGAATTGAAATTCCGCATTTACAAGAAGACTGGGAGGATATCCCCGAAAAAATGCAGCATGCAATTTTATTAAAATGGGAACAAGTTCGCGGAAAAATTCCTGATCGTATAAAAGAAATCGAACATTATATTAATGCAAAACAGCATCATTTAAATAACGAGGAAGACTTCGAAATTTCTTGCAAACTGAATTCAGAAATTGCCGATCTCGCCTCCATCATTAATGATCTTTGGCTTTGGTATCGACTCACTCAAAACGTATCTGAGGGAAAAGCACACCAATAAAAAAAGCATGCCCCTCAATTATTTTGGGTCATGCTTTTTTTGTCGTAACACGATTTACAATATATCTCTTGTGCTGTTTTCGCTAAACATACATCAAACGGGCCAACTAATATACTTCTTTCTTTCGGTAACTTTACAAAAGCAACTAGCTCTTCTTCATATTCAATCTTTTTCTGACATATAACACATGTTAATTCTTTTCTTTTGAACATGTCTTTTAGCATATCTTCACTTCCCCTTTCATCTATCTATATTAATATACTCTCATAATAGTTAAGACTTGTAAAAAAATGACACATTCCGAATTGAATCATTCATATACTATGTACAAAAGGAGGCCTTAAAAACTTATGCGCGCTTTCGTTATTATCGCTTTAACTTTTTTAAGTGTGATTAGCTGGGATGCGTTTTTTAAAGATACTAGTGATGAAAAAGATACAACTGAATAAAGCCATTTTTTCTTACTTATTGGACAAACCGTTAAAAAATGTCCAATTCTCCAAAATAACTTAGGCTTTTCTACAAAAATATTTAAACATAACAATTTTTGTAGATTTCCTCCGGTTATTGTCGGTTTCCATCCGCATACATTTTTTGAAAGTATGATATAATAATATAAATCTTGAAGGAAGGGATTTTGATATCATGATCGCTCGAAGGAGCATGTGGCATCGTATTGACGAATCATACACGTAGCGTATTTTCCAGCTCAGATACTTTAGTCTAGCGAAAAAAATACGAGAGTGGGGAAATTATGATTGCCCGAAGGATAATTTGGCAAAAAAAAGACTCTTCTTACACATAGTGTTTTGTTTAGGACTTAATTGTTACTAGCTAAACAAAACAAAGAAGAGCAGGATTGCTAAATGAAGAATCCTACTCCACGTTTTGTTTAGTCGTTTTAAGACTTAAACTAAAACGAAGGTAGGGAGAATTGATGGACGAGAGGATTATTCGTTATTTCTTCAGCGACATATAGCGTAGTTAGTTTTTTCGTAAACTAACTGAAAGCTACATGTGAGCTCGTAGTTAGTTTACAACACAAAAAGGACTACTAACTACGGAAAGAAGGAATAACGATGAGGAACATCCAAAGTCGACAAATTATTAAAGAAATTTTTATGGTTTTAATCGGTTCATTTATTTTAGCAGCAGCGCTATATCACATTCACTTCCAAAACCACTTAACAGAAGGTGGCTTTGTAGGTATTGCACTATTCATCCAAAATTTTTATGATATTTCACCATCTATTTCAACTGTAATTATGGATATCCCAATTATTTTACTGTGTGCTTCATTTTTAGGTAGAAAAATGGTTGGCTATTCATTCTTAGGTTCAATTTCATTCGGAGTATTTTATTCTCTTATGGAAAATTATTCTCCATTTACGGTCGATTTATCAAACAATTTATTTATAGCTGCAGTAGTTGGCGGTGCGTTAGCTGGTATTGGACTCGGTTTTATATTGCGATTTGGCGGTGCAACCGGCGGAGACGATATTTTAACAATTGTATTAAGTAAAAAAACACGTTTTACAATTGGGCAAATTTTCTTCGTCTTTGACGCGATTGTTCTTGCGCTTTCATTATATTATTTAAATTGGACGGAAATTGCTTTTACTATTCTTTCGATTGCCGTACAGGCAAAAACATTGGATTTAATTTATTATCCAAAAACAGAAAAAGCAGAAGAAAAGCAACCAGTATCTATTCCAATGTCCAAAAAGCATGCAACAAATTAAAAAAGCGAAAGGCCTCGGCCTCTCGCTTTTTTTATGCTCTTTTTTCCTTCTCGACTATGTGGCGCACTTGATAAAATCTATTTGCAAATTCAGTAACGTTTCTTGTTAAACGATAATTCACTGTAGACCCGATCGCCATTCCAATTACCGGAATACCTTGGAATAATTTACGACGAAGAGCATAAATCGAGAATGTTTTCAAAATTTGTTTTAAGATGATTTCAGTAGAAGCTGGTTGTAACACCGCTTCGTCTCCTTCGTAGAAGAAGGAATCTTCTTGTTCTAGCTCTTGCAGTAAATTGTACCAAGCGTATTGCTGAAGTCTTCCTGGTAGTAATGACGCATGAAATACCTTTAACGCAAGCATCATTTCATAAGGCTTGTTCACATCATGTCCAAATGATGTTGCAATAAGTTGAACAGCCTTCACATTTAACGCAATCATAACCGGAAAATCAGCCGTTAATAATAATAAACCTCCAGCACCTGTTGCTCCGCCTTGTACGAATGAATATAGACGATGACGAGCTGTTTGCTGCTCTGCTATGTATGTTAATTGATCGATAGATAATGCTTTTAAATCTTCTAGTTGCTCAATCGATTCATTAAATAATCTCGATGTCCCTAAAATACGATTACGCGCCTCTAACTGTGATTGTGAACTTTGAATCAATGCATGCAAATGAAAGAGCCATCCATCTGCTTTCGTAAAGAAATCTTTTCGTTTTTTCTCAGGTAATTTCGCAATTGTAGTATGTACCCATTTATCAAACATTCTTTGAAAATCGGTCGCTTCTTGCTCAACTAATTGCGATTCCCATTCTTTTATATTGTCTAAAATGGCTTGTTCTCGCTTCGATCGCATCGTAACAACCACCTCGTTCGATTTTTTTCTATTGTAACATATTTGTAAATGCGCTTGTATATCGTGTCTCCCTTATTTATAGCATATATCGGCGTTCATGTTACCAATTTCTACTTATCTACATTATAATCATCCTTATATAAAACACATAAGGAGCGATTATACATATGTATCCACAAGTAAAAGCTTTTGGAATTGCTATACATCATGATCGACTTCTCGTACAAGAATATCATACAAGTGATGAAACATATTACCGGCCTCTTGGCGGTTCAATTGAACTTGGTGAAAAATCAGCACATACTGTTATTCGTGAATTTCAAGAAGAGCTTCATACAGAAGTGGAAATTACCGATTATTTAGGTTGCTTAGAAAACATTTTTCATCTTGATGGAGAAATTGCTCATGAAATCATTCAACTATATTCTTTACGTTTATTAGACACGTCACTATATGAAATGGAATTACTGAATATACAAGATGAGCAAACAGTATCGTATGCGAAATGGATTCCCATTACAGCATTCATTCAGGAGAAAAAAGTACTATATCCAGATGGAATTTTAACATACATCAAAAAGAAAAAAGACGAAATCCTATAGGACTTCGTCTTTCTTTTCATATATTAACCGATGTTTCCAAGACGTAGTACGTCACGAGCAATCATAACTTCTTCGTCAGTTGGAATTACAATAATTTTTACTGGAGAATGTGGGAAGTTGATGAATGCTTCCTCACCGAATACGTTATTGCGTTTTGCATCGAAGTATACGCCCATGTACTCAAGGCCTTCTAATACGCGTTCACGAATAATCGCACTGTTTTCACCTACACCAGCTGTGAAGATGATTGCGTCTACACCTTTCATACGAGCAGTGTAAGAACCGATGTATTTGTGGATACGGCTTACGAATACATCAAGTGCTACTTTCGCACGGTGGTCGCCTTCTTCTTCTTTCGCAATGATGTCACGTAGGTCACTAGAGTAACCAGTAAGACCTAACATACCACTCTTCTTGTTTAATACGCTAACTACTTCTTCTACTGTTTGGCCTGTTTTTTCCATGATGTATGGAATTAACGCAGGGTCAATGTTACCAGAACGTGTACCCATTGTTACACCAGCAAGTGGAGTGAAGCCCATAGAAGTATCGATAGATTTACCGCCTTCTACTGCTGCGATACTTGCACCGTTACCTAAGTGACAAGAAAGTAAGCTTAAGCTCTCAAGTGGACGACCTAATAGTTCAGCCGCACGCTCAGTTACATATTTATGAGAAGTTCCGTGGAAACCGTACTTACGGATACCGAACTTTTCGTAGTACTCATACGGTAAGCTGTATAGGAATGCAGATTCCGGCATTGTTTGGTGGAATGCTGTATCGAATACTGCTACTGCTGGTACGTTTGGTAATACTTCTTGGAATGCTTTAATACCAACAACGTTTGCTGGGTTATGAAGTGGTGCTAAATCGCTTAATTCTTCGATATCAGCTAATACTTCATCAGTAATTAGAACAGAGTCAGCAAATTTTTCGCCGCCGTGAACAACACGGTGACCGATACCGCCAATCTCATCTAGAGATTTAACGATTCCGTTTTCAGTTAATTTTTTAAGAAGCATATTAACTGCTACTGCGTGATCTGGAATGTTTGTAATTTCTTTTTGTTTTTCGCCATCTACAGTAATAGTGAAGATACTATCTTCTAAACCGATACGTTCTACTAAACCTTTTGTTAATACTGTTTCACTTGGCATTTCAAATAATTGGAATTTTAAGGAAGAGCTTCCTGCGTTAATCGCGATGATTTTTGACATCTAGTCTTTCGCCCCTTTTTCTCTTGGTAGTTGTGTGGATGTTTCCACAAACCGCTCGATTTTATCTGATCAAATTTACTAAATATGAAAACGTTTCATCATTAGCAAATTTTATACTCACGATTTTAATTTAAACATCGTACGACATATATTTCAAGTGAAAAAATTGTAACACCAAGAAAAAAAATATATTACAGATTTCAAAAAAATTCAGTTAAATCTTGTATATATTTAAAAATATGACATATCATATAAAACTGTACTACATGAATTACTAACCCTGTTACATATACCTAACCTTATTTATGCGTTGCAAACCAAGTATTTAATTGGTCCATAATGTCCTCCATCGCCTTCATGTTGGAGAATTTAGGTAACTCCACTAATAACGCCTGTTTTGGCATCATTACACTAGGGCCTTTCTTTTGGAGAACAAATATACTTTTTGCATTTTTCTCGTTTTTAAACATGGAAACAGGTAGCTGTAATAAGCCTTGGATAAAACATGTTTCTTTAATAAACGCATGTAATTTTGGTGCTTCATCACTTTCAAAAATGAAGTTTGGTACTAGGAAGAATAAGTATCCGCCTTCTTTCGTATGTTTCACACTTTGTTCAATAAATAGGTGATGGGCATACGACATTCCTTCATCTGCTTTTAACTTATATTCACTTGCACCGATTTCATTTGGATAGTAACCAATCGGTAAGTCTGAAATAACTGCATCAACTGGATCGATATAAAGCGGTGCTAGTCCATCTTGATGGAAGAATTCGATTGCGTGCTTTTGTAAATTCGCATTTACTAAAGCAAGTTTAATTAGCACTTCATCCACTTCTACACCAAATCCACTCATTGTTAGTCCTTCTTTAGCGCTGTTAAACACTGTAGTCATTAAGTTTCCTGTTCCGATAGCAGGGTCTAACACAGTAATTTCATTTTGACCTTGCATAAATTTATGGAATAAGTAGCTCATGAACATACCAACTGCATCAGGCGTCATTTCGTGATTCGCTTGTACGCCTTCTTTCATTCCTTTTAAGATGGCTAACTGAAATGCTTTACGAATTTCTTCACCTTTATATGTTTCTTCATTAAACGTACTATATTCACGATTCAGCCTTTCAATTGCTGCTTCGGATAATTCCTCTTGTAAAATCGCTCCTTCAAACAAGTTATCACCTGTTTCTACAAGCGCCTCTAAATATGTTACATCTAATTCTTTACGTAAAACTACCGCAGAAGAATCAAAAATAGAAAATAATGTTTCTACTGTCTGACTCACGTACATTCCTCCTTCTCTCTTTTACACATAACTTATATCATACCATAATCTAATTTTTTCCCAAAAGAAAAAGCGACCTCTTTTTAAGAGCTCCCTTTTAAGTGATATATGATGTAGCATCTTCTCTCATATATCGGTTCCATAGCAATACATGAGAGAAGATGACCTCTTTCTTACAAAGAGGTCATCTTCCTTCACATTATTTTGCCGATTTAGCTGCTTCTAATGCTGCTTCATAGTTTGGATGGCTTGTACCTTCGCTTACGTATTCTACGTAAACTACTTTGTCATTGCTATCTACTACGAATACTGCACGAGCAAGTAAACGAAGCTCTTTCATTACTAAGCCGTAAGCTTCACCGAATGAAAGGTCACGGTGGTCAGAAAGTGTAACAACATTTTCTAAACCGTTTGCTGCACACCAACGTTTTTGAGCGAATGGTAAGTCAGCGCTAATTGTTAATACTTTCGCGTTTTCAATACCTGCTGCATCTTGGTTAAAACGACGTGTTTGTGCATCACATACACCTGTGTCGATTGAAGGTACAACACTAATTAATTTTACTTCGCCTTTGTATGTTTCTAAACTTACTGGAGATAAGTCATTTGCTAACACTTGGAAGTTTGGCGCTTGATCGCCAACTTTAACTTCTGTTCCAACTAAAGTCATTGGGTTACCTTTAAAAGTTACGTTTGCCACTTGAAAATCCTCCCTTATTTAAACAAAATATGTACAATGTAAATGATAGTTTGTCCCTATCGATAATGCAAATAAAATCGTTTTATTTACAAAAAAATTAAAGAAGCTAATCCATTGATCAGCTTCTTTATTCGTTAAATTTGAAATTCAGGATCATCTTCTTTTCGTTTATCCATCATTTCTTTCACTTTATCAACAGCTTGTGGCGCTAATTCAATTATTTTATCGATGACGTGTGTTTGCTTATCTAAGTGTAACACTTTTACGCCTTCTCCATTTATAACAAGAAAAGCAACAGGATTAATAGAAACTCCTCCACCGCTTCCCCCACCAAATGGATGGCGGCCTGAATGTTCTACTTTACCAAATTCACTTCCACCAGCAGCAAATCCGAAGCTAACTTTCGATACGGTAAGAATTACACTTCCATCTGCCGCTTTAATTGGATCGCCCACAATTGTATTTACATCAGTCATTTGTTTTAAATGCTGCATTGCAGTTGTCATTAAACCTTGAATTGGATGGTCCATTCTATATCCCCCCTATGCTTGAACAGATTTTTCTGTCGTACCAGATCTTTGTCTTCTCATAAACACGAGTAATTTCACTGCTGTTTTTATAGTACGGAATATACGAAAAGATGCTGTTAACTCACATCTTGATGCAAATCCTTTCCCTTGAAAAACAGGAGTAATTTCAAATTCTGGTACGTCAACAATATGCATATATTGTCCTACAACTCCAGCAGCCATTCCTTTTGTCCCCCATGCATATCCGGTGACAATTCCAGTACTAGCTGCATCTCCTGCACCAATTTGCGTGTGCCATTTCCAACCATTGATTTTCACTCTTTTGAGAAAATCTTTAACAATAGTATGAACCTCTTGAAGCCTTTTTATCAGTTCCCCTATACTATCAAGTTGTGCCATAATTTTATTATCAAGTCCGCCGTCCTCTTCAGCTTTTTCGATTTTTTGCCCTGTTTTCTTTTGCTGTTTCTCAATTCTTTCCAACACATCAAATGTATATCGAATCATCCATATTTTCACTTGAAGCAAACATTGCTTTTCCATTTCTGAATATAAAAATGTCACCTTAAGCTTTATTTTCGACAATAGTATAAACAAAATAAAAAGGAGAAGAATTATTATTCCAATTACGAGCCACTTCATACGTATCATCCTTTCACTCCGTACCCATTATCGACAACTTTATTCATCATTAAACAGCGTTTCATAAGATTGAATATAAAAATTTTTCTAAAAATAAAAAGGTATTTTGACAATTTATATCGAAATATATTATTTGAACATATCGTCAGAGAACGGACTCTAATGATATGTAGCACGAAGCATAGAAAATTTAACTGCAGTGGAGGGATACATAATGGCAGATCGTCGCAATTTATTTTTCTTTTATGGTGATGACAAAGCAAAGCTCGTTGAAAAAATGAAACCAATCTATCGTATTTTAGAAGAGAATGGATTCACCATATTAGATCATCCAAAAAATGCAAACGCTATCGTCAGTGTTGGAGATGATGCAACTTTCTTACAAGCCGTTCGTAAAACTGGTTTTAGGGAAGATTGCTTATACGCAGGGATTTCTACGAAAGATGAAATTTCATTCTACTGCGATTTCCATATTGATCACGTTGATACAGCCCTTCAAGAAATTACAAAAAATGAAATTGAAGTGCGAAAATATCCAACAATTGAGGTAGATGTAGATGGTAGCACATCTTTCCATTGTTTAAATGAGTTCTCATTACGTTCTAGCATTATTAAAACGTTCGTTGTAGATGTTCACGTTGATAATTTATATTTCGAAACATTTAGAGGTGACGGTTTAGTTGTTTCTACTCCAACAGGAAGTACAGCTTACAATAAATCGTTACGTGGTGCGGTTGTTGACCCGCTTATCCCTTGCTTCCAAGTAAGTGAATTGGCATCTTTAAATAACAACACATACCGTACACTTGGTTCACCGTTCATTTTAAATCACGAACGTACATTAACTTTAAAACTAAGACCAGACGGTAACGATTATCCTGTTATCGGCATGGATAACGAAGCGCTTAGCATTAAACAAGTGGAAAAAGCTGTTGTACGCTTAAGCGATAAACAAATTAAAACAGTTAAATTAAAAAACAACTCTTTCTGGGAAAAAGTACAGAGAACGTTTTTATAAGATTAAAATAACCGCAGAATTATGGTAGTCCATAATTCTGCGGTTATTTATTTACCCCGACAACAATCTCTCACTATCCGGGCAATATCCTTGTCAATTTTTGTAAGTAAGTCGATATATTTTAATAATCGCTCATATATTTCGAGTTACGGTCGATATATTCCGATAATCGCTCATATATTTTTACGAATCTTTTCTATAGACGACTTGGCCATCTATTACGGTCATTTCTGCCTGTACTTCTTTTATTTCTTCTGCCTCTATTTCAAAAATATCGCGGTCTAATATTGTAAAGTCTGCCTCATATCCTTTTGTAATTTGCCCTCGCTTCGCTTCTTTTCCGATTGCATAGGCACTTCCTGTTGTAAATAAAGAAACAGCCTCATATACCGTTAATCTTTCTTCTGGCATATAACATAAACCGTCAATAAAACTTCTACGTGTAACAGCGCTATATATACCTAGAAACGGATTTACTTGCTCGATCGGAGCATCAGATCCCCCGTTACAGTGTAATCCCGCTTCCAGTAACGTCTTCCAAGCATACGCATAACGAAGACGGTGCTCGCCTAGTTTTTCAATGACTGATGGAAAATCCGATGAAACAAAGACTGGTTGTATATCAATAATGACTTGCAAGTTTTTCATTCTTTCAATCAACTCTTCACGAGCAAGCTGGCAATGAATAATGCGGTCGCGTAATCCTTTTGCTGGCGGATACAATTCAAGCGCATCAATCACATACTGGAGCGACAAATCACCAATTGTATGAATGGCAACTGGCATATGTAAGTCTCGTGCTTTTTTCACTAACTCCGCAAGCTCTTCACGTGAGAAAATGGCAACTCCATTTGTTTCTCTCGCATCTTCATACGGTTCACTTAATAAAGCTGTTCTTCCGCCAAAAGAACCGTCAGAAAAAATTTTCATTGCCCCAAACTCAATATAATGCTCATTTTCATATTCCTTTCGTTCATGTGCTACTTCATGGTGAACGAGCAAATGTGCTTTAAATGGCATTTCTTTTATAACGTGAGAAAACGCATTATGCGTTTTTCTAAATCCACCGTAATAATTTAAATCTTCCGTATGCCCGCCAACAAGTCCATATTGCCAGCAGTCTTTAATTGCTGTTTGCAAAGCTCTTTGTAAGTAGGCTTCATCAATTTCAGGCTGGACATGTTTGATTAACTCTTGGCCTTGTTCATATAAAAGTCCTGTTAATTTATTGAATGAGTCCCGTCCAACTTTCCCGCCTTTTGGATCTTTTGTTGCTTCTGTTATGTTCGCTTCTTGCAGTATGTATGAGTTCACCCATGTAACATGGCGACAAACGCGCTTTAATAAAATGGGATGTTCTTTTGAAATTGCATCTAAATCTTTTGCGTGAACATCTTTCGTATCCTTAAAGTTATTTTCATTCCAGCCCTCTCCGATAATCCAAGAACCTTTCGGCGCTTCTTCTACTCGCTTCCGAACGAGAGTCAGCACTTCGCTATAAGATGTGCAATTTGATAAATCTAAACGAAGTAATCTCTCCCCGTGACCAATAAGATGCATATGGCTATCAACGAGGCCTGGAATCATCGTTTTGCCTTTTAAATCGTGCAATTTAGCCACAGCATATCGGTTTTCTAACTCTTCTTTCCTTCCATTATCAATGATCCTACCGTTTTCAACATAAATAGCTTCTACTTTTTCATTTTCTTCCCTCAGCGTGTAAATGTTGCCGCCATACCAAATTTCCCCCATATATTTCATCTCCTTTGTTTTATTGTATAAAAAAAAGCACCATTTCAAAACATGGTGCTTTTCTAAACATTACTTTTGTTCAGTAGTAGACGTTGTAACTTGCCATTCAATATTAAATTTATCTTTTACTTGTCCGTATGCTGGGCTCCAGAACGTTTCTTGAAGTGGCATAATAACTTCGCCACCTTCTTGTAACTTATCGAATACTTCTTTCGCTTTTTCCGCGTTACTAATTTGAATTGCGATTGTTACTTGAGATCCAATTGCATGCCCTTGACCTGGGAATGTATCAGAAATCATAAGATCCGTATTACCAACTTTTAAAGTAGCGTGCAAAACGCGCTCTTTCGCTTCAGCTGGAACCGGGTATTCTGGATTTTCAGGCATATCACCAAAAGTTTGCATGACTTCTACTTTTGCATCTAACGCCTCTTTATAAAACTGTACAGCTTCTTGCCCACTACCATCTAAAACTAAGTACGGATTAATACCTAAAATCATACGGACACCTCTTTTTTCAATTTATAAAAGCGAACTTGTGTTCGTTTTTATATTATCATTGTTTGCCATTTCATTCAACTATTTCCTTCACTGTTTTCAAATTTATTTTGACGGAATCTCCATCTCTTGTTTTCTAAGTTCAATACGGCGGATTTTTCCAGAAATCGTTTTTGGTAGTTCATCTACAAATTCAATTTTACGAGGGTATTTATATGGTGCAGTAAGTTCTTTGACGTGTTGTTGGAGTATTGGAATTAATGTTTCTTCGTTCTTTTCTATATTCTCTCTTAATACGATAAATGCCTTCACGACACTTCCGCGAATTTCATCAGGGCTTGCAACAACCGCACATTCTCTTACGTAAGGGTGCTTTACGAGCGCATCTTCTACTTCAAACGGCCCGATTGTATAACCAGAGCTAATAATAATATCATCACCGCGCCCTTCAAACCAGAAATAGCCGTCTTCATCTTTCTTCGCTTTATCACCGGTAATATAATAATCACCGCGGAATTGCATCGCTGTGCGCTCATCGTCTTTATAGTATTGTTTAAAGAGGGCTGGTGTTTCAATATGAACCGCAATATCACCAACTTCGCCTACCCTTACCGGCATACCTTCCTCATCTACAATATCAACGTGGTTGCCTGGCGTCGGTTTTCCCATTGATCCTGGTCTAATATCCATCCCTTTCATTACACCAACAAGCAATGTATTTTCCGTTTGCCCATAGCCGTCTCTCACTGTAATATGAAAGTGCTTTTGGAACGTTTCAATGACTTCTCTATTTAACGGCTCACCTGCGGATACAGCGCTATGTAACGCTTCTAAATTGTACTCGCTTAAATTTTCTACTTTTGCCATTAATCTATACTCAGTTGGCGTACAACAAAGTACATTCACCTTATTATCGTCTAATAAATTTAAATACGTTTTCGGTTCAAACTTACCGTGGTATACAAATCCTGTTGCCCCCGAGCCTAGAGTTGCTAAAAACGGGCTCCAAATCCACTTTTGCCAGCCTGGACTAGCTGTCGCCCATACAACATCATTCTCTTCAATTCCGAGCCAATTCGGAGCGCTTGTACGTAAATGAGCGTATGCCCACGCATGCGTATGAACAACACCTTTTGGATTTCCTGTCGTTCCTGACGTGTAAGATAAAAAGACCATATCTTCTTTATCTGTCTTCGCCATTTCTAACATGTCACTTTCTGTTTCTAACGCTGTTTTTAAATTGATCCATCCATCTACTGACTGCTCGCTCAGAACGAACTTTTGAAGGGATTCCATCGCTTCTATATCATCAAACTGTCCAATGTAAGGCTCATAACTTACGATTGCTTTTACTTCCCCGTGCCCAATGCGATATTCGATATCCTTTTTGCGTAACATTTCCGAACTCGGAATTACGACAAATCCTGCTTTAATCGCTGCGATATACGTCATGTACGCTTCAATTAAACGCGGCATCATAATGAGGAGCTTGTCCCCTTTTTGCAGACCACTCTTTATAAAAGCGTTTCCAATTTTATTTGCACCTTTCATTAACTCAGCGTATGTAACTTCTCGTCGATTCCCTTTATCATCTTGCCAAATTAAAGCAAGCTTCTCTTTATCACCTGTATATTTCTCTATTTCAGAAACTAAATTATAAGACGGTGGTGCCAACAATTCCTCTCTCTTCATAAACATCCTCCTTTTTCTTTATGCCTCCCTTATATAATAAAGAATTTTCTGTAAATTTTGAACCCTCATCTTTTGACAAATTTTTTAGTTCTGTCGAATATATCGAACACAACTTAGAATATATCAACGAAAAATTAAATATATCGACTTACCAACAAATAGCGTCGCAGCACAAAAAAGAAAGAGCGGGAGAACCCGCTCTTTCTAAGCCATCATATGGGATTATTTTTGGAAACCGCCTAATTGTTGCTCAGCTAGTGAAACTAGACGTTTAGTGATTTCGCCACCAACAGAACCGTTAGCGCGAGCTGTTGCATCAGCTCCAAGTTGAACACCAAACTCTTGAGCGATTTCGTATTTCATTTGGTCTAATGCTGATTCAGCACCAGGAACCGCTAATTTATTTGTGCTACGTGCCATGTTATATCACCTCCTTGTGAGTATAGAGTGTGATAAATAACATGACTTCATACACGGTTTATATATGGTAATTTATGGTTTTAGAAAAGTTCTTCGAATTTTTCTTCTTCCGCCACTACTTCAACTGTTTGTAATACCATTGTTTCTTTGTTCGCTACAGCTTCTTCAATTAATGGTGTGAAATCGTATTTCGCCTCAAAACGATTCGCTTTTTCACGCTTCGGCTTCGTCGCTGGACTTGCTGGTGTGAATACTGTACAGCAATCTTCGTACGGACGAATTGAAATATCATATGTGCCGATCTCTTCAGCGATTTTAATAATCTCTAATTTATCCATCGTAATAAGCGGACGAATAACTGGATAGTTTGTTACTTCGTTAATTGTATGCATACTATCTAACGTTTGACTTGCTACCTGTCCAAGACTTTCACCAGTCGTGATTGCTAGTGCGTTACGCTCCTCTGCGATACGCTCTGTAATACGCATCATCATACGGCGCATAACTGTCATTGAATAGCTAGATGGGATTTCTTTATTAATCGTTTTTTGCACTTCTGTAAATGGAACAAGGTGAAGTGTTACACGTTTACAGTATTTCGTTAATTCTTGTGCTAAATCGATTACTTTTTGTTTCGCGCGCTCACTTGTGAAAGGTGGACTATGGAAGTGAACTGCTTCCACAGATACACCGCGTTTCATCGTTAAGTACGCTGCTACTGGGCTATCAATACCGCCAGAAAGAAGCACCATTACTTTTCCGCCAACGCCAACTGGTAAACCGCCAGCTCCCATACGCTCATCGCACATAATGTAGCTATAACCACTGCGGATTTCTACACGTACATTTACATCTGGATTATGAACATCTACAGTAATATCTTCTGTATTTTCTAGAATATGTCCACCAATCTCAGGTAATAATTCCATCGTTCTCATTGGGAAATGCTTATAAGAACGGTGTACAGTAATTTTAAATGTTTTCACATCACCTTTTACTTGTAAGAAAGCTGCTAATGCACCTTTTTTAATGTCTTCTAATTCTGATGGTACTTTCATCGCTAAGTTAAACTTATGAATACCAAATACATCTTTCAATCTTTCAGATACCGCTTCATGATCTTCGCCATTTAATTGGATGTACATACGGTCATGTGTTGCATCGATTTTAATATTTGGGAATTTTTTCAGTTTGAACTTCACGTTATCTTTTAATGTGCTTACAAATTTAGAACGGTTCTTACCTTTAGTCGTCATCTCTCCATAACGAACTAAAATATATTCATATGTCATCATATTCCTTTACCTCATCACTTCATATAATTTTGGCATCGTCTCTTTCACAATACCTTCAAATTGCTTTACTTCTTCCATCGTATTTTCTGGCGCCAAACTAATGCGAATAGCACTTGCAGCAGCGGCATGCGGTACTCCCATTGACACTAACACTCTGCTCACTTCATTTGCTTTTGAAGAACAAGCAGATTTCGTTGATACATATACACCGTGCTCTTCTAAAGCATGAACGACCACTTCTGGTTTTAAACCAACAAATGATACATTTAAAATGTGCGGTGCTGCATATGCAAGCGACGTATTGATTGTTACATCATCCATTTCTTTAAAGAAACGGACAAGCTCTGCTTGTAAACTTTGCAAATGAGCTACTTTTTCTTTCACTTGTTCCATCGTCATGCGAAGTGCTTTCACCATCGCTACAATGCCAGGTAAGTTCTCTGTACCAGAGCGATACTTCAGCTCTTGTTGGCCACCTGATAAAATTGGATCTAACCTTACGCCATCACGTACGTAAAGAAGGCCTGTTCCTTTTACACTGTGGAATTTATGTCCAGATATTGAGCAAAGATCAATATGAGAAGCGTATAAACTAAGCGGTACTTTTCCTATCCCTTGTACATGGTCCACATGGAATCTTATTTTCGGATAATTCGATAATAACGTTCCAATTTCAGCAACGGGCTGAATTGCTCCAGTCTCGTTGTTCACGTGAATAATTGACACAAGAATCGTATCTTCACGAAGCGCTCGTTTTACATCCTCTACCGATACAACACCATGCTCATTAACCGGTAAATATGTTACATCAAAACCGAGATCTTCTAATTGTTTATATGCTTCAAACACAGACGCGTGTTCAATATTTGTTGTAATGATATGTTTACCGCGCGAACGATTCCTCATCGCTATCCCTTTAATCGCAAGGTTATTCCCTTCCGTTCCACCTGATGTGAAAATAATTTCAGAAGGTTTAACGTGAAGAAGCTGCGCTGCAATTGTTCTTGATTGTGTTAATAGACGCTCTGCCTCTCCTCCAAGCGAATGAATAGAAGAAGGATTCCCAAAATATTTCCCCGCAACCGTTACGTACGATTGAAGAGCTTCTGGATATGGCTTTGTCGTCGCACTATTATCAAAATAGATCATCGTTCTTCCCCTTTCAGCGCTGTCACATCATATAATCATATCACAAATACGTGTCATTACGCTAAGACTACTCAAAGGTTCCGTTATATTTTGAAACGAATAACCTTACTGTATTCCGCTATTCATTATAGCAACATCGCCTGCAAAATTACACAAAAAAACAAACCCTTATGAAAGGGTTTGTTCATTGTCTACATATTCAGCTATTTTTTGAACAACGCCAGGCTCAAGTTGCTCTAGTACAGAAGCCGCTTGTTCTAAAGCTGCATCGTATTGATATTCACGGAATAATTTCTCCGCATAATTTAAGCTCTCTGCAAGGTTCTCATCATGACTGCGGTAACGATTACCGTATTGAATTAATTTTTCAACTAAATACGCTTGTCCAATTAACTCTTCTGTCATTTCAGCTACACCATTAACAGTTGTGTAAGCTTCTTCTAAACTGCTATTTACAGCATTCATATTTAACGGCTTCACTTCTAATTGCTCATATACAGCTTGCATTGCCATTTGTCCTCTTTTTAAATCTTCCATAATACTCTCTGGAAGACCTGGCAAATTCGACTTTTGCATAAAGCGTTTCGTTTCAAAAATAGTATTTCGCATTTCTTGTAACTTCTCACGCGCTTCAAATTCTTCTTTACGCATCGTTTGCAGCATTTCTTTATATTCTGCATGAAGTACTTTTAATGTTTCACATTGCTCATAAATCTCTTCTAGTTCCTCACGGATAATAGAGAAGGCAATATCTTGTTCCGCAACGCGTAATTGTAGCATTTCAAAACGTTTCGTTAAAATGTGCATTTGCTTTTCAATTACTTTTTGAGACTCAATGTCCTTATCTTGTAACTGATAACTTTGTTTCACAAGTTGTGTTTCTGCTTTTGTTTCAATCGTTTCCGTGCGAATTTCTTCTAAATCTTCATAAACAGAAAGCGTTTTTTGCTCCACATAATGTCTCGCATGTACTTCTTGTTCCAGTTGATCGTAGAAACCATCTAAACGTGTTTTCAAGTTTTCTACTTTTTCAGCCGCTTCCGTTATGTGAAGCTCTTGTATATCTATTAAACATGTTTGTAGTTGTTTCGTCATATCGCGAACTTCTTTAGGGACTTCCAAATAATCTAATACATAACCTTGTCTTACCATATCATTATGTCCGTGTAATAAATCTTCCAGCTGAACTGGTAACGTCGCTTGACACTCTACCAATAAATCTGGAATTTGGTGAATAATGATTTCTAAATCTGCTAAACCTTCTTCCAAACTAATAACAATTTCTCTCGCTTTTAAATAGTCGCCATTGTTTGTTGCTTCTTCAAAGGTTTTAAATTTCTCAGATTCAGCGTCTAGCATCTCTTCGATTTTCTGCTCTGCTGCTCCATACATATGTCTATGAGCAAGAACACTCTTCTTCATACTACGATATGTATCACGTAACCCTTCAATTTCTGAGCTATTTTTTTCATGGCTTTCTAACAATTGCTGTAATTCATTTAAAATGTCTGTAATACGATTATCAGCGTCATCTAAACCACTTATGGATTCATTCATCGCATGCTTTGCTTTTCGGAAGGAGAATTGCGAGGCGAATTTTCGCGCTTGCGCTAAATCTTTGTCAGCTTTCGGAATCGTTGTTGATACAATTTCATCCCATTCTTCACGCCATTTACCAAACAGTTCTTCTGTTTGACCCGTCATATTTAAATCTTTCACCCGTTTTAGCTCATCTGCCACAGGTTTATCTTTTATCTCTTGTTTCCACTGCTCAAGTGCTTCAATATCTTTATATGAACGATTTCTTATCACAAGCTCTATCATGAGCAGCACTAGAATAGAGCTTACTACAATGATAACGATCGTCAGGATAGAATCCATGCAAAAAAGCCTCCTAGTTATATCTCTTTTTTTGTCCGTTCCGTTTATGAAATGGAAGGCATTATGTATAAAAAGGGAATTCCCCTATATTTAACAACTAACAATGTACTAATCATACCATGTAATGGCTTGTTTTTGACCTAGTTTTTTTTAAAATTTCATGTTTCTTTCAATGTAGTTGTAATCTTTCTTAATATTCTGTTTGGATTATCTCTCATCATCAAATGAATGTAATAAAAAGCCTTCTTCCATATGAGATGCGAAATAAATTTTGCGCACAAGTGGCGGTTCAATAGAAATGGCATGCACATTTCCTTGCCTTATCGCTTGCTCTACTGATATTTCTGGAAGTAACGTGACGCCAAATCCAGCACCGACCATCGCAAGCATCGGTTCTGCATAAGACGTTTCAAATGCAATGATCGGTTTCGCACCTATCCCTTGAAACATATTCGTAATCATTTTCCTAACATCACAGATTTCTGGGTATACGATTAACTTTTCATTTTGCAAATCTTCCATTCGGATTACTGTTTTCTCTTTATAAAGATGATCATTTGAAACGACACAAACAATTTTTTCTTCTCGTATTTCTTTTATACACGTAGCGCCTTCTACTACTGAATCGATGAAGATTGCTTCAATCTTCCGTTCTTTAAACAGTCCCATCAGTACTTTCGTATGCTCAATTTTCCATTCTATTTCGAACTCGTCACCTAATATACCTTTACATTTTGCTATGTAATGTGCTGCTAAACTTGGCAATATGCCTATCGAAATGTTCCTCTTCTCTTGAAACTTCTTCATCTCGGCTTTCACTTCATGTATGTGCTCCAAAATCGGTAACATTTTTGTTATAAATAACTCTCCGGCACTTGTTAATTCCACTCCTTGCGCGGAACGCTTCAGTAAAGTAACTTCTAAATCGGCCTCTAACCTTTGAATTTGTTTACTAAGCGCTGGCTGTGAAATATGTAAAATCTTACTCGCCTTTGATAAACTTCGCGTATTCTTTACTTCAATAAACGATCGTACTGCTTCCAAATCCATCGTACACACCTCTAACAAAAAGTTATAACTGCCATAAAAAATCGATATTTCCTTCTATAAACAATTACTCTTTATACTTATTTCATCAACTTACTATAACGAAATGTAAAGGGGAAAGATACTCTTGAACAAAAAACAAATGCTACTCGGATCCTTCCTATGCTTACTTGCCGTAACGGCTTGGGGATTTATGTTTCCTGTCATGGCAAACGCCTTACAGTTTATCGATCCATTTTTCTTCACAACGATTCGCTATGGATCAGCAGCTATTATTTTTCTTATTCTGTTATTACTTACCGAAGGGACAAAGTCACTCCGCTTAGAAAAGAAAACACTTTCGTTACTCTTTTACGGAACAGTCGGTTTCGCAGGATATGGTTTTCTCGTTTTCTACGGACAACAACTTGCCGGACCTTCCGGAGCCATCCATGCCGCGATGATTCAGTCTCTTATGCCACTCATCGCTTTATTATTGCAGTGGATAACAAAAAATAAACGCCCACAAAACTACACATTCCTTTGTATGTTCGTTGCACTAATTGGTGTTATGCTTGTCATTTCAAAAGGAAATATTCACTTATTATTTGGAGCTGCCAGTCACCTCTCAACAAATATACTTATGCTATGCGGCGTTACTTGCTGGGTCATTTATACAAATGGTGGTGCTAGTTTTCAATCTTGGTCACCACTCAGATATACGACGTTAACTTGTTTATTTGGCTCAATTTCACTCATCGTTATCGTCACCTTTTTAACTTATACAAACGTCGTTACTGTACCTTCACTATCTACAATTATGAACGTTCGTTTTGAACTCTTATATATGTCTATTATTGCAGGCGTTATCGCAGTATTTTGCTGGAACGCAGGAAATCGCTATATTTCATCTATTAACGGCATATTATTTATGAATTTAGTTCCTGTACTTGCACTTATCGGTTCCATCTTTCGAGGTTATACAGTCGACAAAATTGAAATTGTGGGCGCCTCATTAACAATTATCGCGCTATTATGCAACAATTTATGGCAAAGAAAAGAAAGCACAAAAATCCCCACCTCCGTTCGTTAGGTGGGGATTTTTTACATATGAACAGCTCTTGGCCATTCATAGTACATATTCGTTATACATAATGTTTGTTCCATCCATTGTTCAATTTCTTTCGTGTACATTTCTAAGAAAAAAGTCTCAGATGGAAAAGAATGCAACACTTCTGATATATATTGCGGGTATAAAAACGGCATATTCATCATGCCTTTTAATTGCGTCATAAACATTGTAAAAGATACCTTTTTAAATTCTTGTTTCATTTGTCCCTGTCTAATCATTTGCTCTATATAATATCTTTCTTTAGAAAAATAAACGGTCATCACTTCGCGAATTAATGTCGTATCAAGCGAAAGCTCTCGGTAAAAAAAACGTGTCAGTTCCCTATTTTCAAATTGATATCGTAAAATCCCGCGTACCATTTGCACCATCACATCTTTAGCCGACAAATATTCTCTCTGTTCAAACGACGTTTCAATCACATGAATATACCCTTCTAAAAAATCAGTAATAAGCTGCTCTAATAGGCCTTGCTTTCCAGCAAAATAATATGAAATATTCGCTACATTCACATCCGCTCGCTTTGCAATGTCTCGCACCGATGTTCCATCATAACCTTTCGTGTTAAACAACGATATTGCCGCATCAATTACTTTTTGTTTCGTCTGTTTCATGCGCTCACTTCCTCTCACTGAACAGCTATAGTTTAAATTTCTTGACTTTTAAGACAAATTCCTTTAATTTTCTATCGACAAAGTCATGTGAAATACATCGTATTTTGCTAACATTTTACACATCTCGATAAAAAAGGAGCTGTTTCCATGTTTACTAAAGAAAGTTATGCAGGATCTCGCGTGCAGCAATATGAGACAGTAATAAAACAACTGGATGCATTATTAACTGGCGAATCAAACGTAGTCGCAAACTTATCAAATGCGTCCGCATTATTAAACCAATTTTTAGATCGCGTTAATTGGGTTGGCTTTTACGTAACAGAAGGAAATCAGCTTGTTCTTGGACCATTCCAAGGAATGCCTGCTTGCGTGCGCATTCCATTTGGACGTGGCGTTTGCGGCGTTGCAGCTGAAACGAAAACAACGCAGCTTGTAGCAGACGTTCACCAATTCCCAGGACACATCGCTTGCGACAGTGCTTCAAATTCAGAAATCGTCGTACCGATCATAAAAGATGGGAATGTCATCGGTGTACTTGATATTGATAGTCCTGAAAAAAATCGTTTCGACGAAGTAGATCAGCGCTATTTAGAAAAGTTTGTGGAAACACTCCTAAAACATATGTAACAAAAAAGAGCTAGTTATCGATTGAGTACATTACGTACAAAACCGATAGCTAGCTCTTTTTTTATTGATTACTAACAGTAGATATTTTCTTTAATGCTTGCTCTAAATCAGAAACGATATCCTCCCACGATTCTAAACCGACAGATAAACGTATTAAATTATCATAAATACCCATTTCTTGTCTTAACTCAGCTGGAATCGCAGCGTGCGTCATCGTTGCCGGGTGCTGAATTAACGTTTCTGTATCTCCTAAACTTACCGCAATTGTAATAAAGTGAAGGTCATTAATAAACGCCTGCGTCTCTTCTTTCCCGCCTTTAATTGAAAAAGATATAACGCCGCCGCCCCGTTTCATTTGGCGAGATGCTAACTCCCCTTCTGGATACCAAACACCTTCTACCGCATCATGATTTTTTAGAAACGATACAATTTTTTCTGCATTATCACAATGGCGGTCCATTCTTACCGCTAGTGTCTTTAATCCGCGTAACAATAACCATGCATCAAACGGTGCCATAATACCGCCGATATCTTTTCGCATCGGGCGGATTTTTTCAGCTAACGCTTTCGTTTTACAAATTGTTACACCCGCCACAACATCACCGTGACCACCAATATATTTTGTCGCACTATGAACAACGGCGTCACAGCCAATTTCAAGCGGTCTTTGTAAATAAGGTGAACAAAACGTATTGTCAACAATGACAAGTAATCCATTTCGCTTCGCAACTCGAATCACTTGTTTTAAATCAATTAATTTCATTGTCGGATTAATCGGTGTTTCAACGAAAACAAGCTTCGTATTTGGACGGATTTTTTTTTCAATATCAGTCTCTGTCTCCATATCACAAAACGAATGCGTAATCATAAATTTCTCTTCTAACACTTCTAAAAATCCATACGTGCACCCATATAATCCGTTTGAACAAATAATATGATCTCCAGCTTTTAGAAAGCCAATTAACGTTGCTGAAATAGCTGCCATACCGGATCCGAAAGCAAGAGCTTCTTCTCCTCCTTCTAACACCGCCATACGTTCTTCAAATAATTTTACAGTTGGATTTCCAAGTCTTGAGTAAATATAAGATGGATCCACTCCCGCAAAACTCGCCTCTCCTTGCTGCGCAGTCTCAAATGTAAATGTAGACGTTTGAAATAAAGGCGGTGTTAAACTTCCTTTATGTTCCTCTGATGTATAACCGTGATGAATTAACGCTGTCTCCATATGCTTCTTTTTCATAAAAACATCCCCTTTTATGTTTTTATTGCCGCATATTCATCATTAAAAATTTGATGAACGTTTTATCTCATTTTATGTAAGCGTTTTATTTGTGTTTCTATCTCTTCTTTTATATCGTTTTAAATTCCTTCTTGTTCATTTCCAAAATTTATATGCATAAAACAAAAACGTACTCGCTTGACGAAACTCTAGGTAAAAGATATAATAGCGTTTGTGTAAAATAAAAAGGCAGCCTTGTAATGTGAGTTTATCGTTTGTATTTTGTTCCTCTACGGAGGTGTATCTCGTAACTCCCTGCTGCTGGAGCGAAGGTACATGAAAACAAAATGCCCGTAAATATCGATTACGTCTGTTTTTATTTTACGTAAATAAAAACATTTTTAAAGGAGGAGTCAACTATGGCTCGTTATACAGGTCCAGCTTGGAAACTGTCTCGTCGTCTTGGAATCTCTCTAAGCGGCACAGGAAAAGAATTAGAAAAACGCCCTTACGCACCAGGTCCTCACGGTCCTAACCAACGTAAGAAACTTTCAGAATACGGTTTACAATTACAAGAGAAACAAAAACTTCGTCACATGTACGGCATGACTGAGCGTCAATTCCGTCGCACATTTGACCAAGCAGGTAAAATGCCTGGTAAGCACGGCGAAAACTTCATGATCCTTCTTGAAGCTCGTCTTGACAACTTAGTTTACCGTATGGGCTTAGCTCGCACTCGTCGTGCAGCTCGCCAATTAGTAAACCACGGTCACATCATGGTTGATGGCGCTCGCGTAGATATCCCATCTTACCGTGTAAAACCTGGTCAAACTATCAGCGTTCGCGAAAAATCTAACAACCTTGTTGTTGTTAAAGAAGCGATCGA
Source organism: Bacillus sp. TE9106W (assembly GCF_054062215.1). NCBI lineage: Bacteria > Bacillati > Bacillota > Bacilli > Caryophanales > Bacillaceae > Bacillus > Bacillus sp. TE9106W. The sequence continues at coordinate 534,717 of NZ_JBSSFA010000001.1, forward strand.
AGTTAACAACTTCGTACCAGAATACTTAACTTTCGATGCTGACAAATTAGAAGCTACTTACACTCGTCACGCTGAGCGTGCTGAGTTACCAGCTGAAATCAACGAAGCATTAATCGTAGAGTTCTACTCTCGTTAATCTCGGTACTCTGAAAAGAGTCGTATTAAAAGTCTTAGAAATCTTGTTAAATCAAGGTTTCTGGGCTTTTTTTATTTTATTTAATAATGCAAGATAAAGCATAAAAAAGAATGTAATTGGGGCCAGTTTGGGGCCACAATAAAAATGGCTGGCGTGTGTATAGAAATGGGTAAGTACAAAAAAAGCAGATGCTAAAAGGAGCTACTTATTTTGAAAGAAAACTTCATCAAAATTCCTCTTCATATACATGACTTTCAAACATTAAAATTGTTATTAGAAGAAATAGTACAAGACGAAATAGAATTGTTTGAAGGTTTTTCTAAATATACTTTACATATTTCATCCAAAAAATCTATGGTCACAATTAACCTTAGAAGTGAGTATTTCCCAAAGCCATACTTAGTAATTGCGGCTATAAGCATTACACCAAGTAATCAAGGAAAAGGAAGCATTATTCTTGAATGGTTTAAAACATTTGCAAAAGAAAAGGGCTTCGAGCGTTTAGTATTACAAGAAGTTATAACCAAAGAAGGTTACCACTTTGCATTAAAAAATAGGTTTACAAAAGTGGGTAATCTATACGAGGAAACATTCGGAGATCCAAGCAGTATTGACGGGGATTATGAACTACATTTAATGTAAAACATACGATACAAAGTGGACGTTTTTCTTCATAACCGTTCACTTTTTTGCTTGATGAATTATCTAATATAATCAAATCCGATGTAAAACAAAAAGCCACACTCCTTTGAATGCGACTACACTAATTCATCTATTAACTTATTTTCTTCTTCAATATATTTGTTAATCAGATCCCATATAACCTTCTTATTTTCATCAGAAGCCCTAATAAAATTATTTTTTTCTGCTTCATTTGATGATTCAACAAAACGGACATAACAAATGATATACTCAAAACAGTTCATCATTAAATCTTTTGAGAAACGATTTTTTCTATCTAAGTTAATTAAAATGAACGGCCGAAGATATAACAATTCAAACTTCATCTTTCGCTTTTCTTTTTCATCAGTTTCTACACTACACCTTCTACCCAAATCAAGAACTTTTGTGATGTGTTCGAATAAAGCATTTTGCATTCTTCTTTTTTCTGATAATTCTACGGCTATCCTACGATCTTTTTCTTTGTTTTCATTTAAAGTTCTGGCGTTATAAATTGATACAATTAATGTAGCTAATGAAATAATTGATGTAATAATTAATGCTATATTCACTTTGTTCCCCCCTTACGTTGTAAATAAATCTTACCACATAAGGTTATCACCATATAGTAAATCTCTTTTATCACATTACTTCACATTTTGTTTAGCTTCCTTCTCAGCCTTACGAGCTACTAAAATCTGAGGAACCAATGTTCTCATAAAGAATTCAACCTTTCACATAGGAATTTTTCGACATTTTTCGACAACATTTAAACTTCTATCTTGTTACAATAATATTAAATCATACTATGTACTATTTCAGACCAAAAGTATGATGCCCCTCCCTCCATGAGCAGGGCTTTTTTATTAACGTTGAAATGCAGGTGATAATTTGAACAAATTCGATTTTCCAACATACGATATAATATCATTTGAACGCGAAATCCCAAAAGGAATTACAAAACCATTATTAATGCGAACTACACATGACCTTTATGTGGTTAAAACTATTGATGCAAAAGAAGAACCTAAAGTATTAATAAATGAATTTGTATGTTATAAATTAGCTAAACTTTTAGGTCTACCTATTCCAAATGCCGCATTAGTTAGAATAAATGAATCGTTTATTGCATCTTCTCCTGAATTAACAGAATTAGGAGTCCAACCAGGTGTCCATTTCGGTAGCCAATTTGTAAATAAATCACAATCATCTATTCAACCACCCATGTTAAATATCATGGTTAACAAAGAGGATATTCCCTCAATAATATTATTTGACCATATTGTGTATAATGATGATAGGACCGTAAATAAAGGCAACCTACTATTCGATTTTAAAGAAAAAAAACTATTAATAATCGATCACAGTCACGTTTTCAAAATCGGTGCATTATGGGATGAGATTCAATTACGCAGAATAATGAAAGAGCAACTTTGTTTAGTAAAAGAATTTCATGGACATAATTATAGAATTTTATTAAAATGTGTTAATGGTCATAATCCATTTAATAAAATCTTAGAAAAAATTAAAGGATTAAAAGCTGAAGATATAGAATGGTGTCTTCATGGAATACCCGATGAATGGGGTTTAACGGCTGGTGAAAAATCAGCCTTATCAGACTTCATTCTACATCGTATCCGAAATATTAATGCATTCTTAACATTAATCAAAGATCAATGTCCAAATTGGAAAGGAGGAGCTATAAGTGGGTGCTAAAACAATATATTATACAGTTTGTAGATACGTTCCAGATATTTTACGTGATGAATTCATAAATATTGGTGTGCTTACGCATATCCCTGAAGATGAATGGTGTCACTTTCACAAAACTAAAAATTTAGCTCGTATTAAGCACTTTGATGATGAAATAGATAATGATGTTATTTCAGTTCTTCTCGAATCATTAGAGTATCAATTTAATACAAATCACTTCGACTTCCAAGGTTCCGAATTTATTGGACATCGTCATTTCTTAGAAGAAGAAATTTCATACTTCGTAAACCAAATACAATTTAGTGAGATAAGAACACTTGCAAGTGATGACATCGACTCCGATATCACTGATTTATGCGATATGTATTTATATTATGACAATAAGAAGTCAGAGCGTATTAGCAGAGAACGGGTTAAACGTTTAGTTTCAAAAATGTTTACAAACAGTAGTCTTAATTCTCGGGTGGAACGACAACCACAATATAAAAACAGTTTAAATCAACAAACCTTTGATTTTTCTGTTAATTTAAACGATACTCAGATGTTTGTTAAAGCCCTAAGTTTTGATTATAAACAACAAAATAAACTTTTCACTGAAATAAAAAGCTTTATATATGATATTAATGATTTCGAATCTAATCATATGAACACAAAAGACATTAAAGTGGTTATTAACAATACACAACTTGATCAAGAATTCCAACAAAAAGCTTTACAAGAATTAAAAACTTATATAGATGTATTTACCCTTGAAGAATTCGCTTTTTACATTCATGAAGCTGAATCTCGTCATAAAAGCTTAAAAATTGTAAAATAACATTTAATCCTGTTTCGAAAAATGAGGTTTAATATTATTTTCCATAAAAAAGCCAATTCTAGTGATGTGCACTTCACAATGGAATCGGCTTTTAATTTTATCTTACTTCTACATATTTCTCGCTTGCTGTAATGTAGAATACGCTGCCTTTTTAGTTCTTCACTTTATATTGCGGAGAACTATTCATTTCTACTTTATCAATAATTTCAAACCAATTACCGAACTCTCACTAGGAATTTTAATCACTTTACGCTTCGAGGTTGAATAAAACATGTAAGTCACACTCACATGAGTTGTGGCTTTTATTATGTAATGATTTATAGTTTTTCGTAGACATTTCACCCCCCCTTTTTTTTAACAATGTTGTCTAACGATAAAAATGCCCTACGCTACCTATCCTCCCCAGTGGACAAATTTTATTTTTTGATAGGTGGGCTTTTGTATTTCAATACAAATTTACAATTCGTTGGTCCGTTACATTTTGGACAATTCAAACCTTCACGTAATTTATGTGTCGCTTCTGTCCATCCGTATTTCTTGTTCATACAATAGTATAATGTTTTCTTTTGTTTCATTAACAATCACCTCATCTATTAAAGTAACTCGGAAAAACTTCTTTCGGTTTATCTTCATTTTCTTCGATCGCATGACAACCTGGACAAAGTAATCTGAGGTTATTTCCTTCTAATTTAAGAGTTGAATCTTCTTTGATTGGTATTACATAATGAACATGAGAACGCCTATCAAAGAAGGACTGTCCACATCGTTGACAGCAGGCATTCTCTCTTTCCAATACTCGAGACCTTACATACTTCCATGCATCAGTATGATAGAATGGTTTGTTTTCATGATGGTAGATGTTCTTCTTATCTTTCTTCTTCCTTGGTTTGTTACACTTCTTGTATATATTCATTTTCTTTTTTTCCTCCTCTTCCTTCATTGCCTTCAATTGTGCCATTTCCTTTTCAACCATCTTGTCTATTGAATCGTGTGCTGCAATTAAAGTTGGTATTACTTGTTTATGATTAGTACCTTTAAACCGTTTAAGTATCCCTAACATACGAAGCACCATCTATGGAATTTTGGCATAATAAAAAGCACTCCAGAAGGAATGCTTTCATCAAATATTACTATTCTCTATCTCTCTTAATTGTTTAGGATATAAATGTTTCGATATAATTTTTAACGTTTGTTTCTTTTTACTTATAATATTGTCATAGAATCTATCGAAATGACTATAAGCATTAAGTATACTCGCTAAATCATACCCATCCATACTTACATTAAATTTTCTAATGGTATTTGATAATTGGTGATTAATATCTTTAATCAATCTAGAAATTTCATCTATAGCCTTTTCATCTTCATTATTTAAGTATACTTTTATTAATTCTAATGAATCTTGTAATTCCATTACCTGCATTTCCATTTCTCTAGCTTTAGAAGTAGTCAATTCAATATAATTCTCTTTATGTTTCTCAGTAACCTCATCATAATTAAATTCCCATATTGCGGGAGCTTGATACGGATTAGTATATTTTAAATTTAAAGATTCTTTCATTTCAAATCTACCTGTATCCCCACAAAAAAAATCAATGGCATGGATAGTTTTCACTAAGTTTAATTGACACTTACTCATGATATCAATTTTATTTTGAAGTAAAGAACTATTATACCATTTTATTCTGTCATCCTTACTATTAAGCTTGGCATTCCTATTATTCACATAGCCTGTTACAAACACACCACCAAGAGCCGCCCCTGCAGTTATTAGACTGACTATAATTGTATTATCCATTTTGCATTCACCTTCTACTCACAATATTTGTTAGTTATAAGGTTTATTATATCGCCTAATTCACTTTCATAAAAAGTTTACTTTTATGACAAAAGTTAATAGAGCAACCATGCATCAGTTACCTAATATTGTTTACTTTCAATATATCCTGGTATAATTTAGAAAACATCACTACTAAAGGAGGAAATCTATGATTAATGCAATAGGCATAGCTGTCATTCTTTCTTACGATTTCACTAAACAAAACAATTTTCAAATCAAACACAATAATGCACTTGTAGAATCCATCAGCTCTAGAAAAATGATAAATTATGAAGGCAAACCTGTATTAGAAATAACCTGTAAATATAGCATTCTAATGGCCGAAGATACTGAATGCAAAACTATTAATGATTATGCCGGAAAGATCTCTCCGTTTCTTCGTTCAATAGTTGGCCCTGGACTTGTTAGAACTGAAAATTATCATTTACATCATGTTGATAAGCCCACTAAACATATAAAAGAAATTATAGAAGAACTTTTAGAACAATAATAACAAGGGCAACTTATTAAAATGCTGACATGACAAGTTGTTTAAATTAACCTAACGTATGTTTATTATCTTTTTTAACATATTATCGTTACCTTTATCCAATTCGCAAACAATCTGTAAGCAGCTTTTGTACTATTGCTAATCCACCTAATTTTGCATAAACTCAGATACTGATATACCATTATTTCATCCAGCTAATCTATGTAAAAAAAAGCAACGTGGCCATTTTGTACGACAAGTTGCTTTTTTTAATTAATATTTTATATTTAATCTTCAAAAATTCATAATAAAAATGTTGACCTAGTAATTCTTAGTAGTATACTGTTAAATCAAACATCCCTTTTAGGAGCTGAAAACATGCTATCTTCACTGAAAAACTGGATAAGAAAAGAATCCGATAGGTATCAGGCTATAAAAGAAGCAAACCAAATAAAGTTCCAGAATAAACTAGATAAAAAAGCAGGGTTTAAGAATGCCATGTACAACAAACTTTACCGTGGCTCAGAGATTACTATGAAAAGCGGTGCAGTTCTACAAATGGAAGAAATCGAAATGTTTGTCATCGATACTAAAACAACTAGTGTCACGAAAAGCACTAGACATAAATCTCTTTTAGGCACTAAGACATACCATTCAACTTCCAAACGTAGAACATTCCGAAAAAACGGCCAGGACTATTTCGTGGATCAAATTGCATCCATTCGAAAATACTCCACGGAAGAACAACCCAAGTACATAGTCAATCCGGAACTTTCATAATCGCTCAAATTTCTTAAAGCAAAAATTTCTAAAGTAAAAATTTTCAAAGTGAAAAAATTTTTTAAGTAATTCTATAGTTTCTGTAAATGGCTACTATCGACATGTATACACCCCCCTCCCCTCATAATACATGGGATGCATGTAGTGATGAAGGGCCCTTCAAGGAGGTACCTCCACAATGTATAGGATTTGCATACGAAAACTAAAATGACTGCCGATAACTTTAGTTATGTAAACTACCAACCTCCCATAAGTACTGATATATCAACGTTCTTAATAAATACTCAAAAAGCAGTTAATGTATAAGTATACATCGTTGTTATATCAACGTTTATAAGATTTCACCCAAACCTTACTCATCGCCATTTACCCTCATTTATGCAGGATTTTATGCATTCATCCATCAGAGTTATCCCCTATCAAACAACATAGTAAGGCTAATTCCTTTGCCCTTATCCTTACGCACATTGAACTTACGGCCACTCTCATTCTTTATGAATGTATAAGTACATCAGCATACTTACATAATGTAGATGAGCGCTCTACCACCTCGCCCAGGCTATATAACGTCTTCATATCGCTTCGACTCAAGTGTCCTTAATAATTCACGTATCTTTTTTGTCCGCTGCACGTTTAGCTTCAACTTCGATAACTTTCACATGTGTAATATACTTACTTTGTATTAGCATACCTATATCCGCAACTAATAATGTTTTTTCTTTAAGGAATAGATCTTCTAGAGCTTTTAAATATTCCTCTTTATTACGCTTATTTGTTATCTTACCGTCATATTCTTTCCCATTAGAAAAATAAAAAGTTACATGATATCTATGTTCTTCAGCCATTTATTCCACCTACTTTCAAAATATATCTGTAGGATTCCCCAATGAATTATAAAAAAGACGTGGATCCCCACGCCTTAGTTATTCTTTATCCATTCTTTCACTGTATTTATAGTATTGCTTTACCCTTTAACACTTGATATATATTTCCATTAAATCATTTTTGTTCGATAAGTGTTACCAATCCACTTAATAAAACTGATACTTTTGTTTACTTCAATACCCTTATCCGAACAAATGCTAACGAATTTTTGAAACGAAAGATAACTCTCTATTAATAACCTTAATTATTGCTTCTGCTGCATTCTCCTTGGTGTAACCTTCATCCGAAAGTAAATAATGTGCAATCCAAGATAAATCCTTAACTAATTCAGTTTTCTCTGCAAGATTTCCTAACTGCTCTTCTTGTGTTAACATACTAATACATCCTTTCCATAAGGGATTATGTGTTTGAAAGAGTAGGAGCCGCAATCTCCCGCTCTTTCTTTATTTGCACAGTGTAACTTTGTAAGCATTTGTTGCTGTTCCATTCCTTTGAACCTCAATGAACCCTTTTTCTTCTATTTGTTTTACCAGCCTTGTAACTGTAGCTCTACTCAAATTCGTATAATACTCTAACTCTGTAATAGAGAACGGAATAAATTTGTTATCTGAATAGATCGCTATCGTTAGCAAGATTAGTTTTTCAGAAGCAGAAACTTCTTCTCTATCTAATTCAAGGATACGATATAGTGATTTGGTCATTAAGCTAATAACCTCCTGTAAATCAATATGTTGTTTATACCTACTGGTATAACTATGAGTATAGAGAAATGTAATAAGATAAAAATAAAAAATGAAAATACTATAACCCTACATATAATTTCAAATAACTTAATCCTCGCATGAAACATTCACTCCTAAAAACAAGCCGCTTTAGATCACTTATATATTTTGATTATTAACTTTTGATATATTAATGACGCTTGCCTTCTATTGTATTCCACTTACTTTCCTGTTTGATAGGATGATTAAGTAGGTAACCCAGTAGTTCCTACGTTTAGAAACCTTATTCCCCGAAGTATTTATCGAAAGCCTTCATGAACTCCTCGAAATCCTTATCCACTTTAACTTTAACTTTCTGCTCTTCCTCGCGATATACTTCTTTGTAGTTATCGTTCAGATCTCCTAGTGAGCTCGTGAATATTAAGTCTCCACGTTTTTCAGCTAATATTTTCAAATGATAATAGCGATCCATTTGGAAATCCCCAGTGTCTTCTACTTTTTTTCTAAAGAACTCTTTAATCTTCGCATGTTTTAAAATACGCTCCTGGGCTTTCGCATCTTGTCTAGCAGTACCCACCAGCTCTGCGTGTGATTCCTCTTGCATAATAACCGAGATCTCATTGGAAACTTTGCTAAGTTCTTCTTGAGCTGAAGTCAGTTCTGCTTGGAATTTTTCTTGAGACTTTTCATATTTGGCAACAGCTTTCTTGGTAGATGCGTTCTCTTCAATCATAAGATCTGTTTTTGCTAATTCCAGGACCTTTGCTACCTGAGATAGCTTGTTGTTTAAATCTGATACTTTAGAGTTCAATTCTCCTTGTGCTACTGTTAATTTGTCTAACTTGCTCTCATTACCTGTATTGAAGAAATTATTAATAATACCCATCTATAAACATCCCCTTTTTTTATTTGATTTCTTTTGCTCCATCTTTTATTACTTATCCGCAAAACTTGTCCACTTCAGCAAGTGATACTCAACTTCACCGGTCAAATTACAGTTCTGTTTCACCAGTTATAGGAGGTGAGCGCGTCGAGGGGTGGGTAAGCTATTTTCTCACCTTCCTTAGACGTCACGAATGGCTCTATAACAAGCTTTCCTCCCACATGGTACTTCCTGAATGCTTTTTACTCAAAACACTTTTTATGAGATTTTAAATACCAAATTTCAACCCTTAATTTATGTTTGGAAATACTATTTACACGCTTATTCCAACATCGGCAAACCTAATCCTTCTCATAATTTCAGCATGTTTATTTTTGATATGATTCGGATGATAGTGTAGTTCGTCAGCTATTGCATCTAATGTCATTCCATCAATGTGTTTCATTGTAAGGATTTGATTTTCCAACCTTTCAAATTTTCCGATTAACGCTACTATCTTTTTCTGTGATTGTTTTTTCAAAAACAACTCTTGTTCGACTTGCTTAATAGATTCTTCCAGTTCTGCATTGTCTGAATCAGTAGTGATTTTATCTTCAGATGAATCGATACTGATCTGACGTTGCAATTGAGAGTTGGTTCTTTTTAATTTGTATTCTAAGTACTCAATTTCTTCTTCCAATTTTCGATAATCTTTTAGACAAACCAATTATCCATCACCTACTTAGAATTAGTTTTTTATACCAATCTCTTTACCTGAGAGTCTCATTTTCTTCAAAATATATCCTGTACGAATATACGGGCTTTCTTCCTCAAAACAATGCGCATCTCTGTGCCCTTCACCTGTTCCATGATGATGAAACTTTCTACAGTATTGACACCATGTACTAAGATTTCCTTTTTCATCACGTTCAATTGCTAATACGATTGGAGTTTTCTTTGAAACCATTTCTACACATCCTTGTTTATTTATGTTTTGGTAACAAGGTAACACCTACGGTAACGTATTTCTCCAAGATTTCGTTACCGTATTAGGCCTTACTCTCCCAACGGTTTTACTTTGTTTTTTTGAAAAGGTAACAAGAGTAACACTTTTTTTGAACATGTACTGTATATTAGCTTTTCATTCTTTAATAGTTTTCTAGTAAAAAAACATAACTTATATTTACTTGTTACCTTTGTTACTTTTGTTACCTTTAACTATCAATTCCTTGTGGCTCTAAGGTTTAATGCGGTAACACAAAAGATAAAATTTATCATCATTTTTGTTACTTTTGCTACTGCATTTTTCAATTCACATTTGTTTCCTCATGAAAGTTAAATCCTAATTCATTGACAATATCCATATTTAAAAATATCACCCTGACATTCTTACCATTGTGTTTTACTTGTTTATAGTCAACGATTTTATCCTTATCTTCTATTGGAGAAGTAATGCCTCGCTTTAGCCATTCTCTACGTGTTGGCTTTTCTTCTAAACCTAAAAAGTCCTTTACATAAGCTGGGGTCAAAAACAATTGTCTTTGTTTATCCTTATAAATTGCTTTAATAATTTTAGGCATATAATCATAAAATATATCCTGTCTACTACTATCCAAATCTGAAAGTATTTCTTCTAAAAACTGCATAGGCTTGTCTATTGCTTTATTTTCTTCTGCTATATCGTCAAATAATGAGGAAATAGCTTTTAGATCAATATCAAAATCCAATTTGCTCTTTAGTATACTTCCTGTAAAATGAACTGCAGCATAATATCCAGCTAATCGGCTTAGCACTTCATTACCTTTGGCTTTATCTACATAATGTTGCCTAAACTTGTGATACTCTGTAATAAGTTCCTTTTTATGTTTCAACCAAACTTTTAAGAAATCTATTCCTATAGCTCCGTAGTTGTTTTCCAATGCTTCATGTAGTGCCATAATATTGCTATGATCTTTCTTTAAAGGCTGGTCAACTAGCGGAATAATCCTAGCAGCAGCTCCACCTTGATTTTTTGCATATTCGTTTAAAGTCACTTCACCTGTACTTAGTAAAATATTGTGCCAAGTAAACTCCCTCTGACTTCCTTTTAAACTTCCTCTTCCTTTTGAACGTCCTCCACTAAAAGAATAAATAACATCTTTTAAAATACGTTCATCAGCTTTTCTTGTATCATCCATTAATAAAGGAAAACTGTTTAAATATGCTGCTTTTCTCTCAATAGATACTTTTGTAGCATTCCATTCACTCATTAAGCTCTCATTACCCCAAACACTTGCCGCCACTTTTAATGTCGTAGTCTTACCCTGTGAGGTTGTTCCACTTAAATCAACAATGAAAGGCTGTAAACGTAAATCCTTTATAATGACACTCGCAAAACTAGAAAGAACAAAAAATACTGCCTTGGGATGCGGCTTAATTCGTTCAAACACTTCTTTTTTCCAATTATCACTTGTTCCTTTTACTTCAAAGGCTTCAAGTAATTGTTTCTCACCATGATCTATCGCCATAATTTCAACATCTTTAGTAACTAAAGGATGGATAAAAGTATCTTTTATATGCCCTAAACGTTCTACTGCATAATGTTGTTCTATGTTATTAACCAGTAGATATTGATCAAAATAAGTAATGATTTTCTTAACATTATTATCATTAACAGAAAAACCCTTATCACTGAGTTCTAGTAATTCTTTTCTAACAGCAATAGTAGAAGCTGGTACAACTTCTCTTACCGTTCTATTGTTTTCCTTCCATTCAATTTCATAAAGTACTTGTGCACGCTCTATGTTATGGAATTCCTTTGTAATATATGGTGTTTTGCGAGATACAAGTTTTGTTATCTCGTTTCCATCCTTATCCTCTCTCGTCTCAAAAAGTGTACCTTTATTTCCTACTTTAAAAGGCTTAGGTATGATCCTATTTTCACCTTCGGCATGCGTTTCAAAATTTTTGTCAGATATATGCTGTATTTCAGACTGGTCTGGTTTCCATTGAATAGCAGACTGTGTAAGGGCCTTTAATTCGTTATAAGGGAAATCAGTTTTATCTAAAAGAAAATACTCATATATAAGCTCCATTGCCTGCATTATTTCTTCGTTAGGAACATTCCACGCTTTTAAATGTGTAGCAAACTTATACAGTGTGTCATTTCTGCTCCCTGAACTTTCTATAGGTACTGGAAACATATAATCTTTAGATTTATCTGTATTTCTAACAGGCCTTAAATAGTGTGGTAATTCGTCCAGCTGATCTATGCTATTAGTCGCTATGTAGCGTCCTTCTGTGTTGTTTGTAGGAAAAACAATATATCCTGCTCCAGCTGTACGGGTATCAATAACCACACCTATTTGAGAGAAAAATTTAGTAATCTGTTTAATGTCTTGTGTCCTTTTCTCTTTAGCTGCAAAAACAAACTGCCATCCGTTTGGTGTTTTAATCGAATGGTGATGCTTGTTTTCTCCTTCAAGCAAATCTTTGACAAGTTCCCCTTGAACCTGGTCATCTACATCTATGATAATCCGCTCCTGAGGAATAACCGCTCCAATCCATCCGCCTTGTTTTATCCATTTATTTATTTCTAAATTATCTAATCCCTGGCTATCTTTCCACTTACACACTGGCGTTTTCGCTTTTTGATACTCTTGATTTCCATTTGCATATCCAGTTAGCTTGATTATTTTTGCTCCAGGTAACATTTCATCAATTCTTGTTATATAGTGCGGCATGGTAACTTTCAAAAATGAGCACCCCCTTTTCTCTTAATAATGTTTTCAAAAATAAATATCACACTTGCTTTAATATTCGATTAATTTCTTTTAAAACTTTGATTGCTTTCGAATCACCTTGCTTGGCTTTTTCTAAAATCATATGTAACTTGTCTTCACGTATTTCAGCAGTTTTCATTAACCTATTCACCTCAATTACTTCTAAATCAACGTTGCTACAAAATATCAAGCGATTTGAATTAATAAGTATTATCCACCTAATCTTTTATGAACTTTGTTTTCTTGCATACGCCAGCCAAAGCGTTTTTGTTTACCATTCATCTACAATTTCTGTTATTACTTTAAGAGCTTGCTTATAGAACCACCAACGTTTTCTGTTGCGACGTCGTTCAATGATGCGCATTCTTGGATCAGATAAAATCTCATCTTCCAAAAATCTTTTGCTCATTGATGTAATGGTTACTAATTTTTCAATATCAATCATTAACAATGTTTCATGAAGTTGTTGATCTATCTGCTGCTCTATGTACTTCTTGATGGCTTTTTCATCAATATTTACTTGCACATTTGCAGGAATCACCACTATCACCTCTTTCAATCTATGAATTAACTACACTTCTAATTTTTCATAGTCGTGCATTGCTCCATTAATTAACCATGTTTCAATTGTTGGACGGTGAAAGAGTATTTTCCCTCTGACTCTCGCATAAGGGATTTCATTCATACGGGTCATGGAATACACGGTAGTTAAAGAAACATCTAATAATTCTGCAACTTCTTTGACAGTCAATGTTATTTTTTGCATCTTTTCTCTCCTTTCGTGATCTAACACTTTCCAAAAGTTTTTATTACAGATAGCTCCTAATATTTTGTTGCTAATTGCAACGTTATCACTTTTTGTTTCTGTTTGCAACATTTTTTGTAATCATTAGTAACATTTTATATTTTTTGTTGCAATCTGCTAAAATTATATAGGATAATGTATAACAAGAAGGAGATGAATATCATGGAGAAAGTAGAATTCGGAACATTAGTTAGAAAATACAGGAAAGAAAAGGGTTTAACCTTAGCAGATTTAGGAGAAATAGTAGAACTATCACATCCTTATTTATCACAAATTGAGTTAGGAAAAAGAAATCCATCATTGGATATTGTTAGAAAGTTGTCTGAGGCTCTTGAAGTTGACTTCACTGAATTAGCATGGAGAGCAGGTTTTTATACAGATGCAGAAATACAACAAAAAAGAGAAATGGAAGCATTTTATAATTCCATGACACCTGAAGAAGAAGAAGCATATATAGAAAGAGACATGAAACATTCTCTCCTACATGACTATCGTCAACTACACTATCCTGATTTAAAAGTGCTTTTAAATGGGGGCAATGTTTTTTTTGATGGCAAATCGCTAAATTATGAACAGAGGCAAACAGCTACAAAAATATTAGAAGTTTTATTTGAAAAACTTGAAGTAAATTGCCCCTCAGATGAAGACATTGAAAAAGAATATGACGATATGAAGAATTTTAAGTTTACATTTTTAAACCAAGATTCATCTGATCGTGACAAAGATAAATAACACCAATTCAACACTTCCCCATTCCTATGCATACGCCAGCCAAAGCAATGAAAGGAATGGTAATAGTGAAATTGCATAAATCGGCAAAAGATCCGGAAATATACTATTATTTCAATGCAAGTAATGAAAAAACGTGGATGTACCGTCACAAGTATTACGACAGTACTGGTAAAAGGAAAGAGAAAAAGAAAAGGGGATTTAAATCAGAAAAAGAAGCCCTCAAATCCCTTTTAGAAGTGAAAGTTGCAACAATACGTGGTGAGTCTAAACAAGTAGAACACGATCAAATGACCGTTGGAGAATGGTTGGATACTTGGTATAACACTCATAAAAATAGTTGGAAACCAACCTCTCGGGCTCAACGTGAAATGGCTATTCGCTTACAAATGAAACCATTACTTGGCCATTACAAGTTGCAAACGTTAGATAGAACCACATATAAGAGGGAATTTTTGAATGTACTTGAAAAGAAGTACAAACCAAGTACAGTTCATTTATTCCACACTCTTTTCAAAATTGCCATAAATGCAGCTGTGGAAGATGAAATACTATCTCGTAATCGTTTCACCAAAATTAAACTTTCAAACCAAGAAACTGTTAAAGAAGAAAACACTAATTACTTCACCCCTGGGCAATTAGTTGAATTTTTGAAAGTAGCTAAACGTGAAGAGAACACCACAAATTACACATTTTTATTAACCGTTGCATACACAGGAATTCGTAGAGGAGAAGCCTGTGGTTTACAATGGAAAAACATCGATTTTGATAATAAAACAATTACTATTGAACGTACCAGAGATAATAAAGGGATACGATCACCCAAGACAAAAAACAGCTATCGAACAATTCTAATAGATGATGTACTTGTAAGCCAACTAAAAACATATCGTAAGTGGTGCATGGAAGTAATGCTATCTTTTGGATACAAACTACAAGATGAATCGTTTGTATTTACATCATATCAAACCGGGAAACCTATAACAGATAGTAGTGTACTGTATGCATTTAGAAGAGTATTAAATAACACAAATCTCCCTTCAATAACAATACATGGCTTACGCCATACACACTGCACCATATTATTAAATCAAGGTTTAAATGTGAAAGTAATTGCCGAACGTTTAGGAAATACTCCACAAATGATTTATGAAATTTATGGACATGTATTAAAAGAAATGGAGTCCATGTCTGTAGAGTTATTTAGTCGAAGCTTATCAGAAAGTGGGGCCAAATTTGGGGCCACTTAATAATAAACACGCTTCAAACACTGATATAATAAGACTTTTTAATACTATCGAGTTCTACTCTCGTTAATCTCGGTACTCTGAAAAGAGTATTATTAAAAGCCTTAGGAACCTTGTTTATCAAGGGGCCTGGGCTTTTTTTATTTATCATTAACAATGCAAAATAACACATAAAAAAGAATGTACCTGGGGCTAAGTGAGGCTAGTTTGGGGCAAAAAATATAATGGCTGGCGTGTGTATAGGAATGGATAAGTGCAAAAAAACAAATGATAAAAGGAGTTAATTGTTTTGAAAGAAAAATTCACCGAGATTCCTCTTCATGTACAAGACTTTCAAAAATTAAAAATGTTATTAGACGAATTAGTACAAGATGAAATAATGTTCATAGAAGGTCTTTCTAAGTATTCTTTAGATATTTCTTCTAAAAAATCTAAAGTCACCATTAACCTTAGAAGCGAATTTTTCCCCGATCCATGCTTGGCAATTACTGCTATAAACATTACCCCAAGTAATCAAGGTAAGGGCAGTATTGTTCTTGAATGGTTTAAAACATTCGCTAAAGAAAAAGGCTTTGAACGATTAATATTACAAGAAGTTATAACTGAAGAAGGTTACCACTTTGCATTAAAAAATGGTTTCTCAAAAAAGGTTGGTCCATTCGAGGAAATGTTTAGAAAGCCTGATAGTACTGACGGAAATTATGAATTACATTTATACAGGTTAAAATAAAAGTGAACGAATATTTTTCATACTCGTTCACTTTTTTTATTTAGTGAATTATCTAATATCGTCGGCTCCTTCTACATCCAATACATAATAAAGAGCCATACTAGATTTTCCCCAAAATCTTTGTAACAGCAAAATGCCTATATGGTATAATTATATTGGTAAATATTAGGGGAATAAGGGCTATATGGTTCAAATCAAAGTAACACCCGAAATGCTAGAAGAAGTTGCAAACCGTGCAAATAACACTAGAAACGCGTTAGAATCCATACATAACGACTTATGTAATCAAATTGATTATTTATGTTATCAATGGATAGGTGCTTCTAATCAAAATTTCGTCCAAATGTTCAATGATGCAAGACCAAAAGCATTTACCTCTATCAATGCAATCACAAATGTGGAAGAAGAATTGAAAAGGATTGCTGAAAAATTCCGCAATGCGGATAATCAAGATGTTACACTAGAAGAAGGTGCAATGTGTGGCAAACAAAAATCTGATTTAGAAAAAGCTTGGGACGGTCTTTATGATGGTGCAGGAAAAGGTGTTGGAGATGCTTGGAAAGGATTTAAAGCGTTAGGTGACGGTGAAACATGGTCAGACATGTGGGATACTGTTGTCAATTATGATGAGACTCTTCCTGCTATGTGGAACGCTTTCTCAGATTCTTTTATGAATGACGTTTGGCATGGCGATGTCGAAAGTGGATTCCGCTGGGGTTCTTATTTAGTAACATCAGTCGGTCTAGGGTTACTTGGTGGGAAAGGTCTTGATAAGGCTTCTAAACTTGCTAGAGGAGCAAACATGTACAAAGTAACTGAAGCTTTTCCACCACGTTTACAACCTGCTTTTGCAGGTGTTGGTCTCACTGGTGAAGCAATAGTAAGCACACTTCCACCATCAGGAAATTGGAGTAATTATTTAAGCGGTTATCTTATGTTTGCTAGACCATCTTGGAGACAGTCAGAACTTGATGCCTTAAAAGATAATCCCAATTATCGAGAACAAGTTATTTTTAAAGATGGTCTAGAATTAGAGAAAAAAACCAAAGGTTCTTCTATTCCAGATTTATATTCTGATACAGTTAAACATGCGATCGAAGTAAAAAATTACGATGTATCTACATCAGCCAAAAGAACTAGATTGGCATATGTTATAGGAAAACAAGTAGAAGCAAGATTAAAAAACTTACCTGAAGGAACTACACAGTCAATCATTGTTGATATTAGAGGACAAGAAATTAGTGCCACAGAGACTTTAGAATTGAAGAAAAAAATTCTTGATAAGACAAATGATCAAGTAACAATAGAAATTAAAAAACAGTAATATAAAGAGAGGGATTAAAAATGACAGTAGGATTTGGAGTAGATTGTATTTTTTATGAAGTTGGTCATCCAGATTTATTACACAGTTTTTTTTCAACGATGTCTTATCATACAGAACCTGAAGGTTGGGGAACTAAGTATCCCTTGTTAATGAAGGATTTGTATTTTGACAAGTTAAGTTGGGACGATGTGAAAGAAGCACGAGAAAATTTAAAAGAGATTCAAAACATATTACAAAAGAAGAAACCTGATGAAGTAGTTTGGGATATTGAAGATTTAACAAAACGTCCACCTTGGGATAGTCAACCACTTCCACCACAAGTGATAAATTTAGCTACATATTATGCTACACCTAGAGGAGTTACTTACTTTGATTTATTATTTCATGCACTAGATGACGCACAAGAGGTAAAAATTGATGTAGTAATACGAAAAAGTATAGCGGATAAAACATCTTAACTTTTATTATTAAATCAATACAAAAAAAGAAGAACGTCTGTTAGTGAGGGTAACTGTTCTTCTTTTTTATTGGTCTATGTAATTAGACATCAAAAATGTAATATTTACATTGCTTGCAAATAAGTTGTAATTGCTGAACTTACATTGGGAGTTTTAATCACTTATGCTTCGAAGCTGAATAAAAAGAGATAATGAGTATTTGATAAAAGGCGAGATGCCAAAAGACTATTTTAAAATCCATGAATAAGAAGATGCAAATATGAAATTATACTTTAAAGATACTGAAATAGGTGAAATCAGAGACGCTTTTGCAGAAACACCATGAATGTATGGAACAATACACTTAAATGATAATAGTAAACCCTATCAAGAATATTTTCGTGAAATGGTAGACAAAGACAGTACTTTTGAATTTGAAAGTATTGATCCTGAATCTCTAGACGATGAAAATTGGTCCGTTTTCGATGAGAACGAAGGGAAATATTTAGGAATCGACATTCCAGCAATCCACATTGAAGATACAACGATTGCATGGCGATGGAGATAAAAATCATACAAAGAAGAACGCCTATCATAAGGATTAACGTTCTTCTTTTTCATTTTGAATATGGATAGATTCGCTTTGAAGCATATTAAAACCTTCAAAAGCTAAAACAGCATATTTCATTTATATTTTGTAGATAAATTCTCCATATTGTCGGATAATGTTTTCTTGAGGCGATAATTAATGGATAAAAAATAGGGAAATAAAGACTGGATTTGGCTACTAATAAGTGACTTGTTTATTACTTAAATTCCATCAGTAAACCATTCCTAAATTAGTCGGGCATACATAATAAAAAGCACTTCATAAGAAATGCTTTTTATCTCAATAATTTCTACTCTACACTCTCACACCTAAAATTCCCAAACCGTCTTGTAAGTATTTACCTAAAGAAATTTTCTCTGTTACCGTATTAATAATAATATCTTTCTCATCCCATCCTTTTGATCCAAAGTAATGTCTATATTCCGAGTAAATCTTTTCTGGGGTATCATTCTTATCATAATCTTGATCTCTTCCAAGATACATAACGACTTGAATTGCCTTTATTACCTCATAATCTAGGGCTTTTAAAAAATAATATAATGCATTTTCTCTTTTCTCTAACTCTTTTCCTTCGGATGAATTCTTAAACTCTTTAAGTTCTTGCATTCCACTAGGCGATACAGTCAAACTTTTCATTCCATACTTATCATGATAACTTTCATAATCATTTGCTAAATCGATTACAACCTTAAATACAAATTTTAATTCTTCAAACATTACCTTATCTCCTGTTTTTTAATATATACATATATATATAATTATATAAAAATTAATAATTCCCTCTTTTAAACACTTACTAATATTCGACATAAAAAGGAGCAACTATGCATTAGTTGCTCTTTCATCAAAGTCTTATAGTAACACTATGATTAAACCGTTAAACACATTTTGTGTAAATTACCACCAATTTAAAGTCATGATTTAGGTTATATATTATCTATATAACATTTGTCTTCCTCATTTTCTGATAATTATCTTTTTTAAAATTTAATATGTTTCTCATTTATATAAAATAAAATTATTTATTTTCCTCTTTCTGAACATATACATAAGCATCTTTCTGCTCTTTATGTACATCCACCTTCGAATTCTCTGCAAGCTGACCCGCGTTTAGCAAAGAAAAAATAATGAGCGCTTCTAGTGACATTTCGTTTTACCACTCCTTTCTAGTTGTTATACATTTATCATACCGCTTACATGTGATTTCCGTATGAACTCGAAAAGGAGATTACAACAAAATGGTTACAAGCATATGAATGCACGCTATAATAACCATTAAATAGGAGGTGGATTTTTTTGACAATAAACCAAATGGTTCAACTCGGAAGTTCATTTATGTTGTTTATTACTTCAGCACTGATGAGTTGGTATCAGGGGAGTAATTTAATAGATAATCCTGATGAATGGAAATATAGTGCTAAATTTACGAATTACTTCAAAGGCACCGTTTCAAATTACGAAGATATTTATCAAATCGATTTCTTTATATATGCAGCAAAATTTTATCCGACAGCATTTATCGTTATGCTAGTTAGTTTACTTTATATGCTCATATTAATTCTTTATATTCTATTTAAAAGAAAAGATCCGGCGATTTAAATCCTTACATAAAAACCCCGAATCATAAACTTTTCAGCCTACAATTCGGGGTACTATTTGTTTATATTCGTTTCTAATTAGTAACGAATTAAGAAATATTTCTTTTTACCGCGGCGAATGATTGTGAATTTACCTTCGATGCGGTCTTTTTCTGTTACAACGTAGTCTAATGCTTGTGTACGCTCACCGTTTACGTAGATTGCGCCGTTCGTTACATCTTCACGTGCTTGACGTTTTGATGGAGAGATTTTGCTTTCTACAAGTAAGTCGATTAATACTGTATCTTCTGCAGTACGTTCTACAGATGGTACGTCTTTGAATCCTTGCTCGATTTCGCTTGCAGTCAATTCTGCTACAGAACCGCTGAATAATGCAGCTGAAATTTTAATCGCTTGCTCTAATGCTTCTTCGCCATGAACAAGTTTTGTCATTTCTGCACCTAATGCTTTTTGTGCTGCACGTTTTTCTGGTGCTTCAGCTACTTGCTTTTCAAGTTCAAGAATTTCTTCATGAGATAAGAATGTAAAGTATTTTAAGTATTTAACAACATCGCGGTCATCTGTGTTAATCCAGAATTGGTAGAACTCGTAAGGAGTTGTTTTCTCTGGGTCTAACCAAATTGCGCCGCCTTCTGTTTTACCAAACTTCGTACCATCAGATTTTGTAACAAGTGGAATTGTTAAACCGAATGCTTTCGCATCTTCTTCTGATTTACGGATTAACTCAAGACCAGCTGTAATGTTACCCCATTGGTCACTACCACCGATTTGTAGGCGGCAATTATGGTGTTGGTATAAGTTTAAGAAGTCGTATGATTGTAAAATCATGTAACTAAACTCAGTGAATGAAATACCAGTCTCTAAACGAGATGCTACTGTATCTTTTGCTAACATATAGTTTAAACCGAAGTTTTTACCGATATCGCGTAAGAATGAAATGACATCTAAGTTACCAAGCCAGTCATAGTTGTTAGCCATTGTTGCTGGGTTGTCCACGTTTTCAAACTCTAAGAAGTTTGAAAGTTGGTTTTTAATGCTTTCTGTGTAGTAAGCAACTGTATCTTTCGTATTTAATGTACGCTCTGCTTTTTTACCACTTGGATCACCGATCATACCAGTACCACCGCCAACAAGTGCGATTGGTTGGTGACCAGCTAATTGGAAACGACGTAACATTAATACTGGTAACATATGACCAATGTGTAAGCTATCCGCTGTCGGATCGAAACCACAGTATAATTTAACGCTTTCTTTTTCTAATAATTGCTCAAGGCCCTCAGCATCTGTTTGCTGATTAATTAGACCGCGAAATTCAAGATCTTGTAAAATACCCATATCCTACATACTCTCCTTTAAGTTCATTACTGGCGTGAAGGTTGAAAACATAAAAAAAACGCCCCTTCAAATAAGGGACGATTTTGATTATCGCGTTACCACCCTAGTTGCAGACCAAAAAAGCCTACCACCTTATTTACATAACGGCTTAGCACCGTCTTTTCCCTTTTGAATACAATTCAATCGAAAAAAGATGCTCTAGGGGCGTAATTCGCGATCATCTATGTGCTGATTTTCACCGGCCATCAGCTCTCTAAAACAGGGAAATGATCACTACTTCTCCCTTTCCACGCTCAATTATTCATATACTTTTCTTTATACCATCATTTATATAGGCGTGTCAAATAGAGGTCGGATTTCTCTCCTTGCCAATCCTTTACAACGTCATAAAGAGTATCGTAATAAGAGAAAGAATTGGAACTCCAACTAGCAACGAGACATGAAACACAACTGATAAATCATTCCCAATCGTCGCTTCCACAGGATCTTTCGCCGGAGAACCAAGAAATCCGATTAATCGGTCGAAGCGACTTACCGTTTTTGGAAAGTCCGGTACTTCTACATGGTCACTATCTAAATGTTGTTTTAATTTATATTCACTCTTAAAGGGATTTTCGCTCAATTTCATCCACCTCCAGCAATTGTTTCAATTTCTTTATCCCGTTATGAAGTCTTGATTTCACCGTTCCGACTGGAATATCTAATACCTCTGCAATCTCTTTTTGCTGCATATCATGATAATAAGAAAGGATCAGGACCGCTCTTTGCTCTTCAGGAACTTTCAAAATCGCGTCCCTTACTGTGAGCCGATCTTCGTGAGAAAATTCTTTTTCCGGAATCGGCACTAAAAACGGCAAAAGCGTACGCCACTTTTTTCTCCTATTTAATTTATTAATCATAAGACGATAACCGATTTGAAATAAATACGTTTTTATTTTGCCTTTTTCAAGTTCATACATATGTTTCTTACGCTCTAACGTCAAAAACGTATCTTGTACAAGGTCGATACTTAATTGTTCATCTCGATTAAATCGATATAAAAATGTGTATAGCGCTGGTTTGATTAAAATATATAGTTTTTCCCCAGCCTGCTTATCTCCACTTTGATACGCAAGCATAAGCTCCTCCTCAATCCCAATCTGCGCCATGGTTTTTGATCTCCTTGATTCCTTTTAACGTTAATGAAATACGGGAAATTAAATAGCAACTTGCGACAATAATCCATACTTGTGATTGATTCGTAAAAAATTGAACGTACGGATTTTGAATTGTCTCGCCGGTTGAAACTAAAATATTTAATACTTGCACACATATACATGCATACACTGCAAGACAAGCCGAGATCGTATCAAATACATTCCAACGAAAGTACACTTTTGTTTTCGTAAAATCAATTTTATATCCATTTTTCCGTACTATATGTTTTCTATCAAACGGAATAATGATGGAAAACATCACAATCATCATCACTCCAGCTGTGATCATTGAAACTTTAAATCCAATCGGCATCGGTAATAACAGACCACAAGAAAATACGGCTATAATTCCAATTAAAGCAAAAGTAAGAAGTAATTTATTAGACATATAAAAGCCTCCCTCATCTATTGTTTCATAAATGTATACAGACGAGGAAGGTACTTCGTTCAAATATTATTTTAGTTTTTTTATAATCTTTGCAGTATTCCCGTAAACTACTACATGATCTGGCATACCTTTTGATACAACTGGATCAGTCGGTATATACATTTCTCCTAGTATCATTTTTTCTTTTTCTGTTTTCATTTTATTCCCTCTTTAACTTCTATGTAGGATAAAGAGGGAATAAAAAAGAAAGGCCTGAACATATTACTTGTTCAGACCTTTCTCTCTTAATCTTCCATCGTTGATAAGTCACCTGTTGGTAAGTTTAACTCCCACGCTTTTAATACGCGGCGCATAATTTTACCGCTTCTCGTTTTCGGTAATTTATCTCTAAATTCAATTTGTCTTGGCGCTGCATGAGCTGCTAGACCTTTCTTTACAAATTGACGAATTTCTTCTTTTAATTCTTCAGATGGTTCGTACCCTGCACGAAGCGCGATAAATGCTTTAATGATTTCGCCGCGCACCGGATCAGGAATACCGATTACACCAGCTTCTGCAACAGCAGCATGCTCGATTAATTTGCTTTCCACTTCAAACGGACCAACGCGCTCACCTGACGTCATAATTACATCGTCAATACGCCCTTGGAACCAGAAGTATCCATCTTCATCCATGTATGCAGAGTCACCTGATACGTACCAATCGCCTGGCATGAAGTAAGACTCATACTTTTGCTTGTTATTCCAAATTCCGCGCATCATAGCTGGCCAACCTTTGCCAATTGCTAAGTTACCCATTGTGTATGGTGGCACTTCATTTCCTTCATTATCAACAATCGCTGCTTTTACACCTGGAATTGGCTTACCCATTGAACCTGGACGGATTTCCATACAAGGGTAGTTACAAATAACTTGTCCACCTGTTTCTGTCATCCACCACGTATCATGAATACGAAGTCCAAATGCGTTCATACCCCAGCGAATTACTTCTGGATTTAACGGTTCACCAACGCTTAATACGTGACGCACTTGTGATAAGTCATATTTTTTAATTGCGTCTTGTCCAGCTCCCATTAACATACGGAAAGCTGTTGGTGCGCTGTACCAAACTGTTACACCGTAATCTTGCAGTGCTTCATACCACGCTTCTGGACTAAAGCGTCCGCCTAAAATAACATTTGATGCCCCGACTAACCACGGTGCAAAAATACCGTAAGCAGTTCCCGTTACCCAGCCCGGGTCAGCTGTGCACCAATATACATCGTCTTCTTTTAAATCTAATACCCACTTCGCCGTTTGATAGTGCTGAACCATTGCGTTTTGCGCATGAAGCACACCTTTTGGCTTACCAGTAGAACCAGACGTGTAATGTAAAATCAAACCGTCTTCACGGCCTAACCATTCAATATGTAATTCTTTTGAAGCTTGTTCAAATAAAGGATTGAATGCTACCGTTTTACCGCCTTCTTCTACATTATCTCCAACAAGGAAGACTGTTTTTAAAGCAGGTAAATCATTTAATGGTACGCGCTCTAACAATTCAGGTGTTGTAATTAACACTTTTGCTTCGCTATCTTCTAAACGATCGCGAACTGCGCCTTCCATAAATGCTTCAAATAGCGGACCAACAATTGCTCCTAATTTCACTGCACCTAAAAGTGCGAAATATAACTCTGGAGAACGTGGCATAAAAATAAAAACGCGATCGCCTTTTTCTACATCGCCATAGTTTTTTAGGACGTTTCCTGCTTTATTAGAAAAATCCTTCATTTCCTTAAATGTATACTTCTCTTTTCGAGATCCATCTTGATAATAAAGGGCTACTTTATTCTTTCGATCGGATTTCGCATGCTTATCAATTGCTTCATACGCCATATTCACTCGGCCCGTTTCATTCCAAGTAAAGTTTTTATTAACCTCTTCCCAGTTAAAATTCGCGTATGCCTCATCATAATTCGGCAAATTATTTTCTCCTTTAATGACAGGAAGCGTTTCTACTTTCATACTTTACATCCCCCTCCTATGTATTCTATTATCTATTATAATAACATTTTTTAAAATTTTCAGTATATTTGTTGATTTTTAGACAAATTTTTAATGACAAATTTCGATTCACATCGCATATATTATAAAGTACGATATGAATAGATTCACAAACCCTCAAGGTGGTGAGCAATACATTGATTCATAAAAAAATATATAATGCTAGAAACTTAAAAACAGCGAAAGGCACTTTAATTATTGAAGGGCCTGTCTCTACACATAACTTAGAAATGTATGAATTTCATCCAGATTTAGTTGCGTTTCGTCCT
Organism: Bacillus sp. TE9106W; assembly: GCF_054062215.1. Taxonomy (NCBI): domain Bacteria; kingdom Bacillati; phylum Bacillota; class Bacilli; order Caryophanales; family Bacillaceae; genus Bacillus; species Bacillus sp. TE9106W. Next base: position 560,072 of record NZ_JBSSFA010000001.1, read on the forward strand.
GCCGAGCAGCAATATAAAGCAATTGTCGAAATTTCTAAATTGCCAGAAGCTCGTCTCATTATTGCTAGACATGACCAAACGATTGTTGGATATGTTACATACTTGTATCCTGATCCACTTGAACGATGGTCAGAAGGAAAGATGGAAAACTTAATTGAACTCGGGGCGATTGAAGTTGTCCCTGCCTTCCGTGGTTGCGCTGTCGGAAAGAACTTATTAGAAGTTTCCATGATGGACGATTATATGGAAGATTACATTATATTGACGACTGAATATTATTGGCACTGGGATTTAAAACAAACAGGCTTAAATGTTTGGGAGTACCGAAAAGTAATGGAAAAGATGATGAATGCTGGCGGGTTACAATGGATGGCTACAGATGATCCTGAAATTTGTTCACATCCTGCTAACTGTTTAATGGTCCGCATCGGTAAACGCGTTGATACGGATTCTATTCAAGCATTTGATCGTCTACGTTTTCACAATCGTTTTATGTATTAATAAAGGGGGCAACTGGAATGATTGTAGAAGAAATTATGAATCAAGATGTGGTGACACTACATCCAAACGATACAATCGAAACAGCAATCCGAACGATACGCACGAAAGGCATTCGGCACATTCCAATTGTCGATCAAAATAATCATGTCGTAGGCATTATTTCTGATCGGGATGTAAGAGATGCAAGTCCGTCTATTTTAGATGAACAAGTTTCACTCGATATGCTGAAGCAACCACTTGAACTTATTATGAAACACCCTGTTATGACTTGCCATCCTCTCGATTTCGTTGAGGAAATTGCTACTTTATTTTTTGAAAATAAAATTGGCTGTCTCCCTGTTACAAAGGCTGGAAAGTTAGTTGGAATCATTTCTGAATCTACTGTACTGCACACGTTAGTGAAATTAACAGGAGCACATCAACCGAGTTCACAAATTGAAATTCAAGTAAAAAATGAACCTGGTATTCTCGGAAAAGTCGTTGCTATTTTTAGTGAGTTACAAATAAATATCGTGAGCGTTCTCGTCTACCCAGCAAAAGATGAGAATGATAAAGTACTCGTTTTCCGCATTCAAACGATGAATCCGCTAAAAGTGATTGATGCACTTGAAGCAGAAGGCTACCGCGTATTATGGCCAAACATTATGGGGATGCAAGCATGAGTAGCGCGTTTATTTATTCGGATGACTTTCGGGGCTATTCATTTAGCCCTGATCATCCCTTTAACCAACTGCGCGTCACACTTACGTATGATTTATTACAAAAGGGCGGTTTCATCTCTCCTTCCCAAATCATCTCACCACGGATAGCTACAGATGAAGAGATTGCCTACATTCATACAGAGGAGTACATAAATGCGGTAAAACGTGCTGGAGAAGGTAAGTTAGAAAAATCAATTGCGATGACATATGGACTCGGAACAGAAGATACACCGATGTTTCCGAATATGCACGAAGCAAGCGCATTACTCGTTGGTGGTACGTTAACAGCTGTCGATGCTGTTCTTTCTGGGAAAGTAAAACACGCACTTAACTTAGGAGGCGGCTTACATCATGGCTTCCGCGGCAAAGCGTCTGGCTTTTGCATTTATAACGATAGTTCTATCGCAATGAAATATATTCAAAAGAAATACGGTTTACGCGTTTTATATATTGATACAGATGCTCATCACGGTGATGGTGTACAGTGGTCCTTTTATGACGATCCTAACGTATGCACCATTTCACTACATGAAACTGGTCGATATTTATTCCCTGGAACTGGTGCTGTAAACGAACGCGGACAAGGTAATGGCTATAGTTATTCTTTTAACGTTCCACTCGATGCTTTTACAGAAGACGAATCGTTTTTAGATTCCTATCGAACTGTCGTAAAAGAAGTGGCCGCATACTTTAAACCGGATATTATTTTAACGCAAAATGGTGCTGACGCACATTACTACGACCCACTTACACACCTTTGCGCAACGATGAATATTTACCGTGAAATACCGAAGCTCGCTCGCGAAATCGCTAACGAATATTGCGAAGGTCGCTGGATTGCTGTCGGCGGCGGTGGCTATGACCACTGGCGCGTCGTCCCAAGAGCTTGGGCACTCATTTGGCTCGAAATGAACAACATCCAAAACATCTCAGGTTATCTCCCTCCAGAATGGATTGACGCTTGGAAAGGACAAGCTGAAACAGAACTTCCTCTCACATGGGAAGATCCAGACAACATGTATAAACCTATCCCCCGCAAACCAGAAATTGAAGAAAAGAATGCATTAACTGTAGCGAAATCCCTTGAAATTATTCGGAATAATATGAAAAAATTTTTGTACTAAACGAAAAGGAGGCTCGTTTTTGAATAGCCTCCTTTTATTTAAAGCCTGCTATTATTGTCGATTTCTGTCGGTAAGTCGATATATTTTAATAATCGCTGATATATTTCAAGTTGCGCCGATATATTTTGATAATCGCTGATATATTCCGAGTTGCGCCGATATATTCTAATAATCGCTGATATATTTTTATGTACTAACGGACTTTATAAGAAAAGGTCGTGATATTATGTGGAAACAACAAATGATCAACACGAAACGCGGTACATTCGAGCTTTTTACTAAAGGCAGTGGCGAACCGCTTTGCATTACACATCACTATTCCCAATTTAATGAGACTGGTGATTACTTTGCGGATGTTTTCACTGCTACGCATCGTGTATTGCTCATTAATTTACGAGGCGCTGGTAACTCAGCAAAAGCCCAGGTAGAAAACGAATTAAGTATGATTGAAACAATTCACGACTTAGAAGCAATACGAGAAACTTTACAACTTCCAACATGGCATTTCGCCGGTCATTCAACAGGTGGTATGCTTAGACTTCTATACGCAATCACATATCCAAAATCCTTACAATCACTAGTCGTCGTTGGAGCCGCAGCAAGTAACTATACTGAAACACCATTTTGTATTTATCATCCGGAACATCCTCAGTTTCATTATATGCAACAGCTCATCGAAAATTTAAAAAGCCCTCACCTTACAAATGAGGAACGAAAAGAACTATCTACCAAACGAACAAAATTATCTTTATATAAACCCGAAAACTACAATTCTTATTTTGATAAACCAATCAAAAAAACAATGTCCGCTATCCGGATGAACGCTTTTGCTCATGAATATCCAGCATTTGATTTACGAGAACATTTACCTTCTATCCAAACAAAGACACTTATTATATGCGGAAGACACGATGTACAGTGCCCGCTTCAGTATTCTATCGAGATGCATAAGGGTATACGTAATTCTACCTTTGTGACATTTGAGGAGAGTAATCATTATCCTTTTTTAGAAGAAGCTGCTCAATTTATTTCTACTACTCAAGAATTTTATAAATCGTTACACTAGTACCGTTATTATTAAAGAAAGCTCACAGCCTCTATAAGACTATGAGCTTTTTTCAAAAGAAATATTTCATACTAAAAACAGCAAGCAGAACAAAACAATCATTAAACCTACATCAAGGAATACTGCCTTTTTATCTCCTTCTTTTATACTCATTATAAAAGAAGAAATGATTTTAATTCCAAAAAAGCCCATCATAAATAACCCACCGAAATGATCATTCGTATAATCGTCATCATAAAACATTTGTATTGCACCTATTAGTAATAAAACAAGTATGATATTAGTTCCAACCTTTAAAATCTTGTTTGATTTATTATCTTTTAATATATCCCCCAAAATGTAGCACGCCCTCTCACACTCTCCTATGTTTTTATCTCTCTTTATATTTTAACATAAATTACCTATTCCTCCCTTTTGATCACATACAAAAAAAACCTGTCAAAACTTTGACAGGTTCCCTACACATTAAAACGATAACCAGCTCCCCATACTGTTTCAATATATTGCGGATGAGCAGGGTCTCTTTCAATTTTTTCACGTAACTTTCTAATATGAACGACAACAGTTGCTAAATCACCAGCGGAGCCTAATCCCCAAATGCGTTCAAATAACTGTTCTTTATTTAACACTTGGTTTGGATGCGTTACAAAGAATGTTAATAAATCAAATTCTTTCGTTGTAAAGGCGATTTCTTCATTGTTTATAAAAACTTTCCTCGCCCTTTGATCAATAGAGATTCCGTGAATATATAGCGTATCGCGTTGCTTACTTACATTTCCTAATAATCTTTCATAACGAGAAATATGGGCTTTTACTCTTGCTACTAGCTCACTCGGGCTAAACGGTTTCGTTATATAATCATCCGCTCCTAATCCGAGCCCGCGAATTTTATCTATATCTTCTTTTTTTGCTGAAACAAGTAGAATCGGAATATCTTTTATAGCTCGAATTTGCTTACAAATTTCAAATCCATTCATTTTCGGAAGCATAATATCTAAAATAATTAAATCGTAGTCTTCTTGCAGGGCCATTTGTAAACCTGTTTCTCCTGAATGTTCTACATCAACTTGAAAATCATTAATTTCTAAATAATCTCGCTGTAATTCTGCAATGCTTACTTCATCTTCTATTAGTAAAATTCTTTTCAATTTACTCACCACATTTCTCTACTTTTTCCAATGAGAAGAAAATGCTTGTGCCTTCCCCAAGCTCGCTTTCCGCCCAAATATTCCCGCCATGTTCTTCAATAATTTGCTTCGCTATCGCTAAGCCAAGTCCACTTCCACCTGTACTAGAATTTCGCGATTGCTCTGCACGATAGAAACGTTCAAAAATATAAGGAAGTGTATCAGATTCTATACCTGATCCGTTGTCCATTATTTTCACAATCACTTTATTGTTATCACTCGATACTGTTACAGTAATTTTCTTTTCTTCTTTATCCATGTATTTCACACTATTATGAATTAAATTTGATATCACTCTATTTATCTTTTCACAATCAGCCGTTACATAAAGTGGGGATGCATGTAATTGTAAGTTAACTTCTATACCTTCTTTACTTAAATCCATCTGCATCTCTTCTATTAATTCTTGCATAAACATATTTAATTCAACCGTTTCAAACTGAAAGGGAACTCGATTCAAATCGAGCTTTGAGAATAAAAATAATTCATCAATGAGTGTATCCATATGTCTTGCTTTCGTATGGATAGTCGTTAAGTACTTATCCATTTTTTCTGGTGTATTTGCTACTCCGTCTTTTATTCCTTCTACATATCCAATAATAGATGTAATCGGTGTTTTTAAATCGTGAGAGATGTTTGAAATGAGCTCTTTTCGATTTTCTTCATACTGCGTTTGCATCTCTATCGATTCTTTTAATTTCTTCCTCATTTCCTCAAATCCTTGATTCAATTGCCCGATTTCATCGTGCGATGTAACTGGTATTTGAAAATCTAAATTTCCTTCTTTAATTTTTCCAGTCGCATCTTTCAATACAAAGATTGGTTTTATAACACTTCTTGAGACGAGGTAACTTAATAATCCAATAAGTAAAATAGCTAACAGTAAAAGTGATACGAACAAAATCGGAAATAACTTTTGTGTAAGATCTACAAATGAACTTTGCTTCTTTAATACAAATATACTCCCCTCTTCTTCCTGAGGAAAATAAAAATCAAACTTTACATATCGATAAAATGTATCGCCTAATTCCGTTGTACCACGACTATTAATATTTGCTGATTCAAATTTCGGAAGGGCTTCCTTTAAAGCCACACTTTCAAATACTTTTGTAGCATAAGAAATGGTTTCTCCCTTTCTTACAACAATTTTCACCCCTTCTTTTTCAAGTGATGAAACGAACGATTCATCTAATAGTTGCGATTGATGTTTCTTTGCTGCCGTCTTTAACTCAATATACGCATTCTCTTCTTCTGACGTAAGCGGCTTTTGAATATAGGAGCTTTTATAGAAATTTTTCACTGCTTCCAAATCACCTGTTATCGAAAAAACGATTAAAAATCCCGCGATTAATATAAGCGTAATGGAAACGAGAATGACAGCGATATAAGAAAATAAAAACCTTGTTTTAATAGACATATGTTACATCCTCACTTTATCAAACCTTATTACTCATAAGCATAAAAATATATGTTCAAATACTCAAGCGATTTTATAGTAATTTTAGCGTCAGTTTATAAAAATTTAATGTTCTTCTTTTACAGTTGAAATGAGGAGGTTGAAATTCCATGTTCAAAAAAACATTAAGCATGATATGTTGCGTAATTTTTTTACAAGGTTGCTCGCAAGAACAAGAAGTTAAAAAGGAGATGACAAACATGGAGACAGCGCTACTAACAGCTACTGAGAAACAAGAAACGAATACTGTTATATCGTTACTCAAAAAAGGGGCTGACATAAATATAACAGACAATAAAGGACGCCCCCCTCTTATGATTGCTACATACAAAAATGATGTAAAAACCGCAAAAGCGCTTATCGAAGCTGGAGCTGACGTAAATATTCAAGATGATATGAAAAACAATCCCTTTCTATACGCTGGGGCAGAAGGTTACTTAGATATTTTAAAACTAACAATTGATGCTGGCGCAAATCCATCACTTACGAATCGTTACGGTGGAACAGCTCTTATCCCTGCCTCAGAACATGGCTATATTGATGTTATAAAAGAACTCCTCACCCGGACATCTGTTGATGTTAACCATGTAAATAATCTCGGATGGACTGCTTTAATGGAAGCGATCGTACTAAGTAACGGAAACGAAACACAGCAACAGGTCATTCGCCTTCTTATCAAGCACGGTGCAGATGTAACTATTCCTGACAACGATGGTGTTACCCCGTTAGAGCATGCGCGCGCTCATAACTTTGAAGAGATAGAGAAGATTTTGTTAGAAGGGCGTAAGTAAAAAAGCTAATCTTTGCCTTCCTCCCCCGCCCTATGCTACATTTAACCCGTTACATTACTATTAATAGGGTGGGAATACACATGAACAAACCTAAAATTGGGATGATTGGACTTGGAAGTATTGCGCAAAAGGCCTATCTTCCAACACTTACAAAAGAAACAGATTGGAATTTTGTAGGGGCGTTTACACCTAACGCGGAGAAAAGGAAACAAGTTTGCCAGCAATACCGCATTCAAGAGTTTCATTCTATTGAAACGTTAGCTTCAGAATGCGATGCAATCTTCGTTCATAGTTCAACTGCTACTCATTATGAAATCGTTTCTGAACTTCTGAAAAAAGGAATCGACGTTTATGTTGATAAGCCGCTAGCTGCTACAGTAGAACAAGCTGAGAAGCTAGTCGAGTTGAGCGAAAAGTATAACCGAAAGTTAATGGTCGGATTTAATCGCCGCTTCGTTCCTATGTATGTTGCAGCAAAAGAGCAAGCTCATCATATTTCATGGATTCGAATTGAAAAGCATCGTACAAATAAAGTCGGGCCCTATACGTACGACTTTACGATGTTAGATGATTACTTACATATTGTAGATACTGCTCGTTGGTTAGCTAACGATGAGCTTAACGTCGTTCATAATATGATGCAAATCAATGAAAAGAATGAACTTCTTTACGGACATCATACATATACAACTGCAAATGGACTGTTACTTTCTACCGCAATGCACCGCAATGCCGGTACAAATTTAGAACAAATTGAACTTGTAACGGCGGGAAAAATCATTCGTGTAAAAAACATGAACACATTTGAAGTTGAACAGGAAAACTCTGTTTCACAAAGTGGTTCCCCCTCATGGGAAACGACGTTAAAACAACGCGGTTTTGAAGATGCTGTTCATCATTTTATTGACTGTGTACACGGAGACACAAAGCCGTTAGTAGATGGATTAGAAGGATTAAAAACGCAGCAAATGCTCCAATCTCTACTGAATGATGTAAACAAAAATTAAAACGGATACATTTTTCAGAATTTACTTTCATTCCCATTTCCCCTTTATTTCTCACGCAAATTTCTATAGAATATGTTGATAGGAATTATAAATTTCATAATGAATCGTGGAAAGGATGGGATTAACACATGTGGAACGAGTTTAAGAAATTCGCGTTCAAAGGGAATGTAATCGATTTAGCTGTCGGGGTTGTAATCGGTGCTGCATTCGGTAAAATCGTTAGTTCTTTAGTAAAAGATATTATTACACCATTACTTGGTATGGTATTAGGTGGCGTTGACTTTACAGATTTAAAAATTACATTCGGTAAATCATCTATTATGTATGGTAACTTCATCCAAACTATTTTTGATTTCTTAATTATCGCAGCTGCTATCTTTATGTTCGTTAAAGTGTTCAACAAACTAACATCTAAAAGAGAAGAAGAAAAAGAGGAAGAAATTCCAGAACCAACAAAAGAAGAAGAACTTCTTGGCGAAATTCGCGACTTATTAAAACAACAAAACTCTTCTAAAGATAGAGCATAATTGAACGGATAAAAAGGCATGTCCCATCGGGGCATGCCTTTTCTATATGCTATAACGTTTCCGAATTCATATGAATAAATAAAATAATACCTGCAACCATAAGTACCATGATACTACTTGCAAATAGTGTAATCCCCATAAACATTAAACTTGTGCTCATATCCACTGATACACTTTCAATAAAAATAGAAGTTACATACGTGATAAGGGCAATTCCTGCAAGAATACTTCCTGGAACAAATCGCTTTAAACCATTTTGTTTTAACGTCATATATGCAAAAATAGCAGTCATACAAAGCGTAATTATCCAAAGAACGATCATCTCTTCTCCCCCCCTCACAAGCCTTTTCTTTCTATTATACATGACATTGCCCTATAATAGTTATTTTTACACTTATGTGACATATAACAAGGAATCATATTATTTTACAGCGAAGTCACCAATAGGCCATATACTGAGGAGGATTTCAATTGGAAGATGATATTGTAGGATACTTTAAACAAGTAGAGCGATTCGATTATATTACAATCGACTTAGACAAAAAGTTTTTTTATATTGAAGTTGTGCAATTAGAAACAAATATAACTTTGCTGAAAATATCCATTAACTTAGAAAAAGATGAAACCATTATTGCTGGCAATGTAAAACAATATGATCCTTCTCGGTTAGAGCCGCTAATACAAAGTTTTAAACACACTGCACAAACATGTCTTGCACATAATTTACGAAGTCCTGAAGAACTTTTTGCATTTTGGAACGGAAATTGACCACCAGAAAAATGGATATTTTTCATATATATTGATATAATTACCATATATAAATATTCTTTATAAGGGAGTGTTTCATAATGATTTGGATTTCACTAATCGTATTAGCCTATTTCATCATTCTCGTCCCAATACAGTATAACTACATTAAACTACTCAAAGAAAAACAGAAGAAACTAAATGTGTCACAAAACGAATTATATGACAACATGTCTTATGAAGAATCGCAAGTACATTACCATTACCAAAGTAACGTATTTACAATATCTGCTTCACTTGTCGCAAGTATTATTTATAGAGTGAAACATGCAGCATAATATGTACGCTGTAAAATTATTGTTTGAATCTGTTCATTCTGGTGAGCCTGATCCTACGAAAATGGATGAGCGTTATGAAGAAAATCACGATACACTTTTTGAAGAAAGTATTATTCTTGTTAAAGCAAGCAGTTTGGAAGAAGCTCATGCACTAAGTGAACAAATCGCTATACAATCTGAGCATACGTACGTTAATATGTACGATGAGCAAATAACATGGACGTTTCGAAAAGTGCTGCATGTGTTTGAATTAGACAATGCCCCATTTGAAACCGGAAAAGAATTATACGCAAGATTTTTACACGTTAAGAAAAATGAAACGGTGGATACTATAGTTCAAACATACTATCCTGAATATAAATAAAAGCTCACAGCAATCGCTGTGAGCTTTTTTATACTTACTTCGTTGAATCTCTAAATTGGATACGGTGAGGTAAGATAACAGTGTGATCTTCCACTTTTTCTTTGTTCATATACTTTGTTAACAGACGCATTGCTACTGCACCGATATCATACATCGGTTGTACAACTGTTGAAAGTTGCGGACGAACCATTAATGCAAGGCGTGTATTATCGAATCCAAGTACTTCTACATCAGTTGGTACGTTTAATCCAGCGTCTTGTGCTGCGTGGATTACACCTAGTGCCATTTCGTCAGAAGATACGAAGATTGCTGACGGCTTCTCATCAAGGCCCCAAAGCTTTTCGAATGCTTCGATACCTGAATCATATGTGTAATCTCCATCGATTACAAGATTTTCATCATATGAAATACCTGCTTCTTCTAGAGCTTTTTTATAACCTTGTAATTTCTTCGCGCTTCCCGCTTTATCAATGAAAGGACCAGAGACGAAACCGATACGCTTATGTCCTTGTTCAATAAAGTGCTTCATTGCGTCGTAAGCTGCTTGTGTATAATCAATGTTTACTGATGGCGTTTCATTTTGCTCATCAAATGACGCTGCTAATACGATTGGTACTGGAGACTTTTTAAATTCTTCAATGTGAATGTCTGTAATATCTTCACCCATGAAAACAATTCCGTCCACTTGTTTTCCAAGCATCGTGTTTAATAAATGGAACTCTTTCTCTTTGTTTTGGTCAGAGTTACTTAAAATGATGTTATATTTGTACATTGTTGCGATATCTTCAATTCCACGAGCAAGTTCTGCATAAAACGTATTTGAGATATCAGGAATAATAACACCTACTGTAGTTGTCTTCTTACTTGCTAATCCACGTGCTACCGCATTTGGGCGGTATCCTAAACGATCAATTGCTTCTAATACTTTCTTTCTTGTTGTAGGCTTTACATTTGGGTTACCGTTCACAACGCGTGATACGGTAGCCATTGAAACGTTCGCTTCGCGCGCTACATCATATATTGTTACGTTCATCTCATCGCACACTCCTTCTATTTTTGCTATCTATTTTTATGTATCGGTTACTTGAATGAAAAAAAGACATCAACTCTATTTGCAGATGCCACCAATCGTCCCGAGTTCTTCCTTTTACTAATGATACGATAAAAACGCAGGGTCATACAATATTTTCCCGCAAAAGTTTCGAAAAAATTCGCTTCTTTTCTCGTATTTTCGTATTTTTTATGAAAAAAGGGCATTTTTTGTAAAAATATAGGTGTTGCATAAGTAGAAACCTTATTTTAAGTAGTACGCTAGCTAGTAAATGAAATTTATATCGGCGATCTTTTGAATATATCAACCGCAACTCGAAATATATCAGCGATTTTTTTAATATATCGACCACAACTCGAAATATATCAGCGATTTTTTTAATATATCGACTTACCAACAAAAATCGACAATGATGGCCACTTGATGCGCTGGATCTAGAAGTACTCGGCAATTGGCGAAGATCACAATGCGTTACATAGCCAATGCAAGGGAAGGAAGGTACAGCGGAAATATGGAGCGTATTACGCAGCGCTCTGTCCTATCTTACACTTTTATTTACAATAAAAAAAGACAGTTTAAACACTGTCTTTTTTATAAGAAGGAAACAAACGGTTTATCGCTGTTTTTCTCTTTTATAACAATTGCCTCGATTTTATTCTCGGACTTTATCTGTAATTGAACTTTTGCATCTTTCGGTAATTGTTCTAACATAATTTGAGCAGCCAATTGAGTAAGAGCCATTAATTCTGTTTTACCGTTATATTTAATAACAATATTCATATTTAATGTATCCATTTGATCTTTCTTATAAGAAACCTTAGCATTTACTGGGATAAAGTCTCCAGGAGAAAAACCTTTCATTTCCTTAGCAAAGTCATCTATTTTTTTATTATCTTCTCCATGTGCTTGTGTAAATTCATCAGAAGGATATGAATACGCTTTTTCTTCAATTGTATTCCAATTTCCAAGGTTCGTATCATTCTTTTGAACGGTAGCACTCGCAATATACGTCCCATTTTTTAAAGAACTTGTACTTTCTTGCTTAAAGATAGCAAACGTAATTGGGGATTTATTATACTTGTCATTTTTATGAATAGCTTCAATCAGTTGATTGGCAACTTCAGTCCCCTTAGACATTGCTTCTTCATTCGATACACTTGAAGACATAGCTAAACCGATCATAACACCAGATAAACTTAGTTCGTTTGAATTCTGCTTCCCGAAATAATCTTGTTCTATAATATTTGTCAAAACGGGGGCTTCTACTTTTGCGACTAGTTCATCAACTAACTTCTCAGGAATATACTGATTTAATTGAAGCACATGATTTTCTGTATCAAATTGCTCTTTTGCAATATTCATTAAACCATTTTCATACTCTGCTAAATCTAATTTAGAATTTGTTTTTATATTAGCTGTATTTATAACCTTTTGTTCTTTTAAAGGGATTACAGTTCTATAATAATCTTTAGAAACCGCAGTTCTTGGAATCATACTTTTTTCTTTCGTATCCTTTTGTATAACTTCATCCTTCTTACTAATCGTATCATTACTACACGCTCCTAGTAATAAACTTACGACCGCGAAAGATAATGCCATTTTCTTCATTACTTAAAACCTACTTTCAACAATCTAGTTATTTAGTTTGAACTATTAACAGTGTACCATTAAATATATTTCAACAAAAACAAAAAAAAGAAGCAAGCACCTTTCGCTTGCTTCTTTTTATTTAATATTCTCTTCTAAAGCACCTTTTTTAATATTCCAATGAGATGTATTCCATACTACCATCCCATCTTTTATGTATAACACTTGCGGAGATTCATGTTTAATGCTGTACTGTTCTGCAACACGATTCGAAACATCTCTCGCATCTTGTACGTATAAGTAATACGCTGGCACTGCCCTTTCTTCACTACAATACGCTTGAAATTCTGTATAGGCACCATGACTAATCGGGCATGTCGTACTATGTTTAAAAAGAACATAAGGTTCGTTTTTTTCTACTAATACTTCAAGTTCTTCAATTGTTTCAACTTTTGTCATATTCATCACGATTCACCTCTCATACGAAGTCTAGAGCGCTTCTCTTTCTTTTCAGCTTTTTTCTCAAGTCTTTCTAATTTACGCTCTTCTTTTTCAACCTTTTTCTCTTGTCTTGTCGCACGATAATGATTGTATACTTCAATTGCTGCGCTACTCCACTGTACAACTTGCGCTACTTTATCTGCATTATTTTCAATTTCGTCCGTAACAGACTCTGATACATTACGAAGTTTCGTGTTTAAAGAATGGATTGTCGTTCCAATTCCATCTACACCCGACACTACTTTATTTAATGATTGTGACTTCTGTTGAATGTCATCAGCTAACGCATTTGTTTTATGTAATAATTGCTCCGTCTCTACGCTAATCCCTTGCATTTGCTTTTCTAAACCTTCTAACGTGCTTGCAACGTTTTCTAACGTCTTCTGAACCGATAACAACGTTCTGCATACATACACTACTAATACAGCGAAAGCAACCGCGATAATAGCCGCACTTACATATAAAAGAACTTGCATTTCATCACTTCCTTTATCTTTTTCATACTTTCCCCTATTATACAATCATTTTCCGTTTCGTTGTAATCCCTATCTTTTCATTAGAATTTTCATACTTATTCGTTAACTTTAACATAAATCATTCAACAAATTCCACTAAGTAGGTTACAATAAGAAAGGATACATAATTAGTAGGGAGGCTTTACATATGAAAGATCCACGCATTGAAAAGTTAGCATACAATTTAATTAACTACTCTATTCGCTTACAAAAAGGCGAAAAAGTATTAATTGAAAACTTTGGCTTACAAAAAGAACTTGTAACTGCACTTGTAAAAGAAGCATATGCAGCTGGCGGTTTCCCATTCGTTTCTTTAAAAGATCATCAAGTAGATCGCTCTTTATTAATGGGTGCTACTGAAGAACATTTCGAACAAATCGCAGCGTATGAAGCAAGCGTAATGAAAGATATGGACGCTTATATCGGTCTTCGCTCTGGTGATAACATTAACGAACAAGCTGACGTACCAAGTGAAAGAATGCAAATTCACGGTCAAACAGTTGGTAAGAAAGTTCACAGAGACATTCGCGTTCCAAAAACACGCTGGGTTGTTCTTCGCTACCCAAATGCTTCTATGGCGCAACTTGCAAAAATGAGCACAGAAGCTTTCGAAGACTTCTACTTCGAAGTTTGTAACTTAGACTACGGTAAAATGGATAAGGCAATGGATAGCCTTGTTACATTAATGAATAAAACTGATAAAGTTCGCCTAACTGGCCCTAGAACTGACTTAACATTCTCTATTAAAGACATTCCAGCAATTAAATGCTCTGGTCATTTAAACATTCCAGATGGTGAAGTATACTCTGCACCAGTTCGTGATTCTGTTAACGGTACAGTTTCTTACAATACACCATCTCCTTACAACGGTTATACATTTGAAAATGTACAACTTAAGTTCGAGAACGGCCAAATCGTTGAAGCAACTGCAAACGATACAGAACGCATTAACAAAATCTTCGATACAGACGAAGGCGCACGCTACGTTGGTGAGTTCGCAATCGGCGTAAACCCATATATCTTACATCCAATGGGAGATATCCTATTCGATGAAAAAATCGATGGCAGCTTCCACTTCACTCCTGGACAAGCTTACGACGATGCATGGAACGGTAACAACTCGAACATTCACTGGGATTTAGTATGCATCCAACGCCCTGAATACGGCGGCGGTGAAATTTACTTCGACGACGTACTAATCCGTAAAGACGGACGCTTCGTTGTACCTGAATTAGAAGCTTTAAATCCAGAGAACTTAAAATAATAAAAACGCTCGGAGTTTTCTCCGAGCGTTTTTTTAATATTTTAATAAGTCTTTCGCCACATCTTCTGGCACTTTAAAACTCATTTTCTTATTTTTCATTTCAACTTCAACATAAGGGACATCTTTATATACTGTCATCGTACCAATTTCATGTAACTCCTTTTTATCTTTACTCGACTCTGATAATTTTGTTGTATCCTCTTGGTACATTTTAAATGTTTTCCCTTGCGGAGTATCTAAAGGAGCCGACTGCATTTCCCACTTATCCATTTTCATGACTTCAAACAACTTTTCAATTTCTTTCTTATCGGTAATTACTTTCTTCTCACTTGAATCAGTAAGTGATTCAATTTCAACTTTTTGCGCCTTTTCTAAGTTCATATCTGCCTTTTCCTTCTTCATACTACATCCTAGTAAAAGAACAGATGCGGTTAGCAGAAGTACAAATAACATAAGGACTTTTTTCATTTCTAATCCTCCTAACTACATAGAGCTGCTTTTCTCGCTTTTTGTTTGCTGGAAGTGAAAATAATATAAAAGTGCCACTGCGATAGTACCAATTACTATCGGAACATATAAAGGCAGATCCCACTTCGTATATACTCTAGTGCAGCCAACAATTACAAACAAAATTCCCAAACAAAATAAAGGTTTTACATATTTCATTTCTTACCTACCATTTCTATTTTCACATGTGGATTCTCTTTTTCTACAAGTGATAAAAACTGCTCCATATGTTGCGGCATCGCAACCATATGTACTTTATATGCATTCGTCGTAATTTCAAGATTTTTCCCAACTTGACGAATGATTCTTATCTCTTTCAATACGATATCGTCATTTAAAATACCGTACTTTAATACACCATTTTCTACTTTATGCTTTTTAATAAATACTTCCCAAACGAGCGGGACATTTACAATGAAACATAACCCCATTCCAATTAACGCTGACATCCACTGTTCTTTATTTGCGATAATCATGACGAGTGGATATACAAACATAAAAGCTAACGTGAGACAAACGAAAAATATTACTGACTTACTTCTTTGAATCGGAAAATTCATACATACACCTCCCACCCTAAATTATACCATTAATTCCATTTTACTTCATAAAAAAAGGTCATTTCTAAATGACCTCCTTAAACCATATACCTTACTTATCTTGAATCTCTTTCCATTCTGAAGCTAGTAAACTATATACTGCGATATCATGAAAATGATCATATAGCCATTCTTCATCTCTTAAAATACCATCTAACTTAAACTCTAAACGCTCTGGAATAGCGCGGCTTTTCACATTTTCAACACCGCATCTAATTTCCATTTTATTTAATTTTAAATTCTCAAATGCATAGTGAAGTACAGCCTTCACGCTACGCGTCATAATGCCTTTCCCGCCAGCATCTTCTGCAAGATAATATCCAAGGCTCGCCGCTTTCTTCCCCCAGCTTACCGGATGAATGCCTACCATCCCAACGAGCTTTCCTTTATAACGTATGCCACTTTCAAAACCGTCTCCCTCTGCAAATTTCTTTAACCACATCGGACAAATCTCATCATAAGCATCTGCTGATTTCGTCCCATCTACCCAAGGAAGCCATCTTCTTAAATGATTACGATTTTGATTTATTAATTGATATAGTTCCTCTTTATGATGCTTCTCTAATAACTGTAATTCAATTTCGTCGTCTACTCGGAGTGTGAACATTTTTTTAGCTCCTCTTCTTATTTTTCTTATTATTCTAACATCTATAGGTAAAAAATGTTAAATATTTTATTTTCATTTAAATAAAAAATAACTATATATGATTGATATATAGATACGTATCATATATAGTTAAAGTATGGAAAAAAATGATAATTTTATAATTCAATTACGTAAAGGTGTTTTTGATCTCGCTATATTGTCTTTAATAAGCAAACAGCCTATGTACGGATACGAGATTACAAGCGCATTACAAGCTATCCCTGTATTTCATATCCCGAACGGTTCGATTTATCCTATATTAAATCGAATCACGAAAAACCATTGGGCTGTTTCCTATTGGGAAGAGTCTGGTGATGGACCAAAAAGAAAATACTATCGAATTACAGACGAGGGGAGAGAAATTTTACATAGTCGCTTACATGATTATGAGGCAGTGTATCAAGCTCTAATGTTACTAGCTAAAGGAGAGGATAAAAAATGAACAAGGAACAATTCTTTGCAAATGAATTCATTATTTCTTTCTTACACGATTTTCAGAAAGGTTTAATAAACTTACCTGCATCAGCACGAGAACAACATGTGCTAGAAATCAAATCCGATTTATACGAAAATGCATTACGTAAAGAAAGTGAAGGGATACCATCAGGAGTCATTCCTTCACAAGTGATTGAAGAATTTCTTCCTCCAAAAGAATTAGCACAGGAAATTGCAGCAGAATACACAGATGTTATGGAAGACGCACAGCAATCTACCAATACATTTATTAAATATTTTACAGGGTTTTCAATTGCTCCACTTGGTGCTCTATCAATACCAATCGCACTTGGTTTTATCAATATTTCAGCCTGCTTGCCATTTTTATTAGCCTTTATCGCAAGCAACATTTGGTTCATCTGTAGAGAAAATCATTGGAATACAAGTCAATTAAAATTTTTAAAAACAGTTATTTCCTTTAGTACTAGCGTTTTAATCGCTCTTCCATTTGCATTTTTCGCAATTCGCATCATCATAACAAAACAATTCGATATGTTTTCACTCTATTATTTAATTGGATATGTACTTTTTAGTTTACTATATATCGTTTTCTTAAAACAAAACTACAAAAAGAACAATACGCACCAACATATCAACGTTTTTTAACATATATCAAACACAACAAAAAAGACGCACAACCACCGCTATGCGTCTTTTCTATTACTTCTCTGCAACTTGAACTTCTTTTACGTAAGCTGCTTCGAATTTTTGGATGTCTCCTGCGCCCATGAAAATGAGAACGCCGTTTTTATGTTTCTTTAATACATCCGTTGTTGTATCTGTAATTAATTCTGCACCGTCAATACGCTTTTGCAGATCTTCGATTGTTAATTCACCTTTGTTTTCGCGCGCTGATCCGAAAATATCACATAAGTATACTTGATCAGCTTTGCTTAGGCTTTCAGCGAACTCATCTAAGAACTTTTCTGTACGTGAAAATGTGTGTGGCTGGAATACAGCGACAATTTCACGCTCTGGATGTTTTTGACGAGCTGCTTCAATCGTTGCATTAATTTCTGTCGGATGGTGTGCATAGTCATCAATGATAACTTGCTCTCCCATTGGCTTTTCATTAAAGCGACGTTTTACGCCTTCAAAAGTTGTTAGCTGATGCTTAACTGCTTCTACATCAACGTTTTCATAATGGCAAAGCGCGATTACTGCTAATGCATTTAATACGCTGTGGTTGCCGTAGCCTGTAATTTTGAACGTGTCATAGTACGTATTACGAACGAATACATCGAAAATAGTACCGTCAGTTCTCTTTTGAATGTTACGTGCTTGGAAATCATTATCTTCTCCAAATCCATAGAAAATAACAGGTACTTTCGCTTGAATTTTTTGAAGTTCTTCATCATCTCCACATGCAATAATGCCTTTTTTCACTTGCAATGCCATCTCTTGGAATGCACTGAATACATCATTGATATCTGTGAAATAATCTGGATGATCAAAATCAATGTTTGTCATAATTGCATAGTCTGGATTGTAAGACAAGAAATGACGACGATACTCACAAGCTTCAAATACAAAATACTTACTATTTTCTACCCCATGCCCTGTTCCATCTCCAATAAGGTAAGATGTAGGGTGTGCACCTTGCATTACATGGGCTAACAAACCAGTTGTTGATGTTTTTCCATGTGCACCAGTTACAGCAACACTTGTGTATTGGTTCATAAGGTCGCCTAAGAAGTGATGGTAACGATGTACTGGAATGTTTAATTCTTTTGCTGCTACGATTTCTTCATGCGTATCAGGAAATGCATTTCCTGCAATAATCACTTGTCCTTCTTTTACATTACTTTTATCAAAAGGAAGAATCGAGATATTACGCTTTTCCAACGCTGTTTGTGTAAAGAAACGCTTTTCATAATCAGACCCTTGAACAGTATGCTTCATGTCATGAAGAATTTGCGCTAATGAACTCATTCCTGTTCCTTTAATTCCTACAAAATGGTAAACTGTCATCTTAAAGAACCTCCAACATTTCGAACTAATACAACGGCCTATCTATAAGACAGTATATGAATCTTTTCTTATTTTGGTAATCATCATACATTTTTGATGTAGTGAAGTTATTCTTCCCTTCACTTATCAGGATAAACTCGTACGTACTTCTTTTTTATGTTCATAACAAATCCATTATAGCAAAAAAGAAGCCGCTATACTATGATAACAGAAAAACTGATAGGGTCAATCACCTATCAGTTTTTCTCTCTTTTACATATCTTCTCTTTTTTCTAATTGAACACGCTCTAGACGTGGGTTTGGACGATATTTGCGACCAGCTTTCGCCTCTGGTTTTCCATTTAATTCTACGTTATCACCAGTAAAGCCAATATTCATTTTTAATAAGCTACTTCCTACTCCGTATATATCAACAGGTACGTTTTGAGCTTCAAATTCACGAATACGTTTCTCATCAAATCCACCAGTTACAACGATGTCTACATGCTGGAATCCTTCTTCATCAAGTGCTTTACGAAGTGCGAATACGAGCGATGGGTTTACACCACGTGGATCGAATGTTCCAAGTACTTCTGGGTGGCGAATGAAGTATTGATCAATCATCGTACGAGACGTATCTACACGTACACCTTTTAATGTTGATCCAAATTCACGCGCTACGCGAAGTGCGTCTGTAATGACATCATTATTGTAATCAATTAATACAACTAATTCATCTTCTGGGAATTTTTTATGATATGCTTTTGCTGCTTCCACAACATCACCATTAAACATTTGAATTAATGCGTGAGGCATTGTCCCCATACCACTTTTGCCCCACCATTCATTCATCGCATGCGTCGCTTGTGCGCTCATGCCTCCGATGTATGCTGCATAACCGTCACCAGCTTGTTGTGTATAATGATCATCACGGTCTCCCATGAAAATAACTGGTTTTTCTTTATCTACACTACGTGCAGCTTGGACAACGTTATATACGTTTGTCGCAACCGATGTACGACGAGCTAAAATCCCATCAATGACACCTTCTAAAAATCCGAAATTTTCATAAGGACCATGAATTGTTAACACTGTTTCAAATGGACTAATTTTATCGCCATCTTTTAAAGAGTTAATTTCAAGTTCCTCAGGATTTTTAGCGAATGTTTGTAGCAATGCAATTACTTCATCCGTTCCGCAAAGAACTGCATTTTCCTTTTGGAAAAATTGCATCGTTACAACACTTTTCGGGCGAAATTCTTGAATGATTTCTCTAGTCTTTAAAAAGTAAACGGCTGAAAACCAACCTTCTCCAACACGTTCATCAAATTTAAATGTTTTATTTGTTAGTCTATTTATTTCACCTTTTAATTTTAATTCAATTTCTTTCATGTCGCTTTACTCCCTACTTTACTATCCAACATTTCCTCTTAGTATACAGCAAAACCGTCTACTATACATTCGTTTCCTGCATAGCAGCGAATTCATCCTCAGAAATAAGGACATCTCTTGGCTTCGTTCCTCTTGCTTCAGAAATAATCCCTTGCGATTCCATCTCTTCAATGAGACGTGCCGCGCGATTATAACCGATGCGGAATTTTCGCTGTACAGAAGATGTGGACGCTCCCCCTTGTTCTACAACAAATTGACATGCTTCAAAGAACAATTCGTCTTCCGACTCGGCCTGTTCTGTTTTCGCTAATAAATCCTCTTGCTTAAATAAATAATTCGGCTTCATTTGCTTTTTCACATGATCAACTGTCTTTTCAATCTCATCATCCGATACATATACACCTTGTACACGAACTGGCTTAGATGTACCGTTCCCTAAGAATAACATATCACCACGGCCAAGTAATTTCTCCGCGCCCCCAATATCAATAATCGTACGCGAATCAACTTGAGATGATACAGTAAACGCAATACGCGTTGGAATGTTTGACTTAATTAAACCTGTAATAACATCTACAGATGGACGCTGCGTCGCTACTAATAAATGAATACCACAAGCACGTGCTTTTTGTGCAATACGACAAATCGCTTCCTCAACATCACCAGGTGCTACCATCATTAAGTCGGCTAACTCGTCAATGACGATAACGATATAAGGTAATGTCTCTCCCGGAATTTCTCGCTCACTTACAATCGTATTGTAGCGAGTTAAATCACGAGCACCTGCGTGCGCAAACAATTCATAACGGCGCTCCATTTCCTCAACTGCCCATTTTAATGCAGCTGTCGCTGCTTTTACATCCGTAATAACAGGTGCTACAAGATGCGGAACAGAATTGTATGGTGCAAGCTCAACCATCTTCGGATCAATTAACATTAACTTCACTTCATGTGGTTTCGCTTTATATAAAATGCTCGTTAAAATGGCGTTAATACACACACTTTTACCAGAACCTGTTGCCCCCGCAATAAGTCCGTGTGGCATTTTTCGAATATCCGTTACAATTGGATCACCTGAAATATCAAGTCCAAGTGCAACTGTAAGCGGTGATTCACTCTTTGTAAACACAGGACTTCTTAAAATTTCACGAAGAAATACTGGCTTACTTTCTTTATTTGGAACTTCAATTCCAATCGCACTCTTTCCTGGAATCGGCGCTTCAATACGAATATCTTTCGCAGCTAAACTTAGCTTAATATCATCACTTAAGTTTGTAATTTTATTTACTTTCACACCTGGATCTGGCTGTACTTCAAAACGAGTTACTGCTGGACCTTGCGATACATTAATAACATGTGCGCCAACGTGGAAATTATTAAACGTTGTATCTAATAATTCTTTCTGTTCTTCCAACCATTCCGTATTATCTAACGCTGCTTGCTGCGGAATCGATAGTAATGTTAATGATGGAATCGTATACGTCGGTGGCGTTTGCAATACATTGCGCACATCATTCTCTCTTTGATTTACAACATATGCTTTCTCTTCTACTTCCGTACTTGAAATTGGCTTTTGTACTTGCTCTGCCACTACTTGTTGTACTGGCTGCACTTCTTCCACTTGTGGCTCTACTACTTGCTGCACTGGTTTTTCTTCCACTTGCGGTTCTACCACTACTTGTTGCATTGGCTTTTCTTCCACTTGCGGTTCTACCACTACTTGCTGCATTGGCTTTTCTTCCACTTGTGGTTCCACTACTTGCTGCACTGGTTTTTCTTCCACTTGTGGCTCCACTACTTGATGTACAGGCTTATTCTCTACTCGTTCACTCATAGAAGGTTGCATTGCATTCGTTCTAGACGCATGTCTTTCCATTAATCGCGCTCTATCTTGTTTCAACATAACAACATTAAATGGTACGTGACGCTTTTTCTCACGTTTTGGTTCTTCTTTTTGTACAACTGGTTGTTCTTCTACAATCGGTGCTTCTTCTACAACTGATTGTTCTTCTGCCACCGGTGTTTCTTCTACAACTGATTGTTCTTCTGCCACCGGTGCTTCTTCTACAACTCGTTGTTCTTCTACGACCGGTGCTTCTTCTACAACTGATTGTCCTTCTACGACCGGTGTTTCCTCTACAACTGATTGTTCTTCTACGACCGGTGCTTCTTCTGCAACTGATTGTTCTTCTACGACCGGTGCTTCTTCTGCAACTGGTTGTTCTTCTACGACCGATGTTTCCTCTGCAACTGGTTGTTCTTCTGCAATCGGTGCTTCTTCTACAACTGGCTGTTCTTCTACGACCGGTGCTTCCTCTACAACTGATTGTTCTTCTACGACCGGTGCTTCTTCTGCAGCTGGTTGTTCTTCTACAATCGGTGTTTCTTCTACAACTGATTGTTCCTCCGCAATTAAAACATCCGCAAAGCTTTGAACATCTTTTTTCGTTTGTTCATCAGCCTCAGCAACATGTATGAATTCATTCTTTTGTTCAATTGCTTCATTTAACACCATTTCTTGTTGCATTTCCTCAAGTGCTACAGGTTCCACTTCTTCTAACTCTTCTGTTTCCGCAATTACTTCTACTTCTTCTGGTTCTTCCGCTTCTGCAATTACTTCCACTTCTTCTGGTATTTCTACAACAATTGTTTCTGCAAGTTTTTCTTCTGCTTTGACAATCACTGATTCTTCTGGTGCTTGTTTTTCTACTTCAATAGTAGGTTGTTCTATTTCTGTACTACATTTAATTTCTTCTGATAATATCGTATCCTCGTGCTCTACTTTAGAATCTACTAATTCCTCTTGTAGAATGTTTTTGTCCACTACATCACTTTCTTGCTTCGCACCTTCCATGCGCTCAGCAATTGTTTCATGAAGTAATTCAGCCGCTGGAACTTCCTGCGGTGCACTCATTTCTTGAACCACTTCTTTTTCTTCCACTATAGGCTCTTGGCGTTCGATTTCATAACCGTTTTTCTCTAGCCATTGATCAACAACTGACTTTTCTTCCTTTTTACTCTCTTCATATTGTTGCTCTCCTTGCTCGTTAGCAGCTCTATGACTAGAAGAAGTCGGTGCTTGTCCATCTGAGAAATCAGATAATGTATATCCTTTTTTCTCTAACCATGCATCAACGACTGATTTGCCCTCTACAGATATTTCAAGGTCTTCTCTTTCCTTTACTTCCTCCTGCTTCTCTTCCTTTTTCTCTACTGAAGGACGATTATATCCGTAAATTGGCGAAATCATTTCTGTTGGACGAAATGGTCTACGGTTACTTTCTTGCGCTGGTGCAGATGCTTTCTTTACGACAGACTCTCGCTCCGGTTCATATTGCATTTCCGGTTCTTCATATGTAGAAACTACCTTCTCCACATACTGTCGTCTGCTTCTTTCCACTTTGATTCCTCTTTGAATAGGCTCATTTTCATATGTTACAGCTTGAACAGGTTGTTCTTCAAAATGCCCTGTTTCTATAACATCCTCTTCGTCGAACCCATTATCCGGTACTAATGGAAAACGGCATTTACCTGCATTCCTACTTGCCATTTGTGCTTCTCTTGCTTCAGTGTAGTGGTTTACACGAGGAATTTTCGGCTGACTTTCAACTTGCTTTGGTACTTCTTTATTCATCGCTGTTTGTTCTTCCTCTTTGTTAAACAGCTTTTTCATCCAATCTAGCATGCTTACCACTCTTTCTACTAAATAGTAACATCCTTTATTGTATCAGCATTCGGCAAAAAGTGCAGGTAAAATTAAGCATGTCATATTTATCCATAATATTCTAATTTACGATTGTTTTCATATAGAAAAACGCAGCCTTACATGTAAGACTGCGTTTACGCTTTACTCTTCCGATATTCATCTACACTATCCGTTCCACTTTGCACCGGTCTCAAAGTTTTTTATAATTGTTTTATAATCTCATCTATATTTCCAATATGAACGGGTTGCCACACTTCTGTACCACGCTCTGCCGTATACACTGGATACGCATCATCATCGATATTCACGAAAACTGGGTCTCCCATATCTGTTTCATATCCAATAACAATCCATTCATCTTTCCATTTTCCGTGTTCTTCACTTATTAATGAATTTTGATGTTTATCATATCGATAACCAATTTGTCCTTTTTCTAATTCATTTTGACTAAACAAATATATCTCATAAGTACCTAACTCGATATCTTGCTGTTTTGAAGTTTCAATTCGTTTCAGAAGTTCTGCGATTTTTGGTTGTTGTTTCATAAGTCTATCCCCTTCTATTTTTCTAAATTTTAACTATTTTGTTTATAAAACACAATATAGATTTTAAGAAAAAAGGTGACATCCTTATGAATATGAACGATTTTCTACATATATCTATCACAACTCACAATATATCAAAGATTCAATAGAAAAGAGAGGCTGCCCAAAAGGACAACCTCTCTTTTCTTATATCAATTAAAATTTAAACTCTTGTCCAACTTCAAAGCTATCTTCTAATACAAGAATACCTTTTTCTTGTGGAGCATCTGGAAGCTCTAATTCACGTGCTGAACAAATCATTCCAGCAGAAGGAACTCCGCGAAGCTCAGCTGGCTTGATTAACATACCGCTTGGCATTACAGCGCCGATTTTTGCAACGACAACTTTTTGTCCTGCATCAACGTTTGGTGCGCCACATACGATTTGTAATGTTTCTGTACCAATTTCTACTTTACAGATGTTTAACTTATCAGCATTTGGATGTTTCTCTTTTTCAGCTACATAGCCTACAACAAATTTTGGAGAAAGATCTGCTTCTACTGTTTCTTCAAAGCCGTTCTTCGCTAAAATTCCGTTAATTTTTTCTACAAGTTCTTTCGTTAACGTAAGGTTACCTGTTTCTTTTACTTCTAAGTAAGAAGATGCATTAAAGATGTTGAATCCTGCTGTTTCGTTGCTTTCACGATCGTATACGCGAGCAACATCTCCTTTGCGATCAAAAGTACGGTTCTCTAAAGTAATATCTTGTAAGGCAACAATTAGAGTATCACCAATTCCTTCAAGGTTGTAAAAAACGTTCACTTCGTTCATCCTTTCTCTTTTCCATCTGTCTTCTTCCGATTCTTCGCTAAAATGAAGATTGGTTCAAAGTCCCCATCTTCATATACGAATGAAAGTGATGTAATCGGAACATGCCCTTCGGCAAAAAATTTCATTGTCATTTGTGCAATAATATCATAACCGATTTCGTTGACGATATCAGCAATAATTAACACATCTTGGTGAGGAACAGCAACAACCATGTCACCAGAAATCTTTTCACGCATCGATTGTAGTAACGATTCGTTTAAAATACGAGTCGCATCATACCCATCATTTGTGTTTAAAAAGTAGAATGTATTACCTGCTACTGTGTCTTGTTTAAATTCATAACTTAATGAGCGAGCGTTGAATAATGCCATTTCACGCACTTGTTGCTCTGTAAGCCCTAATTTTTGTAATAGACGCTCATCAATGAGACGATATGTTTTATTAGAATCTAACGCGTAGTAAATACGTGTTTCCGCCGTATGATCCGTCATAATGAACGGATTTCCTTCTTCTGCTTGTTTCGGGAAAGAAGTAGAGCGAATAACAGGTAAAATTTTCGCCGCGCTATTTTCTTCCTTATGCATCGCAATTAACGCTTCTTGTACGTAATAGGCAACCTCTTCGATTGCTTTTTCTTTATTCACTTCCCATTTTGCCACAACTCCTGGAAGCGATACGTTAATACCTTTTTTCGAGTCTTTCTGTTCTATACGTAGAACCTCTTTCTCGCTATCATAGTGAAAGTCCCATTCCGGACGAGATAATTTCTTCATTAACTCATCTTTCATCTTTTTACTTGTCATCTTCATCTCTTTTTCCTCCCTTCCAAAAAAATAACCTCCCCCGCGAAGGTAGAGGTTGTTTTACAATTCAATTGGCAAATTGCCTTATTTTAAACCTTCAATGAACTCTTCGATTTGTTCTTGTGTTTTACGATCTTTGTTTACATAGCGACCTGTTTCTTCACCTTTATTGTACGCTACAAAGCTCGGAATGCCAAATACGTCTAATTTTACGCATAGATCAATAAACTCATCACGATCTACATAGTAAAATGAGAAATCACTATATTTCTCTTCTACTTCTGGCATAAATGGATCTACAAAGCGGCAGTCTGGACACCATTCTGCTGAGAACATAAAGACTACATTCTCTTCATTTTTTAATTGTTGGAATTGCTCCATGCTTTCTAATGATTTCATCTATATTTCCTCCTCTAACGAGTGCATTTTTTCATGTTATAATCTTTCTTTTATACTACCATACATCGCGCACGGTGCAAGGTTTATGCTTGCTTTTCGTCATACTTATATTGCCCAACAAGTAACTTAACAACGTGTACAAATAATTCCGTGCGGTCGATATAATCATCTGTAAAAATACCGATTGCACCTTCGTGACTACGAATATCTTTTCTCTGTACAAATTCTTCCATCACTTCACTTAACTCCTTGCCATCTTCAAGAGGTGCTAAGAAATCATCTGGTAACGCAATACGTGCCCCGCCGGCAACAAATATTTTACCATCACTTGTTGCTAGCGCGCCCCAATTACACATAAATAAACCGTACTCCGTTTTCATCACGCCGCCTTCTAGTCCAATACCAATTTGAGCTTCTCCTTCCTCTAGCGCTCGCTTCGCTCTATTGATCGCTCCTTGCATCGTCTCTTCATCTGAAAAAGGTTGTGCTGCTACTCCTGAAGGAACAGAAAGGGACGTAATTGTAGCATCTTTCCAAACCTTCTCCACAGCTCCAACCTTCGTTTTATTCTTTGATCCAACTACTACTTTCATTTCGTTCACCTCTATAAAAATTCATCATCTTACTTTAATCAAGTTATTCTTTATACATGGGAGCACCGCCACCATGACCAATTACTCGATTACCTCTTCACTCTAAAAAGAAGAGGTGATCGAGTAACATTGCGGACCTCTACACAAAAACAGCCTACCTCTCTCTTCATACTCGGGATCTTAATACATCATTCGAACACTAATTAGGCACTAACCGCTACCATACATCGCTCGAGCATCTATTCAACCTAAAAAAAGAAGGGGTTTTCGCCCTTCCTCCTTACGCGTTATTCTTAATTGTCTCTAACGTCGTTTTATCTGTTACTCTTACAAGCTTCGTAATTAGCTCTTTTGCTGCCGCATAATCATCAACATGTAAAATAGAAGCATGTGTATGAATGTAACGTGCGCAAACACCAATTACTGCTGATGGGATACCTGAATTACTTGTATGTACACGGCCCGCATCTGTACCACCTTGTGAAATAAAGTATTGGTACGGAATGTTGTTTGTTTCTGCTGTATCTAAAATGAATTCACGCATTCCTCTATGCGTTACCATCGTACGGTCATAAATACGAAGAAGAGCACCTTTTCCTAATTGACCGAACTGTGTTTTGTCACCAGATGCATCGTTGGCTGGACTTGCATCAAGCGCATAGAAAATGTCTGGTTGAATCATATTTGCAGCAGTTTGCGCACCGCGAAGACCAACTTCTTCTTGTACAGTCGCACCAGAGTATAATGTGTTTGGTAATGTTTCGTCTTTTAATTCTTTTAGTAATTCGATTGCAAGGCCACATCCGTAACGGTTGTCCCAAGCTTTCGCCATAATTTTCTTTTCGTTTGCCATCGGCGTAAACGGGCAGATTGGCACGATTTGTTGTCCTGGTTTTACACCAATCTCAATCGCATCTTCATAGCTATCTGCACCTATATCAATTAACATATTTTTTATATCCATCGGTTTTGCACGTTGCGCGTCACTTAATAAATGAGGAGGAATAGAACCAACAACCCCGATAACAGGACCATTCTTCGTCATAACTTGTACACGTTGCGCTAATAGAACTTGGCTCCACCAGCCGCCTAATGGTTGAAAACGAAGCATTCCGTTTTTCGTAATTTGCGTAATCATGAAACCTACTTCATCCATATGACCTGCTACAAGAACACGCGGGCCAGTTTCGTCCCCTTTTTTCAGACCAAATACGCTACCTAAACCGTCTTGTACAATTTCATCTGCATATTTGCTTAATTCTTGCTTCATAAAACGGCGCACATCATGTTCAAAACCTGATGCACCTTGTAATTCTGTTAACGTACGAAATAATTGTAATGTCTCTTTATTCACGAAGTCCCCTTCTTTCAAACCTTAGTAGAATACCTCTTTTATTGTAACGAAATTTTCGAAATGTTTCTAGTTTCTTCTTTTTTAGCTGTATTTGCTTTATAATTATTATCGGTACACTATTTTTATTTTATAGAATTGAGGTGAATATATGAGCTGGAAAGGTTTAGTAGCAGGTCTTGGCGTTGGGTTCGCAGCTGGTTATTTCGTTGCAAACAAAGTACAAGAACAATCCCATATTTCTTCAGAAAAAGCATTGAAAATGGTGAAACAAGCATTAAGTCATAAAGGTGAAATTACTGGCTCTTGGGTACATATGGTACCAGAGACATTTGAAAAATATGATGTCGCGTATGAAGTATATCGCGGCGGTCTTACAACGATGTTAGATGATATACAAGAACGATTTGAATTTTTAGTTGATGCTAAAACAGGTACTGTTTTAGAGGTTATAGCAGCATAAACAGGAGGGTTCCCATTAGGTGAACCTCTTATTTTTTAATTGTGGGTAGTAATTGAATTTATATCGGCGATTTTTCGAATATATCGGCGCAACTCCTTTTATATCAGCGATTCCTCATTTATATCGGCGCAACTCCATTTATATCGACTTACCGACAAAAGCCGACAATAAAAAAGAGGTCGCTCCAGCAAATATTCTGGAACAACCTGCTCTTTTTATGCTTCTATACTCGTTTTTCTCTCTATCTTTTCTACAATATGCCCTTCCTCATTCCACTTTACTGCACGGTAATACGCGTCATGATAAAACGTAAACCAAGCATCGTTTTCAGCGCCATACTTCATCCACTTTTGCTTATTTTCAATCGATGTCATTGGATAATCATCGTATGCCATTACCCATAGTACATTTTGATGTGCGTGCGTCGGCAATAGGTCTGCTAAATGAAGCATCGTTTCCCCTTGGCTTTCTAAAGCAATAACTGCATGTCCATCACTATGACCACCTGTATGCGCCATTTTTATTTCATCTGTAATTTCTATTTCTTGCTGGAATGTAACAACTTGATCTACAATCGGCTCCCAATTTTCCTTCCAATATGTATTACGTGATCTAATATTTGGGTTCCTCATTTCATTCCACTCTGTTTCACTTACGTAAACTTTCGCGTTCGGAAACGCTGGTACAAGGTGATCACTTTCCCCTTTTGTTAAACCAGATGCATGATCAAAATGAAGATGCGTCATTAAAACGTAGTGGATATCTTCAGGCTTTAATCCTAGTTTTTCTAATGATTCATAAACCGATGATTCTTCTGTTACACCTTGATTTCGCTTCATCTTCTCATTCAATTTACCGTTTCCTATTCCAGAATCAATGAGCATATTACCGTCTTTCGTTTGCAAAAGTAACGGATCTGTTCGTAAATAAATATGATTTGTATCATTATGTTTATATTTACGTGACCAAAGTACTTTCGGTACAACGCCAAACATTGCTCCTCCATCTAAATGTGTGTTCCCACCTTTTAGCCACGTCACTTTTATATCTCCAATTTGTAACTGTTCCATTTTTCATCCCCCTTTCCTTACAATACTAACATAAAATTCTGATTATTTTAGATATAAAAAAACCTATGCATTACTGCATAGGCTCTGTACGATATTTTGCTTCTACTCGGTAAATGCGATGACCTTTACTAGAGAATTTCTCTTCGTACTCAGTCATAATGTTACCTTCAAAGTCGCTGTTATGAAGATCTAAGCTTAAGTAAGTTAGTAACATACCATACTCAGCCATACTCATAAGAGAATATTCAAATAAACCTTGGTTATCTGTTTTGAAATGAATTTCTCCGCCTTCTACTAACACTTCTTCATAATTTCGTAAAAACGTTTTATACGTTAAACGACGCTTCGTATGACGTTTCTTTGGCCATGGATCTGAGAAGTTTAAATAAACGCGATCAATCTCACCTTTTGCAAAGAACACTGTTAAATCTTCAGCATCTTTATTAATTAATTTCAAGTTCGGTAATTCTTCTTCAATTAATTTATCAAGTGCATCTACAACAACACTTGTGAATTTTTCAATTCCAATATAATTAATATGAGGATTTGCTTTTGCCATATCATACATAAAGCGGCCACGACCTGTACCTACTTCAATGTGAATTGGTTGTTCATTTCCAAATACTTCTTTCCAGTTACCAGCGCGCTCCTCTGGGTTTCCGATTACGATATGTGAATACTCATTAATTCGATCCATTGCATATGGTTTATGTCTTAAACGCATAGATGTTTCCCTCTCTTTACATAGCTATTTTAAAGGAATAATTCCTTCTTTCTGTTTTAATCAATCTACCAAACAAAAAACCAAGTACGTACGAGCACTCGGTCCGTTTCTTTCAAGTATAAGATGTACCATTTTGATAAAAACTACATACAGCATTAAACATTCCATGACGAAACAGCTTTTTCTCTTACTTTTCTAAGAAGAGAAAAACAATCGAAAGGATGATCCGTTCATGCCAATTAATCAACAACATCAATTAGAAGTGCTGAAAGATATTTTAGTCAATCACCAAAGTGATTGTTGCGGGACAGTTTCTGAATGCGAGCAATTAGAGCGTCTCATTCAATCGTTACTCGCAAACGATAATATAAGTAGTGACGCTAAAGCAATGCTAAACGATGTATATTCTTATAGTCAATCGGGTAAATCTTCCTCTAATTTGGACAACCACATTTCCAATAATCAAGAACAACTTACTCAGTGGATTGCTGGAATGGACAATTTTTCTTAAGTATTACTCTGAAGCAAGTAGTTGCTGTAAATATTGATGCCAATATTCAGCTTCTGCTTGCTGCTTTTTTGTTGTATGCCATTGAATAGATAAAATCGTTTGCGCTATCACATACCATCTCATACGTTTAAGCAGTGATTCATCCATTTCAATATCATAATAACCGAGCCACTCACTCCATTCTTGGCGCGGAATGTACCAATATAATAACATACCGAGGTCTAAAGCTGGGTCAGCAATTACAGCTCCATCCCAATCAATTAAAAACAACTCATCTTCATCCGACAATAGCCAATTGTTATGGTTTACATCACAATGGCATACAACAAATTCGTTGTATTCAATGTCTTTTAATGAATCCATTAAATATTGAAGACCTTGCTGAATTGTTTCCTCATCCCTTATATCTCCTCTTAAAACAAGTTGCAGTTGTTGTAATAACTCTTGTGCGTGAAGCGGCTGCTTCCCAAGTCTCTGAATCATCTGCACAAGTGCTTTAGAGGAGTGTATTTTCTTCAAAAGTTTCGCAACACGTTCTAGTTTCATATCCTCTGGCTCTAGCTTCTGTCCCGGAAGCCATTTTTGAGCAGAAATTACATCACCGTTCGTTACCCTTCTTGTCCAAAGTAATTTTGGAACAATTCCTTCTGCTGACAATACCGCTAAAAAGGGCGATGTATTCCGCTTTAAAAATAACTTCTGTTGTCCGTTTTGCGCAATATATGCATCGCCCGTTACTCCACCAGCCGGTACAAGACTCCACTCTTTTCCTAATAATTGTTCCAACCATTCCATATTCATTACCCGTTAACAAATCCTTATCTTTTATAGTTATGAAAAGAAAAACCGCAACATTTCTACACATGTTGTGGATTCATATATATTTTACTGTAAATGAAAAGAAAATTTGGCATAAGCCAAAAACTCTCTATTTTATTTTACAAAACCATCCATAGAATGACAACTTATCAAAATCGTCACCTTTGTCAATTCTACATTTATTACATTCTCACCGTCAAGTAGCGATTTGTCACATTATCGTCAATATATACGTGCTAATTGGAGAGAGCCTAAGTTCCTTTCCTCTAAATGAAGAAATTGCCTCTATTTTTGCTTGCTTTTCGTTTACTAACACATGCCACGTTTCTTCTTTCGGAAGTTGCACCGTTTTCGCTTCTAAACTGCTATTAAATAAAACGACAATCTCTTTCCACGGTCCAAACGATTCTACGTGCTCTAAGTGATATGCAAGTACTTCTGGAGATGTTTGCAAAAAGGTCATGTACTTTGTTATTAAGTCTGCTTTTTGTAATCGGAATGCTCCGTGCTCTTTACGAATCGCAATTAAACCTTTTATATAGTTAACAGTCTCTATTTCTTTCTCTTTTCGATCCCAATCTAATTGATTAATTTCATCATTTGCATTATAACTATTTTCATTCCCTTGCTTCGTACGATAAAACTCTTGCCCAGCATGTAAGAAAGGGATGCCTTGCGACAGAATCACCATTGCAGTTGCTAGCACGTGACGTTTTTTCAAAATCTCTTCCGACTCTTCATTACTGCGCATTAGTTTATCCCACATCGTCATATTGTCATGACATTCTACATAGTTAATGCTTTGCACAGGCTCTAGAAACAAACCTGTTTCTTTCATACTCAAAAGGCTTCCTGATGCTATATACTGCAAATGATTACGGTCTACATGCCCACCAAATGCAAAACCACGTTTATTTATATGAAAGGTACTTCCCTTTATCCCATCACGAAATTGATCATTAAATTGCGCAATATGCGGCATTTTGTTTGCATTATTTAACGTTGCTTTTTTCTCTAGAGGAAGTGGTGTTTGCAGATCCCACCCTTCTCCTAATAGCAATGCATCTCGCTTTATGTTTCGCACTTCTTTTTCTATTATATTTATTGTATCGACATCTAAAATCCCCATTAAGTCGAACCGGAATCCATCAACATTGTATTCCGTAAGCCAATATAAAATAGACTCTACAATGAATTTCCTCATCATTTTCCGTTCAGATGCTATATCATTTCCGACTCCCGTCCCATTAGAAGGCATACCATTTTCACCATGACGAAAATAATATCCTGGGACGAGCTTTTCAAATGATGATAGCTCTCTTTCATACACATGATTATATACAACATCTATAATCACCCTAATGCCGTGTTCATGAAATGTTTCAATCAGTTGCTTACACTCTACGATTCTGTTATGCGGGTCAGAAGGATTTGTAGCATAAAACCCCGTTGGCGCGTTGTAATATAATGGATTGTAACCCCAATTATATGCAGAAGAAGGATTCGCCTCATCTACACCACCGAAACAATATAAAGGCAATAATTCAACATGTGTAACACCCAAATCTTTTATATGAGACAAACCTGTTAACGTCCCATTTTGTCCTTTTGTTCCTTCTTCCATTAGCCCTTTATATGTTCCTTTTTTACTCACTCCACTGCCCTCATGAATAGTAGCATCACGAATATGCAGTTCATACAATATAGCATCTGTCATTGCTTGTAATAGTGGTAATTGCCCTCGCTTTGTAACATTTGTTTTTTCCAAATCAATAATAACACCGTACTTCCCATTTACAGTCACTGACTTTGCGTAAGGATCCACAGCTTCATTCCATATTAAATTAATACAAACAAGAAATGTATACTTTTTCCCGGCTAAATCGCCTTGTAATGTATGAGCCCATACCCCATTTTCTTCTCTGTGCATTTCGTGATCGGTATATTCTTTATCACTTTTATAAATTCTTACTTTCGCAAGCCTCGCAGTTGGAGCCCATACTTTAAATGTAGTTGCTTCTTTTTGATATACAGCCCCTAAATCTGTACCTTCGTAATAATACTTTTCATCGAAAATCTCTGTTCTTATGACAGCACCTATTTGTAAATCTGTTTCTTCATTCCGTTCATCTCGTACTGTATAATACTTCCCCACATCTAGCGGCTCTTCTATAAAGCACTCATACTTCGTTGCATCCGGAAGCGCAATTGTATGAGCAATCGGTAAATCTTTCACGTTACTTCCTTCTTGCAAACGAAATGTCCGACTTGTTCCATACGCATGTGGGAGCAAAATTGTAATTTTATTCATTTCATCTAAATAGGCATCAAATGGACGTTTTACTTTCAACATAAAAAATCACCATCATTCTTAAAGTTAAAATGAAACGAGCTGCAAATGATAAGGCTTTTCTTATCAGCGAAGCCCTATACAGTAACACATTGTTCTTTATAGTATATTCACCTGTATAAAAAACGTTTTCATACATTCTATTTTTGTAATTTTATTTCAGCAATCGCTTTATACTTCGGCGCTTCTTTCACGTGAGATTCGTATAAAGTAATCGTATCCGCTTGAAATGATATTTCAGGCACTTCCTTTATATGTTCTAAAACAAACCTTTTTTCTCCTACCCATTTACGAGCAACAGTAATATGCGGATGATACGGGCGCGTTTCTAAAGAAAATCCATTCCCTTCACAAATAGCGTGTACTTGCTTTTGTAATGGAAACAAATCTTGATTCTCGCTTACCTTTGCCCAAAAAATACGCGGTCTGTCTTCCATACCAAACGTTGAAAACCCTTGTAATGTGAACGATAGTTCTTTCGTTTCTATAAGTGTTTGTAATCCATTCTTTATTCCTTCTAATTGTTCCTCTGTCGCACTACCTAAAAATGAAAGGGTAATATGATAGTCTTCTTTATGTACCCACGAACGAAATGGTAATTCCTCCTGCATTTCCTCTCTATAGTTAGACAGCACTTCTTTTATATGATTTGGTAACGTAATCGCGACAAAATAATGTGGCTCCATGTACATCTTCTCCTTCTTTCTATTGTTGCTTTTCTTTCTTATCTCATTCAGGTAAAAAGAAGCCGCCCTCCAAAATAGAGAGCGGTCATTATTTATATATCCATTATTTCGCTAATTCATGAATTGCTTGCGCATAAATTGCTGTTGCTTTTAATAAGTCCTCAATTTCAATATACTCGTCTTTTTGATGTGCAAGTTCTTCTTTTCCAGGGAACAATGGGCCAAATGCAACACCAGCTTTTAATGAACGAGCGTAAGTACCGCCGCCGATTGCTAATAGTTCTGCTTTTTCACCTGTTTGCTCTTCGTATACACGCTGCAACGTACGAATTAATACGTGATCTTTATCAACGTGATGCGGGCGAGAGTTCGAATAATCCGCTACTGCAAATCCATGAGTACCTACATATTCTTTTAACTTTGCAATCATTTCTTCAAAGTTAGTCGTAACTGGATAACGTACGTTTAATCCTAAATTGCCACCATTCTCTTTCGTATAAGAAAGGCGACCAACATTCACTGTCAATGGACCGCTAACTTCATCTTTATAAGCAATCGTAGCCTTTTCTCCAAAAATATCACCAGTAAATGTTTCTGTTGCAAACGTTGCAAATGCATTTGCTTTTCCATCAAGAGCAACTTTCGTTAAAAAGTTTGCCAATAATAAACCTGCATTTTCTCCTTTTTCAGGAGTAGATCCGTGAGCTGAAATCCCTTTAATTTGCAATGTCACCGTATTACCTTCTACAATTGCTTCACCTATTTTTTTAGCAGTTTGTAAATACTCTTCATATGCTACAGTAAGGGCATTTACATCTTCTCCTGTAACAACCGCTTCTGCAAAATCAGGAACCATATTTAAACGGCGACCTGACTCAAATGAAACAAGTTCATATGCACCTTTCTTCTCTTCACTACCATTTTGCACAACTTGTATATCAGAAATTCCTTTTTCTGCATTAATAATTGGAAAGTCCGCGTCTGGCGCAAAACCGATTGTTGGCATTTCTTCGTTTTTAAAGTAGTGATCTACACATTTCCAATTGCTTTCCTCATCTGTTCCTAAAATCATACGAACGCGTTTTGAAAGAGGTAAACCTAATTCTTTCACAATTTTCATCGCATAATAAGCTGCCATCGTTGGGCCTTTATCGTCAATTGCACCACGTGCAAAAATCTTTCCATCGCGAATGTCTGCACTATATGCAGGAGTCGTCCAACCATCTCCTTCTGGTACAACGTCAACGTGACAAAGAATACCTACTAATTCTTCACCTTGTCCCATTTCAAGGTGACCTGCATACCCTTCTAAATTTTTAGAAGTAAAACCTTCCGTTTCTCCTTTATGTAACATGAAAGATAAAGCTTTTTCTACACCTTCACCGAACGGTGCGCCCTCTTTTGCCGACTCTTCTTCCCATACACTTTTAATTTGTAAAAATTGTTGTGTATCACGAATTAAATCATCTTTTCGTTTTGCAACTTCTTCTGTCCAATTAATTGCTGACATCACGCATCCATCCTTCACTATATTGTTTCTTTCATCATAACAAACCAAAATCTCTTATGCCATACACGAAAACTAAATACCGAACAATTGTAATATTTCAGATATTTCTCATTAGTTTTTCTTTTATTTTTTCAAAAAAATTTGCAGGAATTTGGCGTTTTACGTAGAATTTTATGTGTTAGTTGACTGACCATATATAAAATGTCAACTACCAATATTTTTCTATATGAATATTTGTTAAATTTCTGTAAAATTTAAGTAGATTAAAGCATGAATTTTATCATGTAGAGTACAATGGTAGTAACGACCTTCTTTCCTGAATGGGGTCAAAAAAACTAGTAGAGGAGTGGTTTTCTCTTGAAACCTACAACTACTCGTATGCTAACACGCATTAAATCAATTTATATGTACATCAATGAAAACGGAACGGTAACGACGAAAGACCTTGTAGATGAGTTCGGGATCACACCGCGAACGATACAACGTGATCTAAATGTGTTGCAGTTTAATGAACTCGTGTATAGCCCTTGCCGCGGTAAGTGGACAACAACAGGAAAGAAAGTGAGAATGACCTCATAACGAAAAATAATTGTATGTAAATAAATACATACCCCTTTCTAACTCATTAGAAAGGGGTCTTTTCTGCGCCTAAAAATAGCACTATTTCTCAGTATCTACTTGATATGTTTTTAACATCTCTACTTCTTCATCTGTTAACTCTCGGTATTGTCCAAGTTCTAGCTCTTCATCTAACACTAACGGGCCCATCTCTGTTCTCTTTAAGTAGACTACTTTTTTCCCTACCGCTTCAAACATACGCTTCACTTGATGGAACTTTCCTTCTGTAATGACAAGCTCGATTTCAGAAATATCATCGCTTTTTAATATTGTAAGCGCACCTGGCTTTGTCTCATAGCCATCATCTAAAATAACACCTTTAGCAAACTCTTTTACATCCTCTTCTGTTACTACTCCTGCAACGTGTGCATAATATTTTTTCGGCACATGCTTTTTCGGAGATAACAATTGATGTGATAACTTCCCGTCATTTGTTATTAATAAGAAACCTTCTGTATCAATATCAAGTCTTCCCACTGGGAACGGATTAAAAATCGCATCTTCTAACTCTAATAAATCTATTACCGTTTCATGATTATCATCTTCTGTCGCTGAAATAACGCCTTGTGGTTTATGCATCATTAAGTAAACAAACTCTTTATATTCCACAACTTCACCGTGAATCATAACTTCTTGTTCTTCTACATTTACATGAACCTTTGCATCTTTCACCGATATTCCATCAATTTTCACAACGCCGTCTTTCAATAATTTCTTTACTTCTTTTCTACTACCATATCCCATATTTGCTAATAATTTATCTAATCTCACGTTTTTCACCTTCTTTATTTATCATAGAAAAGGGGACGTAATTACGCCCCTTTTGATTTCAACTTTATTTTGAATCTATTGCCAAGTTTACGTTGGATCTTCTCTAACGCTTCCCCGCCAAATACTCTTTCAAGTACTCCTGTGCGAATCGCTAACAATCCGTAAACAAGGCCGCCAAGACCTGCACAAATCGCAACTGTAATAAGAGCGCCAATTCGGCCATCCGGCGAAATCATGAAGGATAGAATCCATTGTGATAGTTTTACGACCACAACCATTACAAATGTTAATACTGCAATTTGGAATGTTCTCTTATATACAACACCGAATGAATAGTGTGCGTATTTTTTAATTTGTTGATTTGTGTACCAAACAGAAGCTAAGAAACCAACAGCTGTTGCTAGAATTGCCCCTACTGTACCGAAATAACGAATAAAGATTACGTTACATACAAATTTCAAAATAACCCCCATTATAAGTGCGATAATCGCATGCTTTTGTTGGTTAATACCTTGCAGAATTGCCGCTGTTACCGTAAATAAAGCAAATAACAACGCAACCGGTGCATACCACATTAATACTTGTCCACCTAATGGATCTGAATCGTAAAATGCAGTATAAATCGGATATGCAAGTGATGATATACCGACAACCGCTGGCAATGTTAAGAACATATTTGCCTGGAATGTTTGTGTAATTTGTAACTTTAAATAACGGTATTGCTTTTCAGTAAATGATTTTGTAATCGCTGGTACAAGCGTCAAACTAAACGCTGTCGCAAGTGATACAGGAATCATAATTAATTTATGCGTCCACATTGTGAAAATCCCAAGCGCTCGCTCTGCAATATCACCTTGACCAATCGCTTGCATAATTGAGTTAAATGTCAATGTATCAATTTGTTGATATAAAGGAATTGTTAACCCAATTACAACGTAAGGAATCGCATATGCAAATAATTCTTTAAATAATTGAACAGTACTCACTGTCGATTCTGGTACAGTTTGTTCAATTAAATATTGATCCAAATGTTTTTTACGTTTTAGCCAGTACCAAATGAGTACACCGAGCGCTCCAACTGCTGAAACGAATGCAGCAAATGTCGCTACCCCAACTGCTGTTGCAACTGTACCGCCAAGTACTTTAATAACGATAAAACTACCCGCTAATAAAAAGACGATACGAATAATTTGTTCAATAATTTGCGAAACAGTAGTTGGTCCCATCGATTGGTGACCTTGGAAATAACCACGAATTAAACTTGCTGCCGGCACAACAATAAGCGCAAAACTTACAAGACGAATAATCGTCGTAACTTCTCCTATATTACTGTGTACACTCTGTTTACCAAGCATTGCTTCTGCAAACAACGGCGCCGTCATGTACAGTACTAGGAATGAAAGAACTCCTGTTACTATCATCATAACCATTCCCGAGCGGAACATTCTCCGGCTCGTTTTATAATCGCCAAGCGCATTATATTTGGAAACGAATTTTGAAACAGCAAGCGGCACCCCTGCCGTTGCAATACTTAAAAAGATCGTATATGGAATGTATCCATATGTATAGAGCGTTCCGCCTTCTGTCCCTACTAATGCATGAAACGGAAAGACGTAAATCATGCCTAAGAACTTCACTAAAAATGTCCCTAACGTAACGATGAGCGTTCCGCGCAGAAATTTCGAATCGGACATACAAAAATCCTCCTACATCTACATAAAGTGAAACTATAATTAATTTACTATTCGAGCATTCGAGAACTATTAGACTTCCCTTAACTCTTAAGGTTTTAGTCCTATGGCCCACAAATAGCAGGATAGTGCTGAACTCTAACTTTTGTATTGTACCACAATTCTCTCCTTAAGCAGTACTTCACTCTATTTTTCTTTTAAGGGAAAACATGCTATTCTTTTAGGCAGGAAATGTAGAAAATGAGGTCGATATATTATGCATTATGATGTTATTGTCATCGGCGGCGGGCCTTCTGGGCTAATGGCTGCAATCGGTGCTGCAGAAGAAGGCGCAAGTGTCTTACTTCTTGATAAAGGAAATAAACTAGGGCGTAAACTTGCAATTTCTGGTGGCGGTCGCTGTAACGTAACGAACCGTCTACCACTTGATGAGATTGTTAAACATATACCAGGAAATGGCCGCTTCTTATACAGCGCTTTTTCTATTTTTAATAATGAAGATATTATTACATTCTTCGAAAATCTTGGTGTAAAACTGAAAGAAGAGGATCATGGCCGCATGTTCCCTGTTTCAAATAAAGCGCAATCGGTAGTAGACGCACTTTTAACACGATTAAAAGATTTAGGTGTAAAGATCCGCACGAATACACCTGTTGAAACGATTGAATATGAAAATGGTCAAACGAAAGCAGTCGTACTAAAAACTGGCGAAGTGCTAGAAACAAATCACGTCGTTATCGCTGTTGGCGGAAAATCTGTTCCTCAAACTGGTTCTACTGGCGACGGATATGCTTGGGCTAAAAAAGCTGGACATACAATTACAGAATTATTCCCAACAGAAGTACCAATCCTTTCAAACGAACCATTTATTCAAGACCGTTCACTGCAAGGTCTTGCTTTACGAGACGTAAACTTAAGCGTATTAAATCCGAAAGGAAAAGCTATCATTTCTCACAAAATGGACATGCTCTTCACTCACTTCGGTTTATCTGGTCCTGCTGCCCTTCGCTGTAGTCAATTCGTTGTAAAAGCACTGAAGAAGTTCAAAACGAATACAGTGCAAATGAGCATCGATGCATTGCCAGAAGAAAATAGTGAACAACTATTCCAGCGCATGCTGAAACAAATGAAAGAAGATCCGAAAAAAGGAATTAAAAACGTGTTAAAAGGTTATGTACCTGAACGTTACTTCCTATTCTTATTAGAAAAAAATGAAATTGACGGTAGCGAACAAGCTGGACAAGTTTCTCATGAAAAAATTCGTGCACTTGTGAAAGACTTTAAAGAATTTACTGTAAATGTAAATGGTACGCAGTCAATTGAAAAAGCATTCGTTACTGGCGGCGGTGTATCTGTTAAAGAAATTAACCCAAAAGAAATGTCTTCTAAATTCACGAACGGCTTATATTTCTGCGGGGAAGTTCTTGATATTCACGGTTATACTGGTGGCTATAACATTACATCTGCTCTCGTTACTGGTAGAATTGCCGGAACAACAGCTGGAGAAAATGCAAAAATGCAATATTAAACTGAGAAACAGGGATTCCTGTTTCTTTTTTTATAGGTACATGAAACTATTATCGGCGATTTCTCAAATATATCGACTTACCGACAAGAAGCGACAAATATCTGCTCCATGTAACTTCCCATTGCTTTTTTGTTGCTTTATATACCTTAGTACCTTTATATTTTATATTGTTGAATATTTGAAAAAGGGTAAGGGGAAAACATATGAGAAAAAAAGTCATGATGTCTTTAATGCTAATGACGTTTCTTTCTGCAGTAGAAGGAACGATTGTTAGTACAGCAATCCCTCGTATA
This sequence comes from Bacillus sp. TE9106W, assembly GCF_054062215.1. Lineage (NCBI taxonomy): Bacteria > Bacillati > Bacillota > Bacilli > Caryophanales > Bacillaceae > Bacillus > Bacillus sp. TE9106W. The sequence continues at coordinate 601,629 of NZ_JBSSFA010000001.1, forward strand.
ACGAGTGATTTGTCAGGCGTTGAACTTGTTAGCTGGGTTTACGCAATTTACATGCTTGCCACAGCGGTTTCAACTCCAATATACGGAAAGCTAGCTGATTTATTTGGCCGTAAAAAAGTTTTACTTATTGGAGCTACAATCTTTTTAGTCGGTTCTGCACTTTGCGGTGTCGTTACATCAATGGAACAATTGATCTTCTTCCGCGCTCTTCAAGGTATCGGTGCTGGTGCTGTTATGCCAATCACAATGACGATTATTGGAGACTTATATAGCGAAGCGAAAGACCGCGCGAAAGCACAAGGCTGGATGAGTGCCGTTTGGGGCGTCTCAGGTGTTATCGGACCATTAGTCGGCGGATTTTTAGTTGATTCTCTTTCTTGGCGTTATATTTTCTTCTTAAACGTTCCATTTGGAATTATCGCTTGCTTAATGATTGCAATTTATTACAAAGAATCTATTAAGCCTGCTAAGCACCATATCGACTATCTTGGTGCAACAGTATTCTCACTAAGTACGATTGCTCTACTATACGCATTATTAACAGGTAGCAGTAAGCAAAACTGGGGAGATGTAACAATTATCGGCCTATTAATTTTCGCCGTCGTTTCATTCATTATTTTCTTATTCATCGAGAAAAAATCTCCGGAACCATTAATTCCGCTAGCACTTTTCTCTAACCGTACATTATCTACGATAAATATATTAACGCTTATCGCTGGCGCAATGATTATTAGTATTACAATGTACCTTCCAATTTGGAGCCAAGGTGTATTAGGAAAAAATGCGACTGAAGCTGGACTTATTTTAATGCCAATTCCTGTTATGTGGACATTTGGTGCTATTTTCTCCGGTAACTTAGTAGGCAAATTAAAAACGAAACAAATCATTTTACTTGGAGCTAGCATTTTATCAGTCGCTACGTTCTTATTATTTACATTATCAACAAATTCACCATCGTTCCTTATTTATGTAGCAGTCGGATTATTCGGCTTAGGAATGGGGCTTGTGACACCGATTTACATGGTAACAATTCAAGCAGCCGTACCAGCTCATACACGTGGAACAGCCGTTGGTTTAAACACATTTATTAATACATTTAGTCAAACACTAGGCGCGGCAATCTTTGGAACCATCTTTAATACGATGATTCATGCACGCGGCATTAAAAACCTCGATCTTGTATCTGGCGGACACGGCGGAACTACAGCAAGTGTAGCCACTGAATCACAATCCGCACTAGCAGCAAGTGTACACGTCATTTATATGAGCACTTTCGTATTAGCAGTATGTACATTAATTATCGCTTGGCTTTTATTGAAGCCAGCTACACAAACAAGTGAGCAATAATAAAAAGGATGACCATTTCGGTCATCCTTTTTTACTCTTCATTCTCCACAATATGTTTCAACATGGACAATTTATTATCCCAAAAACGTTCATAATATGAGAGCCACTGTTGTAATTCCTCTAATGGCTCTGGATGCAAGCGATATATCTTCTCTCTTCCGCTCTTTCTTCCGCTTACTAAATTCGCTTCTGAAAGAATATGAAGGTGCTTTACAACAGCAGTACGACTCATCGGAAAGTGATCCGTTATTTTGGAAATCGGTAACTCTTTATCACTTAATAACCGTATTACTTCTCGGCGGGTTGGGTCAGCAATTGCTTGAAATACATCATATTTCGCTGCTGATGAGGACACTTATCCTTCGACAACCTTTTTCAGTTTTTCATTTACAATCGCTACCCATCCACCATTCATTCTATCGCGAATAATAGAGCTCTTCGCATTCGCTTTCGGAAGAATTTCATCAGGATGTTTCCAGCCGCCGTGAATTAACGTAAATTCTGTTTTATTATCTCCTAGGTCTTTTAAATGAAATGAAACGACCCAGCCATCTGTATCCCATGAGAAAGATAGGTGGTTTGGCTCATCGATTTCTAGCACTTTACATGGTGATGGCCCAAATGACGATTGCACATGAAATTCATGTCCTACCTCTAATACAAAATCATTCGGCATAAACCATGACGCAATCCCTTCTGCAGTTGATACTACATTCCATACCTTTTGAATAGACGCGTTAAAAACGATCGTTTGTTTAATATCAGTTAATGTATTTTGTTGTTCCATTTTCTTTCTCCTTTATTCAGCGATAAAATACAACACCTTTTGGTTACATTTAGATAATATAACACCTTTTAGTTTCATGTCAACGCTAGTTATTTTTTACTGTTGAGAAATTCTCAACATTTTTTCAACAGGACAAACACCCTCTGAGCATTCCCTCATAATATACTCACAAAGGCAACAAAAAATAAAAACTTCTCTCAACATGAAACTCCATCATTCATCTTGAAAGAAGTGCCTTACGTATATCATGCGTATTTCGTCTCTCCTCCTTCCCTCAGGGACACTACGCGAGATATGAAAAATCAGAAGGAATATGCCCACCATTTGAGTAGGTAGTTATTTCTCTTCTCCTCAACATTTCCTTAGGAGCGAAATGACTACCAACTCACTTTTTTCAAACAAAAATAAAAAGGGGATGAAAGCTATGTTCTATTGCATTAATTGCTCTGACATTCACCATGAAAAACATCCGAATGATAAAGTATTCAAAAACGGTTTTTATATCGATCCATTTTTAGGTGATCGCTATCACCTTGGTATGTGTACAGATGCCCAAAACCATGAAACAGGGGAGCCTCTTTTAGCGAAAAAGAAATTAGGCACAACTCAATCCATTATGAACGTATTACCGACACATGTTGTCCCAACATAAAGCATAAAAAAGAGCTGGCTCATCCAGCTCTTTTTTATGCTTTATAAACGATCATTGCTGAAAAACAATAAATTTGGTTTTCGTCATCGTTAATGGAAACACCGACTTGGTACTTAATATCTACAAAATTACTATCATCAATCTTTTTCAAAAACACATTTACAGCATCTTCTAAGTCTTTCTCGTGACTTTCATCAAATACTTTCACACGAATCATGTTAACACCATCCTAGATCGCAGCCCTCCGCCGCTTGATTATTGCCACGGTGCGTATCTATGATGCGATAAAATTTTCCGTCTTCATATATATATCCGTCTTCTAACACATATTGTTTACCTTCAGTATAGACATAAAACTTACCTATCATAAATTTACTCGTATACAATTCCAAATAATCTGGTCTAAATTTAGCTACCACTTTATTTGTAATATCAATTTTTATTGTGCGCCCCACCTTCTCTCCCTCCTTTGCAAAGAACGGATTTAGGTATATTGTATTAGCGATTTTACATTTTATGCTTAAAAATAAGTGGATATGCCTCCTTTCTCCACCTGTACTATTTTTCTAAAAAAATCATCCATAAATAAAAGCAAAAAAAAATATATATATAAAGAGCTTCTACTTATTGACTCTAATATAATTATTATGGTATTATATAAAATTTGACATTTTCATCCACTTATGCTATCATTAAAGATGGTTACCACATATGGAGGTGGATGATTTGTTTCAAATTGGTGATAAAATCGTTTATCCAATGAACGGCGCAGGAGTCATCGAAGCCATTGAAGAGAAAGAAATATTAGGAACAATACGTCAATATTGTGTAATACGTATCATTAGTAAAGATATGCAAGTAATGCTTCCGATGGATCAATTACAAAAATCAGGTATTCGTTATATCGTAGATAAAGGTACGTTAGATGATATACTTCTTGAATTTCAAAACGGGGAATCAGATACATCACTTTCCTGGAAACAAAGATATACAATGAATATGGAAAAAATGAAAAACGGCAATCTGCAAGATAGTGCAGAAGTTGTTCGGGATTTACTTCGCCGCAATAAAGAGAGAGCTTTAAATGCGAGCGAAAAACAAATGCTAGATAACGCCCGAAAAATGATGATTAGTGAAGTTGCACTCGTACAAAATGTTTCTGAACATCAAGCAACAGAATATCTTCAAGATACAATGAATCACTAAATTTAAAATAGCTGGCCGCTATTTTTTTGGTAAAAAAAGGACGAAGAGTTTTATCTCTTCGTCCTTTTCTATTACCCACGTCCAGCTTGAAACGATGGATATAATGTCATTCCGCCATCTGCAAATAGCGTAATTCCAGTTACATAACTCGCCTCTGACGAAGCGAGCCAAGTTGCTACTGCTGCAATTTCTTCTGGTTTTCCAATGTAGCCCATCGGTATCATACTTTCTACGTCAGCACGTTTTTTAGGATCAGCAAACTTTTCTGCATTGATCGGCGTATTAATTGCACCTGGTCCAATATTATTTACTCGAATACCTTTTGGTGCATATTCCATCGCTAACGTTTCTGTCATTAGTTTCATACCACCCTTACTGGCTGCATAATGCACGAATAGCGGCCACGGAATTTTCTCATGAACACTCGACATGTTAATGATAGATCCTTTAATATCGTGTTCTACAAAATATTTAATCGCTTCACGGCTTCCTAAAAAAGCGCCTGTTAAATTTGTATTAATTACTTTATTCCAATCTTCAAGTGGCATTTCATGCGACGGTACCGCATTTTCTATCCCTGCATTATTAATCATAACGTCAAGCGTACCAAACTCTTTCACAGCAGATTGAATGAGGTTCACAACATCAGATTCAACCGTCACATCACCTTTTACAGCAATCGCTTCTCCGCCTACTTTTTTAATTTCTTCTAATACATCATGCGCTTCTGACTCCCGTGAGCGATAGTTAATAACCACTTTCGCTTTCTCCTTGGCAAACCTTATTCCCATCGCTCTCCCAAGACCAGTTGCTGATCCTGTAATAACGACAACCTTTCCTGCTAAATCGTTATACATTCCCATACCTCCTTTAACTTTTTGCTATACCTAGCATAATTCCGGCTGCAATAATAAAAACGATACCGACAACAATACCCGTTAATTGGCGTTTCGTTTTTCTTTCACCTAATATAAGAATCCCGCCAAGTGTCGAAATAATAATTCCCATTTGCGATAGCGAGAAACTTGTTGCCACTCCAACACGCGGCTGTGAAATGAATAAAAACATATTTCCAGCTGCCCAAATTAATCCTGGAATAATATTTCGTATTGCATATTTATTAAATGGATGATGTTTAAAAGTAAGCAAAATCCCTCCTAACACCATACCAACTGCTTGTGGTAACAAAGCTGACCAACCATCTACGTTAAATAGTCTAATCACTACTACATAAACTAAATAACCGACTGTTGAAATTAATAAAATGATAATGCCCCTTTTAAAATTCCCCGCTTGCTCTGCATTCTTTTCTTCTTCACTTTGAAGCGATGTTAAAATAACACCGATAATAATACACACAAGCGCCAATACACCAAGGACGACTGATATTGTTGTGGACCACTCATGAAATACGATAACTCCAAATAAAGTCGTCGAAACTAATTGAAGTCCCGTTGAAATCGGCATCGTTCTCGAAACGCCCATTAAATCAATACTTTTTAATTGATTCGCCTGACCAAGCGCCCAAAATAAGCCTGACACAATTCCAACTCCGATAACAGTTGGGGTCAACACTGGTTTCATAAAAATATAAACAACAATCGAGAAAATAAGTGCGCCAAACGTTGTACCGAGCGTTTGACTATAAGGCCCCCCGCCCAGTTTTACGTTAAATAGCACAATACTTCCCCAAAATATAGCTGGTAAAATCGCTAAAAATATATCCATCGCTCATTACCTTTCTTTACTAAATGTCATAGGTTATTACTCTGAATCAGTAGAGTGAGCTTTTATTTTTTCTTTTTCCCTTTCACAAACCTTTTCTGCAATAGCACCAGAAACATTCTTTTCTCGCTCCACTTTCTTTATCCTTACGTGATCTAAATAATCTTCTAAAGTAAGCGTAACTTTATCATTCGGCGGATTATGTGCTCCTTGAAATGTAAGAAATTGTAGCGTCACTTCATATCTAGGAACGAACTCACCATTCTTGCTGAGACGCTTTATATTTATAACTGAAGCACATTCATATTGGTCTTCTGTCACTTGTCTTATCACAGAATAATATCGATTTAATAGCGCACTTTCTAAAAGTTGTTCATTCGATTCTTTTGCCAAAGAATAACTTGGAAAAAAGGAAAAGATAGAGCATATCATTGTTAGCATTACACATAATTTTTTCATAACGCCCTCCTTGTTCTATACGTTAGTGTTCTCAAAAACGCCATAAAAAAACGACTTTCCCTACATAGGAAAGTCGTTTTAATGAATCCAATATTAACCACCGCTCACTGGCGGGATTAGTGCAACAACATCACCAGATTGAATCGTATCTTCTTCATTTGCATATTCTTCATTAATCGCAACCATAATTGGTTCTGTGACTGGTACATTATATTCTTTTGCAACAACATCTTTTAACTCTGCAACCGTAATACTTTCTTTCTCTATTTGTAATTCACTTCTTCCTGCTTCTTCTTGTAAGTTAGCAAATAACAATACTCGAATCATACTTATAGCTCCTTCCCAGGCTCTCCCGCCGGATATGGCGTTTTTTCTAATTGATCGCCAATCCAAGAGTCTCCATCTTCCCAAAACTCCTTTTTCCAAATCGGAACAATTTGTTTTATGCGTTCCATAATATATTCATTTGCTTCATAGGCCGCTTTACGATGCGGCGTTGAAACAGCTACAACAACCGCGATATCAGAAATTTGCAGTGTACCGATGCGATGTGTAATTGCAACGTGTGTATCTGGCCATTTTTCTTTCACTTCTGATCCGATTTTCTCTAGCATCTTTTCTGCCATCGTTTTATAAGCGACATATTCTAAGTATAATGTACGACGCCCTTTCGTAAACTCTCTAACCGTTCCAATAAATGTTGTAACAGCACCGCATTCGCGGCGAATTACTCTCTTCGCTACCTCTTCAATGGAGATTTCTGTATCAATTACTTCGTAATACGTATTTGTCATTTCGCACTGCTACTAAAAATATAGACAAATGTATATTCTTAGAGTATTCCTGCTTCTACGTGCCCTGCCTCGCTAATCACTTGCTACTACAGTTTGCTGTGACACTCCACAGGCGTAAATTCCGATGTAGCCCACCGTACATATATACAATCTATTTACGTTAGTATTGTATATTTTTTTGCTTGTAAAAGGTTGATTGACGCATTCAAATCTCTATCCATTACATTTCCACAATCACATGTATATACTCGGTCAGACAGCTTTAAATCCGACTTTTTTTGACCGCAACATGAACATATTTTAGAAGATGGATAGAATCTGTCCACTTGCCGTAGTTCAATTCCATATTCCCTACATTTCGTTGATAACCATGTTTTAAAAGCATAAAAACATTGTTGCGCTACAGCTTTAGATAGATGTTTGTTCTTCATCATACCTTTCACATTCAAATCTTCTACTGTAATAAACGTTGGCTTGGTTTTCACCACATCATTTACAATAGACTTTACATACGCTAATCGAATATTTGCTAGCCTAGCATGTAGTTTTTGCACCCTAAGAATATTTTTGTTTATATTCGCTCTTTTATTAGTAACAGGTTGTTCACCTCTCTTTCTTATATTTTCAAATTTGCGTGATAAAGAGCGTTGTTCACGTTTTAACCGTTTTTCTATCTTTTTTACTTGTACTGTTTTATTTATATTTTTGTGAGTTTTTCCATCGCTACGTACAGCGAAGTCTTTAATTCCCAAATCAATTCCTATACCTACTGCATTGAGAATTGAATTTGGTTTTACCTCTTTCACTTCACAGAGTATAGAAACATAGTATCTTCCTGCTCTTTGATATACTGTGCCACTTTTTACAGTTGCATTTTTAGGGATATATCCATATTCTTTTAACCTTGTCCAACCAATTGTGGGGATTTTTACTCTATGTCTTTCTACTGTCCAATCTGTTTTATTGTTTTTAGGAAAATAACATTTCACATCTTGCTTCTTCTTTTTCTTATATCGTGGAAATTTGGATAACCCTTTAAAAAATCGCTTAAAAGCTTTATCTCCATTCATAATCGCTTGTTTTACCGCTTTGCTCGACACTTCTTTAATCCACTGGTCACACTCTTTTGTATAAATGTTGTTTAGCCATTTAGAAAAGTCATAGCCACTAAGAAATTTCCCCTCCGACTCATATGCCTCTTTATTTTTAGAGATATACAGGTTATATACATATCGACACACCCCAATAGTTTGACGGATTTTACTAATTTGTTCAGTTGTCGGTTTGATTTCTATTAAATATGCTCTTTTCATAAGTCTTCATCCTCCGACATTTTCTTTTTGTATTTTCTCAATCCATATATTCTACAGCTAAATACATGAATGATAGATATTAAATCCTGAACAAGTTCTTCTTGAATACCCATATATTCCTTATACTGTTCTTCTGTATAGTATCTTCTTCCTTTTGGGTTTCGGTAAGCAGTTAAAGCACCTTGATTGTCCCACCTTCGTAATGTCTTAACAGAAACATTAAGAAGCATTTCTGAAAATTCTTTCGGTTTATATTGTTTCATAAGTACTTTTTATTATATATGCCTACTTTTGTCTATGTTTTTGTTTACTGTTTCTTTCTCCTTACCGTTTGTACAAACCAATCTATATACAAATCTTCTTCTGTTATATGAAATACTTTATATTCTTCTCGTAAGTTTGTAGGAGCATCATACCACGTAATAACTGCTACTATATTCTCTACTTTATGTAAAAGTTCAATGTCTTCCGCAGAACGAAGTAACACCACTTTCGGATAGCTCTCTTTTTTATAACCTTCAATTAAAATTGTATCTACTTCAAAAAACTCATATAAGCGAATAATTTCTTGCAACGACCATTTCTCTCTTAATGACGAAAGGGAAAGTAATCCAGCACCTTCCACACTACTGACAACAGCACCAGCCTTTCGATGCTTTTCACTATCTTTTTGTGCTACTTCTGGAAAACCACCGTGCCCGTGATGTTTAATGGTAGCAACTTTCATTTCGCTTTCAGTTAATACATGTACAATTTTCTCAACAAGTGTTGTTTTCCCGCTATTTTGATACCCTACTATTTGTAAGATTGAAGGGGCTTTGCCCATGGCCAATCACATCCCTCAGCGTGCTCTAACAATAATACAGACACATTCATCCCTGCCTCAAAGCCTCTCGTTCCTCCAGGCAACACAATAAAAGCATTCGCATCTGCAAGTGAAGATACCGCACTCGATTTATCTAAACCGACCGGCATCGCGTGTAATGCCCCGTCCACGATTGTCACCTTTGCTCTTACAAAACGAGTAAACGGATTTGGTTTTGGAAAATCTTTTTGTAAAATAGCATCTGCTCTATATACGTGTGGTTCCTTCGCATACAAATAAGTTTTTATAACCGGGTCCACAAATAACTCAAATCCCACATAACAAGCTGACGGATTCCCTGATAAACCGAAAAGTAACTTTCCATCAACTTCAGCTACAGTCGTTACACTTCCTGGTCTCATCGCTATTTTATTAAAGAGTACATTCGCTTGTAATCTTTCATAAATAGCTGGCAAGTAGTCATAATCTCCTACCGACACACCGCCTGTCGTAATTAAAATATCAACTTCATCCATTGCTGATTGAACGGCTGTAAAACATGCATCTAACTCGTCGGCAAGTTGGCCATAATAACGGACTTTACCCCCAGCTTTCATAATTTGGGCGGCAATCATATAAGAATTACTATTTCTAATTTTCCCCGGCTGTAATGACTCATGTACTTCTAATAATTCACTTCCTGTCGTCACAATACCAATAACAGGCTGTTTTACTACTTTCACAGTACTATATCCAAACGTCGCTAATAAGGCCGCAACACCTGGATTAATTGCAACACCTTTCTGAACGAGAACTTGATTTTGTTTTATATCTTCCCCTTTAAATGACACATTGTCGCCACTATGAAAAGGACGCTTTAACTTCATATATGTTTTTCCGTTCTTCTCAAAACCTTCCGTCAGTTCTAGCATTACGACGGCATTACAATCCGCTGGAATAGCTGCTCCTGTCATAATACGAACCGCCTGAAAAGATCCTACTGCCTCTAGAAAAACAGATCCAGCCCCGATTTCTCCTATTACTTCAAACTCAATTGCATTCTCTTGATTTGCTTCTTTCGTATCTTCTGCTCGAATTGCGAAACCATCGTAAGGAGAACGATCAAAATGAGGAACGTCATGATCAGAGACAACATCCTCCCCAAGAATTCTCCCGTAACTTTCCGTAATAGAAACCTCTTCTACTTCACCAATTTTCGCATATTCCATTACTCTCTCTACTGCCTCAGCAACTTGAATCGGAATTCGTTTTTCTACCATCGTTTCTCACCCCATATTTGCAATTTTTTTTATCTCGATTAAACTTTATATATTAAATAGAAATTACTTCAAGGAGGAATTCCATGTCTTCATTCACACACTTTAATGACCAAGGACGCGCGAAGATGGTTGATATAAGCGACAAAAAAGCAACCGTTCGAACAGCAATTGCGTGCTCTAGCATTGTCGTTACGAAAGAAATTTACGATAAAATCTCTCATAATGAAATCGGGAAAGGTGACGTATTAGCAGTTGCACAAATCGCTGGTATTATGGCTGCGAAACGCACTTCTGATATTATCCCAATGTGTCATCCTTTATTATTAAAAGGTGTTGACGTTTCTTTCGATTGGAAACAATCCGATGAACAATATCGATTACTTATTGAAGTAAAAGTTAAAACAGAAGGTAGCACCGGTGTTGAAATGGAAGCTTTAACAGCTGCTTCCGCTACCGCTCTTACCGTGTACGATATGTGTAAAGCTGTTGATAAAGGTATGATTATTGGTGAAACGTACTTACTTGAAAAAACAGGTGGAAAAAGTGGAGATTATGCGAGAAAGTCTTAATCTTCTCCCTGTTGAACCTAAAGGGTTTCCCTTTAGGTTCAACCTATATATCTGGCATATAAACGTTTTGCCACATTTATATCATTCGTCCCATGAATAAACGCCCTACCATCTGTAAATAAAACAAAACGAAATTCCTCTACTAGAAACGATACTAAATACGGAGTAGCTTTTACATCCACACTTCTTTGTAAGCGCTTTTTAATTTCTTCTAAATTGAATTCATTCCGCACACCTGGACGGATTTGTACTGTATTTCGTCCGCATAACACTTCTGTTTTCGTTTGCGCTTCAAATGTTAAACTCGGATATGTACGTAATCTTCCGCAAGATAAACACGTGTCTTTTTTCTGTCTATTCACTTTAAATGCCATCTGTTGATTATTCCAAAGATCAAACGATAACATCGTTTCGCGAAGCGCCCCATAGTCTTCTACTAATATTTTCAGCGCTTCCGTTATTTGATGCGCAACTACCAATTGCACTGCCGGCTGTATAATGCCAGCCGTATCACATGTTGCTCCGCTCGCCGGATGCTCCATTAAACAGCGGAAACATGGTGTTTTTCCTGGTACAATTGTATACGTTACTCCGTAGCTTCCAACGCAACCACCATATATCCACGGAATATTATACTTTTGTGAAATATCATTAATAAGAAGACGTGTTTCAAAATTATCTGTCGCATCTAATATTAAATCTACACCCTTCACTAGCTCTTCCATTTCCTGCACTGTTACATCAGTTACAACCGGATTTATTTCCACCTCAGAATTAATCGCTTTTAAATGCTCTGCCGCTGCTACCGCCTTCGGTTTATACTGCTTTGCGTCTTCTTCTGTATATAATTGTTGTCTTTGTAAATTACTCCACTCTACATAATCACGATCCGCAATTGTTATTTTTCCAACACCTGCTCTAACAACCGCTTCTGCATTTGCTGCACCAAGAGCTCCCGCACCAATAATAAGCACATGCTTCTCTCTAATTTTTCTCTGTCCTTCTTCTCCAACACCGGAAAATAATATTTGCCTTGAATATCGCTCCTGCATACGATAGCCTCCTTTCTTATCCTCCTATATAAGACATTTCAATTTTCGGACGATTTTTCGCACTTTCTTCTGTCCGTTCATCCGAATACCTATCTTTTCTATTCATCCATACATCTTGTATAACGCTTAATAACTCATCATCCGAAAGCTTTGCTCTAAGAAGTTCCCTTATGTCGAGGCCTTCTGTCGCAAACAAACAAGTATAAAACTTTCCATCTGCCGAAATTCTCGCTCTCGTACAAGAGGAACAAAATGACTCAGAAACAGAAGTAATAAAACCAACCTCGACGTTTGTTCCAACGTAACGATATCGCTTCGCCACTTCACCAAAATAATGCGCTTCAGCTGGCTCAAGCGGATACACGCGATGAATCATCTCAATTAACTCTCGCTTCGTAACGACTTGATCAAAGTTCCATCCATTTGTACTACCAACATCCATAAACTCAATGAACCTAAGCGGGATTCCTTGCTCTTTAAAATACGCAGCCATCGGAAGTACTTGATGATCATTCATCCCTTTTTTCACAACCATGTTTACCTTTACATCAAGCCCAGCCTCTTTTGCAGCCATAATTCCCTTTATAACAGGTTTCGTATTAATATTTCGGCCATTAATAGCCTTGAATACATCATCATCTATTGCATCCAAACTAACATTTACTCTATGTAATCCAGCTTCTTTTAATGCTTTTGCTTGCTTTGTTAAATGAATTGCATTGGTCGTTAATCCTATATCTAATAGCCCGTCAATTTTCACGAGACTTGCAATAAGTTTTGTTAAATCTTTACGAAGTAGTGGCTCGCCACCAGTAAGTCTAATTTTTCGTACACCGATGCTAACAAATAGTTTTGCTAAACGCTCAATTTCATCAAACGTCAGTAAAAACTCATCTTTTAAAAAAGCATAATCTGGCCCAAACACTTCCGCTGGCATACAATATGTACATCTAAAATTGCAACGATCAATGACAGATATACGCAAATCTTGAAGCGGGCGTCCAAAAAAATCTGTAACCATCTCCTGCATCGCCACCCTCCCTTTCTGCCAAACTTCTCTCTTTTCATTCTATTATAATATATTTTCGAACTGCGATGTTTTTGCTCAAGTGAATAAAGTAAAACTTTCCTAATCAATGAGACTACATACAAATAAGGAGATAAAAAACCTTGAAGCATAAAAGCCCCAAGGTTTTCTTCTTATTAACTCAATCTAATAATCGTTAAAGTAGCTCCTGGTGTTGTCGTCGATAATGTAGCCACCGCAAGTAATCCAAATAATTGCAAGCTAACAGTTGCGCCAGCAGGCAAGTTAGCAATTATTGTCGCATTAAATGAACCCGTAGCTACTGCTGGTGAATTTATTGTTCCTGCAAGCGGGCTGCCATTTACAGTTATACGAGAACTTACAAGTAATCCTGCCGTTAAATTAATTGTATAAGCTATATAATAATTCCCTGCATTCGCAACTGTAAATACAGTATTTCCTCCGCTAACGGTAATTCCTGGTCCAATATTTTGATTGTTCGGTAACGGTACATTAGTACCACCTAACAAAACAGAAATAGCAGTTCCTGATGTATTATTCGCAAATGCATACGTTGCAGTTGTACTAACCCCGGTCGCTCCGGTTGCCCCTGTTGCTCCGGTGCTTCCTGTTGCTCCGGTATTTCCGGTTGGACCTGTGGTTCCTGTTACTCCGGTATTTCCTGTTGCTCCGGTACTTCCGGTTGGACCGGTGTTTCCTGTTGCTCCGGTGTTTCCTGTTGCTCCGGTGTTTCCTGTTGCTCCGGTGTTTCCTGTTGGGCCGGTGTTTCCGGTCGGGCCAGTACTTCCTGTTGGACCTGTATCCCCTGTTACTCCTGTATTTCCGGTCGAGCCTGTGACTCCGGTTACTCCGGTATTTCCCGTTG